>NCGK01000034.1 GCA_002281735.1 Gammaproteobacteria bacterium 28-57-27
AGCCGTCAAGCCTTTGGGCGATTGGCACAGTGTGCTGCCGCGTTTGGGGCTGAAGGGCATGGCGTTGCAGTTGGCGGAAAATCTTGAGTTGGTGGCGCAGGAGGGCGATAAAATCACCCTGCGCTGTCCGGCGAGTCATGCCAGTGTGCGTTCGAGTGTGAGCGAAAAGGCTCTGGCGGCGGCCTTGGGCAAGCAACTTGGCTTGAGTGCTGCGGTGCGTTTACAGTTTGTTGAGGGTGTTCCTGAGCAGGCGACTCCCGCACAATTGCGTCAACAGGCACAGGATGCGCGTCAACAACAGGCGCTGGACAGTTTGCGTAATGACCCGCTGGTGCGCACGCTGGAGGATAAATATGAGGCGCGTTTATTGGAAGATACGGTGCGCCCCTTGGATGCCGACTGAGTTTAATGCATTGATTTAATTGAGGAGAGTACAGTTATGCTGAAAGGCGGAATGGGTAAGTTGATGAAGCAGGCGCAGCAAATGCAGGAAAATTTGCAAAAGGAACAAGCTGCGCTTGCCAACATGGAAGTCACTGGCGCGTCGGGCGGTGGCATGGTGAGCGTGCTGATGACCGGGCGGCATGAAGTGCGCCGTGTGAGCATCGACCCTAGCCTGATGAGCGATGACAAGGAGATGCTTGAAGACTTGCTGGCGGCGGCGGTGAACGACGCAGTACGCAAAATCGAGCAGGAAACCCAGATACGTATGTCCGGTGTCACAGCGGGTATGCCGATGCCACCGGGCTTCAAGTTGCCGTTTTAAGCCGCCAAAATGCAGCTTTCCCCGCTGGTTAATGAGTTGATGGAAGCCCTGCGCCGTTTGCCCGGTGTGGGGCCGAAATCGGCGCAGCGTTTGGCCTTGCATCTGTTGCAGCGTGATCGTGAGGCGGCGCGGCGTTTGGCGCGTGCCTTGGATGCCGCAGCCGAGCGGGTGGGACATTGCGCGGAGTGCCGTACTCTGACCGAGGAGCCGGTGTGCGGTTTGTGTCGCAATCCGCAGCGTGATCGTAGCCAGCTTTGCGTGGTGGAGTGGCCACAGGATCAGTGGTCGCTTGAAAATTCCGGTGCGTATCGCGGTTTGTACTACATCTTGATGGGGCGTTTAAGCCCGCTGGATGGTATCGGCGCACGTGAACTTGGGCTGGATAAGCTGGAAGCCCGCTTGGATGCGGGCGAGATCACGGAAGTCATTTTGGCTACCAGCAGCACCATCGAGGGCGAAACCACCGCGCATGTGATCAGTGCCATGTGCCATGCGCGCGGTATTGTCGCCACCCGTTTGGCGCAGGGCGTGCCGATGGGTGGTGAGTTGGAGTTTGTGGATGGCGGCACGCTGGCACGAGCTTTGAACGACCGTCGTCCGGCTTGAGGTTTTTTGGTGCGAGTTCGGGGGTGAATGATGTATGCAGAACGCTTGATGCTGGAAACCGATGCACAAGGACGGCTGAGGTCTTTGCCGCGCTTGCCGCCGAACCGTCGCTTTGAGGCGATTTTTTTAGCGGAGGATGAGGAGCGGGTGAAAACGGTCGGCTTGCGTCACCCGCACCCCGATCTTGTGGGGTCTTTGACGGTGTTGGGGGATGTGATGGAGAGCGCGCCTCTGGCAGCTTGGGACTTGCCGACATGATGGTGTTGGATACGCATATCTGGCTTTGGTGGGTGAGTGGCCATAACGATGCGCTTTCGCCTGAACGGCTGCGCTTGATTGAGACGAGCGATGAAGTGGCCGTATCTGCCATAAGCTGTTTCGAAGTGGCGTGGTTGGCGCAGCATGGGCGGATTGCTCTGCCTTTTGAGTTGGATGTATGGTTCGAGAAGGCGCTCGCCGGTTCTGGTGTGGGTTTGCTGCCTTTGACCCCGCGGATTGCCCAGCTTGCAGTGGAGCTGCCAGAACATCACCGCGACCCACAGGATCGGATCATTATCGCCACGGCTTTGGCGCATAAGGCGACATTGATGTCACTGGATGCCAAGTTTCCGCTTTATGCGGACAGCAAAATTATCCGCAGGGAAATTCCCGCGCAGGTTGTATTCGAGGATGACGAGATTCTAGCCTTTCGCGACATTAACCCGCAGGCACCGATTCACATCCTTATCATTCCGAAAAAGCCGATTGCCACGCTCAATGATGTGAGCGCCGAGGACGCGCCGCTGATCGGGCGTTTGTTTCTGGTGGCCAAGCAACTTGCGGCGGAATTGGGTGTGGCAGAAGCGGGGTATCGCACCCTGTTCAACTGCAATCCGGCGGGCGGGCAGGAGGTGTATCACATCCACCTGCACCTGCTGGCCGGGCGGCAGATGACTTGGCCACCGGGTTGATGGATTTTTTAGCCACAGAGAGCACAGGTTTGCAGAATGTGCTCTCAGCAGCGAATGAAAGCCCCCTCACCCCAACCCTCTCCCGCTTGCGGGAGAGGGAGAACGTCCAGCGTTGGCGTAGATTTTAATTCTCGGTGTCCTCTGTGATCTCTGTGGCTAAATATTGGTTTTGGCTCCTTCCCCTGAGTCGAGAAAAATCATGCGCGTAGCCGTCATCGGCGCAGGTCCTGCGGGTTTGATGGCCGCCGAGGTTTTGGCAGTAGGCGGCGTGCAGGTCGATGTGTTCGATGCCATGCCCACCGCCGGGCGCAAATTTCTTATGGCGGGCAAGGGTGGGTTAAATATCACTCACGCCGAGCCGTTTGAGAT
>NCGK01000035.1:0-655 GCA_002281735.1 Gammaproteobacteria bacterium 28-57-27
TTCGGCGCTGCCGTCCTTGAGGGTGCTGACATAGATGGGCCGGTTGAGAACATCGAACCCGATCTGGGTGGCCTCGTTCAGGCGGTTGGTTTTCTGCCAGGGGTTGCCGGCCTGGTCCAGGCTGTAACTCGTGCTCTTGCCGGCGAAGTCGGTTTCCCCCGTGAGACGGCCCAGGCCGTCGTAGGCCCAGGCGTATTGACGGCCTTCGGCGTCGATCCGGGTGAGGGGATGGCCCAGGAGGTCGTAGGCGATCTGGGTGGTGCCGTTCAGGGCGTCGCGGACCAGGATCGGGCGGTTCAGTTCGTCGTACTGGGTGCTGACCGTGCAGCCGTCGCTGTTCTTGGGCTGCAGGCCGGCCTGGGCGTTGGCGTCGATCACGCAGGTGACGTTGCCGTTGGCGTCAAAGCTCTGGGTGCTGACGTAGCCGTGCGGGTCGGTGACGCTGATCGGGCGGCCCAACTTGTCATAGGCGGTGGCGGTGGTTTCATTGGCGCCGTTGCTGACGCTCACCGGATGCCCGGCCAGGTCGTAGGCGGTCTTCACGGTGCGGCCGTTGGCGTCGGTCACGGCGGTGCGCCGGTTCATTTCGTCGTATTGGTATTGCAGGGTGTGGCCTTCCGGGTCGGTGACGCTGGCGACGTTGCCGGCGGCGTCG
>NCGK01000035.1:696-2975 GCA_002281735.1 Gammaproteobacteria bacterium 28-57-27
CACCCGGTCGGCGGCGTCGAAGCTGCGGGTGACCACGTTGCGGGTGTCGTAGCTGCCGTCCGGTTTCTTGTAGCGGTGGGTGATCTGCCAGCGTTGGCCGTTGGCGTCATAGCGGTTGATCGCGAGGTTGCCGGCGGCGTCCTGCACCTGGATCGGCCGGTCGAGGGCGTCCCAGGTGGTGGTGGTGGTGAGATTGATCGGGGTGGCGCTGGCCGGGGAGGTTCGGCGGGACAGGGTTTCGGTCAGCTTGCGGCCGAGGGCGTCGTAGGTGAAGGTTTGGGTGACGCTGGCGCCGTCCCAGCCGGTGAGGGTCAGGCTCTGGACGTTGAGGTGGGCGTTGGCGTTGCCGCCGGTGGCCTCGTAGCTGTAGGTGGTGGTTCGCGTCTTGCTGATATCGGTGGGGCTGAGAAAGTCGGTCAGGCTGGCCAGGCTGCCGTCGGCGTTCCAGCAGTAGCTTTTGAGCTTGACGTTGCTGGCGCCGGATAGCGTGGAGAGCGTGACCGTGTTGGGCTTGCCGAGGGCGGCGCAGGTGCCGGCACTGGTGTAGAAGCTGGTGTTGAGCGTGTTGCCGCGTTGGTCCTTCATCGAGGCCACCTGGTCGTAGGGGCCGTAGCTGGTATCGACGGTCTGGTTCAGGGCGTCCTGTTCGCGGGTGACGTTGCCGGCGGTGTTGGAGGCGGTGTTGAAGCTGTGGTCGGTGTTGTAGCTGTATTGGGTCGGGTAGCCCAGGCCGTCGGTCTTGCTGTAACGCAGGCCGTCGGCCTGGCTCTGGAATTGAAGAATGGCGCCGTCGGGCTCGGTCAGCTTCACCAGGCGGCCGGAGCCGTCGTATTCATACTCGCGGATGCCGCCGCGCGGGTCGGTGATGCGGGTGGCCTTGCGGTAGAGGTCGTAGTCCAGGGTCTCGGTATTGCCCAGCGCGTCGGCGTCGTTGAAGGTGCGGCCGTTCTGGTAGTAGCTGAACGTGGTCTTGACGCCGCGCAGGGGTTTGCTGATCTGGACGAGGTTGTTCGTGCCGGGGGTGTAGCCGTAAAGCCGCCACTGGTTCAGCGTATTGGTGGCGTAGTACAGGTGGTAGGCCGGCGGGCTGCCGCCGGCGTTGACGACGCTATAGGTCCAGGTGCGCTGCGTCCAGTCCTTGATCGTCGACAGGTGGTTGCTGGCATCGTAGGCAAACACCAGGCCGGTGCGGCCGGCGATGCCCAGATTGTCGGTGACGGTGGCGAGCCGGCCGGCCGCGTTGTAGGTGAAGTTGAGCTGGTTGCCCCAGGCATCGGCGATCTGAATCAGCCGAGCGGTAACGCCGGGGGTGGTTCTGAGATTGCCGGCGCCCACGGTCTGGAAGACGTACTTCGTGCCGTTGCGGAAGGTCAGTGTGTGCTGGCCGGCGCTGGGGCTGTCGAGGGCCAGGCTGTCGAATTCGCCCTGCGGCGGTGTGACGGCGTAGGTGGCTTCGTTGACCAGGTAGTTGTGGTCGCCGCCACGCTCGTCGGTGTAGGTGAGGGAGCTGGTCTTGCCGTTGCCGTTGACCGGGTCTTGCGCCGCCGTGCAGTTGGGGCATTGGCCGTAGTCGTTGGAGACCAGGCGCATGCCGTAGGAATGGACCCAGCCGTAGCCCAGCCCCAGGTCGGTCTTGGTGGCGGACGGCGCGGAATTGTAGCTGCGGGTGAAGGCGTAGTTCAGCCCGGCGCGGCCCTTGATGACGAAGTCGGTCTCGTCATGGAAGTTGTTGCCGGTGACCGTGGACACCGGGTCGAACGACGAGGGCGTCTTGATGAGATCGTTGTTGGCCTCGGCGATGGTGTTCTGGTCGGTCAGCACCGCGTTGTTGAAGGTGGGCACCGGTACGATGGTGCTGGAACCCGGCACCGCGATCGAGGTCGCCGGCGTGAGTACCTTCGTGCCGTCGACGTAGCCGCCAGCTTGGGCCAGCAATGGGGCAACAAGCAGATTCATTCGGCGGAGGGCGCTGCGTTGATCAGCCCTACCGTGCTGCTATTCAATTTGAGCCTGTACCCTTTCCCAGTCCACCATAAAGCTCGTGGTATTTATTTGTCACATGGCGAACGCCTTCTTCCAAATTCTTTGGAGGTGCGTCGAAGTATTGCGGGCTCCTTGCCAGAATCATCAAGGCCGTGATCTGGTCTTGATCAAGAGCGTCGAGGTCCTTCCCAAAACGCATCTGAGCGGCTTCGTTCAATCCTCTGCCATGTCCATTGGGGATTAGCGTGCACCATATGCCGAATATTTTCTGATCGTCATAGTGGAGTGGAAGTAAC
>NCGK01000001.1 GCA_002281735.1 Gammaproteobacteria bacterium 28-57-27
GGACGGCCTTGCCGGAGGCGCTTTGTTCACGGCTTGCCCGCAGGGCGACCCCACGGGGCGTGTTCTTTTGGTTACTTTTCTTGCACGAGCAAGAAAAGTGACTCGCCCGTAGCCAACGCTATTGGCAACGAAGCATCTGCGTCAAGACGGGCGAAAAAGCCCACGAGCCGTTCTAGTGCGGTGGTATTGTTTCGCCCGTTTTTAAGGTGAAGCTTCGTACAAAGCATGGTTGCCACGGGCGAGTAACTTTCTTTGCTTGCACAAAGAAAGTCACCAAAGAAATGCACCCCGCTGAAGCCGCCCTGCGGGCAAGCCGTGGACTGACCTGCTCCAGCCGGGTCGTCTCAACGCGACGTCCTGTCGCGATGAGACTAAATGCGCCATCCATGGCGCTTTTACCCGGCTTCCGCAGGCCAGCCCACGGCGGCTTCAAAGGGGGAGCGAAAACCCTGCCACTTGCTGTGGCGAGTACGTCAAACCTTCGTTTTGTAAACACCCTCCCAGTCGCATGGGCTCAACCCCACCACGATCAATAGAGGACTACTTCGATGAATGAAACTTCCGTTGACTCACCTATCACCAATCGCGATGTCGCCCTGCGCGTCGGGCTGGCCGCCCGCGCCTTGCCGGGTGTCGATGTACGCGCTTTCGTCAACGCACTGGGCGCACGCTTTGGCACGCCGCTAAGCAGTGAAAGTCTGGCGCGTGTCACCGTCACCGACATCAAAGCCTTGTTGCAGGGTGATGAAATCGTCGATCCGGGTATGGATAGCGAAGCCCTCAAATCCGCTGTGCGCCATCTTTGGGGCGAAGGCGTCGAAGGCAGTGACCTGCCCGTGGCTCAGCCTTATGCCGAAGGCGATATGCCCAGCTCGTTGCGCGTGGCCGTGGCCTCGAATACAGGCGAGAATCTGGATGGCCATTTTGGCTCCTGCGTGCGCTTTCTGGTGTATCAGGTCGATCCTGAAACGGTGCGCCTGATTGATGTGCGTTCCGCCTTGGATGCTGACGAAGCGGAAGACAAAAATGCTGCGCGTGCGGCACTGATCGCCGACTGCAACGTGGTGTATGTGCAATCCATCGGTGGCCCGGCGGCGGCCAAAGTGGTGCGTGTCGATGTGCATCCGATCAAGTTCCCTGCGGGTGGCGCGGCGCAAGAGGCGCTGGAAAAACTGCAGGCCTCGATGCACCAGCCGCCGCCCTGGCTGGCGCGCATCATGGGCGTGGAGGCCACAAGCCTGGCGCGCTTCCGCACTGAGGAGGAGGAGGATGACGACGAGGTGACATCATGAATGCCGCGGCGCCCGTCCTTAGCCAAGAACGTCTGGATGAGATAAGCCATGCCATAAGCCAGGCGCAGGCATCCATCGGCATGGCGGATGATCTGCTGCTGCGCCTGCGCGCCGACTATCCAGAGCTGCGCTTCAGTCAGTGCAGCGAGGATGACATCCCGGCGCGCCTGCAACCGGTGCTTGCCGCCGAGGGCTTCGATCTTTACCTGATGGACACCCGCGAGCATTGCATCACCCTGAGCAACGATCTGGATACCGCCAGCGGGGTGGTCATCGCTTGGCGCAACGACGACGGAAGTGACACATGAACCGGGTGTTGCTGCAAGAAGGACGCTATGCCTTGGAGCGCCTGTGCCGCGAAACCCCGGTATCCGATCAACATGCGTTGCTGCTGCAAGCTTTGGCAGAACTCTGGCCGCGCTGGAACTTCCGCCATGCCTTGACGCGCGGCGGCTGGCATCGCCCAGGGCGGGTTTACGACGCGCAGGGCGATCTGCTGGCCGAAGATGCCGAAGCCTGGATCGAACAGGCTTGGTTGGATTGCGGCGAAGAGAGCGCAGCCTTTTGCGAGTGCTATCTTGAGCGGGGGCTGCAACTTTCGCGCTTTGAAGGGCGCACGCATTTTTTTGTCGCGGCCTATGGCAAAAAGGCCGAGCAGTTCATCCAGCTCGAAATCGAAGAGCTGTGCGAACTGATTGATCGCCCGCTGCTTGATCCCGCACACCTGCCCAACGAACTCGACGAGCTGCTAGAGCCGCCACACCACACCCAGCACACGCCACGTTGCGTGCTGGGTGAGACGCGCTACCGTTTCCGTCGCGTCACCGACATGGCCGAGTTTTTGGCACGCCTGCGCGGGCAGCGTCCGGATGCGCCACCCGCCTGCCGTTTCGTCGAAGAATGGAACCAGTCCAGCAGCGCCGCAAAAGCCCTCTGCGCGCATTGGGTGTTCGCGCTGGCCGAGCATCTTGATCGCTTCAAGCAGCCGGTACTCAATGCCCGTCCTTTGTCACTGGATGCGGGTGAGCCTATGGATGGCGTTTTTGCCACACCCTCGACCAAGCCTTCTGGCATCGTCGATGAGGACGAGGACGAAGGTCTACAACGCGCCGAGGCCATTCGCACCTTCGACCGCCAGCGCGGCTATTCCGCTGCCTGGTATTTCCACATGCTGGCGGGCGCAGGTGTGCCCACTGCACTGGCGGCGCGCGTAGGTGAGGATATGGCGCGCGGTTTGAGTTATTTGCCGGAGCGCGATGCCAGCTTGCTGGCGCAGTGGCTTGATCGGCCTTATACCTTGTAAGTGGGGGTAAGGACTCGCCACGGCGAGTCGCAGGGTTTTCATTCCCCCTTTGAAGCCGCCGTGGACTGGCCTGCGGAAGCCGGGTAAAAGCGCCATGGATGGCAGAGTGGTTTTCCCTCCCCTTTGGGGTCGCCGTGAACGAAGTGCTGGAGGCATGGTAAACAGGCCATGGATGGCCTGTTTAGTCCCATCGCAACATGGATGTTGCGTTGGGACGGCCTTGCCGGAGGCGCTTTGTTCACGGCTTGCCCGCAGGGCGACCCCACGGGGCGTGTTCTTTTGGTTACTTTTCTTGCACGAGCGTAACTTTCTTTGCGTGCACAAAGAAAGTCACCAAAGAAATGCACCCCAGTGAAGCCGCCCTGCGGGCAAGCCGTGGCCTGACCTGCTCCAGCCGGGTCGCCTCGACGCGACATCCATGTCGCGACGAGGCTAAATGCGCCATCCATGGCGCTTTTACCCAGCTTCCACAGGCCAGTCCACGGCGGCTTCAAAGGGGACACGAAAACCCCGCTGCTGGCTGCGGCTTGTCCGCTAAACCCCCTGTTGCAAACACACCCTATAACCATTCTGTGGGGATTGTCGCATTTACGACAGCGCCTTCTGATATTGAAGTACATTAAAAACAAAGACTTATGTTGTGGCACGCGGTTTGCTTAAAACACATGCAGAGTCTGGGTCAATGTTTGAAAATGGGGGAGGGGTAGTGACATGAAGGCTTCAGAAGTTGCCGAATTGCTCAACGAGCCTGCCTGTGCGCACAACAAGAAGGAAAAATCGGGCTGCGCCCGTCCCAAGCCTGGGGCGTCTGCGGGTGGATGTGCCTTCGACGGCGCGCAGATTGCGCTGTTGCCGATTGCCGATGTGGCGCATATCGTGCATGGCCCCATTGCCTGCGCGGGCAACTCCTGGAACAACCGTGGCACGCGCTCCTCCGGGCCGACTCTGTACAAAATTGGCATGACCACCGACCTGACCGAACAGGACGTGATTATGGGGCGCGGCGAAAAGCGCCTGTTCCACTCGATCAAGCAGGCCATTGATAACTACAACCCTGCGGCGGTGTTTATCTACAACACCTGCGTCACCGCCCTGATCGGCGACGATGTGGACGCTACCTGCAAGGCGGCGACCGAACGCTGGGGCGTGCCGGTGGTGCCGGTGGATGCAGCCGGTTTCTATGGCACCAAGAACCTGGGCAACCGCATTGGCGGTGAGGCCATGTTCAAGTACGTGATCGGCACGCGCGAGCCTGATCCAGTGCCAAGCGAAGTGGTGCGCGACTATGCCGAGCGCGGTATCTGCATCCACGACATCAATCTGATTGGCGAATACAACATTGTCGGCGAGTTCTGGCATGTCGCACCGCTGTTCGATGAGCTGGGGTTGCGCATTCTGTGCACCCTTTCCGGCGACGCGCGTTTCCATGAAGTGCAGGCCATGCACCGCGCCCAGGCCAATATGGTGGTCTGTGCCAAGGCGCTGCTCAATGTGGCGCGCAAGCTGGAAGACAACTTCGGCATTCCTTATTTTGAGGGCAGTTTCTATGGCATTGAGGACACCTCGCGCGCTCTGCGCGACTTTGCCCGCCTGCTGAATGACCCCGATCTGACGGTACGCACCGAGGCGCTGATTGCGCGTGAAGAGGCGCGAGTGCATGAGTTGCTGGAGCCATGGCGTGCGCGCCTGAGCGGCAAGCGCGTGCTGTTGAATACCGGCGGGGTGAAGTCCTGGTCGGTGGTGTCCGCTTTGCAGGATCTGGGCATGGACGTGGTCGCCACGGGTACCGGCAAGTCCACCGAGGAAGACAAGGCGCGCATCCGTGAATTGATGGGCGAGGACGCGAAAATGCTCAAGGGCGAGGGCGCGCGCGAGCTGCTCGACACCTGCTACGAGCTGGGTGCCGACATCATGATCGCGGGCGGGCGCAGCCTGTACACCGCACTCAAGGCGCGTATGCCTTTCCTCGATAGCAACCAGGAACGCGAATTTGCTTACGCGGGCTACACCGGCATGGTCGAACTGGCGCGCCAGATCGCCCTCAGTCTGGAAAGCCCGGTGTGGGCACAGGTGCGCGCCGATGCGCCCTGGGCGTCACAAAAGCGTGTTACCGGCGTGGCGCATTGCGCGCTGGAGCCGGAGGACGTTACCGACGAGGAGGGCGACAAAGCGCCTGAGCCGGTCATTCTGACCGCCGATTTTCTACCGCCTTTTGCCGTGGGAGCCTGAACCATGCCCGAGATCATCAAACGCAGCAAAGCGCTGTCTGTCAATCCGCTGAAAACCAGCGCGCCGACCGGTGCGTCGCTGGCCTTCCTTGGTGTGCGTCGCTGTATGCCCATGCTGCATGGCGCGCTGGGCTGCACCGCCTTTGCCAAAGTGTTTTTCGTGCGCCACTTCCGCGAGCCGATTCCGCTGCAAACCACGGCCATGGATCAAGCCTCGACGGTGTTGGGTGCGGATGACAACGTGATTCAAGGGCTGGCCACCCTGTGCGCCAAGTCCAAGCCGGACATGATCGGCCTGCCGACCACCGGGCTGTCAGAAACCCAGGGTACGGATATTCATGGTCTGGTGACACGCTTTCGCAGCGAATATCCGCAGTACGCGCACATTGCGGTGGTGCCGGTGAATACCCCGGATTACACCGGCTGCCTGGAATCGGGTTATGCCGATGCGGTCAAGGCCATGATCGACGTGCTGGTGCCCGAAAGTCGCGAGCTGGAGAAACGGGCGGATCAGGTGAATATCCTCGCCGGAGCCTCGCTGACGCCGGGCGACATCGAGGCTCTGCGCGAGATGGCCGCCGACTTCGGCTTGAGCGCCATCATCCTGCCGGATATTGGCGACTCGATGGATGGGCATCTGATTGAGGATGACTTCAATCCACTCACCGTCGGAGGTACGCCGGTGGAGGACATTGCGCGCATGGGCGATTCCGTGGCCACGCTGACCATCGGGCGTTCGCTGTGGCCAGCCGCCGAGCTGTTGGAGCGCCGCACGGGCGCGCCGGATTTCCGCTTCGATAGCCTGCTCGGACTGGAGGCGGTGGACGCCTTTGTCATGGCCTTGTCCGAGATTTCCGGCAAACCCGTGTCTGCGCGCCTGGAGCGCCAGCGCGCGCAATTGCAGGACGCGATGGTCGATACCCACTTCATGATGGGCTTTGCGCGCGTCGGCATGGCCGCTGACCCCGACCTGCTGCTGGCCTTGAGCCGACTGGTGCGCAGCATGGGCGGCGAGGTGGTGGCGGCGGTCGCTCCGGCGCGCGGCCCGGCCTTGGCGCATGTCGCCGCCGACGAGGTGCATCTGGGCGATCTGGAGGATCTGGAAACGCTGTGCGGCGAGCGCAAGGCCGAGCTCATTATTGGCTCATCCCATGCCGTGCCCGCCGCGCAGCGCCTTGGCATACCCATCCTGCGTGCGGGCTTTCCGCTCTACGATCAGGTTGGCGGTTTTCAACGCACCTGGGTGGGCTATCGTGGCACGCGCCAGGCTCTGTTCGATCTGGCAAATCTGAGGCTGGAACATCATGCGCAGCATCACGAACTCACCCCCTACCACTCCCGCTTCCGCCAAGCCGACACAGCCGGTGTTGCGACATTTGCGGCGAGTGGAACCTTCCACTGAGGGGATGCGAAAAATGACCACCTTACGTATCGCCTTCGCCACGACTGACCGCAAACACGTCGATCAGCATTTCGGCGCGGCGTTGGCTTTTGCCATTTACTCGGTGAATGCCGAGAGCGCGCAGCTGGAAGAAATCGCCGAATTTTCGCCGCAGGCGATGGACGGCAACGAGGACAAGCTGACGCCGAAAATCGCCCTGCTGGAAGGCTGTGCGGCCATGTACTGCCAGGCGGTCGGTGCGTCGGCGATGCAGCAGCTGATGGCGCGCGGCATTCACCCGCTCAAGGTGGAGCAGGGCACGCCGATCAGCGAGCTGCTGACCCAGTTGCGCCAGGAGATGCGCGACGGTGCCAAGGGTTGGCTGGCCAAGGCCATGCAGCGCGCCGAACAGCCGCGTGATGCCACGCGTTTCGACAGCATGCTCGACGAGGGTTGGCAGGAATGATGACCGAACGCGCGCGCGTGGTTGCCCTCGACGGCGGGAGCGCCATCGTTGAAGTCAGCATCAAGTCGGCCTGCGGCAGTTGCGGGCATGGCACCAGCTGCGGCATCACCACCCTGGGCAAGCTGGTGCGTCCGCGCCCGGCGCGCTGGCGCATGGAAAACCGCGCTGGGGCGCTTGTGGGCGACGAAGTTTTACTGGCGCTGGACGATGCCGCACTGAGCGTTGCAGCGGTATTTGCCTATTTGCCACCGCTATTCGGTCTATTGCTTGGCGCCGCGTTGGCCGAAGCCCAAGGCGCGGGCGATGGCGGCGTGGTGCTGGGTGCGCTCGCCGGTCTCGGCTTGGGTCTGCTCGCCGCGCGCTTCTTGTCCAATCGTGCAAGTTTAAGGCCGCACATGCTTTCTGTAGATGAATCCCGTGCTTACGCACAACCGTTGTTGCAATCGCAACCTATTGTTTTTATGGAGAATAAGTCATGAGTAATGTTGCTGCACCTGTCGTTGCCCCGGTCGCCGAAGAAGGCCTGATGACCTCGACCTTTATCAAGGAAATGCTGCGCCAGACCCGTGCGCTGGATAGCTACGGCACCTACGACGGCTGGCCGACCGAGCGCGTGCTCGCGCCCTATATCCTGACCAAGGAGCAGCGCCGCGAAATCCCGGTCATCGGCGACCCCGACGAAGTCACCCTGTCGCGTGTACGTGCCTTCTACAACGCCATTGCGGTGATGATTGAAGGTGAGTGCAAGCTGATTGCCGTGCCCATGGTGAATATCACCCACGAAGGCTTTGGTCGCGCGCTGATTACCGTTGGCAAGCTGGTGGTGATGGATCGCACCGTGCGTGATGCACACCGCTTTGGTTTCGACTCGTACTCCAAAATGAAGGACGAGGGCGACAAGCTGTTGTCGGTAGCGCTGGAAATCATCGGTAAATACCCGGATGTGGCCGGGCTTTGATTGCGGAGGACTGAGAGCATGAGCGAAGAAGAGTTCAAGGCGCTGGAAAAAGAAGTGCGCAAGCTCAAGCGCATTTCCCAGGAGTGGGCCTCGCAGTTGCATGACCTGGTGGAAGACCGCCTGCCTGCGGGTTACGAGGAACTTCCGGGCATGTCGCAGTCCGCCTACGAGGCCTGCCAGGCATGGGCTGAAGCGAATGCCAAGTTGATGGCCGCCCAAGGCGGCTGAGGAGAGAAGATGGAACCGATAACCGGATTGACGCGTGGCGGCGAGGTCTATACGCCCACGTTTGTAACTGACCTCAATCAGAAAACCTGTATTGCCTGCGGGCGTTGCTACAAGGTTTGCCCGCGCGATGTGTTCGAGCTGATCGAGCGCGAAGAAGATGAGCTGGACGAAGATCTGGACGACGACAACATGATGGTGATGGCGATTGCCGATGCGCTGGATTGCATCGGCTGTGGCGCGTGCAGCCGGGTGTGTCCGAAGAACTGCCATACGCATGAACCCATGCCGGTTGCGGCCTGAATCATGTGGGTCATTCGATGATGAATCTTGCTAACCCCCCTGATCTTGCTGATATGCGCCTGGTGATTTTTCACAAGCAGGCAACCAGTGCACGGCTGCGCTTTCTAAGCTTCAGCCATGGCCTGTTCGCCTTCGGTACGGTGGATGATGATGTTGAACTTCTGGATGGAGAGGGCGCAGCCTCTTTAGCCTCGACGGTTGAGTGGCATCCGGCAGCCTTGCAGCGTATGGCGGAGGGCTATCTTGGCCTGGAGATGGGGGCTTTGTGCATGGAGCCGGAGTTTTATGGTGTGGTGCCAACCTCCAAGGGTGTGCTGCGTCTGCGTGCGCTGGCTTTGACCACAATCGACCCGCCTTTTGAGGCTGCCGAACGCATCGGAGGGCGATTTATCAGTATTACCGAGGCGCGTGGCATGAAACCGCTCGAACGCGAGGCCTTGCGCCGCGTGTATGAGCATGTGATTGGGTAGGCGCTGAATTATTCTGCGTTAGGACTTACGCAGAATGACTGGTTTTTCTCTGCCCCCTCACTACGCTCTCCCCCTTGACGGGGGAGGGTTGGGGAGAGGCTGGTGGTGGTGGCTGAAGCTAATGCATTGGCAGAAGCCATTGCCCCCTCTCCCCGACCCTCTCCCGCGAGGGGAGAGGGGGTAAGGCCAATATTTGCGTAAGTCCTGTTGGATTCAAAGAGAGTGATGCCATGACGATGACACGTCGAAATTTCTTGAAGCTCGGAGTCGGTGTAGGGCTTGGAGTTGGCCTGGGCGCGGCTCTATTGCCCGTGGCCTTGAGCCCGGCGCACGCTGCCCTGGTCAGCCGCGAGATGTACGTCTTCGGCACCTTGGTCAATCTTGGCGCGGAAGGCGCAGAGCCTGAGGTCAATCACGCGCTGGACGAGATTGAACATCGCTTTTTAGGCATGAATCGTGAGTGGCATGCCTGGAAACCGGGGGAGTTGTCCACGCTGAATGCTGCGCTGGCCGAGGGACGTGCGCAGGCGGTGAGCGCCGGACTTGAGGCTCTGCTACGCGGTGCGAGCCACGCGGCGCAGGCCTCGGGCGACTTGTTCAATCCGGCGCTGGGCAATTTGATTGGCTTGTGGGACTTTCATAGCGATGTGCAGCAGCGCGCTGCGCCGCCCTCGGCGGATGATGTGGCCGCACTGTGCGCCTGCGCGCCGAGCATGGCTGATCTGCGTTTCGACGCGCGCGGGGTAAGCAGTGTCAACCCGAAGGTACGCATCGACCTCGGTGGTTATGCCAAGGGCGTGGCGATCGACTGGGCGCTGGATCATCTGGCGGCGCAGGGTTTGCACAATGCCGTGGTGAACCTTGGCGGCAATCTGGCGATTGCGGGTCAGCGCGACGGTCGCCCCTGGCATATCGGCGTGCGCCATCCGCAAGGGGAAGGGGTGATCGCCGCCATCGACGCCCAAGGGCGCGAGGCCATCGTCACCTCGGGCACCTACGAGCGTTACCGCGAATGGGATGGCCAGCGCTATCCGCACATCATCGATCCGCGCAGTGGCCAACCGGCGACGCATGTCGTTTCGGCCACGGTGATTCATGCCGATGCCGCCTGGGCGGATGCCGCGGCGACCGCGCTGGTGGTGGCCGGCGCGCAGGATTGGCCTGCGCTGGCCGCGCGTATGGGCATCAAGCAAGTGATGGTGATTGATGAGCAGGGCGGAGTGGCCATGAGTGCAGAAATCGCGCCGCGTGTGAGCTTTGTCGGCGCGCCGCCTGCACGGGTTGAGGTTGTGTAGCAAAACCTACAAAATTCTGCGCCGGGCTTCGGCGTATTTCATTTCAAACAACCCACACCTTCAGAGTGTGGGTTTTTTTATGTTTTATTTCAATTGCTTAGGATTTTTATTCTTGATTTTTACGGTATGGCACGCTGTGTGCTTTAACCAAGTTCAAAGGCGATTCAGCCCTGTAACGACTCTATCCCACGCAAACACGAGGTGCTTCTCATGCTTACTTTGACCCCTGGCGCCGTTAAAGCCATCCAGCGTTTCATCCAAGGTTCCGCCGATCCGATGATCGGTCTGCGTATTGCCGTGACCGGCGGCGGCTGCTCCGGACTGCAATACGGCATGCGCCTTGAACCTGCCGCCAATGCGGAAGACACCGTGGTGGTCTGTGATGGCGTGTCGATCCTGGTCGATCCGCAAAGCGCGAACATGCTCAACGGCGTGACCGTTGATTTTGTTGACTCCATGGAGGGTTCCGGCTTCAAGTTCGAGAACCCGAATGCCAGCAACAGCTGTGGCTGCGGCAAGTCCTTCTCCGCCTGATTATCCATAATTTACACCGCATTTAACCGAGGGTTCTGCCATGTGGGAATACTCCGAAAAAGTCCAGGAACACTTCTTTAACCCGCGTAATGCGGGTGCTCTGGGCGACGCTAATGCGACGGGCGAAGTGGGTTCGATCAGTTGCGGAGACGCACTGCGTTTGATGCTCAAGGTCGATCCCGAGACGGAGCGCATTCTTGATGCCAGCTTCCAGACTTTCGGTTGCGGCTCGGCGATTGCCTCAAGCTCGGCGCTGACCGAAATGATTAAAGGCATGACTCTGGACGAGGCGCTCAAAGTCTCCAATCAGGACATTGCCGATTATCTGGACGGCCTGCCGCCGGAAAAAATGCACTGCTCGGTGATGGGACGCGAGGCGCTGGAGGCGGCGATTGCCAATTATCGTGGTGAGGTCTGGGCTGACGACCACGAGGAAGGCGCGCTGATCTGCAAATGCTTCGCCATCGACGCGGTCATGATCGAAGACACTGTGCGTGCCAATAACCTGTCCACAGTGCAGGATGTCATCAACTACACCAAGGCGGGCGGTGGTTGTGCGGCCTGTCATGAGGGGATTGAAGAAATTCTGACCAAGGTTTTGGCTGAACGTGGCGAGTCGTTCAAAGTGACGCCACCGCCTTCACCCGTCGCGGCCAGCGGCAAAATGTCCACTCTGGAGCGGGTCAAGCGTATCCAGCAGGTGATCGAAGACGTGCGTCCGGCACTGCAACGCGACCGTGGTGACATCGAACTGGTGGACATCGACGGCAAGACCATCTACGTCAGCATGAAGGGCGCGTGCTCTGGCTGCCAGATGGAAGCGCTGACCCTGCAAGGCGTGCAGCAGAAGATGATGGAAGCGCTGGGCGAGTTCGTGAAGCTGGTGCCAGTGCGCGCCACGACACCTGCTCCTGGTCTTTGCAACCCTAAGTGAGAATCGAGCAATGAACCCGATCTATCTGGATAACAATGCCACCACCCGCGTCGACCCCTCTGTGGTGGAGGTCATGCTGCCGTTTTTCACCGAACAGTTCGGCAACCCGTCTTCCATGCACAGCTTTGGCAACAAGGTCGGTCTGGCGCTGAAAAAAGCACGCCAGCAGGTGCAGGCACTGATCGGCGCCGAGCATGATTCGGAAATCATCTTCACCTCCTGCGGCACCGAATCGGATTCCACCGCGATTCTTTCTGCGCTCAAGGTGCAGCCAGAACGCAAGGAAATCATCACCACGGCAGTTGAACACCCAGCAATCCTGACCCTGTGCCAAACCCTGGAAAAAGACGGCTACACCGTGCATTACCTCAAGGTGGACGGCAAAGGGCGGCTGGATCTGGACGAATACGCCAAACTGTTGACCGACAAGGTGGCCATCGTGTCCGTCATGTGGGCCAACAACGAGACGGGCACGCTGTTCCCGGTGGAGAAAATGGCTGAAATGGCGAATGCTGCCGGAGTCATGTTCCATACCGACGCCGTGCAGATTGTGGGCAAGCTGCCGATGGATCTGAAGTCGAGCAAAATCGACATGCTGTCTATTTCCGGCCACAAGCTGCATGCACCGAAAGGCATCGGCGTGCTCTACCTGCGTCGCGGCGCGCGTTTCCGTCCACTGCTACGCGGCGGGCATCAGGAGCGCGGGCGTCGTGCGGGCACCGAAAACAGCGCGTCAATCGTCGCCTTGGGCGCAGCCTGCGAGCAGGCGCTGGAGCATATGGCGTATGAAAATACCGAGGTGCGGGCGCTGCGTGACCGTCTGGAGAAGGGCATTCTCGCCCAGGTGCCGAACGCCTTCGTCACCGGCGACCCGGATAACCGCCTGCCCAATACCTGCAATATCGCCTTTGAGTACATCGAGGGTGAGGGCATTTTGTTGCTGCTCAACAAGCAGGGCATTGCCGCCTCCAGCGGTTCAGCCTGCACCTCCGGCTCGCTGGAGCCCTCGCATGTGATGCGCGCCATGGGCATTCCCTACACCGCTGCGCATGGCACGGTGCGTTTCTCGCTCTCGCGCTACAACACCGAGGAAGAAATTGACCGGGTGATTGCCGCCGTACCGCCGATCATTGCGCAGTTGCGCAAGCTTTCGCCCTATTGGGGTGAAAACGGGCCGGTGACCGATCCCGCGCAAGCCTTTGCACCGGTCTATGCCTGATGCGCGTCGGAGGCTGAGAAACCGTAGGGTGCGCCATGCGCACCTTTGAGCCCATCGGTGCGCATGGCGCACCTACGGTCTGGCCTAGGCACGCGTTCCATGAAAATTTTATCAACCCTGTCAGTATGTTTTTTGTTGAGGAGTCAACATGCTTTTGTCCAATTATGAAGGCCGTGGCCTGCTGTTTTATCAAAACTTCCGCGAATCCGCGGGCAAGCCCGGTATCGATGCCTATCGTGGCGAACTGGTGATTCTTGAAGGTGAGGTCGGCGATGCCCAAGGCCGCCGTATGCCGCCCAAAGCGGTTATCAAGCAAGCCGCCTTGCTCACCGATGCCGAGCACATCCTGCTGCTGGCGGGCTTTCTTGAAGAACTGGCCAGTCTTCCGATCATGCTGGAGATGTATTCCGCTGACTTTTGCGACAAGACCGTCGTGATCATCTACGTGCGTAATCTGGGCAAGCCGGTACAAACCGTGGTGAATGGTGCACGCCTGATGCTTATCCCGCTGGTGGAAGGCATGGCGTGGAACGAGATGCTGGATGAGTTGCACCTGGAAAAATCCGACTTCAAGGGACAAAGCGCAGGCGAGAAGGTCTTGACCGCCTACGAGGCGACATCCTCCTACGCGCCGAAATATCCCAGCGTTACCTTGGAAGAGATTCCGGCACTGGCGATTGAAGTGCGTTTCGAGGCACGCGGTGCGATTTAAGTTAGATTTACCGTCCTAACAGGATGCTGATATGAGTATTTCAGCAAGCTGTTAAAAGGGGGCGGGTCACCCAATACAAAGCCCCGGTGCCGCAAGCTCCGGGGCTTTGTATTGGGTGATTTTTATTGGGTGATATGAAGCCAGGCTTCCAATCTTTCCCTTCGGCGTAAACATTCGGGCTCTACGCCGACGGAGTGGAAAAACCTCAGAAATCCCGTTTGGCCTTGAAGGCGTTGATCATAATGTCTGCCGCCACCATGCGCGCGCTGTAGTTGGTCGCATGGAATGCTCCTCAAAAGTGATTGTGAACGACGATTTCATTCATCGCCAGCGGCCCGCTGCGTGGAGAGGGGGCTTGAACGGCCTTGCCAACCACCACGAACATGGCGATGGCGTGATCCTCAGGCAGATTGATTAACTTGCCCACCGCATCAAAATCAAAGCCATCCATAGGGCAGGTGTCATACCCCATTTCCTTGGCCGCCAGCATCAGGGTCTGGGCAGCGATGCCGCAGGAGCGCATGGCTTCGTCGCGTTGCACCTGTTCGCGGCCACGGTAGTACTGCTCGATGGCAGGCACCATGAAATCCTGCATCGGCTGAACGGCCAGCCGCCAGTAGCGTTGCGGCGTCTTCTCCCAAGCCTTGAGATCGGCGGTCAGGATCAGCAGCAGCGAGGCATCGGTGACTTGCGCCTGATTCCAGGCCGCTTCACGAATTTGCTGACGTAGCGCCGGATCGCTGACCAGCACAAAACGCCAGTTCTGGATGTTGAAAGCGGTGGGTGCCAGCATGGCCAAGCCCATCAAGCGCTCGATCTCGACCTGGCTCATGCGGTGTTCTGGGTCGTAAGCCTTGACGGCGCGACGTGTTTCGATAGCTTCTGATACGTTCATCTTGTGTTCTCCCACTATAAATTTTTAGAAATCGTTTTCGACCTTGAAGGCATCGAACATGATGTCGACCGCTGTGTTGCGCGCACCGTGGAACAAGCCGTCCATGATGTCGCGGTCGCTCCAGCCGAGCGCGCGCAGGGCATCGAGGTCAGCCGCGCCGATCGACTTGGGAGCCTTCGTGCCCTTGAGTACAAACAGCAGCATGGCCTTGTCCTTGTCGTCCAGCGGCGCTGCATTCGGGTCACTCCGGGTGGTGACGATCTGTTCGACGCTGAAACCGCCGCGCTCGATCAACATGGTTTCGTTGAAGCCGATGCAGTAGGTGCAGTCGTTTTGTGCGGAGACCAGCATGCGGATCATGGCCAGCAGGGCAAAGCCCAGCGTCGGGTGTTGCGAGTAATAGGCGTTCTGTTGCGCCAACTGTTCCATCAGATCCGGGCTGGCACTGTACAGTTGGAACCCCGTGTAAACCCGGCCGAAGCGCTGTTCGATCTGAGCGTAGATCTGCGCCACCTTGCCGGTGGCCTGTTCGGGTGAAACGGTCTGAATAATACTCATGCGGCTCTCCTTCGTGGGTTAGATGCATACCGGTCGGTATGTATCGGGGTAAAAAAATAGGATCTAATGCTTCAGCAGGCCGACGACATAGACCTGTAGTTGCGACATGCAGGCTCGGAAGCTCTCCACCGACTGCATGTTTTTGGCGATGCCCGTGCAGCCCTCCCACGCCGACACGATGAACAAAGCTGCCGCATGGCAATCCACATCCTCGCGCACCTCGCCCGCCACCTGCGCACGGCGCAACGCGTCTTCGAATGCGCTCTGCCATTGGTTCAGGAGACGATTGAGTCTGTTGCGGAAATCCTCGTCCACCGGACTCATTTCCTGCATCAGATTATTGAGCGGGCAGCCCAGTTGAATGTATTCCTCGCTCTGTTCCTGCTTATTGCCGATCAGCTCGACCAAGGCCTGCGCGGGGCGCTCGGAGTCACGCAAGGGGCGGATAAAGCGCTCGCGCAATCCAGCGCCGATCATCTCGTCGATCACTGCCAGACCCAGTTCCTTCTTGCTTGGAAAATGGTGGTAGAGCGCACCTTTGGTCAGGCCGGTGTCGGCCAGAATGTCGCACACACTGGCCGCCTGGAATCCATGTCGGTGGATTTCCTTGAAGCCAGCTTCCAATACGCGCTGTCGGGTCAGGTCAGATTGTCGATTTGAGTCCATGCGCCGATTACATACCGATCGGTATGTGGTGTCAAGACTTGTCGATCAATATCCGTTGCCTTGAAGCCCCTTCTTGCTTTTGGCTTTGTCGCAAAGCCTACAAACACCCGCTTCATTGGCAGCGTTACACACGCACCCAAGTCGGTGTGGAATATATAACATCATGAAATAAAACAATTAAATTTTATCGTGAGTTTCTGGCACTGCACTTGCAATACTCATGGCACAGGTCACTTTCGGATTGAGCCCATCATGCTTCCAACATCAGTCATTATCGACGACACCACCTTGCGCGACGGCGAGCAGTCGGCGGGTGTGGCGTTTAATCGCGATGAAAAGATCGACATTGCGACACGTCTGGATGCGCTTGGCGTGCCGGAGTTGGAGGTTGGTATTCCCGCAATGGGCGTGGTGGAGCGTGACGATATCCGCGCTATTGCATCCTTGGGTTTATCAGCGCGCTTGTTGGTGTGGAGCCGGATGCACGCTGACGATATCCGCCTGTGCGCCGATCTGGGTGTGAATATGGTGGATATTTCCATCCCGCTGTCCGATCAGCAGATCGAGCGCAAGTTGGGCAAGTCGCGTGCCTGGGTGCTGGCGAGCATTGATCGCCACGTCAAAATGGCCACCGATTTGGGTCTTGAGGTTTCGGTGGGTGGCGAGGACAGCTCGCGTGCCGATGAGCGTTTCCTGCGGGTGGTGGCGGAAGCCGCGCAGCTTGCCGGAGCAAAACGCTTTCGTTTCGCAGATACCGTGGGTGTGATGGAGCCGTTCGGCGTGTTTGAGCGTATCGGCGCATTGCGTCGCAGCATTGATATCGAAATCGAAATGCATGCACATGATGATCTCGGTCTGGCCACGGCGAATACCCTGGCGGCGGTGCGCGGTGGCGCAAGTCATGTGAATACCACGGTCAATGGGCTGGGTGAGCGGGCGGGCAATGCCGCGCTTGAAGAAGTGGCCGTCGGTCTGCTCAAGTTGTATGGCTGCGATACCGGCATCGACCTGACTGGCTTTCCCGCACTGTCCGAGCGTGTGGCGCGCGCCTCCGGGCGTCCGGTGAGCTGGAGCAAGAGCGTGGTCGGCGAGGGCGTGTTCACCCACGAGGCGGGCATTCATGTGGACGGCTTGCTCAAGGATCCGGCCAATTATCAGGCGCTGGATCCTGTCGAGGTCGGGCGTCGTCACCATCTGGTGCTCGGCAAACATTCCGGCGCGCATGGCGTGATGGCGGCCTATGCCCAACTCGGGCTGATGCTCAGTCGGGCGCAGGCGGACATGTTATTGCCGCTGATTCGCGACTGGGTCACCTGCGCCAAGCGTGCGCCGATTGCCGAAGAATTACACGGGCTTTATCGGCAGACCTTGCCGCAGGCGTATGCGGAGGGCGTGCAATGAGCAAGTCGAATGCCCAAGTCATTGCGGTGGATGCGCCGATGGAGAACGAGGCCGTGACCAGCACCGCACCACGCGTCAAAAAGTTCGGGCTGTGGAGCCTGTTGCGCGAGGACGTGGAATGCGTGTTCGCGCGCGATCCGGCGGCGCGCACGCGCATCGAGGTTTTGCTGACCTATCCGGGCGTGCATGCGGTGATGCTGCATCGTCTGTCGCATGGTATGTGGCGGCGCGGTTGGCGGCTTCCGGCGCGGATGCTCGGTTCGCTGACCCGTTTTTTCACCAATGTGGATATTCACCCCGGCGCGGCGATCGGTCGCCGCCTGTTTATCGATCATGGTGCGGGCGTGGTGATTGGCGAGACGGCGGTGCTTGGCAACGATGTGACGTTGTATCACGGCGTGACTCTGGGCGGCACCAGCTGGCGCAAGGGGCGGCGTCACCCGCAGCTCGGCGACGGCGTGTTGGTTGGTGCGGGCGCCAAGGTGCTGGGGCCGATCATGCTCGGCACACGGGTGCGCGTCGGCGCCAATTCGGTGGTGGTCAAGGATGTACCCGCCGACCGCACCGTGATCGGCATTCCGGGGCGCATTGTGCGCACTGAACGCGAGAGCACCTCGCCGGATGGTATCAACCTTGACCATCATCTGATTCCCGACCCAGTGGGCAAGGCGCTGTCCTGTCTGCTCGACCGGGTCAAAGTGCTGGAGTCACGCTTGCAGGCGGCCGGGCTTGAGCCGTTCGAGGTGCCCTGCGGGGTGTGTGATGGTCAGGGCGAATGCGCGGCGGACAGCATGGAGTCGCCTGTCTCTGCTCCCGTTCAGTCTAAATCTCGCAAGGAGGCTGCGTAATGGATCTGCTCGATTTCGATGCTCAACCACTGTACTACGACGACCCGCTGCCGTTGGAGGTTTGGGCCTTGCTCGATGCTGCGGCGAACGCCTATGCCGAAGGTGCGTCGGATGAGCCGTTGGCGCGTGCCGAGGCGCTGGCACCGGAGTCTTTGGCGGTGCTGGTGGCGTTGTATCGCAATCATTTTTATCGTCACCGTCTGGAAGAGGCGCGTGCCATTGCGGTACGTGCTCTGACGGTCAGTGCAGAGCGGCTCGGTTGGCCTGCCGACTGGCGCGAGCTGACTCCGGAGCAGGCGGCAGAACAGCGCGCAGGCACGGGGATGACGGTGCTGCGTTTTCATTTGATGACGCTCAAGGCGCTGGGCTATCTCGATTTGCGTCTGGGGCGCGTGATGCAAGGCTGTGCCGCGCTGGAGCACCTGACCCGGCTGGATCCGCTGGATCGTCTGGGCGCGGGCGCTTTGCTGGATGCTGCGCGTTTAGCGCTGCGCTGATTGACTGACCCTGTTTTTGCCCTTTATTGGGATCCACCGGCGCATGTGTCCGGATTTTGTTAAACCTTGTGGAGGAACTGGCCATGACTGAGAGCGAACTTGATGACCTGCTGGAAGATTTGTCTTCCGCAGAAGAATTCCTGGTTTTTTTCGATATTGATTACGACGAGCGCGTGGTGCATGTGAATCGCCTGCATATCTTGCAGCGCTTCCACAACTACCTGGAGCAGGGGCTCGCAGCGATGCCGGAAGGTGGCGAGGCGCGTTTCATGGCGCATCGCGAGCTATTGCTGCGTGCCTATCAGGACTTCGTCGATTCCGATGCGTTGACTGAAAAAGTGTTCAAAGTGTTCCACATGCACGAGCCGCAAACCACGTTTGTGCCGTTCAGTCTCTGAGTATCTTGCCATGCGCTCACGTTTCGACTTTGGCGACGAGGTGCGGGTAATCCGCAATGTGCGTAACGACGGCACCTATCCCAATATGGAGGTGGGCGAGTTGTTGGTGCGCCGGGGCAGCGTCGGTCATGTGCTGGATATCGGTTCCTTTTTGCAGGATCAGATTATCTACACCGTGCACTTTCTCGATCAGGGGCGCAAGGTCGGTTGCCGTGAGGAAGAGCTGATCGGCATGGATGAGCCGTGGAGCCCAAGTCGTTTTGAGGCGCGCGAGAAGGTGCGCACGCGGCTGAGTCTGGCGGTGGATGGCGAGGTGCGTGTGCCTGCCGGCACGGTGGGCGAAGTGTTGCGGGTGATTCGCGATCAGGCGGGCGAGGGCAGGGTGATCTATCACATGATCTTCCCCGGGCAGGTGTTGCAGGTGCCCGAAGCCTTGCTGGAGCCTCTGGAGGAGGCTGCGCCTGCCGCCGACAAAGAAGAGGAGGCACAGTCATGAGCCTGTCCTACTGCGAATTCCAGGTGGCGCAACAGCTTTTTGGCAGCACGCCCGATGCACTGGACGAGGCTCAGCGCCGCCGGGTGAGTGACGTGACGCAGCGTCGGCTGGAGATTGAGCGCTTGGTGTTGGCCAGCGAGGAGGGGCGCGCGGTGTGCGTGCCGGAGGCCACGCTGCAGCAGGCGTTGCAAGAATTGCGCGGGCGCTATGAGGATGAGGCGTCTTTCAAGGCGGCGCTGGAGCAGATCGGCCTGGATGATGAAAGCCTGTTGCTCGGTCTGCGTCGGCAACTGGCGGTGGACGCCGTGCTGGATCGGATTAGCGCTGAGGGTGAGGCGGTCAGCGAGCTGGATGTCGAGCTGTTTTATCGCCTGAACAGTGAGCGTTTCGTCAATCCGGAGCGGCGGCGTGCGCGCCACATCCTGATTACGATTAATGAGGATTTTGCCGAAAACCGGCGCGAGCTGGCCTTGCAGCGCATCCAACAGGCAGCGGGCGAGTTGAGCACACGCAGTTTTGAAGACGTCGCGCAGCGCTATTCGGAATGCCCGACTGCGGTGAACGGCGGAATGCTGGGCGAACTGCGGCGCGGACAGCTCTACCCTGAGCTGGAGGAGGCTTTGTTTGCACTTTGGGTGGGCGAAACCTCGGGCGTGGTCGAGTCAGAGCTGGGTTTTCACCTGGTGCGCTGCGACGCGGTGTTTTCCGAGCAGCGCGAAAGTTTGGAACAGGCCGCACCACGTATCCGCGAGCATCTGCACGATAAGCAGGCGCAACAAAGGCAGCGCGCCTGGCTGGCACAGCTTGCGGCGCAGTCGGCGTCGCCGAGTCAGAGCGTTCAAAAGGAGACAAGCCATGCCACGCAATAATGCTGAGTGCCTGTATTGTCTGTCGGAGGCGATAGGGATACATCCCGTCCTGATCGAAAATCTGATCGGTTTGTGTGCGACTCGATGAACACAGTCAGCCGTCCATCCGCAGCCGAATTGCCGCCTGAAATGCACTCGGCGCTTGACTGGTCGGCTTATTCACAGGTCGGGCTGGGCGATGCCTACGCGGGCATTCCGAAAAGCGGCGGCGATTTTGCGCGCGCGGTGGCCTTGTGCATGGGCAACCGCGCCTGCCAGCGCAAGGAGCGCGGGGTGATGTGCCCCAGTTTTCGTGTCACCGACGACCCGGAGCATTCGACCCATGCGCGCATTTTGGCGCTGAAAGCGGCGCTGAATGGCGAGTTGGGCGACGATCCATTCAACGACCCGCGCTTGGTGCAGGCGCTGGATTTGTGCGTGTCCTGCAAGGGGTGCAAGCGCGAGTGCCCGAACGGGGTGGATATGTCGGCGCTGAAAATCGAAGCGCAGGCGCAGCGCAATGCGCGCCACGGCGTGCCGCTGCGCGAGCGCCTGATTGCGACCCTGCCGCGCCTGTTGCATGGCCTGCCGGGCTTGGGAATGGCGTTGCGTCTGCGCAATCGTATGCCCTGGATGCGCAGCCTGGGCGAGCGCCTGTTCGGCATTGCCGCCGCACGCGAACTGCCGCAACCTGCCGCGCACGCCTTTAGCGATGCCTTGGCCGTGAGTGAGGTACAGGATGGGCGCGAGGTGGTGTTGCTGCTCGATACCTGGACACGTTATTTCGAACCCGAGGTGGCCGAAGATGCCTTGGTAGTGCTGCGCGCCGCCGGATACCGGGTGATCGTGGCGCAGGCAGGCGAGGCCGATCATGACCCCGCACGTCCGCTGTGTTGTGGCCGCACCTGGCTGGCCGCAGGTATGACCGCGCAGGCACAGGCCGAGGCGGCGCGTCTGCTGACGGCCTTGATGCCGCATGTCGAAGCCGGGCGGCCGATTATCGGGCTGGAGCCTTCCTGCCTGTTGAGCCTGAAGGATGAATACCGCCAGCTCGGTCTGGACAAGGTGCAGGTCGAGCGCCTGGCCAAACAGGCGCAGCTGATTGAGGATTTTCTGGCCGCCGAGCACGCCGCCAAACGGTTGAAACTTGAGCTACGCGCCATGCCCGATGCGCATGTGCTGGTGCATGGTCACTGCCATCAAAAGGCCTTTGGCGGCATGAAGGCGGTGCGCAAGCTGCTTGGGCTGGTGCCGCAACTGCGCGTCGAACTCGTGGAGGCAAGTTGCTGCGGCATGGCGGGCAGTTTTGGCTACGAGGCCGAGCATCATGAGATTTCCATGCGCATGGCCGAAGATGCCCTGCTACCCGCCGTGCGCGCCGCCCCCGAGGCGATGGTGCTGGCCGACGGTTATTCCTGCCGTCAACAGATCAAGGCTGGCGCGGGGCGCGAGGCACGGCATGTCGTCAGCCTGCTGCGCGAGGCTCTGGCGGCACCGCAAGCAGCATCTGAATCCGCACCCCCCACGACCGAATCCCTCTCAACAAGCTGAAAGCCCATCCCAAGGAGATATCCCATGCCCAGACCGAAAAAACACGTCCTTGTCTGCGTTCAGGCACGCCCGCCGGGTCATCCGCGCGGCTCCTGCCAGGAAAATGGCAGCATGAATGTTTTCAACGCCTTCTCCACGGCGTTTCAAGTGCGTAATTTGTGGGCATCGTTCGCGCTGACCAATACCGGCTGTCTTGGTCCCTGCCACGATGGCCCGAGCGTGCTGGTTTATCCCGATGATGTCATGTACCTGGGCGTACAGGCTGAAGATGTGCAGGCGATTATCGACGAGCATTTGCTCAATGACCGCCCGGTTGAACGCCTGATGGCGCCGAAGGAGGTCTGGTGATGCAAGCCGATTACGATATAGGCGACATCGTCTTCGCGCGCGAAGACCTTTTCAACGAAGAAGAAGCCGAGATTCCTGGACTGGCACCGAATGCGCTGCTCGCCCCCGCCGGGCGACGTGGCGTGGTGGTGAGTTTCGGTCACGCCGAGGCCGACCCGCGCCAGTCGATTTATCTGGTGCGCTTCGAGCAAAATGACGGTGCCATGGGGCCGCCGATTGGCTGCCTGCCGGACGAGCTGACCCAGGATGAAGCGCTGGCGGCTACTTTGAGCGCGTGAATAGGGCGCTGCGTGCGTGTTCATTTTTGTAGGACTTACGCAAAACCGCCCCAGCGGCGTTCAAGCGCCTCGCCGTACTCGGTGTACTGTCTTCGGCGCTTTGCCTTGCTGGAACACTTTTGCGTAAGACTGGAGACCGGCTTTGGAAGCAGCTAGAAGCGCAATAAATTCATTTTGTGCCTGGGATGGCGATACCTTGGTGCTGAACATCCTGGGTACGCCTGCGGCCAAGCGCGATGCGATTGGCAAGCCGAAAGGGCATCAGCTCAAGGTGAGCGTGACCGCAGCACCGGAAGCTGGCAAAGCAACCGATCATATGGTGCGTTTTCTGGCCAGGGAGTTCGGCGTCAAGGTCAAGGACATCGAGGTGGTGTTCGGGCGTACCTGTATTCACAAGCAACTGCGCATCAAAGCTCCCAATCATTTGCCGTCGGTGATTGAAAAGGCGTTGGCAGGTGAGCACTCTGCAGCGACCGAGAGTGAGGCATGAATATGTCCGCCGACATCCCTCCATCTGAGCGTGAACGTGAGTTAAGACGCTTGCAGGCGATCGCGATAGCGCTGTTGCTGGGGGCGCTGGTCATTCTGTTGCTCAGTGCGTGGATGGGCGGGCAGGGCGTGTGGGCGTGGACGCTGGCGTTTTCCGAGGCGGCAGTGGTCGGCGCGCTGGCGGACTGGTTCGCGGTGGTGGCGCTGTTTCGTCATCCTCTGGGTTTGCCTTTTCCGCACACGGCGATTATTCCAGCCAATAAGGCGCGCATTGGCGATCAATTGGCGACGTTTGTGCGCGATCATTTTCTTGAGCCGAAAATTCTTCTGCAAAAGTTGGCGCTATTCGATCCGGCGGCACGTTTGGGGCAATGGTTGGCCGAGCCTGCGCAGGTGCAGTCTTGGGTGGCTGCAGTGCGTGCTTGGAGCTTGCAGGCACTGGATTGGCTGGATGATGCGCGCTTGCAGCTGGCGCTCAAGGAGTTGCTGAGTGATGCCTTGCAACGCTGGAATAGTGCGGAGACAGCGGCGCAGGTGCTGCGTGCGTTGACCAAGGATGGGCGGCATCATGCGGTATTGGATGCGGGCTTGTTGAAGCTGGCGCAGGTGCTTGATCAAGACGAGGTGAAGGCGCAGGTGTCGGCCAAGTTGGCGCAATATGCGCGCGCCGAGTGGCCGAAGATGATCGGTGTGATTAGCGTGTTCAAGTCGGTGGACAGCATGGCCGACGAGCTTTCGAGCAAGCTGGCGCAGGCCATCATATTGGACGTGGTGGCGGTGTTGCAGGACGCGGAGCATCCTTTGCGCAAGCAGTATGAAGTCAAGGTGATGGATTACATTGCGCGCTTGGGGGAGGATCAGGGCATTCAAGCTGCGTTTAATGATGTCAAGACGCAGCTGCTGCAACGCCCTGAACTGTCAGACTACAGCCGGGTTTTGGTGCAGGAGATCAAAGCGTGGTTGCGTGCTGATCTGAGCCGTGAAGACTCAGCCTTGGCGCAACATCTGGCACGGGCCATGGCGGCCTTGGGCGAGAAATTGCGCGATGATGCGAGTCTGCGTGCCGCGATCAATGAGCATGTGCTGGCAGCGGCGGAGAAACTGGTGGTCGATGTGCGCGAGGGTGTGACCGAGCATATTGCCAAGACGGTGAAGGCTTGGGATGAGGCGCAGTTGGTCAAGACGCTGGAGTTAAGCGTGGGGCGTGATTTGCAGTACATCCGTTTTAACGGCACGCTGGTGGGCGGTGTGATTGGCCTAGGGCTGCATGCGCTTTTGACCTATGGCGTGCCGTTATTGCGAGGCGTGTGATAAGCCCCTCTCCCGCAAGCGGGAGAGGGCAAAACCAGTAGTGTAGGGTGCGCCATGCGCACCGATGGGCTGAATGGTGCGCACGGCGCACCCTACGACTCGGCGGGCAATCTCGGATAAATCTAGCCGAATCAACAGGTCATCGGCTTGCGTGCCGCCACGAGGTAATTCACCTCCACGCCGGGAGCAAGCTTGAATTGCCGATTGAGCGGGTTGTAATGCAGGCCTTGCTGATCGACCCACTCTAGCTCAGCGGCGCGCAGCCATGAGGCCAGCTCGGCCGGACGGATGAATTTATTCCAGTCATGCGTGCCACGCGGAATCATGCCGATCAGATATTCCGCACCAACGATGGCGAGGGCAAAGGCCTTGGGTGTGCGGTTGAGAGTGGATAAAAACAGCCAGCCGCCGGGTTTGAGCAGATTGGCGCAGGCTTGCACGATGCCTGCCGGATCGGGGACGTGTTCGAGCATTTCCATGCAGGTGACCACGTCAAAGCGCGCAGGCTCGGCAGCGGCCAGATCCTCGACCGGCATCAGGCGATAACTAATATCCAGCCCCTCGGCTTCAGCATGCAGGCGTGCCGTACTCAAGCTTGCCGCAGCAAGGTCAATGCCGCTTGGGTTTGCGGTTTCGCGCGCCAAGGCTTCGGTTAAAATGCCGCCACCGCAGCCCACATCCAACACCTGCTTGCCAGCGAGTGCGACGTGGCTGCGAATAAAGTCCATGCGTAACGGATTGATCGCGTGCAACGTCCACAAGGCACCATGCTCGTCCCACCATTCCCCAGCGAGGGCATCAAATTGGGCAATTTCTTGTGCGTCTTGGTTCATGTGTTCGCTCGTGGCTAATGGTTACTTCTTCAGCATAGCAAACCCAATCAACACTTGGGCAGATCAAGCCGCCCAAGCTTCGACAGGCTCAGCCCGAACGGTGGTATTCAAACTTTATCGAGCCGGATCAATAGCATCTTGCTTGACTTGTGGGGCGCGCTCCAGGGTACGCAGTGCGTCAGCAATATCCTGCGACATGCGGGCGAGGGCGCGGCTGTGGGCGGCGGCGAGGGCATCATGGCTTTTGTCTGCGGTCACGGCCTTGGCGGGCTCGCTCAGTGTGCTGCGACCAACTTCGCGCGCGTTGTCCTTCATGCGGCGTACCGTCCATACCGCATCCAGCGAGCTGGCCTCGCCCAAGGTGGAGACAAAACTTTGCACTTCGATGCTGACGCGGTAATCCGCATTGGCGCTGGCTGTTTGCGGAAACAGGGTGACGCTCGGTGTGCCTAACATCTTGACCAGGTTTTCGACCACCACGCGGTTGATGTCGCTTTGCAAGGGCGCCGCCCAGCGGTTGAACTCATCCAGTTGGACTTGATTCGCGCTGGTGTTGATGACCATTTGTGGGCGATCGACAGCGGCAGGGATGGAGACGGGGCCGACGGCAACGGACATTTTTGCAGCCGGGGCAGCCGGTTGTGTGGTGGCGCTGAGGGTATAAAACTGCGAGCTGGGTGCAGCTGCGCATCCGGCCACGAAGAGTAAGGTCGCGGGGATAAGGGCGTGGCATATGAGTTGGCGCATTAGTTTTTCTCTTCTGGCTTGCCGCGCAGCAGCGATTCGGGATGACGTTCGAGATAGTCAGTGAGAACACGCAGGGCGCGTGCGGTGCGGGTGATTTCCTGCATTGCGTCACGCAGTTCCTGTTGTACGGGTGCATCGGGGCTGAGTAGCGCCGCATCGGTGCTTTGCATCATTTTATTGGCAGAAAGAGTGGCCTTGCGGAACGCTTCGATCGCAATTTTCATCTCCGGGGTGATGCTCTTGTCAAAGTGGATCAAGGCCTGGTCGATATCCTGCATGACCTGATCGGATGAATTAAGCAGCTTGCGAAGATCAGCCCCAATGGCCTCGTACTGCACGCTATCGAGCTTGGTCAGAATGCTGCCGAGCTTGGCTTCAAGATTGGGCAAGGGGCTGGGAATCGACGGAATCTCCGGCTTGGTCAGATTCCAGTCGATCTGCGCCTTTTTTACATCCGGGAAAAAATCCAACGCCACAAAGAGTTGTCCGGTAATCAGGCTTCCGCTTTGAAGCTGTGCGCGCATTCCCATTTGCTCGACCAAATGATCAAAAAAGGCATGGCGCTCCTGGTTACTTTCTGCGAGGGTTTGGCCGATGGCAAGCTGTTGCTCACCCAGGCGGCCGATGAGCCGGTCGGGGTAGGCCACGATCTCGACCCGTCCGCGCAGTGCCTGCGTCTTTGGGTCGATATCGAGCCCCACGTCGGTCACTTCGCCACCCGGAAGACCAAGCAGGGTGACGGGCGCGCCCACACTCAGGCCACGCAGCGACTCGTGGAAATAGAGCACAAAGTGCTGTGAATTTGCTTCCGGTTTCTTCATGGCGCTAGCCTGGTCATCGAAGAGGCTGAAGACGGTGCTGCCGGTGGGTGGCCCGGCACCGTCAGCGAAGGAGGGTGTGTCGAAGGCGAGACCGCCTGCGATGATCGCCACCAGGGATTCCGTGTGTAATTGCACGCCGTCAGCACCGAGCGAAACATTCATCCCGCTGACATTCCAGAAGCGCGTTTCAGCATTGACGAACTTATCATAGGGTGCGCGGACAAATAGGTTGACTTCGATCGACTGGCCATCGGCAGCCAGGTTATAGCCGGTAACCTCCCCGGCCTCCAAGCTGCGGTAATACACCGGAGCACCAATTCCCAGCGAGCCGAGCTTCGCTGCCTTGAGGGTGAGTTGTATGCCATGCTGACCATCAGCGACGGCGGGCGGTACATCCAGACCGGCGAATTCGCGTTGCGCCCTGGAGGACTTGCCGACACCAAAACCGATGTAGTTACCGGACAAAAGAGTGCCAAGACCCGACACGCCGCTCAGCGTGATGCGTGGCGCGACCACCCAGAACTGCGCATCCTCCACGATCAGGCCTGCGGCGCTCTTGGTTATTTTCGCCGTCACCTTCACTTTGCTGTAGTCATCGGAAAGCTGGACGGCGGTGACCTGACCGATATTCACATCCTTGTACTTGATGAATGTTTTGCCAGCCTCGATGCCTTGCGCGGCTTTGAGGATGATGGTGATCGTGGGACCCTCGCTGAGGATGCGCTGCACGGCAATGCCCAGTGCAACCACAGCGGCGAGAATGGGTATCAGCCAGATGACCGAGATGCGCCGGTGTTTTTTGGTTACCAGCGTGGCGCGTGGAAGCTCAGCATGGAGCGTCGATTCAGGCATGACTCTTCTCATTTAATACCGATGGATGCCCTTTGGGGGCGGCGACAGGGCGAACCTCGATTTCCGTGCCGGAGTCCCAGATCAGCCTGGGGTCAAAGGTCACGGCAGCGAGCATGGTCAACACCACCACCGCCGCGAAGAATACCACCCCCAAACCCGGCTCCACCGACATCAGCGGTTTGAGTTGCACCATCGCCACAGTGAAGGTATCGACAAACACATCCAGCATGGACCAGCGGCCAATAAATTCGACCATGCGATACAAACGCGTGCGCTCGCGCACCCCACCTTTGACCCCGCGTTGCACCGTAATCAGAAGATAGGCAAGCGCAATCAATTTGCCCAGTGGCACCATCACGCTGGCAATCAGCACGATCAGCGCCAGCGGCCATGAGCCGGAGGTGTAGAGATAAATCACCCCGCCCATGATGGTGTCCGCCTCGGAGGAGCCGAGCGCCGTGGTGTTCATCACCGGCAAGAGATTGGCCGGGATGTAGCAAATGGTGGCGGCAATCACCAGCGCCCAAGTGTACTGAATGGAGTTTGGGCGGCGCGATTCGAGCTTGGCGCCGCAGCGCGGACAGTGCCCTGGATGCTCCATGCTGACCGGGTGCGTGAGTAGAGAACAGGTATTGCAACCAATCAAGCCCGCCTGCGCCGCCGTGATTTCGCTAGTTTTCATGGCGCGTCCTATGTTTGCGGGGGAGATTGAGACGCGGCGGCATCGTGATCCCACTCGACCCGCATCCACACCTCGTGGGCATTAAAACTGACCATAATTGCGGGGAAGAGCAGCACCAGCGCGCCGACGGCAAACATGGCTATCCCCGGCTCCACCGTGGCCAGCTCGGCAATTTTGATCAGCGCCACCAAAATCCCCAACATCATCACTTCAAGCATCGACCACGGCTGCATGGATTGCGCCCAGCGTAACATCTCGCCCACCCAGTGCGGCGCAGGAGGGCGGCGCGCCGCCAGCAACACAATCAGCATGAACAGAATAAACAAGCCCGGTGCAATCACGGCGCTAAACGCCACAACGGCTGCTGTGAGCGGCTCGCCATTGATCCACATTTCGTAGGCTCCACCGATAATCGTGGTGCTTGCCGTTTTACCCATAACGGACAAGCCCATTAGCGGTGTGGTGTTGGCAATGATAAGTACAATGAAGGCGGTCAGGGTGAGTGAAAGCGGCAGATCAAGTGGGTGATGCGAATCAATGGCGGCCGAGGCAAGGACATGCCCACAACGCGGACAGCGCGCCTTGTCCCCCGGATTGAGCACTGGAATCTGCTGCAATAAATCGCAGTCGGGGCAGGCGACGATTTCTGTGTCCATGAACGTATCCGGCTGATTGACATAAGTCGCATGATAAACCCTTGAGCGCTACCACTTAACAGTCGCACCCATCGTCGGCTCGTTGTAATCCACGCCGATAGTCCTTTTCTGTGCTTGCCCGCTCGCGAACGGGCGGCGACATTAAGCCGCGCATGCGGCAGCCAAAGTACGTGGACATAAAAAAGCCGCTTGTGAAAAGCGGCAATCTTAATCAATGAATAGGTGGGGTGATCGATGGGGCTCGAACCCACGACAACTGGAATCACAATCCAGGGCTCTACCAACTGAGCTACGACCACCATAAAACGTTTACAACTATCTTCGCAGAAAGACCTACAGCACAACTGGTGTGCCCGGCAGGACTCGAACCCGCTACCCTCGGCTTAGAAGGCCGATGCTCTATCCAGATGAGCTACGGGCACAGAAGGGGTTTTTAAAATATGGTCGGAGAGGAGGGATTCGAACCCACGACCACCTGGTCCCAAACCAGGTGCGCTACCAGACTGCGCTACACTCCGAGAAACTTAACAAGACCAGAAAAATTCAAAGGCTCGCTAAGAGGGCGGCATATTAGCGGCCACTATCGGCTCTGTCAATATGTTTAATGCCTTCGCGCAGCGAAATAACGATGCTTTGAATCTGCTGGGTAATATCTTGAATGGAAACGCTTTGCGGCGCGCCATTGAGCGTGGTTTCAAGCTGTTGGCGTGCACCGCTGATGGTGAAGCCTTGGCCGTAGAGCAAACCACGAATGTGACGAATCAGCTCAATATCTTCGCGCTGATAATAACGGCGGTTGCCACGACGTTTAACCGGGGCAAGCTGAATGAACTCCTGTTCCCAATAGCGCAAAACATGCGATTTAACAGCGCACAACTCACTGGCTTCGCCAATGGTAAAATAGCGCTTGTTGGGAATTTCAGGCAGCTCTTCGCTGCTTTCAGGCGTTTTCGGTGGGTTCATGACCTTCAACCAGCGATTTGAGTTTTTGACCTGCGCGGAAGGTGACCACGCGGCGCGCGCTGACTGGGATCACTAGACCCGTTTTGGGGTTACGCCCCGGGCGCTCGCTCTTGTTTCTGAGTTGGAAGTTGCCGAAGCCGGAGAGTTTGACTTCTTCGCCTTGAGCCAGCGCGATGCGCACTTCGTCGAAAAACATTTCAACCAAATCTTTAGCTTCGCGTTTATTCAGCCCAAGTTCATCGTAAAGACGTTCGACCATATCGGCCTTGGTTAGCGCCATTGTGTTAAGTCCTTAGGGTAATGCCAAATTGGGTATTGAGTCGTGTCAGCACGGCGGTGATAAAAGCATCCACATCCGCCTCGCCTAGAGTGCGCTCGTTATCTTGTAAAATCAAGCGGATAGCAATGCTTGCGAATGTATCGGGTACGCCTTGGCCACGGTACACATCGAACACTTCGGCTTCGCGCAGGAAGGCGGGAGCCGTATCATGCACGCAGTTCAACAGTTCCGCGCTGCTCACCTGATCGGATACCAACAGCGCCAAGTCGCGGCGGATAATCGGGAAGCGTGACACGGGCTGGAAGCGTGGTACGCGGCGACGCAGCAGACGTTCTTGGTGCAGTTCAAATACAAATACCTGCCCCGGAAGATCAAGCGCTTTTTCCAGGCTGGGGTGCAATACGCCGGCCCAACCGAGCTCTTCGCCATCCAGCAGCAGGCGTGCTGACACGCCGGGGTGTAGGGCAGGGTGAGTCGCACGCTGCCATGCCACCTGAGATGTCAGGTCGCCAAGTGCCAGTAGGGCTTCGATGTCGCCTTTGAGGTCGAAAAAATCGACTTTGCGTGACTTCCCGCCCCATTGCTCAGCGCGTTCGTCACCGAAGACAAGTCCGGCAAACATGGCTTCCTGTTTCAATCCAGTGGGTTGCGGCACAAAGCGCAAGCCGGTTTCAAACAGCCGCGCGCGGGTCTGTTGACGATTGAGGTTGTACTTGAGGGTGCTGATGAGCCCCGCCCACAAGGTGGTGCGCATGGCGGCCATTTCAGAAGAAATAGGATTCGCCAAAATCAGTGGGGTTTGATCGGGTGTTAGTTTTTCGAGCAGAGGTGCATCGACGAAGCTGTAGCTAATGACTTCGCGATAGCCAAGGCTGACCATACGCTCCTTGAGCGCGTTCACGTCAAGACGATTTTCCGGGCGCGCTGCAATGCTCAGTGGGGCGCTGGGCAGGCGGGCGGGCAGTTGGTCATAGCCATGCAAACGCGCCAGCTCTTCGATCAGGTCAACCTCAATACTGAGGTCGTGACGATGACTTGGCGGCGTGGCGCGCCAGCCTTCGGCCAAGTCTTCAGCAATAGGTTCGAGCAGAATGCCAAGGCGCTGGAGGATGCCTTCCACAGCTTGATCTTCGACGGTGAAGCCAAGAATACGTTCGATGCGTGCGCGGCGCAGCAGGATGGGGGCGCGCTGCGGCATGTGTTCATGGCTTAGGTATTCGCTGACCACGCCGGGAATGCCACCGTACAAGCTGCAAATTAGTTCGGAGGCACGTTCAATGGCGATGCGTGGCAGCTCGGGGTCGGTGCCGCGCTCGAAGCGATGAGCCGCATCGGTGTGCAGGCCGAAACGGCGCGCACGTCCGGCAATCGCCTCGGGAGTGAAATAGGCGCTTTCCAGCACAATGCGGGTGGTGCCGGTTTTTACGCCCGAGTCCTGCCCACCGATCACGCCAGCCATAGCCACTGGGCCGCTGCTATCAGCAATGACCAGCATGTCCGGCTCAAGCTTGAGTGTTTTGCCATCCAGTCCGACCATGTTCTCATCAGCTTTGGCCATGCGCACTTCAAGGCTGCCATGGAGTCGGTCGAGGTCGAAGGCATGCAGCGGCTGGCCGAGTTCCAGCATCACGTAGTTGGCGACATCCACGATAGGATGAATCGGACGCAGACCTGAGCGGCGCAGGTTTTCCGTGAGCCAAAGCGGGGTGACCGCCTCCGCGTTCAAATCTTCGATCACACGCACGCAGTAACGTGGGCAAGCGGCCGGGGCGCTTACGGTGACCGTGATACTGGCCTCACTGGCCGCTGGCACAACAACAAGTTCAGGGCCACCCAGTGCCATGTCATTTTGCGCAGCGGTTTCGCGCGCCAAGCCGAGAATGCTCAGGCAGTCGCCACGGTTGGGGGTGATGCCAAGCTCAAATATCTGGTCATCAAGCTTGAGATAACTGCGGACATCACTGCCGACCGGCGCATCGGCCGGCAGTTCAAGCAGGCCGTCGTTATAGCCGTCCAGACCCAACTCGGACGCGCCGCACAACATGCCGAAGGACTCCACGCCGCGCAGCTTGGCTTGTCCGATGTTCAGTCCACCCGGTAGTTGCGCACCGACGCGGGCGAAGGCGGCCAGCAGTCCGGCGCGGGCATTGGGTGCGCCACACACCACTTGGACTGGCGTACCGGTGCCATCATCCACTTGGCAAACGCGCAGTTTGTCGGCATCGGGATGTTGTACGGCTTCAAGTATTTTTGCGACAAAGACACCCGAAAAAGCAGGCGCAGCAGGTTCAAGAGCATCCAGCTCCAGCCCGGCCATGGTGAGCTGGGCACCGAGTTGTTCGGAAGAGAGCGCGGGATTGACCCATTCACGTAGCCATTGTTCAGAAAAGCGCATGATCGTATTCCTTAAAATTACGCGAATTGTTCCAAAAAGCGCAGATCGTTGTCGAAGAATAGGCGCAGATCGTTGATGCCGTAACGCAGCATGGTCAGGCGCTCCAGTCCGAGGCCAAAGGCAAAGCCCTGATAGCGTTCGCTGTCGATGCCGACATGCGCCAGCACGTTGGGATGCACCATGCCGCAGCCGCCGATTTCCAGCCAGCCACCGTTCCAGCTCATGTCCATTTCAGCCGAGGGTTCGGTGAACGGGAAGAAAGAGGGGCGGAAGCGCACTTGCAGGTCGTCACGCTCGAAAAAGCGTTGCAGGAAGACCTGCACCACGCCCTTGAGATGCGCAAAACTGACGTTTTCGTCCACCCACAGACCTTCGACCTGATGGAACATGGGTGAGTGGGTGGCATCCGAATCGCAACGATAGACCCGACCCGGTGCAATGATGCGCAGCGGCGGTTGTTGTTGTTCCATGGCGCGAATCTGCACCGGCGAGGTGTGGGTGCGCAGCAGGGTAGTGGCATCGAAATAGAAGGTGTCGTGCATTGCCCGCGCCGGGTGGCTTTCCGGGATGTTGAGCGCGGTGAAGTTGTGGAAATCGTCTTCAACTTCCGGGCCTTCGGCGACGCTGAAACCGAGCTGGCCGAGCAGGTCTTCGATGCGGCGCAGGGTCAGCGTGACGGGGTGCAGGCTACCCATGGCTTGGCCGCGACCCGGCAGGCTGATGTCCACGGCCTCACGAGCAAGTCGCTCAGCAAGTTGTGCGGCCTCCAGTGCCTGTTTTTGTGCATCGAGAGCATGCTCAAGCTTTTGGCGCAGGCCATGCAGAATGCCGCCCTGAGTACGCTTGTCTTCAGGGGATAGCTTGCCTAAACCCTTCATCGCCTCGGTAAGTGCGCCTTTTTTACCCAGGAACTGCACGCGGAATGCGTCGAGGGCGGGCAAATCAGGCGCGTTGGCAATCGCAAGGATGGCGCTATCGAGTGAGTTGCTTAATGCGGTGAAATCAACATTCGTGTCAGCGGTCATGCGCACGGTCTCTTGAGGGGCGGAAAATGGAGAGCATTGAAAAGCGCGCGGGTGTGCTTTGCTTTTCAATATTCACGTTTTGATGTTAATCATTACGTTGAAGACAAAAAAGGGGAGACCCGTAGGCCGCCCCTTAGTGAGTCATACGTCGATAGCTTATGCCGCGAGTGCAGTCTTGGCTTGAGCTGCAATCGCAGCAAACGCAGCCTTGTCGTGCATGGCGATGTCAGCCAAAACCTTGCGGTCGATATTGATGGCGGCTTTTTTCAGGCCGTTCATCAACTTGCTGTAGGACAAGCCATTGTTGCGTGCTTCCGCGTTGATACGCACGATCCAAAGGGCGCGGAACTGGCGCTTCTTCTGGCGGCGGTCGCGGTAAGCATATTGGCCGGCTTTGATGACGGCTTGCTTGGCGACGCGGTAGGTGCGTGAACGGGCGCCGTAATAGCCTTTGGCTTTGGCGAGGATTTTCTTGTGACGGGCACGTGCGGTAACACCGCGTTTAACTCTTGCCATGGTGAATGGTCTCCTTAACTAAGGCCTGAAATTAGGCGTAGGGCAGCAAACGGACGATCCCTCTGAGATCGCTCGCGTGGACGTAAGCAGGCGAGCCCAGCTGACGCTTGGTTTTGCTACTCTTCTTGGTCAGGATGTGGCGCATAAACGCCGCACCACGTTTGAAGCCATGTTTGGTCTTCTTGAAGCGCTTGGACGCTCCGCTGTTGCTTCTGATCTTGGGCATCGTTTTCGACTCCAGTTTCTGTTTCGTTCGAGAATCCCGTGGCGCCGGAGTGTCAGCGCTGCAGGGTCGTGTGGGGCTTTGTGCCCCGAGGAAAGCCCTAAATGAATTCAGGATAAATTCAGGGCTTTCCAAAATGCCTCGCTTTTAACGAGGACTTGCTTTGGTCATCCGTGTGCGCAGGCCTTAATGTTTGGGCATTAATGCTTGCGTGGGGAAATGACCATAACCATTTGCCGCCCTTCAAGCTTGGGGCGTTGTTCAACCGTAATTTGCTCACCCAATTCTTTTTCGATGCGGTCATAAACCAGCATACCGATATTTTGGTGAGCCATTTCACGCCCACGGAAGCGCAGGGTGATTTTGACCTTATCGCCGTCTTCCAGGAAACGAGTCACGTTGCGCAATTTGACTTGATAGTCGGCCTCTTCGGTGCCGGGGCGGAATTTGACTTCCTTGACCTCGATCACTTTCTGATTTTTCTTGGCTTCGTTGGCTTTCTTTTGTTGTTGATAGCGGAACTTGCCGTAGTTCATGATCTTGCACACTGGCGGCACAGCCTGTGGCGAGATTTCAACCAGATCGAGCTCCGCTTCTTCCGCCATGCGCAGTGCGTCATAGCGGGATACAACGCCCACCTGATTGCCTTCGGCATCGATCAGGCGCAATTCACGAGCGGTAATTTCAGTGTTCAGGCGCGGTTCGTCGTCTTTCTTTTCGCGCGGTGGAGGTGCTAAAGCGATCTTAATATCCTCAAAAATTCAATCAAATCAACGTCATGTGTCTTTTTACTCAAGAATCACACACGCTGGGCGGTTTGCTCGTTCAGTTTGGCCAGGAACTCATCCAAGCCCATGCTGCCAAGGTCTTCGCCGTTACGGGTGCGGACACTCACCTGACGTTGTTCCACTTCACGATCCCCGATCACAATCAGATAGGGAATACGCTGCAGGGTTAACTCGCGGATTTTAAACCCGATCTTCTCATTGCGCAAATCCGCAGTAGCGCGGAAGCCCGCATTCTTCAGGGTTTTTTCCACTTCTTGCACAAATGGGGCGTGTTTGTCGGTGATTCCCATCACGGTGACCTGCTGCGGTGCCAGCCAAAGCGGGAAATGACCGGCATAGTGCTCAATCAAAATACCGACAAAGCGCTCAAGGCTGCCGAGAATGGCGCGGTGAATCATGACGGGCGTTTTGCGCTGGCCGTCTTCACCGACATATTCCGCATCCAGACGCCCCGGCATGGAAAAATCGACCTGAATGGTGCCGCATTGCCAGTTGCGCCCAATGCAATCCTTCAGGGTGAATTCGATTTTTGGGCCATAGAACGCACCTTCGCCGGGTTGCAGACGGTAATCCAGGCCGCGTGCTTCGAGCGATTTGGCTAGCGCATCTTCTGCCTTATCCCACAGATCATCGGCGCCAACGCGATTTTCCGGACGGGTGGACAGGGCGAGGGTCACATCGGTAAAGCCGAAAGTGGTGTAAACATCAAAGGTCTGCTCGATCAGTGACGCCACTTCGTCTTGTAGCTGGCTTTCGGTGCAGAACACATGCGCGTCGTCCTGGGTAAAACGACGGGCGCGCATGATGCCGTGCAGCGTGCCGGAGGGTTCGTTGCGGTGCACGGTGCCAAATTCGGCAATGCGGAAGGGCAGGTCGCGGTAGCTTTTCAAGCCTTGGTTGTAAACTTGAATATGCCCAGGGCAGTTCATCGGTTTGATGGCGTATTCATGATCGTCCAAGTTGGTGGTGAACATGCCGCCGGAAAACTTGCCCCAGTGCCCGGATTTTTCCCACAGCGAGCGGTCGAGAATCTGTGGAGTGTTGACTTCGAGGTAGTCGTATTTGGCCAAGTGGGTGCGCATGTAGCCTTCGACTTGGCGGAACAAGCGCCAGCCTTTGTCATGCCAAAACACCATGCCCGGCGCTTCTTCCTGGAAGTGGAACAGGTCAAGCTGCTTGCCGATGCGGCGGTGGTCGCGCTTTTCGGCTTCTTCCATGCGGTGCAGATATTCATCCAGCTCGGCTTGGGTGGCAAACGCCACGCCGTAAATGCGCGAAAGCATGGCGTTTTTGCTGTCGCCGCGCCAATACGCACCCGCCACCTTGGTCAGCTTGAAGGCTTTGATATGCCCGGTGGACGGCACATGCGGGCCACGGCACAAATCAGTAAAGTCGCCTTGGGTGTAAAGCGATAGCTCTTCATTATTCGGAATCGATTCGATGATTTCGGCCTTGTACGCCTCACCCAGACCTTTGAAATAGGTCACAGCTTCATCACGGCTCATTACGCTGCGCGCCAGCGGCTGATCGGCCTTGGCCAGCTCACGCATACGTACTTCGATTTTTTCCAGGTCTTCGGTGGTGAAAGCAGGCTCAACGGCGAAGTCGTAATAAAAGCCATTGTCGATCACGGGGCCAATGGTGACCTGCGCCTGCGGGTAAAGCTGCTTGACGGCTTGCGCCAGCAAATGCGCGGTGGAGTGGCGGATAATGTCCACGCCTTCGGCATCTTTGCTGGTGACAAATTGCACGTGTGCGTCATGCGGAAGCACGCGGCTCATATCCATCATCTGGCCGTCAACCTTGGCACCCAAACAGGCTTTGGCAAGGCGTGCGCCGATGTCGGTCGCAATCGCGTGCAAGCTGACGGGATGTTCAAAGTGACGCTGAGAGCCGTCGGGAAGGGTGATAGTTGGCATGGTAAGTTCCTCGGTTCAGTGGCGACCCCTACCACGGGTCGCGTAATACACAAAGGTTGCAATGCGCTGTGACGCACAAACGAAAAGGGCACAGCTTGATGCTGTGCCCTTGGAATTGGTAGGCGCGATTGGAATCGAACCAACGACCCCCACCATGTCAAGGTGGTGCTCTAACCAGCTGAGCTACGCGCCTGTGTAAACAGGAGGCGCATAGTACAGAGAGGTGAACTCATGGTCAAGAGCCTTGTGGAAACAGGCTTTTGTGGGTGTTTTGTTGATTAAGCGTTGATTCCAGATGCTGAAATTTTTGACCGAAAAAATGCGTCCGGCTCTCGTCTTTCTGATGTCATGGCCCACCTCGTCGCGCCTGACCCAACCCAACAGCGTGTGAGCCGAGCAATCGATCTTGGGGCAAACGACTCTACAGCAGCCCATAGCGAGGGAGACTCACCGCGGTGCTCCTGCACCATCCGCACGGCACGCTCACGGATTTCAAGGGAAAACTTGTTCGTCTTGTTCATGGCTTCATTCTCTCAAGAGTTGAAGCCTCCTCAAATCCCGGGGCGGTTCACTTCCCGCCGTGCACCAATTTTGAGTAACCGAGCCGCTTATTTGCATGTATGTAGTGCATTGGTTGGGCGCTGGACGGTTTTTTTTATGTTAATCGCATGAATAATATGGAATTTTCCATCTTGGCCTAGTTTGTGCTTCTGCAGTATTACTTTTTGTCCAAGTGGTAATACCAAGAGAGGTGTGAAATGAAATCTGTCCTGCGTGCGTTTTCTCGAGTTGTTTTGGGTGCGGCGTTTTTAGGTGGCAGTGCGATGGCAAGTGCAGCGCCATTGACGGTTGGTTATAGCGATTGGCCGGGTTGGGTTGCCTGGCAGGTGGCCATTGAAAAGAACTGGTTCAAAGACGCGGGCGTTGATGTCAAGTTCGATTGGTTCGATTACACAGCTTCCATGGATGCCTTCGCTGCGGGCAAACTGGATGCCGTCACCATGACCAATGGTGATGCACTGGTGACCGGTGCGACCGGTGCGAAGAGCGTGATGATTCTGATCAACGATTACAGCGACGGCAGTGACATGATCGTTGGCGCACCGGGTATTAATTCTCTTAAAGATCTGAAAGGCAAGAAGGTGGGCGTGGAGATCGGTTTTGTCGACCATCTGCTCCTGCTTAACGGCCTGCAGAAGAACGGCATGAGCGAAAAAGACGTTCAGCTCGTGAATGTACCTACCAACGAAACACCTCAGGTTCTGGCTTCGGGACAAGTGTCTGCGATTGCTGCATGGCAGCCTAACTCAGGCGTGGCTTTGAAAACGGTGCCGGGCTCCAAGCCGATCTACACCAGTTCTGATGCTCCCGGCCTGATCTACGATGTACTGGCTGTTTCTCCGCAAAGTCTGGCGATGCACCGTGCCGAGTGGGAGAAGGTGATCAAGGTTTGGTATCGAGTAGTCAGCTACATCAAGGATCCCAAGACGCACGATGATGCGGTTCGGATCATGGCTTCTCGTGTTGGTGCTTCACCAGAGGAATACCAGGCCTTCCTGAAGGGCACCAAGATTCTGACTCTGGCTGAAGCGAAGTCGCACTTCAAGAAAGGTCCTGGCCTGGAGTCGATTTACGGTTCATCCGAGATCGTGAACAAGTTCAACGTCGATAACAAAGTGTACACAGCGCCGCAGGACGTCAATTCCTACATTGACCCTTCGCTGACTGATGCACTGAAGTAAGTACGTTATTAGATGAATCGAGCCTGATTGGAGAATAGTTCTATGGCCCATTCTTCGTGGTTCGCTGTTCGCCAGGCACTGGCTCCGCGCCGACGCTTCGTGCTGTCCCTGATGAGCTTTGGTCTCCCACTGCTGATCTGGTGTTTGGTTAGTTACGTTCCCGGGATTTGGCACCCGATGATCAAAATCACCGATCCGGGCTCTGCGTCGTATTTCAGCGACGGCATGTTGCTGAACAAGGACCTGTTCTACAAGGAACAGATCCGGTTGGAAAAAGAAGGTAAAGCTCCGCCGCAAGGCATCCCTGCCAATCCGGTTTATTTGCCGACACCCGGGGCTGTGGCCACTGCGTTTTACACCGCATTCACCACGCCACCCCAACGTCGGGATGAAAAGTGGCTTTACCAAAGCCTGGGGGACAGTATCTCCGTGATCTTCCTCGGGTTCCTAATTTCTTCGCTCATCGCTATTCCGTTGGGCATTTTAGCGGGCACCTTCGATCTGTTTTCACGATTGACGGAACCTTTTGTGGAGTTTTTCCGCTACCTGCCAGCTCCTGCATTCGGGGCATTGGCGGTCGCTATTCTGGGGATCAATGAAGCCCCGAAAATTGCCATCATCGTGATCGGCACATTCTTCCAGCAAGTGCTGGTGGTGGCGAATACAACCCGGAAAATCGACGCCTCATTACTTGAGGCCGCCATGACTTTGGGCGCCAACCGACTGCATCTGTTATTTCGGGTGGTGATTCCCGGGATGCTGCCGGATTTGTTCAGAGATGTACGTGTTCTGCTGGGCTGGGCGTGGACCTACCTGATCGTGGCCGAGATGATCGGCGCGAGTTCGGGTATCACTTGGTTCATCACCCAGCAGGCCCGGTACAAGAACTTCGATAACGTGTATGCCGCCATCATGATGATCGGGTTTATCGGTATTACGACTGATTTGCTGCTCGCCTGGTTGTCCCGCCGGATCTTCCCCTGGCAGCGCGGCATTAAGGCCTGATGAGAAAGCACGGGTAAAAGGAGCATCCGATGAATGTGAATGTTACAGACAGCCCCGGCCAAGCCCCGAGCTATCTCGATCAGACCGAGGCGGTCAGCGCCCGATTTGATCGGTTGAAAAAGCGACCGGTTGTACTGGAAGTGAAAGGGCTCGGTAAGACCTTCGATTCATCGCAGGGGCCGGTAACGGCGTTGAAGGACATCAATTTCAAGGTTCATCAGCGCGAGTTTGTCTGCGTGATTGGTCCGTCTGGATGCGGAAAATCGACGTTGATCCGCATTCTGGCTGGCTTGGAGCAGGCAAGCGGTGGCGCGGTTCTGCTGGATGGCAAGCCCGTCGATGGTCCGGGGCCGGATCGCGGGATGGTGTTCCAGGGTTACACCCTGTTCCCTTGGCTGACCGTGAAGAAGAACGTGATGTTCGGTCTACAGGTTTCCGGACGGAGCGGGCTTCCCGAACAGGAGGCGCTGCAATGGATCGACCTCGTGGGATTAAGCAAATTCGCCAATCACTACCCGCATCAGTTGTCCGGCGGCATGAAGCAGCGCGTCGCCATCGCGCGAGCGTTGGCCAATCAACCACGCATCTTGTTGATGGACGAACCTTTCGGTGCGCTGGATGCACAGACCCAAGCCCGTATGCAGTCGCACCTGATGGAAATCTGGAAAAACATCGATATCACGATTGTATTCATTACGCATGATCTGGATGAGGCGATTTACCTCGCCGACCGAATCCTGGTATTGAAGGCTCATCCGGGCGAGGTTCAGGAGATCATCGAGGTGCCCGTCCCCCAACCACGCTCGCCGGATCATTTGGAAACCCCTGAATTCATTGCTACCAAGAAGCATATCGAATCGCTGATTCATCCCAAGAGCCTGGATGAGGAGGAGGGCGAACACCTCAACATGATGCGGATGGTGCATGTGGATGATGCCGTAGGAGATATTTTTTAATGAAACGCGCGTGGCACCAACTCACCTGGGAAGAGATCGGCCAGAGCGTCGCCGATGGTATGGATGCGGCGATTCTTCCCGTTGGTGCCACGGAGCAGCACGGACCCCACATGGGATGTGGCATGGATAGTGAGTTGGCAGGGCAATTATGCAGGGATGTCGCCGATCAGACGGGGGTATTTTTGTTGCCCACCTTGCCCTATGGCTGTTCGGTCGGACACTCCCACCGTTGGCCCGGCACGCTGGCGGTGCAGCCGAAGACGCTGATCGATTTGGTCAAGGACATCGGAGATTGGGTGCATTCGGCGGGAATCAATCGCCTGTTCATCATCAACAGCCACGTAACGAATGCGGCTCCGCTGCGTTGCGCGCTTGAGATGTTACGGGCTGAGCATGACGGACTGATGGTGGCGGTGATCAACAGCGCGCAGATCAGTCCACGGGTCAGGGATGCCCATCATGCCGATGGTGACGACTGGCACGCCAACGCGGCAGAAACCGCATTGATGCAGTATCTGGCGCCGGAATTGGTGCGCGAGGACAAGTTGGATGAAGCGGATGACCCGGATCGCACGGCCGATTGTGTGTTCTCTCACCCCGTCAATCGAACAAGTCTCAACGGGGTTACCGGCTCCCCTTCAAAAGCAACGGCGGAGGATGGTCGCCAGCTCTTTGAGTGGATGGTGACCGATCTGTCGGAAAAGATTCGCATGGGTCTGGTTGAAAAACCGCCCTTAACCCACGGCTATAACGATGCCGTGCAATTCAACAAAAAAGCGCAGAGCCAAAAGGTCTAATGATGAAATCGAACGCGAGTTTTAAGCAGAAATCCAAATCCAATATCAAAGAAATCCAGGCCTCGCTTTCCGAGAAGGGTGTGAAGTACTGCCTGGGTGCCTACGTGGATATTCATGGCATTCCCAAAGGCAAGGTTGTGCCTCTGGCACATCTGGAACATATGGCGCACGGTTCCGAGTTGTACACTGGTTATGCGCTGGATGGCTTGGGGCAGCGCCCCAACGACGATGAAATTGCGTCTGTGCCGGATTTAGACCACATCATCCAGTTGCCCTGGCAGCCCGAAATGGCCTGGATGCCCGCCGATAACACCTTCCACGGCGAACCTTATCCGCTAAACACCCGTGTCGCGCTCAAATTGCAATTGCAGAAAGCCGCCGAGATGGGATTCGGTATGAATTTGGGTATTGAGGCCGAACTGTTCGTGCTCAAGCAGAACGAAGACGGTAGCCTGAGCGTGCCGAATCCGGACGACCGTTTGACCAAGCCGTGCTACGACGCGCGTTGCTTCCTCGATCAGTTCACCTGGCTCGACAAGATGGCCACCGCGATCAACGACCTCGGCTGGGATCTGTATTCGTTCGACCACGAGGACGCCAACGGCCAGTATGAGTTCGATTTCAAATACGCCGATGCATTGACCACCTGCGACCGCTTCACGTTCTTGCGCTTGATGGCTAAGGAGTTCGCCAAGCAGGAAGGCCTGCTCGCCACGTTCATGCCCAAGCCGTTTGCCAACAAGACAGGTACCGGTGCGCATTTCAATATGTCCCTGTATGACCTGGAGACGGGATCTAACCTATTCGCCTGCGATCCGGCCGATGATCCGCACGGCTTGGGCCTGACCAAGCTGGGTTATCAGTTCATCGCGGGCGTTATCAAGCACGGCAAGGCCTTGTGCGCCGTTCTCGCGCCAACCGTCAACAGTTACAAGCGCTTGGTGCGCCAAGGCGACATGCCTTATTTCACCTGGGCGCCGGTGTTCAACTCCTTCGGCTCCAACAACCGCACCAATTCCATTCGCGTGCCGATGGGTGGCGGACGGCTCGAGTCGCGCAATGCGGATGGTTCGGTGAACCCTTATCTTGCGGCCACCTTGCTGCTGGCGGCGGGTCTGGAAGGTATCCGTGAAGGGCTCGATCCGGGGGTGCCGCAGGAAGACAACCTATACGAACTGACTGAAGCCGAGCGCACTGCCCGCGGAATTGAGTTCCTGCCACAGAATCTAGCCGAGGCGATTGATGTATTCGAGGCCGATCCGTTCGTGACCGAAGTGCTCGGCCAAGCGCTGCGGGATGAGTTTGTGCGTTACAAACGCCGCGAGTGGAGCGAATATCATTTGAGTATTTCCGCCTGGGAAGTTAAACGCTACAGCCACTTGTTCTAGTCGGTTTAAGTTAGGACTTACGCAAAACCGCCCCAGCGGCGTTCAAGCGCCTCGCCGTACTCGGTGTACTGTCTTCGGCGCTTTGCCTTGCTGGAACACTTTTGCCTAAGTCCTGTAAGTAAAGAATATCAGGGGAGTGCGGCATGAATGTTTTGAATCGAGGCGAGTTGAGCCGAATCAGCATCTCGCTGCCTTCTCGTTTGTTGCACGAACTGGATCAGATGCTGTTGAAGCGTGGTTTCGACAGTCGTTCGCAAGCCATTGTCGAAATGATCAACCAGCAGCTGGTCGAGCATAAGTCCGACCTGGGATTCGATGTCATGGCGGGAACGATCAATCTCGTTTACGACCACTCGACCACGAATTTGCAAAAGGATCTGGCCGATCTTCAGCATAAATACGTTGATGAAGTGATCAGTTCCCTCCACGTGCACCTGATGGACAACCAGACGATGGAAGTGATTCTGGTGCAGGGGCCGGCAACAAAACTACAAATGATTGCCGATCAGATGATTAGTTGCAGCGGGGTAATTACGGGGCGTTTGCAGTTGACCACCACGCAAATTCCCCCATTGCACCCATTGCCTTAGAAATAGATATACCAGAACGGGAGAAACTCATGGCCGAAATGATTTACGAAGATCTCATCCCCGGCGGTGCCCATTGGTCGCTTGAGATGACCAAGGGGACTCAGCTTGTCCTGATTGATGAAACTGGCGGGGCGAATGTCGGGATGCTGTTTTTCAACCCCCGCAACCCGCTTGAGCGGTACAACGCACCGGACACGCTCAAGTGCCAACATACCTTCAAGCTTACCCGGGGTCATTGCCTGTATTCGGATATGGGGCGGATCTTCTGTTCCATCGTTGCGGATACCGTGGGTTGGCACGATACCGTGGGCGGTAACCTGAGCAAGCAAAAGCTCCGGGAAAAGTGGGGCGAGCGCCGTTATCAGGAAGCCCGCAACGACTGGACCCTGAGTGGTGTGGACAGCTTTCTGGTCGAGTTGGCCAAATACGGTCTCGGTAAAAAAGACATGGCAGCGAATCTGAACCTCTTCAGCAAATTGGCGGTAGAAGATGACGGTACATTGGTCTTCGTCGAGCAGCACAGTGCCGCGGGCGACCAGATCGCCCTGCGGTTTGAGATGGACACGCTGGTGATTTTCCATACCTGCCCCCATCCGATGAACCCGGCGGCGACCTATCCCAAGAAACCGGTTCGTTACCAGATATGGGCGGCTGATCCGGTGGCTGACGATGACCTGTGCATGAATTCACGGGTGGAAAACCAGCGCGGGTTCCAGAACACCGAGCTCTATCAACCCACGTGCTGCTCTGCACATACCTGCGCCTAAGGAGGCACTATGATCAAGCACAGTACGCGAACACCTGAAACCGCAAGCTTTCGTCAGGTGGTAGACGCCGGTGACTACTTCATCAAGATCGTCGAGCAGGGCCAAACCGTACGGATACTGGATAGGGAAGGCAATCAGGCCGCCGATACCCTGTTTTACCGGGCAGACAACCCCACCGAACGCTACAGCGCCATCGACACCATCCGTGAACAGGGCAATGTGTATCTGACGGCGGGCACCATGCTGCTCAGTACCGAGGGGAATCCGATGCTCGAGATCGTGGCGGATACCTGCGGACGTCATGACACGCTCGGCGGCGCCTGCGCCACCGAATCGAATACCGTGCGTTATGGCCTTGAAACCAAGTGCATGCATGCCTGCCGCGATAGCTGGATGCTTGCCGTTGCGGAGCATGAAGAATACGGCCTGAGCAAACGGGACATCACCCACAACATCAATTTCTTCATGAATGTGCCTGTCACGCCCGAAGGGGGGCTGACCTTTGAAGATGGCATTTCGGATGCCGGCAAGTATGTTGAATTGACGGCAAAAATGGACGTGATCGTATTGATTTCCAACTGCCCACAACTCAACAATCCCTGCAATGCCTACAATCCAACGCCAATTGAAGTCTTGATCTGGAGCTGATGTCGGAAGAGTATCCGGTTAGAGACCTTGCCCTCCAGGGCTTCACCCCATGGGACGTCCCATGAGTGGTTCTTAATTATTTTGGGACGACCCGAACCCATGGAGCTCATGATCACGCGATCATGTAAGTGACTAACGATGTTTCATAAAGTACTCATTGCCAATCGCGGCGCTATTGCGTGTCGCATCATTCGAACCCTTAAGAAAATGGGGATCGCTTCCGTGGCGGTCTACTCCGAGGCTGACCGTCATGCACGCCATGTGGCAGAAGCTGACGAGGCCGTGTTCATTGGCCCGGCTCCTGCATCCGAGAGTTATCTGGATCAGGCGAAAATTCTGGAAGCCGCTCGGGTCACGGGTGCCGGAGCCATCCACCCCGGCTATGGTTTCCTCAGTGAAAACGCCGGTTTTGCTGAAGCCTGTGCGGTAGCGGGCATTGCGTTCATCGGCCCAACGCCGCAACAGATGCGTGATTTCGGCTTAAAGCACACCGCACGTGAGCTGGCCGAGAAAAATTCGGTGCCTTTGTTGCCAGGTTCCGGCCTGCTGGATGATGTCGCCCATGCCCTGCGGGAAGGCGAGCGCATCGGTTATCCTGTGATGCTGAAGAGTACGGCGGGTGGTGGCGGTATCGGCATGAAATTATGCTGGACAGCCGATCAGCTCCACGAGGCCTACGACTCCGTAGAGCGCTTGTCGCGCAGCAACTTCAGTCAGGGCGGTCTGTTCCTGGAGAAATACGTCGAGCAGGCCCGACACATCGAAGTGCAGATTTTCGGTGACGGCAAAGGTCGGGTTGTCTCGTTGGGCGAGCGGGACTGCTCTGTGCAGCGGCGCAACCAGAAAGTCATCGAGGAAACACCGGCGCCCGGTCTGGACGAATCCCTTCGAACCGCGCTGTGGGACGCGGCGACCCGCCTCGGGCAAGCCGTAAATTATCAATCCGCCGGTACGGTCGAATTCGTGTACGACGTGAAGAATGCCGCGTTTTACTTCCTTGAAGTGAACACACGCCTGCAGGTTGAGCACGGCGTGACCGAGGAGGTGACTGGGGTTGATCTTGTGGAGTGGATGGTGCGTGTGGCGGCAGGTGAGCTGCCCGCGTTGGCATCGTTCGTGTTCGCGCCACAGGGGCATTCGGTTCAGGTTCGGTTGTACGCGGAAGACCCGGGTAAGCAGTTCCAGCCCAGTTCCGGCTTGCTGAATGCTGTCGTCTTTCCCGATCATTCCAGCCCCGAGGGCATCCGGATTGATTCGTGGATCGAGACCGGCACGGAGGTTTCCGCCTACTATGATCCGATGCTCGCCAAGGTCATTTCCCATGGTGCCGATCGTACGGCGGCGCTGGCGCAATTGAGTCAAGCGCTGGTACAAACCCAGATTTACGGCATTGAAACCAACCTGGAATACCTGCAGCAGGTGCTTACGGATTCCGTATTCGTTGCGGGCAAGCAGACCACCCGTTACCTCGACCAGTTCAGATTTTCCCCGAGAACCATCGATGTGTTGTCGCCGGGCACGCAAACCATGATTCAGGATTACCCGGGTCGGGTCGGTTATTGGTCTATCGGCGTGCCGCCCTCGGGTCCGATGGACAATCTGGCCTTCCGCGTTGCCAACCGTCTGGTGGGCAATCCCGAACACGCCGCTGGTCTGGAAATGACCATTACCGGGCCGAATCTTCGTTTCAATGTGGCAACCACCATCGCCCTGACCGGGGCGCGTATGAAGGCGGAACTCGATGGCGCGCTGGTGCCGTATGGTCAGCCGGTTGTCGTGGCCGCAGGTTCCGTGCTCAAGCTCAAGAACATTCAGGGCGGCGGCAGCCGAACCTATCTGGCGCTGCAAGGCGGTCTGGATGCGGCGGATTACATGGGTAGCAAGGCCACCTTCACACTGGGGCAGTTCGGCGGCCATGCCGGGCGGTGTCTGCGGGCAGGCGATGTGCTCCGTCTGGATCAGTTGAGCACCACGCCTGAGTCGGCTGTGGCTGCACCGGAAGCTCTGATTCCCGAGTGCACGAAGCATTGGGATATTGCGGTGATGTACGGTCCGCACGGCGCGCCGGATTTCTTTACGGATAATGACATTTCAATGTTCTTCGCCACTGACTGGCAGGTGCATTACAACTCGAGCCGAACCGGCGTACGTCTGATCGGCCCCAAACCGACATGGGCGCGAACAGATGGTGGCGAGGCGGGACTGCATCCCTCGAATATCCACGACAACGCCTATGCCATCGGCGCGGTGGATTTCACCGGGGATATGCCGGTGATTCTTGGTCCTGATGGCCCGAGTCTCGGGGGGTTTGTCTGTCCAGTGACCATCATCCAGGCCGAGCTCTGGAAAATGGGGCAATTGACCCCGGGCGACACGATTCGTTTCTACTGCGTGGATTACCCGCAGGCCCAGACGCTGGCTTTGGCGCAAGATGAGGCCATCGCACACTTGTCCGCACCGAAGGTAATGGAAATTAAGCCACAAACGGCAGGCGATACCGTTTCTCCGATTCTGTATCGAACCGCTGGCTCCGAAGACGAGATTGCGGTCTGCTACCGCCAGGCGGGCGATCGCTCGTTGTTGATCGAATACGGCCCGCTCGTGCTCGATCTCGATCTGCGGTTCCGTGTGCATGCGTTGATGACCTGGATGCAGAATGCGGCCATTCCGGGTGTGCTGGATCTTACGCCGGGTATTCGTTCATTGCAGGTCCAGTATGATGGTCGCGTGCTGTCGCAGTCCGAACTTGTTCACGTGATGCAGCAGGCCGAGGCCAGCCTTCCCGCGATTGATGACATGACCGTGCCGAGCCGGATCGTTCACCTACCGCTGTCCTGGGATGATCCGGCCACACGGTTGGCGATCGAGAAATACATGCAATCCGTGCGCCCCGACGCGCCGTGGTGCCCCAGCAATATCGAATTCATCCGTCGAATCAATGGGCTGGACTCCATCGAGGAAGTGAAGGACATCCTGTTCAACGCCCACTATCTGGTGATGGGTTTGGGCGATGTCTACCTCGGAGCGCCGGTCGCCACGCCACTTGATCCCCGGCATCGTCTGGTGACCACGAAATACAACCCGGCACGCACCTGGACGCCAGAGAACGCAGTCGGCATTGGCGGCGCCTATCTGTGCGTCTACGGTATGGAAGGGCCGGGGGGCTATCAGTTCGTCGGGCGTACGGTTCAAATGTGGAACCGCTACCGACAGACCGGGGACTTCACCGACGGCAAACAATGGCTGTTGCGGTTCTTTGACCAGCTCCGGTTCTATCCTGTGGGCGCGGACGAACTCATGCAGTTGCGCGAGGATTTCATCCAAGGGAAGTTCAAGCTCAAGATCGAGGAAACCGAACTCAAACTGGTTGATTACCGGGCTTTTCTAGCCGCCAATCAGGATTCGATCGAGACTTTCAAATTAAAACAGCAAGCCGCTTTCGATGAAGAGCGCGAGCGCTGGGCTCAGGCCGGGCAAGCGAACGAAACGCCGGATTTCACGGAGACCAATCTCGTCGAAATCGACGCGGCCGTCATTCCACCCGGTTGCATTGCACTCCCCTCACCGGTCACCGGAAATATCTGGCAATTGCACGTACAGCCGGGCGACATCATCGAAATTGAGCAGGTCATGCTGATCGTGGAAGCCATGAAAATGGAAATTGCAATTCAGTCCGATGAAACCGGTACAGTGGTCGAAATCCTGTGCGAACAGGGTACTGCGGTTACCGCAGGGCAAACGCTACTGATTATCAAACCGGATTAAGGTGGACAATAAAAGCAGGGGAGAATTGGACTTCCCCCGCTTTCGTAGACATTTTTTAACTTCCATAAAATCATGGCGCGCCTTCCACTTGCGCACCAATGTCCTCAATGAGATGGCGCATCACGTCGCGCCCTAAGAATAACGGAAATCGATTTGGGCTGATTGAATCGCCCGGGATGCGACACTTAGGTAATTCCTTTGGGTTGCGGCGCCAGAGGAGGATTGCTGCGGGCGGTGATGTAGGCACGCCAGCCGCCAAATTCAGTCACATCCTGTGCATCCACCAAAGCACGTGGCTCGCAGATAAAGCCTGTTACGGTGCTGCCATCGGCCAGCGTGAGCGTGCCTAATCCCAAGGGCGCTGGGATTTCCGCTAAAAAGTCGGCAACTTGTGTGCGAGGCAATGCCCAGACTTCTACGATGATGGCCGCGCCAGCCGTATCGAATACCAAACCCGGCTTAGGCGGTGTGGTGTTAGCCAGTGCATACAATTTGTAGCTGGCCGCCGTAGTGGTGGTTTTAAGCAAACGCGCGCCGCGCGAGGTGAGCTGGCCATTCAATGGCATGCCCGTTAAATGCGCGCCCACAACCGCCAAGGCGAGTTCATCAGGTTGCACTTTTGCCTGTGGCCGCAGGGGTTCTTGGCGTAAGACTCGACCAATCGCCTCCAAGCGCGCATCAGCCCAAGCCTCGGCAATTAAGGTCACACCAAACGGCAAACCATCAGCGCGGAAATTAGCCGGAATCGCCAAGGCAGATAAATCGGCCAAATTCACAAAATTGGTATAGGTGCCGAGTTCCGAATTGCGTGCCACAGGTTCAGCCAGCATGGCTTCAATCGTGGGAAAGGTGGGTGAAGTGGGTACAACCAGGGCATCAAACGGGGCGAGCGCAGTTTGAATTTCTCGGGCGAGCGCAGCCCGTTCGTATTCGGCCTTAAACGTATCGACGGCAGAAAAACGAGCGCCCGACTGCACGATGCCACGCACTACCGGATGAATCGCTTCGGGCTGGTTTTGCGCAAAATCAAAAATTGCAGCTAAGCGTTCAGCCACCCACGGGCCGTTATAGAGCAAGGGTGCAAGGGCAAAAAAAGGCGTGGGGTCAATTTCGGTTAATACGATGCCGCGCGCAGCCAAGTCATCCACATACGCCTGCCACGCCGCTTGCTGCTGGCTATCACCGAACCAGCTTAAATTCTTAAATGTGGCAAGCTTTGGCATAGGGTTTACCGAATGGTACGCCAGTGGCTGGGGCTGCCTTGAATATGGATCAGCCGAATCGAAACCGGCTGCAACCGCTAAAGCCGCTTGTGCATCATCGATACTGTGCGCAAAAATCGATACGCAATCGAGTGTGCGGCAGGCGGGCAGCACCCCGCTGGTGCTTATCATGCCCTTGGTCGGCTTCAAGCCCACCAGATTGTTAAACCCAGCCGGAATGCGGCCAGAGCCCGCCGTATCGGTGCCCAATGCAAAGGCAACCTCACCTAAAGCCACTGCCACCGCCGAGCCCGAGCTTGACCCACCGGACACATACGCCTCATTAAAAACCGAATGCGGAATACCAAACGGCGTGCGGGTGCCATTTAAACCCGTAGCGAATTGATCCAGATTGGTTTTGCCGATGCATATCGCGCCAGCCTCTTTAAGCTTGGCAACCACAAACGCATCGCGCTCGGGGGTATAGGCAAACTCAGGGCAACCCGCCGTGGTGGGCATACCTGCGACATCAATATTGTCTTTAACAGCGAAGGGTACGCCATACAGCGGCAACGCCGAATCAGCGTCGAGTAGGTTATTAATACTGGCGTCAAGCGTGGCTACTGAGACCAGTTCAATCCATTGCCGCGCATCATCGTTATGCCAGGTGTTGAGCAGGCTCTGGTGCTGATCGCGTAACGTTTGCGCGGCGAGTTCCGGTTGATTGCGCCAAAGAGTGCACCAATCGGTAATGGATTTGAGTTCAACGGCGGCCATAATGCCATTCCTTCCTGGATGTTAACTGGTATACAAGAGATAGCGAAAATGATGCCAACACCGTTGATATTTTAAAAAATTAAAAATCAATTAGATAGGTATTTTTTATGTGATTCTTACTCTGCGGGTTTCGCACCAGTTAAATGCAACGCGCGCAGGTTTTTGTTTGATTTTGGTGCGTACGTGTCACATCCCGCACGATCTTAAGGAATTCACGGGTCACCGCCAGCAGCTCATCCAGCGGCAGCAGTATTTTGCGCAGCTTGACCACGATCAACTCCTGCGCAGGGGGGAGCGTGGTTTGCAGGCGATGTGCCGCATGCGAAGCATCGTTGAAATTCGTGCGTTTTTTCCACTTGCGTACCGTGGATTCTGCGATGCCGTAACGGAGGGCAAAGTTCGCGACCGCTTCGCGGCTGGCGGCCATCTCGGCACGCACCGCCGGGGTCGTACGCGCATTCTTGTGGAGGCTGATCATCATGTCGGAGTCCTCTCGGTCATACAGGAGCTCGCGCGAAGACCATCCAGAAAATGGCGCAAAGCGATCAGGCGGATGTCGCCGACTGCCCCGGCCAAAGCCACGCTTTGAGCTCATCCTGATTCGCCAGAACGATTTGCTGCACTTTCGGATCGGGATGCTCTCGACCTGGCTCGATCTGCATCAGACGCAAAAAGTACGGTACCAAGGCCGCACGCACGCGCTGGGTGATCTGTCCATCCACCATGCCATAGTCCTCGGCAATAATGGCCTGTTGGGCAGGGGGCAATTCGGGGTGGGGGTGAACCTGCACACCCACTTCAGTGTTCCAAAGTGCATCACCCTCCAATCCCACACTCGGCGCATCCAGTACCACCGGCGCACCGCGCACCCGCGCCAACACGAATTCGCGGAATTCGCCATGCGTATCGCTGAACGCGCGCACATGCCAGCGAAAACCACTGAACACCAGGGTATGCGGCGAAAGCACCAGCTCGGTCGGCTCGGGGCGGTTCATTGACTGATAGGCTAGACGCAGCTTGACCTTGTTATACGCCGCCATGCTGATCGCACGGAACACCTTCAGATCCAGCTCACGCTCCATCGGACGCAACAATGCCACCGCCGGAGCCTGTGTTGCCAGCGCCAACACCGGCCCATCCCCATGCGGCACGGCGCTCAACACCTCCAACAGCTCGGAAGTCTTCCCCGTCAGCAACAGCGGATCAAAGTCCGCACCCGCCTCATAAAACTTCTTCGACTTGTTGTACGCCAGATTCATCGGGCGCAAGGCCTGATACACCGCGAAATCCTTCGATGCCTGCGCCCGGCTGATGCCGAACGTCTCCGTCAGCGCCTGTGTACGCACCCAACCGGACAACAACAGCGTGCTTTCCAGCAGCTTCAGGCGCTGGCGCACATCCCATTTCAACATAGCGGAAGACATTGGCAATTCGTTCATGCGCGCCATTGTGCAGTCTGAACATGATGTGTCAACAAAAACAACACAAGAAAGTTGACGCGTTGATTTTGTGTGTCTACTATCAATGCATGTCGATAAAAACGACATGTTTCACCCATCAAAGGAGAAAACTCATGAGCAGTTACATCGATGCTGAAAGCAAATACTGGGTAGAAGTGTTTATGGCTTGCCGTCTGGCGGGGGAGGGCGTGAGATTGGATGACTTCCTAGCCACTCCAGAAGCCATCCTGCACACCTTCGGCATGTCCGATGCGCCGGAGATCATGGCTCAAGGGTTCCTGCCATTACTTCCCCGTCAGGCGCGGGTGCGCGCTCGCTTAGAGCGTTTGGATGCAGTGAATGAGGAGATGGTTAGGCTGGCGCCGAAATGGGTGGGTGGGAAGTATTCTGGGCAGAGCGGCGCGCTTGCGGCAGCTTGATCGATATGATTAATCGGGAATGTGTTGATTGATGACCCATGCGTCCCACATTCGGGCAAGCGCTGAACGTCTATAGGGAGAAGGCTATGAAGGAAGCTGAAGCAAAGGATCAGGGCTTTTGTCTGCCACCACACCTCTTAATGTGGGCCAAGACGAACAGCCTTGAAGGGGGGCGCTGGCATCCATTGTTGCTTCACTTGCTGGATGTTGCGGCGAGTGCAGATGCCATTTTGGCGCGTGAGCCGGAAAGTACGCGCCTGCGATTGGCGGCAGCGTTGGGATTGGATTGGGAGGCTGCGCGACCTTGGCTATTGCTGCTGATCGCCTGCCATGACTTGGGCAAAGGCTGTCCCGGCTTCCAATGTAAATGGAAGAATCTCTCAGGGCTGGATGCTGAGCCGAGTCCTGACACTGCGATCAATCATGCCTTCGTGAGTCAGGTCGAACTGTTCGAGTTGCTGCTTGAACTCGACTGGCCGGAAGACCTAGCGGAGCTCGCCGCCGATGCGGTGGGCTGCCATCACGGAGAGCGCGCCACGCCGAATAGGCTGGGCGCGCTGGCAGGCAACCGCCGGGCGCTGGGCAAGCCCGAGTGGCATCAAGCCCGGCGCGCCATATTCGAAGCGCTGCTAGCCGTTTTTGCACCGGGGGAAGTCCCCATCAAAGTCACACTGACCGGCTCCGATTTCATGTTGCTCGCGGGGCTGACAAGCTTTGCCGACTGGATTGGATCGAACGAAGATGAGTTTCCTTTCGGCAGCCCCGAAGACTGCGAAGAGCTGAATGCCTGGTTCGACTCGCGTCGCGATCGCAATGCTACCCGCGCACTTGAAGCCATCGGCTGGGCGACGCGTCAGCCGCTATCCACCGCACCCAAAGCATTCGCCGAAGTATTTGGCTTCGCGCCTCGACCCTTGCAACAAGCGACTGCCACAGCGCTCGCCGACTTGACCCAGCCCGCCATCTTGCTCGTAGAAGCGCCGATGGGCGAAGGCAAGACCGAAGCGGCGTTCTATGCACATCTGGAATTGCAACGCCGCTTTGGCCATCGCGGCCTGTACATCGCGCTGCCGACCAAAGCGACCGGCAACGCCATGTTTGGGCGCACGCTGCGCTTCCTGCGAAGCCAGCGTTGCGAACGCCCGCTCGATCTGCAACTGCTGCATGGCGGCGCACTGTTGAACGACGACTTTCAGCGCCTCAAACTCGGTGGTATCCACGACCCTCAGTCACCCGGCGATGTGCGTGCAGGCGAGTGGTTCACTCACAAGAAGCGTGCGTTGCTCTCGGAATATGGTGTTGGCACCATCGATCAGGCACTGCTGACCATCCTCCCGGTGCGCCATCAGTTCGTGCGCCTGTGGGGATTAGCCAATCGCGTCGTCGTGTTCGATGAAACTCACGCTTATGACGCCTACACCGGCACGCTGCTTTTGCATCTGTTGCGCTGGCTGCTCGCGCTGGGAGCTTCCGTTATTCTGCTTTCGGCCACGCTGCCGCCAGCGTTCCGGCTCAAACTCGCGGCGCTGACGCATGCCGAACTGCCAGCGGCAGACGTTCGCTATCCGCGCCTTTCCGTGTACACCGAGGGCCAGAACGTCCGTCAATTCGCTTTCGATGCTGACCCCGAACGACGTTTGCAGATCACGATTCAACCCATCGCAGCCGACTTGCCTGCGCTACGCGAAGCACTCGACCGCCGGCTTGAGCAGGGTGGCTACGCGCTTGCGCTGGTCAACACGGTGCAACGCGCGCAGGCGCTTTACCAGCTTTATCCCGACGGCGAACCCTTGCAGTGCGAAGGCCATCCCATCGGCAAGCGATTGGACGATGGCACTGAGATTTATCTCTTCCACGCGCGTTTTCCCGCTGACCGGCGGCAGCAGCGCGAGGACGTTGTGCTGAAGATTTTTGGCCCACCGGATCACAATGCCCCCGCACGCACAGGCCGCAAGATTCTCATCGCCACGCAGGTTGCCGAGCAAAGCCTGGATCTGGATTTCGACCTGATCGCAACTGACCTTGCGCCCATTGACCTCTTGCTGCAACGCGCCGGACGTTTGTGGCGGCATCGGCGGGAAGCTCGCGCGCTGGCAGCCCCGGTATTGATCGTGGCGGGGCTCGCCGAGGATGAGCCCCCCGATTTCGGCAAACCCCTGTGGTGGGGCGCGGTGTACCGTGAAGATGTGCTGCTTCGCACGTGGTGTCTGCTGCGAGCTCATTCCCAAATCAGCCTGCCGGACGCCATCGACCCATGGGTTCAGGCAGTGTACGAGGAGACTGTTGAAATTCCCGATGCAATACAGGAGCGACATACGCGCACGCTGATTGAAAACGAGGGCAAGCAACGTGCTCATGCCATCGAAGCCAATAAAGCCATCATTGGTTTCCCTGACGATGCCTCATGGAACGACCCGGCACGCTTCACGTTGTTCGACGAAGACGAGCCCGGCGTCCATCGCACGCTGATGGCGCACACTCGCCTCGGCGACGACTCCGTCGTGGCTATCCCGCTGTGGGACGCCGATACGTTCGTAGCCGCAACCCCCGATTTCGCGCAGGCCAAAGCCTGGTTCCTGCGCGCCATAAGTCTATCGCGCAAGGGGATCGTCAAACGGTTGCAAAAAACCGGTGTGCCGGAAGGTTGGAAGAAAAATCCGCTATTGCGCAACGCTTACCCGCTACGACTAGACGCTGCATCGTGCTGGGTGGACGATGCCAGTGTGCGACTGGACGACGAACTAGGGTTGATTTACGAATCCACTACCTTTGATACCGGGGATACCGAATGAGCCGCTACAACCTGATTGACGAGCCTTGGATACCTCTGCGCCTGCTCACCGGCGAACGCGCTGAATGGGGGATACGCGATACGCTCGTACGCGCCGCCGAAGTCGCCGTCATTGAAGACCCTTCGCCGCTGGTCGTAGCCAGCCTGCACCGATTGCTGCTCGCCGTGCTGTACCGCGCGCTCGAAGGGCCGGCCGACATCAATCAGGCCAAAGCATGGTTCAGAAGCGGGATACCGGTCGAGAAGGTCGAAGCCTATCTGGAGCGCTGGCGGGATCGGTTCTGGCTTTTCGATGAGCGCTATCCCTTTGCGCAAATCCCGACCTTCGAGCCCAGAATCTGGCGCGCCTGGACAGCGCTCGCCGCTGAGCACAACGCCGATAACGCCAAAGTGCTGTTCGATCACATCGACGTCGAGCTCCCCGGTGTCGCTACCGAAGGCGCAACGGCGCGCTGGCTGCTGGCCACGCAAACGTTCTCGGTCAGTGCCGGTAAGAGTGAGCTGTCGCACACCGGCACTGCCCCCTCAGCCACCGCCGCGATGGTCTTGCCGCTGGGGCGGAATCTGCACGACACGCTGTTGCTGGCGCTCGTTCCGCAGAATCGGGAAATCCTTGCCTCCGACCTACCGCTGTGGGAGCGTCCGCCCGAATCACTCAACAGCCTCAAATCGGGTGCGGAGCGTGGCATCGTGGGCTACGCCGATCGCTATACCTGGCGCACGCGCTCGGTGCGCTTGCAAGCGCACGACAATGGGGGGATCGAAAAACTCGCGTTCGCTTCCGGCGTGGACAACATGTCCATAGATAGCCTCGATCCTATGCTTGGCTACCGAATTGACGATAAAAAGGGGCGCCTGCCAATTCAGTTTAGAGCGCGCGGTTTGTGGCGCGATTTTGACTCCCTTTTGCCCGATAACGAGAAGCTTGCGCCTGCCGTCATTGAGCATGCCGCCGCCCTTACTCGCACGCAACGCGAGCGCTTTCCTCAATCAGTCATGGTGCTGGGGCAGGCCAACAACAAAGCCAAGATCGAATACTGGCGCATGGAACGTTATACCTTGCCGCAAGCTTTGCTCGGCGACCGCTCAATCCGCACTGAAATCCGCCAGCTTCTGAGCGACGCGGAGGATGCGCAAACTGCGCTGTGGCGTGCCTGCAAGTCCTACGCGCGAGACATTCTAAGTCGTGGCGAGCGCGAGCCCGACGGCAAAGACATCAGCAAATTTGTCGAGCAGATGCCTGCGACTCCGTGGTACTGGTCTCAGCTTGAAGCCGCTTTCCACGATGTACTACGGAGCTACACGCTGGAGCGCGACCCAAACGACATCCGCTGCGACTGGCTAATAACTATCCGCAACACCCTGCGTGCCGCTTGGGTACAACACAGCACGAGTGTTTCGACCGGCGACGCTTGGGCGATTCGCGCGCTGGTCAAGGCCGAACGCGCGATCAATCGCAAGCTTGGAGAGTTGAACGAGGAAATCCAGAAATACCAAACCCACCGCAAATCACAGGAGGAAAAAGCATGAGCGCATTCATCGCCTGGCTGGAAAAACTGAACGAGACAGATAACAAGGCAAGGGCGGTGTTGCGCCGCAGTCTCGCCTTTGAACCGGGGCAGTACATCCCGGCTTTTCCCTACGTCGAACCGTTTGTGAAGAACGACGATGGCTGGCGCAGAGCTATGCACTACCTTGTTGCGGGGTTGTGGGCTGCGCATTGGCGCCAAGGGCAAACCGGGCAGCGGATGCCGCTGGCCAAAGCCTGCGCTGTGCATCAACTTCAAAGCGGTTCGGCAAGCACCGAGCGCCGTTTTATCAACGTGCTTGATGCCGACCGCGAGCAGTTGCCGCACCGCCTGCGCCAGATGACCGCTTTGCTGGCCGAGCAGCCCATCGACTTTGAGCAACTGCTGAACGATCTGCTCGCCTGGAGTTACGACAGCAAGCGTACTCAGAACACTTGGGCGCGTGAGTTCTACCGCACACTTACCCCATCCCCTGCTGAACCTACCCATGAAATGGAGACCGCCGCATGAAAACCCTGATCGAGATTCACGCCCTGCAAAATTTTGCCCCGTCCAACCTCAACCGTGACGATACCGGTGCGCCCAAGGATGCTATGTTCGGTGGCACGCGCCGGGCGCGGGTGTCCAGCCAGTGCAGCAAGCGTGCCGTCCGGCAGTTTTTTGGCGAGAAAGTGGGTGAAGGTGTGTTTGGCGCTGACGAGCTGGCGGTACGCACCAAACGCCTATACCAGGCCGTTGCCGATGCGCTGGCAGGCAAGCGCGATTCCGCCGAAGCATTGGCCAAAGCTGAAATTGCGCTGTCCTATGTCAAGCTGAAAGCTGCTGATAGTGGCAAGACGCAGTACCTGCTATTCCTCGGACAGAGGGAAATCACGGGCTTGGCCGACACGGTTCATGAGTGCTGGGACGATATTGTCGCCGCGGTCGAAACCGATGTGGAGAAGCCCAAGGGCAAGGCCAAGAAGGCGGCTGCCAATAGTGCGCCGAAGGACGTTCAGGCGCGCATCGAATCCATTTTCAATGGTGGCAAGGCCGTCGATGTGGCGTTGTTCGGACGCATGCTCGCCGATATGCCCGAGAAAAACCAGAACGCTGCCTGCCAGGTTGCGCACGCCATTTCGACCCACGCGGTCGAGCGTGAATTCGATTTCTACACGGCGGTGGACGACCTCAAGCCCGAAGACACCGCTGGTGCCGACATGATGGGTACGGTGGAATTCAACTCCGCGTGTTACTACCGCTACGCCGCTATCGATTGGGAAAAGCTGGTCGAAAACCTGCAAGGCGACACTGAACTTGCGATGCGTGGCCTGCGTACATTTCTGCAGGGCTTTGTTGTTGCCGAGCCTACCGGCAAGCAGAACACCTTTGCCGCGCACAATCCGCCTGAGTTTGTCGCTATCTCAGTCTGCCACAATGCCGCGCCGCGCAATTATGCCAATGCTTTTGAGGTCGCCATCCGCGCCAAAACCGGTGAATCGCTGACGCGCAAATCGGCAGAAGCGCTCTGCGCCAAGGCTTGCGATTTACAAACCGCCTACCCACGCAATGGCAAAACCTTCGTGCTTGATCTGAGCAAAGCCGAGCTTGGCGATTGCGGCGAGGTGGTGAAGTCCCTGGATGATGCTCTGAATATGATGCAAGTCGCAGTGGAGGAATAAGCCATGCCGACTTTGCTGCTACGGCTCGCGGGGCCAATGCAATCCTGGGGTACGACCAGCCGTTTCGACCAGCGCGATACCGGCAAGGAGCCGAGCAAGTCCGGCGTGATCGGCCTGCTCGCTGCTGCACTGGGCATCGACCGGGAAAACTGGATCGACCTCGAACCGCTGACACACTTGGCGATGGGCGTGCGTCATGACCGGCTCGGCGTGTTGAAGCGCGACTATCAAACTGCCGGCTGTGCTGCGACCGACAAGATGCGACGCGCAGATGGCTCGCTGTCCGAAGACGGTGTGACTTCGCAGCGCCACTACCTCGCTGACGCCGTGTTTTTGGTCGCCCTTGAAGGCCGGGATCGCTCTTTGCTCGAACACGCGCACGCGGCTTTGAATAACCCGGTATGGCCGCTTGCACTGGGGCGCAAATCCTATGTGCCTGCGGAATCCATCTGGCTGGATGGCGGCGTGGTCGATATGTCCCTGCTCGACGCGCTTGCCGCATGGCCGTGGCTCGCTACGCCAAGAAAGTGGGAAGCAATACCTGAGCGTTTGTTGGTTTCCATCGAATCAAGTGATGGAGCCGGTGCATTGAGGATGGATCAGCCGCTGTCCTCATTTGCGGAGCGGCGCTTTGGCGCGCGCTTTGTGCATTCCGACTGGATCAAACTCACATTGGAGACGAACAATGCGGCTGCATAGAATCCATCCCAACCCGCGTAACCGTGAAGTGCGTCGCGACCTTGCCGATCCGTATCAGATGCACGCCAGCCTTTCGCGTGTGTTTTGTCCGCCAGAACAGAAGTGTCCGCCTGGCGCAATCCTCTGGCGGCTGGAGCCGGAGACCGACCCAGCAGGGAGGCCACGTCTACTGATTCAAAGCAGTCTGGAGCCCGACTGGTCTCCCATGATCGAGTCGGGTTGGCTAAGTCACGTCGATCCAGGGATAGACCTGACGCAAAAGCTTGCGCTTGACAAGCTTCATGCGGGACAGCGTTTCCGCTTTCGGTTGCGCGCCAACCCCAGCAAAAGCATGGATGGCAAGCGGCAAGGGTTATTGAATCAAGATGCGCAAATGCAATGGTTGCAGCGCAAAGGTCATTTGCATGGCTTCGCGCTTTCTGAACCTAGTTCAGTGGATTATTTTGATTTCATGGCGCAATCCTCTACTCACGTTTATGCCGACTGCCGGATCACGCATGAACACATGTTGCGCGGAAGCCAACATGGCGGGAACAGTATTCGCGTGTTTGCCGCATTGTTTGAAGGACAGTTGAGTGTTACCGACCCAGAATTGTTCAAACAGGCACTGGCACAAGGCATTGGTCACGCCAAAATGATGGGGCTAGGGTTGCTTTCTGTTGTACCCGTGCCCGATTAATGGGCTGTGCCGCGCATGAACATGGTGGAGCGAGAGCGTCACCATCCTGGCCGTGCGCCACCAACGCGAGGAGGATGACCACTGATGGCTGAACTGCTCCCACCTCTCAAACCCATCCCGATTAAGGAGCGCTTGTCCATCATGTATGTCGAGAAAGGGCAACTCGACGTGCTGGACGGCGCATTTGTCGTGGTCGATGCCACGGGTGTGCGTACCCATATCCCGGTCGGCGGTGTCGTCTGCCTGATGCTGGAGCCGGGGACGCGAGTGTCTCATGCGGCATGCGCCTTGGCCGCGCGTGTTGGCACGCTGCTGGTGTGGATTGGCGAAGCGGGTGTACGACTGTATTCGGCGGGGCAACCGGGCGGGGCGCGGGCGGATCGATTGCTGTACCAAGCCCGGCTGGCTTTGGATGACGACCTTCGTTTGAAAGTCGTGCGCAGCATGTACGAGCTGCGCTTCGGCGAACCTCCGCCGCAACGCCGCTCGGTGGAGCAATTGCGTGGCATCGAAGGCGCGCGGGTGCGCGAAACCTACAAACGCCTGGCTGCCCAATACGGCGTGCAATGGCGGGGGCGCAAGTACAACCCGGAAGACTGGGATGTGTCGGATCTGCCCAACCGCTGCCTGTCCGCCGCCACCGCAAGCCTGTATGGCATCACCGAAGCCGCCATCCTCGCTGCTGGATACGCGCCTGCCATTGGTTTCATTCACACCGGTAAACCGCTGTCATTCGTCTACGACGTGGCGGATATCTACAAATTCGACACCGTGGTGCCGCTGGCTTTCAAGGTGGCGGCCAAATCGCCCGCCAACCCGGAGCGTGAAGTCAGGCTGCGTTGCCGGGATATTTTCCGTGAAACCCGCCTGCTCGAACGCATTATCCCCGGCATTGAAGACATGCTGGCGGCAGGGGGCATTGAACGGCCCACCGCGGCGCCCGAACAGGTCGAAGCGGCCATTCCAGAACCAAAGGGGTTGGGTGATGCTGGTCATCGTGGTTGAAAATGCCCCGCCGCGTCTGCGAGGGCGACTGGCCGTCTGGCTGCTGGAAATTCGCGCTGGCGTGTATGTTGGCAACTACTCCGCCAAAGTGCGGGATTACCTCTGGAGTCAGGTCGAAGTCGGTATCGAGGACGGAAATGCCGTCATGGCATGGCGCACCAGCAACGAAGCCGGATTCGACTTCATCACCATTGGCACCAACCGGCGCATCCCAGTTGACATGGATGGCGTCAAACTCGTCTCTTTCCTGCCAGAGGAAAATCAGGAGAAAACCCGGTAGAATTTTCCGGTGCCTGAAAGTTCTTTAAAAACAGGCATAAACAGGAAGTCTGTTCCCCGCACACGCGGGGATGAACCGCCGCACTCGCAGGCCATACTCTGTATTGCTGCCTGTTCCCCGCACACGCGGGGATGAACCGCACCCTCCCTCCGGCGCTTGCAACAAAGATCGCTGTTCCCCGCACACGCGGGGATGAACCGAGCTTTTAGCGCAGCTTGATGCCACGCCTGAACTGTTCCCCGCACACGCGGGGATGAACCGGCTGGCGGCCCACCGTCGGCGCATCCACCATCCTGTTCCCCGCACACGCGGGGATGAACCGCATTGCCTAGGTCAAGGAAATGACTATGGAACCTGTTCCCCGCACACGCGGGGATGAACCGCTGGGTGAGTTGCCCGCGTGCATTGTCGAGCACTGTTCCCCGCACACGCGGGGATGAACCGACGGCGTGCCATTCCCCGTGAGATTCGTCCGCCTGTTCCCCGCACACGCGGGGATGAACCGTCTCCCTCGGACGACAACATGATGCGGTCAATCTGTTCCCCGCACACGCGGGGATGAACCGGTAATGTTGACGGAATTTTTGACAAGATCATTCTGTTCCCCGCACACGCGGGGATGAACCGTGGCTACCTCATGCCCGGCAATCTGATCCAGCCTGTTCCCCGCACACGCGGGGATGAACCGCGTTCGCCCGCGCTGCGACACCATTGGGTGTACTGTTCCCCGCACACGCGGGGATGAACCGTATTAATTTTTTCTTACAATGCGAAAAAAAAGCTGTTCCCCGCACACGCGGGGATGAACCGCCATGCTTATCGGAACGTTAGGGGATACCAAACTGTTCCCCGCACACGCGGGGATGAACCGTTCGCACAACGCTCAACGATGATGCTCGCCGACTGTTCCCCGCACACGCGGGGATGAACCCAGTGTATGCGTGGCGGGAAACCGCCGTGCGTGCCTGTTCCCCGCACACGCGGGGATGAACCGACGGCAGGCCGGTGGTGTGCGCCAAAACCTTGCTGTTCCCCGCACACGCGGGGATGAACCGGCACGCGACTGCTGGCCGTGACCGGCGATTACCTGTTCCCCGCACACGCGGGGATGAACCGTCAAACGCTTGCATGTACAACTCGCAGTTTTGCTGTTCCCCGCACACGCGGGGATGAACCGTGTGAGACTTAAAATCTCTCGATCGAAAGATCCTGTTCCCCGCACACGCGGGGATGAACCGTCACAGCAGGCGGCGCGGATGTGACCGGTTTTCTGTTCCCCGCACACGCGGGGATGAACCGGTTGATTTTTTCGTCGAACGTTGGGGGTCTGACTGTTCCCCGCACACGCGGGGATGAACCGACGACTGACCATTTGCAACATCAACAACAGCACTGTTCCCCGCACACGCGGGGATGAACCGACGATGTCCACATCGTCAAGGTGTGGATCAAACTGTTCCCCGCACACGCGGGGATGAACCGGTCGATATGACAGGCGTGTTCAAACATGCGCACTGTTCCCCGCACACGCGGGGATGAACCGGTAAAAAACGATGAGCCAGAGAATGAACCTCCCTGTTCCCCGCACACGCGGGGATGAACCGATTTATGAATGGTCAGGAATGAGCGCAGCCGACTGTTCCCCGCACACGCGGGGATGAACCGAAAAAAGCTGATGCTGAAGAGAGCAAGGCCAGCTGTTCCCCGCACACGCGGGGATGAACCGTAACAGCTCTAACGTTCCAACTTCAACGTTTCCTGTTCCCCGCACACGCGGGGATGAACCGCATGGTCACAGTTCATTTTGAGGACTGAGAGACTGTTCCCCGCACACGCGGGGATGAACCGGACGGCAAAGCGCTGGCTGTAACCGTGCTGGCCTGTTCCCCGCACACGCGGGGATGAACCGGTTTTACCCATAACAAGAGGCTCTCCGAACATCTGTTCCCCGCACACGCGGGGATGAACCGCTGAATGAGATTCACGAGACGGTGACGACCGACTGTTCCCCGCACACGCGGGGATGAACCGTCACCCGGTCGGGTTGTACATGCTCCGCTCGTCTGTTCCCCGCACACGCGGGGATGAACCGCTGAGTAACTGTCCCTAAATAGCCTGCCATCTCTGTTCCCCGCACACGCGGGGATGAACCGTGTGGCTGGATTATCTCCCTCCCATTGCCCGCCTGTTCCCCGCACACGCGGGGATGAACCGGATTCCCGGCTTGTGCTTCGGCCTGAGTAAACCTGTTCCCCGCACACGCGGGGATGAACCGTTGCTGGTAAATGTTATAAGGGCTGTTCGATGCTGTTCCCCGCACACGCGGGGATGAACCGATACCCATTAATTAGGGGTGAGGATATACGTACTGTTCCCCGCACACGCGGGGATGAACCGCGCTTTCCCGTGCGCAAACGTTCATGGGCATGCTGTTCCCCGCACACGCGGGGATGAACCGGCGTCAGAGCATGGGCAGAAGCGCGTTCACCCCTGTTCCCCGCACACGCGGGGATGAACCGCCTCGTCACTCCAAACCACCGTAGCGCGCTCACTGTTCCCCGCACACGCGGGGATGAACCGTCGCGCCCGGCGCTGTACGAGCGCATGACGATCTGTTCCCCGCACACGCGGGGATGAACCGCGCGTCGATTGATGGAGGGCGCCGCATGATCTCTGTTCCCCGCACACGCGGGGATGAACCGTGGACGCGATGACGCAGGCACTCAGGCGGCTGCTGTTCCCCGCACACGCGGGGATGAACCGTCGCTGGACATTGTTTTGCAGGCAGACAGCTCCTGTTCCCCGCACACGCGGGGATGAACCGCACATTATGTTCTTCAACAAGTCCGCGCTTCGCTGTTCCCCGCACACGCGGGGATGAACCGGCTGCTACGCTCATGCTAGAGTACGCAGTAACCTGTTCCCCGCACACGCGGGGATGAACCGCGCGGGTTCTTCCCCGGCGTGAAGCTCCTGATCTGTTCCCCGCACACGCGGGGATGAACCGTCTTCGCGGTCTTTGTCGAGCAGCAAAAGCCCCTGTTCCCCGCACACGCGGGGATGAACCGCTTTAAGAATGGCAGAAGAGTGCAGGCGTGCTCTGTTCCCCGCACACGCGGGGATGAACCGGCATGAACAATGAATTGATGTTTAGTTCCGCCCTGTTCCCCGCACACGCGGGGATGAACCGATATTGTGCTTGGCAAAGACACCGCCGTGCAGCTGTTCCCCGCACACGCGGGGATGAACCGTTTGGAAGCGGCGGCGATCCTGCTGTGGTCAACTGTTCCCCGCACACGCGGGGATGAACCGCCAAAAAAAGATGGTGGCGGCTGGGATATTCACTGTTCCCCGCACACGCGGGGATGAACCGCTTCTTTGCTCAGGATCATGCAAGCACCGCCTCTGTTCCCCGCACACGCGGGGATGAACCGCCCGTTACCGATACCCTTTCTTTCCAGACCGCCTGTTCCCCGCACACGCGGGGATGAACCGCGTCCTAGGGCTAGGGTGGCTTTGTTGCGTATCTGTTCCCCGCACACGCGGGGATGAACCGGTACTCGGCCTCATAAAACTCATGCCGCCTTACTGTTCCCCGCACACGCGAGGATGAACCGCATTTTACAGGAGCGGGCATCCGCGTCAACGCCTGTTCCCCGCACACGCGGGGATGAACCGTGCGGCGCATCGCCGTCAATGCTTTGATGGCACTGTTCCCCGCACACGCGGGGATGAACCGGATTGAGTGCAGCGTATATCGGAAACTCGAAAACTGTTCCCCGCACACGCGGGGATGAACCGGCCGAGGGAATCGTTATGCGCTCGTACAGCGCCTGTTCCCCGCACACGCGGGGATGAACCGCTTCGGGGTCTGGCTTCTGCCCGTGCCATACGCTGTTCCCCGCACACGCGGGGATGAACCGGAGTACACATCGGGCGCAGAGTCCATGCCAAGCTGTTCCCCGCACACGCGGGGATGAACCGTCCTCTCGTGTCGGAGGGATTCCGCCCAGAGTCTGTTCCCCGCACACGCGGGGATGAACCGGCCTGCTTCCAAAAAGCAAGCCTGAAGATTGGCTGTTCCCCGCACACGCGGGGATGAACCGAACTCGGCCTCCCGAAGTGGTGACGCGCCATACTGTTCCCCGCACACGCGGGGATGAACCGAAAAGGCCGGGGCAGTACGCCGCGAAACATCCCTGTTCCCCGCACACGCGGGGATGAACCGTCCGCTGAGTACTGAACCAATACCTAGATTGTCTGTTCCCCGCACACGCGGGGATGAACCGACTCCCCTTCCGGTGGGGCAGGAGACCACATACTGTTCCCCGCACACGCGGGGATGAACCGAAATATGGGCAGGACATCGCATCCTCCGTTCACTGTTCCCCGCACACGCGGGGATGAACCGACTGTTGAACCAGCCTATGAAGTCATAAAGCACTGTTCCCCGCACACGCGGGGATGAACCGCCAATTCATGCAAGGTAAAAGACACGCAAGTCCTGTTCCCCGCACACGCGGGGATGAACCGGGTGCGCGCATTCACGGCGTCGGCGGCCTCGACTGTTCCCCGCACACGCGGGGATGAACCGGCCAGCGCCGGGGGGTGGGTACGTCAACCGGGCTGTTCCCCGCACACGCGGGGATGAACCGCAGGATGCGGCTTACCCAGCGTGGCATGATGACTGTTCCCCGCACACGCGGGGATGAACCGAAATATGGGCAGGACATCGCATCCTCCGTTCACTGTTCCCCGCACACGCGGGGATGAACCGTGTCTCCTGGGTTTTGGATAGGCGAAACGGGTCTGTTCCCCGCACACGCGGGGATGAACCGCAGCTCTTGAGGCGGTCAATGGGCGCTCAGTTCTGTTCCCCGCACACGCGGGGATGAACCGTATCGCAGCAGGTACTGTGACGGGCGAGGTACCTGTTCCCCGCACACGCGGGGATGAACCGGTTAGATCAGATTGCCGGGCATGAGGTGGCCACTGTTCCCCGCACACGCGGGGATGAACCGTGGGAGAGAACACAACCAACCGCGAACTAGCCCTGTTCCCCGCACACGCGGGGATGAACCGATCGGCGTTTACCTCGACCACTGTTTTACAGGCTGTTCCCCGCACACGCGGGGATGAACCGTCGACCTGGACATCAATACGGCTTGATGTGGCCTGTTCCCCGCACACGCGGGGATGAACCGACGGCATGTGCGTTTGCCCTGACGGGTTGATCCTGTTCCCCGCACACGCGGGGATGAACCGGCTCGGCGAGGCTGGGGCTCGATACCGATGCCCTGTTCCCCGCACACGCGGGGATGAACCGTGGTCATATCTTTTTATCCAGTGTGGGTTAATCTGTTCCCCGCACACGCGGGGATGAACCGCGCGCTGTCCAATCGGTAGACAGCATGTATGACTGTTCCCCGCACACGCGGGGATGAACCGAAAGTCATCATCCGCACATACAGTGCTGGCGTCTGTTCCCCGCACACGCGGGGATGAACCGCACCGTCACCGCCGTGTCGTTGAGAGTGTTTTCTGTTCCCCGCACACGCGGGGATGAACCGCGCGCTGTCCAATCGGTAGACAGCATGTATGACTGTTCCCCGCACACGCGGGGATGAACCGCCCGCTGCTCCCGTGGGTTTTACGCGTAGCCGCTGTTCCCCGCACACGCGGGGATGAACCGTGTCAACACAAGAGTGTTTTTCTTGTGCTTTGCTGTTCCCCGCACACGCGGGGATGAACCGCACTGGACGGCTGCCGCACCGGCAGTTTATTTCTGTTCCCCGCACACGCGGGGATGAACCGTGTTGCCGATGCTTGGGAAGTTTGACGCTGTACTGTTCCCCGCACACGCGGGGATGAACCGTCGTCGCGCACCCTGATTGGCAACCATTTCATCTGTTCCCCGCACACGCGGGGATGAACCGGCCGATGTGTATTTTATCAAGGGTCGATTAAACTGTTCCCCGCACACGCGGGGATGAACCGCAGTGACCCGCCCTTGGACAGCGTGACAAAAACTGTTCCCCGCACACGCGGGGATGAACCGATTTGGCAGGCGTATTTATCCCACTCAACTGCCTGTTCCCCGCACACGCGGGGATGAACCGGTCGCCGATGCCTGCACTTTGGCACATCAAAACTGTTCCCCGCACACGCGGGGATGAACCGTGTCGTCTTATGGCGATTACTCCAACAATGGTCTGTTCCCCGCACACGCGGGGATGAACCGCAATGGCTCGATGCCGATGGAAAACCGAGAAACTGTTCCCCGCACACGCGGGGATGAACCGCTGTGTCAGGGTTACGCCCGACATCGACCCGCCTGTTCCCCGCACACGCGGGGATGAACCGTCAACACCGCCTTTGCGATTGTCACGGTACGCCTGTTCCCCGCACACGCGGGGATGAACCGCCGGATTGAACGTAGGAGGAGTAAACAATGCACTGTTCCCCGCACACGCGGGGATGAACCGCCACCGCCAGCGCATCCGAACTCGCCAACACCCTGTTCCCCGCACACGCGGGGATGAAGTTCGTTTTTAGATTCCATCGAGATAATCTCATGCCTGTTCCCCGCACACGCGGGGATGAACCGCTAGTTGCTCTTGGTATTGTTTCTGTCGCTATCTGTTCCCCGCACACGCGGGGATGAACCTGACATTGTGGATATGGCCTACGCCAAAGCGCCCTGTTCCCCGCACACGCGGGGATGAACCGGTCGCACCTTGGGTGTGGAAGCGGAAATAGCCCTGTTCCCCGCACACGCGGGGATGAACCGCAAATGGGGATCGATCACTCGGGCGTTTCCGACTGTTCCCCGCACACGCGGGGATGAACCGCCAATATGGCCGATTCTATAAAATAAGCATAACTGTTCCCCGCACACGCGGGGATGAACCGGAACAGAGTGTTCCTAGATTCAGGAATGGCATCTGTTCCCCGCACACGCGGGGATGAACCGATCATCGGCGATGCCGACTACGGTAAGGATGCCTGTTCCCCGCACACGCGGGGATGAAAGAGGAATCCATTGTTCTCAAGGCGCGCGATGCGCCTGTTCCCCGCACACGCGGGGATGAAAGAGCGTCTGATTGTTAACTGATTCGAAACTGACCATAGCCGCATTATCAGGCGGCTAGCTGATGGTTCGATGCGTGGGCGCACTATTACGTTCTGCCTGTAGAACGCTCTCGATTTTTCTGCAAAGAGCGATCGGATCATGAACCGGCGTGAAGTGTGAAGCGAGCAATGAGCACTGGGCACGAACGGCTTCAGATGTATTAAGCACTCGAAGGCTCCGTGCCAAGTTGCGAGGCTGTAACTTCTTCGCGGGAATGACCTTGCCGACACCGAGTGATGCGATGCGCGCCCCGTTATCAAATTGATCCCAAGCGAAGGGGGCAACCAGTTGGGGTGTGCCTGCGCGTAGCGCCTCGGCGGTTGTTCCGATACCACCGTGATGAATGAGCGTTGCGGCGTGGGGGAGCAGTGCGGACAGCGGAGCATAGGGTTGCCACAGCACAGACTCAGGGAGGTGCGCCGGGATTTGGCTGGGCTCCTTAGTCAGGAAAATGGCACGCCTTCCAAGTCTGTTGACGGCAGAAAGTGCGCAATCGAAAAAGTCGGCTGCATGGATATTCCCGGTGCCCGGGGTGAAAACCAGCGGTTTCTCTCCGGCCTCAAGAAAGGCGGAAAGCTCTTCTGTGAATCCACCCTGTGCGCTTGCCTCAAATAATTGGAAGTCGCCAGAAATCAAGGGACGCGGCCAGTCTGCTGCATTAGGGGCGAACCAGGGAGGGAAAAGAGTCACCAACAGATCCGGAGCTTCGGCAATATGCGCCAAAAAAGAACGAACCCTAGGTAACCCTAGTGGCTTCCTGATGGCATTGATGTGTGCAAGTGCGACCGGGTTAACCCAGCGTTTTTCCACAAATTTCCAGATAGCACGCCGCGATCGCATCGGCACCCAGCGCGGCACCGACATGGCGCCGATGTTCATCGGGTCGTGACAGCTTCGCAGATTTGATGGCGCAAGGTAGGCGGCGACAACCGAGTTGACAAGGCCACGTTCCCGGGTGAGCACGGCACCCGGTACAGCAAATGGGTGGGTGATCGCCACTTGATGGGGATGCCGGGGCATGGATCGGATCACCTCATCCATTTGTCGCCACTGCTCGCCATAGGCAGCCATCAGAACCGAGAACCCCTGTTTTGGGTTCCATAAATCCGGATTCGCAATGACGCGCTGATAGTCATCGTGCGTTCCGAGTCCGATGGACGTAACGCCTTCCCCCTGAACAAGCTTCGCATGATAGGCATTGGTTATAAGCGTAACCTTCCGTCCAAGCGTCTGTAATGATTTTGCGACGCGGATGAACGGATGGATATCGCCAGCCGTGCCGATAGTTATAACGAGGTAGTGCGGAGTGGTTTCATTCATGGTGGGGGGCTTGTAAGCGAATGGTTCATGCAATGGGTTGTTGACACCAACATGGTGATTTTTCTGGTACACACGAGGTGATTGCCTTTGGTTAACCGCAAGCACGATGTTCAGATCGTGAACAGGTACTAAGGAATAAACATAGACGGCTATGCAAAAAATATCGGCGGAAAATTCGCCAATATTTGGTAACGCGGTGAGATGAGTGTCTTTAATGAAGGCGAAGGTTTTAGTTCACAGCGCTGGCTGGCTTATGATGTGCGGCGAAGTCGTACAAATGCTGAACTACGGTTTTTCTGGCAGGTCTGGCTCATTTTTTGCTCAGAATAACTTTTCAAATATCCATCACGAGGTACCCACCATGCTCGAAACCTACCGCTTCCATGTTGCCGAACGCGCTACGCTTGGCTTGCCTCCGCTGCCCTTGGTCGCTGAGCAGGTCGCTGCACTGGTCGAGCTTTTGAAAAACCCGCCGCAGGGCGAGGGGCAAACGCTGGTCGAGTTGCTTGCCGAGCGTGTACAACCGGGTGTTGATCCTGCGGCGTATGTGAAAGCGGCCTTTTTGGCAGATGTGGCGCATGGCAAGGTGGCTTGCCCCTTGATCGAGCGCACGCGGGCGACGTTCCTGCTGGGAACCATGCTGGGTGGCTATAACGTGCAGCCGCTGATTGCGCTGCTGGATGACGAGGTGGTCGCGGGTGAAGCGGTTGCGGCCTTGTCTGGTACGTTGCTGATTTACGATGCCTTCCGCGATGTGGAAGACAAGGCCAAGGCGGGCAATGTCCATGCGCAAAAGGTCATGCAGGCTTGGGCGGATGCGGTGTGGTTCAAAAATCGCACTGCGTTGCCGGACGAGCTTACCCTGACCGTGTTCAAGGTTCCGGGGGAAACCAACACCGATGACCTTTCGCCCGCGCAGGATGCCTGGAGCCGTCCGGATATTCCGTTGCACGCCAAAGTCATGTTGGGCAGCAAGATGCCCGGCGGATTGGATACGATTGAGCAACTCAAGAGCAAAGGTCATCCGATTGCCTATGTCGGCGATGTGGTCGGCACGGGTTCCAGCCGCAAGTCGGCGATCAATTCCGTGCTCTGGCATATGGGGGCGGATATTCCGTTTGTGCCCAACAAGCGCACCAGCGGGGTGGTGTTAGGTGGCAAGATTGCACCGATCTTTTTCAATACCGCCGAGGATTCCGGCGCGCTGCCGATTGAGGTGGATGTTTCGCAGCTGGAAACCGGCGATGTGATTACGTTGCGCCCGTATGTGGGCGAGTTGCTCAAAAATGGCGCGGTGATCGCGCGCTTTGAGTTCAAGCCGACCACGCTGGCGGATGAAGTCAGGGCAGGGGGACGCATTCCGCTGATTATTGGTCGTGCGCTGACCGATCGCGCTCGTGCCGCGCTCGACTTGCCCGCATCGGATGTTTTCGTGCGTCCGGTTGCGCCGCATGATACCGGTAAGGGCTTTACCCAGGCGCAAAAAATGGTGGGTCAGGCCTGCGGCGTGACCGGCGTGCGTCCCGGTACCTATTGCGAGCCGCGTATGACCACCGTCGGTTCGCAGGACACCACCGGCGCCATGACCCGCGACGAGCTGACCGAGCTGGCCTGCCTGGGCTTCTCCGCCGATCTGGTCATGCAATCGTTCTGCCACACCGCCGCCTATCCCAAGCCGGTGGATATCAAGCTGCAACACACCCTGCCGGAGTTCATCCAGACCCGTGGCGGCGTCTCCCTGCGTCCGGGCGACGGCGTGATCCACTCCTGGCTCAACCGTATGATCCTGCCGGATACCGTCGGCACTGGCGGCGACTCGCACACCCGCTTCCCCATCGGCATCTCCTTCCCGGCGGGCTCGGGTCTGGTCGCCTTCGCCGCCGCGCTGGGCGTGATGCCGCTGGATATGCCGGAATCCGTGCTGGTGCGCTTCAAGGGTGAAATGCAGCCGGGCATTACCCTGCGCGATTTGGTCAACGCCATTCCGTATGTTGCCATCCAAAAGGGTTTGCTCACGGTCGAGAAAAAGGGCAAGAAAAACGTCTTCAATGGCCGCGTGCTGGAAATTGAAGGTTTGCCGCAACTTAAGGTAGAACAAGCGTTTGAATTTGCCGATGCCTCCGCTGAGCGTTCCGCCAACGGCTGCACCGTGCGCCTTGCCAAGGAACCGATCATCGAGTTCCTCAACTCCAACATCACCCTGCTCAAATGGATGATCGCCAACGATTATGAGGACAAACGCACCTTGTCGCGTCGTATCGAAGCGATGGAAAAATGGCTGGCCAATCCCGTTCTGCTGGAGCCGGACGCCGACGCTGAATACGCCGAGATTATCGAGATCGACCTTGCCACCATCACCGAACCGCTGCTTGCCTGCCCGAACGACCCGGACGACATCAAACCACTGTCTGAAGTCGCAGGCGACATCGTGCATGAAGTCTTTATCGGCTCCTGCATGACCAACATCGGCCACTACCGCGCGGCGGGCAAGGTTTTGGAAAAGCATGGCGGCGTGGTGCCAACCCGTTTGTGGATTGCCCCGCCGACCAAAATGGACGCGCACCAACTGACCGAAGAAGGCTATTACAGCATCTTTGGCAAAGCGGGCGCACGCACCGAAATGCCGGGCTGCTCGCTGTGCATGGGCAACCAGGCGCGCGTGGCCACCGGGGCGACCGTGATGTCCACCTCCACCCGCAACTTCCCCAACCGCATGGGACAGGACACCAATGTGTATCTTGGCTCAGCCGAACTTGCCGCCGTCACCGCCATTCTGGGGCGCTTGCCCAGCGTCGAGGATTATCAGGCGCATGTGAAAACCCTGGAACCGCTGGCCGACGATGTGTACCGCTATCTGAATTTCCATCAAATGGCGGCTTACCAGCACGTCGCGGATAAAATCATCCCGATTGTGGCGGCCTGAAGGGAGAAAGCCTGTCACGCAGGCTTCACAGAAGCGGCTCGGACTGGCATAATGCGCAGCTTCACGGGGCGTAGCGCAGTCTGGTAGCGCACTAGTCTGGGGGACTAGTGGTCGCAGGTTCAAATCCTGTCGTCCCGACCAATACACGAAAAGGGTTTAGCTAGAAATGGCTAAGCCCTTTTTTCTTTGGGTGCAGATTGCGAAAGAGAATCTATGGGCTTTACGGCTTCATTTTATCTGCAACAGATGGGGGATAATGCGCGCTGTGGCTACGGGTTACTAATTTGAATGAAAGCTCTAACTCTGCGAGCAGGCTGAGGTGAATTGTTTAACGTGGGCTTAGTTGAAATGAGCCATCATGCGATCCAACCAAGAGGGACTTTCGTACTGTACCCCCATTGCCTTTTTGAGGTTGGCCTCGCATATTTTTGACAAACGACTTAGTTGCGGGGGCTCGTCGGCTTCGACACGAACAAAGTTTGATCGCCATAACTTTATATGTTGCTCATCAAAATCGCGTTCACCAATGGACTCCATATCGGACTCAATATCCAGAAAACGGCGTGCAAGATCGGCATGAAGGCGGGCTCGTACAGCGTAGTCAAAAACTAAAGACAGTGCACTGAGTATGGCGATGCCAAGACCAATTAAATTGGAGTGAGGCATAGTTGCAAAGGCTGCTGAGCCGCCAATCATCATAAATGCCTTGGTGGCACGGTCTAGCCAGTCAAGAAAACGCTCTCGACTACGGTGGTAGCAAATGGAAAAGCGCACGTCATATAAAAGTTCATCGCGTTTTTTCCAGAGGTATTGGTTTACTTCTTCTTCTGGGGCGGCTGGGGTGAGGTCGGAGGGCGAGGCTGTGTGGGGCGGGCTGAATTCGGGCTGGATGGTTTGTTGCATGTCCTATTTTCCTTTACAACGGTGCTTTGTGGCGCTTTGGTTGGTGGTTTTGATTTGTTTGACACATATCACCTCTAGTTGAATTTCACGTTGTCCCGCAGCACTTTACAGCAGACAAACTTACTTGCGTAGCTGACTCATCCCTTTGATTAAGGTTATGACGCTCTTTTGCCCTAAACGCACCCAATAAGCACATGACCCGACGCATGACGGGTCTCAAAAGCCGCGTATTGCCATTCTCCGGCGCTTCCTTGCAAAGCCTTATCCTTCCCGGCATGGCGCGGTGCGCAATAGATCGCTTGAAATCAAGTCCACAGCGTCCTAGAGTTGTGCTGTAAGTAGTACAAATCGGGTGGAGCGCGCCATGCGTGTGGTAAATTTTTCCGAGGCTCGCAATAGCCTCAAAAAGGTGATCGATCAGGTCGTCGATGATGCCGATTTTACGGTGATTGCGCGTCGCGATGCGCCGGATGCCGTGGTGATGTCGCTGGAAACCTTTAATGGCTTGATGGAAACCGTGCACCTATTGCGTTCGCCTGCGAATGCCGCGCATTTGGCGCGCTCGATGGAGCAGTTTCATCAAGGGCAGCTTGCGCATCGGGACTTGGTTGATGTCGAGTGAGCCAAAGCTTCTCACCTTGACCTTGACCTTGACCTTGACCTTGACCTTGACCTTGACCTGGACGCTGGCCGCTTGGGTGGACTATGAATATTGGCAAGGCCAGGACAGGAAAACCCTCAAGCGTATCAACACCCTGATTAAAGATTGCCTGCGTGAGCCCTTTGTCGGCCTGGGCAAGCCTGAGTCACTCAGGGAAAACCTGTCGGGTTTGTGGTCTCGGCGCATTGATGATACGCATCGTCTGGTTTACTGCGTCGAAGGTCGCTCGCTGGTCATCATCGCCTGTCGTTATCATTACCAGCCCTAGCTTGATGAGGGTTGATTGATGGTGCAGGTCAGGGTTTGTTGAATCTCGCTCAGCGAGTGCTGTCTACCCGCGCCATCCCCTCCACCCGTGGGTCGCTCGCCGCTTCAACACGATCCGTCGCCTTGTCCCACACCACGGCTTGCATATTGCCCCAGGGTTGCTGTTCGTTCAGGGTGTGACCGCGTGCCTGTAGCGCCTGGCGCGTGGTGTTGTCCAGCGCATTGGGTTCGTGCTGGATGACATCCGGCAGGTATTGGTGGTGGATGCGCGGGCGGCTGACCCAGGCCAGCGGTGGTTTGCCGTCGACGGCTTCGAGGGTGCCAAGCAAGACCATGGTAATGATGCGGCTGCCGCCGGGCGAGCCGAGTATGGCCAGGCGCTCGTCACTGCGTACGAAGGTGGGCGTCATGCTGGAGAGCATGCGCTTGCCGGGGGCGATGGCGTTGGCTTCGGCGCCGACCAGTCCGTAGGCATTGGGCACGCCGGGTTTGAGCGAGAAGTCGTCCATTTCGTCGTTGAGCAGCACGCCGGTGCCGGGTGGCACGAAGGCGGCGCCGAAGGGGTAGTTGATGCTCAGGGTGGCGGAGACGGCGTTGCCGTCCTGGTCGAGGATGGAAAAATGGGTGGTGTCGTTGCCGCCATCCGTGCGGACTGCGCCGGGCAGGCTGGCGCTGGGCGTGGCCTTGTCCTTGCGCATGGAGGCGCGCAGGCCGTCGGCGTAGTAGGGATGCAGCAGGTGCTCGCTGGGGATGGCGACGCTATCTGGGTCGCCCAGAAACTCCGCCCGGTCGCGGTAGGCGCGGCGCATGGCTTCGACGATCAGGTGCAGCCGTGTGCTCTCGTCCAGTGCCTTGAAGTCAAAGCCAGAGAGGATGTTGAGCATGGTGACCAAGGCAATGCCGCCGGAGGATGGCGGCGCGGCGGAGATGATTTCGAAGCCGCGATAGCGCCCGCGTATTGGCGCGCGTTCAACGACGCGGTAGTCGGCCAGATCCTTTGCCGTCCAGATGCCGCCCGCCTTGCGCACGCCCGCCACCAGCCTTGCGGCCACTTCGCCATGATAAAAACCATCCGCACCGTCGTTGGCCATGCGCTTCAGCACATCGGCCAGCTCGGGCTGGCGGATCAGCTCGCCCAAGGCCGGAGCCTGACCCTGACGCAGGAATAGCCGGGCGGCTTCCTTGTCCTTGTTCAGTGCCGCCAGACGGAAGCTGGCCATGCGGCGATAGTGTTCGGTGACGGGAAAGCCGTCACGCGCCAGGCGGATGGCCGGGGCGAGCGCTACGGACAGCGGCATGCGCCCATAATGCTGCGTCAGATGATCCAGCGCGGCGGGCACGCCGGGAATCGCGGCGGCAAGTGCGCCGTCCATCGAAGCCTTGGGGATGACTTCGCCTTGCGCGTCCAGATATAAGTCACGATGCGCCGCCAGCGGTGCGCGTTCGCGCCCGTCGATCATCACCTGCCGATCCTGTTCGGCGATGTGCAGCAACCAGAAACCACCGCCACCAATGCCGGAACTGTAGGGCTCGACCACCGCCAGCGTAGCGCTGACCGCTACGGCTGCATCAAAGGCATTGCCACCCGCATTGAGCACCTCGAAGCCCGCCTCGGTCGCGAGAGGGTGGGCGGAGGCAATGGCGGCAGCAGGCGGGTGGTCTGTCGCATGCAGCGGTGTGAGGAATAGAGCGAGCAGGAGAAGGACTGTAGGTTTCATGTGTCTTATCCGTAGCGAGTCGAGAGTGGACGTGTTCTGCCCATACACATGGTAGAGCAGTTATCCTATTGATCCGGCAAGATTAATCCATGAAGCGTAGGGTGCGCCATGCGCACCGATGGGCTAAAAGGTACGCATGGCGCACCCTACGTCCGGGCGGACAATCACGGATAAAGTTGGCCGGATCGATAATCATATTCTTGCCCCTGCGACAATATGTGGCAGTTAAGATGCCATGGCACGCCATGCTTGGCTCAATGAATAGGTTTACACAGGATTTAGCATTTCACAGGCGAGTTGAGCCATGGTGTTTACGCCATCTGCCGTACCCAGGCGCGTTTGGACTTCGGCTAGGTCGTGCCGGATTTGTGCACGGTAGTCGGCATCATGTAGCAGGCGCTGCATTTCTTGGGCGATAGCGTGCGGTTCGGCGGCTTTTTGCACGAATTCCTGCACCACACGGCGCTCGGCGACGATATTGACCAAGGCAATATTGGGTATGCGAATCAGGGGTTTGAGCAGGGTGTAGGTGAGTGGAGACACTTTGTAAACGACGGCCATGGGCACCCCCATTAATGCGGTTTCCAGTGTGGCAGTGCCAGAGGCGACCAGGGCGGTATCGCAACAGGCCAGCACGTCGTAGCTGCGTTCATGCACGCGCATCACCGGCACGGCTGAGGCGGCCAGCAGGGGCTCAAGCAATTCGTTCGGGATGGTGGCGGCTTGGGGCAGGATGAATTGCAGATCGGGTTGGGTTTGGAGCAACAGGGCGGCGGTGTGCAGCATGACGGGCAGCAGGCGTTGCACTTCGGCCTTGCGGCTGCCGGGCAACAGGCCGATGACCGGGTGTTGTGCATTCAGGCCGAAGGCTTGCATCAGTGCGGCGCGCGGTGCGCTGGCCTGCACGCGCCCAGCCAGCGGGTGGCCGACGTAGCGCACGGGGATGTTGTGCGCTTCGTAAAACCTGGTTTCAAATGGGAAGATGACGGCCATCATGTCGATGGCGGCGCCGTATTTTTTCACCCGTCCCGGTCGCCATGCCCAGACTTGTGGACTGACGTAAAACAGGACTCGGACACCGCAGGCTTTGGCGTGGCGGGCGAGTTTAAGGTTGAATTCCTTGTAATCAACGCAGATCAACAGGTCGGGGCGTTGGCTGCATACCATCTGCTGCATGGTTTTGAGGGCGTGACGAATGGCGCCGTAATGACGTAGTACTTCTCCCAGGCCGACCACGCCGATATGGCTGGAATCGACATCGAGTTCGATTCCAGCGTCGCGCATGGCGGCACCGCCCATGCCGCTGCCGCGCAGGGTGGGCAGGCGTTGGCGCATGGCGCGGAACACGGCGGCAGCGTGTTTGTCGCCAGAGGCTTCGCCTGCGGAGAAGATGACGTGGGGGCTGGTTGATGTGTTGATGCTTAAAGCAGCCCCCTCACCCCGACCCTCTCCCGCTTGCGGGAGAGGGAGCAAGTCTTTAGCCGATAGCACGGCGGATCACGCTGCAAATGTGGTCGATGTCTATATCGGTCAGCTCGGGATAGATCGGCAGGCTGAGGCAGTGTTGCGCCACGCGTTCTGCGTTGGGCAGACTGAGGCCGGGGTAGTCGGGCTTGAACACGTTTTGCTGGTGCAGGGGGATGGGGTAGTAGATCGCCGAGGCGATATTTTCTGCTGCCAGCGCCTGTTGAATGGCGTCGCGTTGCTCGGTGAGCAGGGTGTATTGGTGGAAGATATGCGTGCCGATGCCGTCCTCAAACGGTGTGGTGACAGGCAATCCGGCAAGCCCAGCATTGTAACGATGGGCGACGCGGCGGCGTTCGCTGTTGTAGGTGCTGATGTGCTTGAGTTTGGCGCGCAGGACGACGGCCTGCATTTCATCCAGGCGGCTGTTGTAGCCGATGATGTCGTGGTAATAGCGCACCTTGCTGCCGTGGTTGCGCAACTGGCGCAGGGTTGCGGCCAGTTCGTCGGATTGCGTGGTGACCATGCCGCCATCGCCAAAACAGCCCAGGTTTTTGCTGGGGAAAAAGCTGAATGCGCTTGCATCACCCATGCTGCCGGTCATGTGACCTTCAATGTCGGCACCAAACGATTGCGCGCTGTCTTCGATGATCTTGAGCTGGTGTTTGATGGCAATGGCGCGAATCGCAGCCATGTTGGCCGGTTGACCAAACAGGTGTACCGGCATGATGGCACGGGTTTGCGGGGTGATGGCCGCTTCGATTTGCGCCACGTCGATATTGAAGCTTTGCGGGTCGATATCGACGAATACCGGACGCGCGCCGACATAGCGGATGGCTTCGGCGGTGGCGATAAAGGTGAAGGGGGTGGTAATGACTTCATCGCCCGAAACGATACCGGCGGCCAGCAGGGCGAGGTGCAGTGCGTCGGTGCCGTTGGCCACGCTCACGGCGTGTTTGACCCCCAGATACGCGGCGGCTTCGTCTTCAAAGGCGCGTACATTCGGGCCGAGAATGAATTGGGCGGTTTCGAGCGTGTGCAGCAAGCCTGCGTCGATTTCACTTTTCAGGGCTTGGTATTGGGCGGTCAGGTCAACCATTGGAATGGACATGGCGGGTCTCGGTAGATGAATGAGGTAAGAAATTTTAGCCACAGAGGGCACAGAGTTCACTGAGGAAAGCCAAGAAAGGGGAGATGCGACTTGTCGCAGCTACATCAGTAGAACTTACACAGAATGATTCTTTTACTCCCTCCCCCTTGACGGGGGAGGGCGGGGGAGAGGGTGGTGAAGTTGGCACAAGCCTATGTTCTGGCAAAGCTTGCCCCCCCCTCTCCCCAACCCTCTCCCGCGAGGGGAGAGGGAGCTAAATCCAGCTTCTGCGTAAGTCCTAATCAAAAAACGTCTATTTTTCTCCGTGGCCTCTGTGTTCTCTGTGGCTAAACGGTTTTAAGTTTTGCGCTAATGGCTTCAGCAGCGGCCAGTGCACGACGGCCTGCTTCACCCGGGACACGCGGGGTTTTGCCATGCATGCAGCAATCCACAAAATGGCGAATCTCTTCCAGCAAGGCATCGCTGGACTCAAAACGCTGTTCATCGGGGATGAAATTCGGCACGCCGGGGAACATTTCGCCTTCGCCGCGCTGGTAGCTGGAAAGCACGCGGTTCTGAAAATCCACCGAGAGGTAGGCATCCTTCTGGAACAGGCGCATTTTGCGTTCGCTTTTCAGGCTGATGCGGCTGGCGGTGACATTGGCGACACAGCCATTGGCAAAGGTCAGGCGGGCATTGGCAATGTCGGTGTCGTTGGTGAGCACGGCGGCACCGCTGGCTTCAATGGCCGTAATCTCGGAGTCCACTATGTCGAGGATGATGTCGATGTCGTGGATCATTAAATCCAGCACCACGCTGACATCAGTGGCACGCGGTTTGAACGGCGCAAGACGGGTGGATTCGATAAAACGCGGCGCGTTGAGCAAGCCTTCCATGGCCAGAATGGCCGGATTGAAGCGTTCCAGATGACCGACCATAAGCACACAGTGATGCTCGTGCGCCAGACGAATCAGCTCATCGGCTTCGTCCACGGTGGTGGTGATGGGTTTTTCGACCAGCACATGCACGCCCGCCAAAAGAAAGTCGCACGCCACGGCAAAATGCAGACTGGTCGGTACCGCAATACTCACGGCATCCACCTTGCCCAGCAGTTCACGGTAGTCGCTCAAGCCCAGGCAGGCGTGCTTGGCGGCAATGGCCGCCGCGGCTTCGGGGTTGGTATCGACAATGGCGACGAGCTCACACTCGGGCAAGGCTGCGTATTTGTCGGCGTGAAATTTGCCGAGGTAGCCGGTGCCGATCACGGCGCATTTAAGGTGTTGCATGCTTTATCCTGTGCCGCATTTTTACAATCGCGGAATTATAGGCCATGCGTGCGGATTCTTATGACTTGTTTGCTGAATTGGACGCGCCACAGCGCTGGGTGGCGGGGGTGGACGAAGCCGGGCGCGGCCCCTTGGCCGGGGCAGTGTTTGCAGCGGCGGTGATTCTTGATCCGGCACGACCGATTGCGGGCTTGAATGATTCGAAAAAATTGAGTGAAAAACGGCGTGAAGCCTTGTTTGTCGAGATTCAGAGCAAGGCGCTGGCGTGGAGCATTGCCGAGGCGAGCGCAGCGGAAATTGATGCAATCAATATATTGCAAGCAAGTTTATTGGCCATGCAGCGGGCGGTGGCGGGTTTGCACATGGCACCGTCCGAAGTGTGGGTGGACGGTAACCGCGCGCCCAAATTTGCTTGTGCGGCGCGAGCGATTGTCGGTGGTGACGCGCTGGAGCCGTGTATCAGTGCGGCATCCATTTTGGCCAAAGTGGCGCGGGATCGCACCCTGCTGGATTTGCACACGCGCTATCCGCAATACGGTTTTGATCGGCACAAGGGTTATCCCACGGCGGAACACATGGCTGCATTGGTGGCACATGGGGCGTGCCCGGAGCATCGGCGGAGTTTTGCGCCGGTGAAACGGGTGTTGTAGGTGTTTTTGGCCTCAGAGGACATGGGAGCCCTCCAAATACCCGTATCGCGGGCTTGCGCCAGACTCGCGTTAGGGGCTAGCGATGCGTAAGCTCGCCCATCTGATCGACGGGGTGGTGAAATCAGGAAAACCGTTTGATGCAAATTTCGTGATGAGTGGGCTTGTAATTCAAGACGGTATTTGAGCCCGGTTTCCTTTGTTCGGTTCTTTATAAAAACTTTCCCCAATATTTCTGCAAAGCTTCTTCGGGAGAGCGGTCTGGATAATCTGGATTATAGTCGCGCATTTCAACCAAAAAGCGAGCAATTTCGCGTTTTTGCTCATGAGAATACGTTGAATTTAACATCCTAAATAAATTATTTTTTTCCCCTTCTTTAGTTATTTTAAGAAGAATTGATGTTAATGCCTCGCCGAGCTCAAATAGGAGATTAGGAGGTAGCAAGTTGTTATTGTCTTCTTGCCCATCAATACTGGCTTGCATAAGTGCAGGAAGAAAAAAAACAAAAGCCATATCAGTCATAAAAAAAGGAATAGCGCCCAAATCTGTTTTTTTGAAGCCCTCGATTAATACTTCTGTTGTTATGTCTTTAATCCCTTTTCCAGGAAAAACTTTTTCCATTGCAATGCCCTCGGAGTCGGGTCGGGCACTATCAACGACAACAGGGGAATCCAATGGAAATGAGGAAGAATCAAATAAGCCAATGTCAATTTTCATTGTAATTTAGCCTCGCATTTAAGAATATGATCCAGAACCTCCTGAAGTGGAGGAAAGTGTTTTAGATCACCACCTCTATAACAGGTGTCCATTATCCTCTTCCTTGCGGCAGCGCACTCACGGCCATTTGTAATTCGAGTCATTATTTCCTCTCTGGTTAAATCAACTGGCTTACAACTTATTTTTTTTCCGCAAGCTAAATCTTTCTCATCTTCAAGTGCTCGATGTTGCTTATCGGTGCAATCACCGGTTCGTCCTAAGCCACATTGAGGGAGGCTTGGATCATAGTTACAACGAGCAGCTTGGACAGCGGTACTGGCGACGACGATACCATTCACCACTGCCGAACGACCGGCGTTGACAGCTGCGGAAGTCGCGCACCAACCAAGAAAATCACCCACGACAGCTTCACCGAGTGCCATTAATGGTATTAAAAAGAGGTTGGCATGAGCATCGGATGCGAAGAAAGGCAACATATGCCTTAACCGCTGGATTCCAGCAATGCCGCTTCCCGTGGAAATGCGGATGTCCGTCACCTGACTCACCCCATTCCCCACCGGCACCAACGTCGCCACCGTCCCACTCGTCACATGGGTGATGCCCACCATGTCACCCTTGGTATCGTAGCTGATATTCCAGCGCCCGGTTTCCGTACCCCCTTCCAGCTCCACAATCGTTGTAGGCAGATTCTTCGCATCATACGTCCAGCGCGTGGTGTAGGTCGTGCCGCTTGGCGTGGCATTAAAGGCCTTGGCACCGGTGGCGTCTGTGGTCGGTGTCTCGATCAACTCAAGCAGGTTGCCTTTACTGTCATAGCTATAGCTTGTCATGAGATAGGCTTCCGCCACCTTCAGCGGCAGGTTCCATGTCGCATGCCATTGGGTGTTGGAAACATGCTCTGCCGCAGCCAGCGGCGGCGCTGTGGTAGCACTCTGATAACTGGCAGGATAGGTGGCGACACGTGTGACACGTCCCCAGCCGTTGTAGCTGTAGAAGGTGACACGGCCATCGTGGGCAACCACCTTGGAGCGGCGTTTGTTCGCGTCATAGCTGGTTGCCGCTGCTGAAGCACCACACAGCGGACACGGTGTTGTCACCGAGGTGGGGCGTAGCACGCCGGCCAGTGAAGAAAAACGGTACTGCGTGGCGGTACTCGCTGCACCGGGGGTTGGGGTGTAGTAAATGGTGCTGCTTGTACCCACGGGGTTGCTGTACTGAAAGGTCAGCTTTTCCAGCCCTTGTGCCTTTTCAGTACTGGCGACCTGACCTTGTGCGTCGTAGGTGTAGGTTGCAACACGCACACCCAGTGCATCGGTGCGACCGGTCAGGGCGTGGTCTGTGCGTCAATCGAGTCAGACCCCAATGCCATTACAAGACGGTATCTGACCCCATCTTTCCTCGTTAATATCGCCATCAAAACAACGCGTTATAAGCAGAAGGGTGCTCGAAGTAGTCACCATTTCTGTCCCATAGCCTTTTCATTTCTTCAGTGGCTTCAATTTTGATACCCTTCAGGTCTTCATGCGCAACGTAATAAACACCACATTTACGGGCTATATCTTTACATAAATTCACCATGTCCGGATTTTCAGAGTCTTGAGATGGCCACCACCGGTATAGCCCTTTTAGGACTCCCTCCAGGCTAGAGGTCGAGCTGCATCTAGCTGATGATTTACACTCCTTATTGGTGGCTGCTTCGTACTTGGCTATGTCCGCTTCACATGTGATCAATGGACTACGCAGACTCAGCGTAATATGCCACGCCTTATTGGTATAATCACCGACCTCGCCCCCTTTTTTACAGTGCGTGCCCTGTGCGTCAAAGTAAATTCCCCACCAAGCAGAATTGATATCTGCATAATGATCAAGGTGATCTAGTGGGGTATTAGCGAGACCGAGGACATCGCCATCAACAACCATTGGATAACTCTCAGTAATTAGAGCATGAACCTTAGGAACAAGGTCGAGCATGTCTTTCTGTAATGGGTTGTATATCGAGCTTTCGATAAGGAATTGCATTTCTCTGTTGAGCATTATTAATTCAACTTATTTTGTAAATTCATATATAGGGTACATTGTCAATATTTCATTTTTGTCGTAAGGAAAGTTCACGCACGGATTATCTTGAACAATGATGCGCAACTTGTGAGTCGGGCTCAGGATTCCAACGCTGTAGGGATCTCTTGTCATACCCACTGGGTAGGGTAGTTGAGCTTCATAGCGAGTGCTATAGCGTCCCGGTTTCTTCACCTGTGCCGTCGCAACAGCAATATCCACAAGGCCTTGATTCACCGGTGTGGTGAAGTAGCTCTGGTCAGAAAACATGGGCCACAAATGCCCTCCCATAGCGAGATGAACGTAGCTTCCGGCCGTTAATGTGGGTTTGGAGTACCCTCCATTGGGGTTGCATTGGCAAGCCCGTGCAATACTCTCCACGGTAGCTCGGCTATCCTTATCCGCCTGCGTCATGGGCGATAAGATCATCATATCCGTAATTGGGTTGAACCCCGGCATGAAAGGGCGGACTGGACTTGTAAATGGGCCAGCCCAAGCACCGGGGAGCAGCGCACCTGAAACCTTGCCCAGCCATTCGCGCCCGTGGAATAACAGGCGAGCAAAGAGTGCTGGTGAAGGCGCTGAGCGTTGCGACATGAGTAGCGAGCCGATGGAAACCCCGTTATGGAACGCCTCAATGAACTGTCCATTGCTGTCATAGCTCAGCGTAATGACATCGCCCGTGGGGAAGTTCGCCTGAGTGAGCAGGCCGCGTGCGTCATAAGTGAAGGTGATGGTTTTATTTTCGCGGGTAATGGAGGCAACGTGCCCACGGGCATCGTAGGTGACTGAAACAGGGATACCGCCTTCCGCAACCCCCTCCAGCATTCGCCCCTGCGCATCGTATTGCGACATGGTGGCGAAGGTGCCAGCGGTCAGGTTATCAATACGAATGACGTCCCCCGTGCTGTTATACGCCAACGTCCAACGCCCAGTTTCCGTACTCCCCGCCAGCTCCACAATCGTCACGGGCAGATTTTTCGCATCATACGTCCAGCGCGTCGTCTGGGTATCCCCGCTCGGAACAGCATTGAAGCCTTTGGCTCCTGTGGCATCTGTGGTCGGTGTTTCGATCAGCTCAAGCAGGTTGCCTTTACTGTCGTAGCTGTAGCTCGTGATGAGATAGGCTTCTGCCACCTTCAGCGGCAGGTTCCATGTGGCATGCCATTGGGTATGGGTGACGTACTCTGCCGCACTCAGTGGCGGTGCTGTGGTGGCGCTTTGATAACTGGCAGGATAGGTGGCTTCGCGTGTGACCCGTCCCCAGCCGTTGTAGGTGTAGAAGGTGACACGGCCATCGTGGGCAACCACCTTGGAGCGGCGCTTGTTCGCGTCATAACTGGTCGCCGCTGCCGAAGCACCACATAGCGGACACGGTGTCGTTACCGAGGTGGGGCGCAGCACACCGGCCTGTGAAGAAAAACGGTACTGCGTGGCGGTACTCGCTGCACCGGGGGTTGGGGTGTAGTAAATGGTGCTGCTTGTACCCACGGGGTTGCTGTACTGAAAGCTCAGCTTGTCCAGTCCCTGTGCCTTTTCGGTACTGGCCACCTGCCCCAGTGCGTCATAGGTATAGGTTGCAACACGCACGCCCAGTGCATCGGTGCGACCGGTCAGGGCGTGGACATTAAGACTACGACTGTCCTCGTAGTGCAGGTACTGGGTGGCTGGCGGATTGGCATCGGCACCCGGCGCTGTCACGGCCGTCAAGTTACCCAGCGCATCATGCGCATAACGAAACACCGCTGCATCGGGCGTAGTGAGCGTGGCGATACGACCGGCGCTGTCATAACTCAAACGCAGCTCACGCCCGAAGTGATTGCGCACCGTGAGTAACAGACCCGCCCGAGGTGCCCGGCTGAGCGGGGTCGTGGCGGTACTGTAAACCAGCGTCGTCACCCAACCATTGCGTGCTTTGATGTTCCTCAAACGCCCGTTGGCTTCGTAGGTTTCAAGGCTATCGTCGCTATGCGGACGGTAACCCCAGACCAAGGTCTGGCCCTGGCTGTTCAGATGCTGGACCAGACGATCCTTGGGTTCGTCGAGACTATTATCCCGCCAGGTGACCGCCGTGGCCGTGGCTGATGAATCATCACGCACCAGGGTACGCCACGAACCATCCCCGCGCATGGCACGCACCGTCGGCGTGGGCGCACCCTGCACGATCTGAATGGAGCGATCATAGGTATGCGTCCAGCCCGCGCCCATGGGCAGGGCGTCGGAAGGAACACCATGCGGCCAGCGTGAACGGTAATGACGGGTGAAAGACAGCGGATGCACACCTGCGCCAACACTATCGTCCTCTCGCAGCAGCTTGACCCCCGTGCCGGGGAGCGTTGGGGTGTCTGTGGGGCAGGAGGTGGAGACTTCTTCAGGGGCGAAGCGGAAGCAGAAGTCACTGCGGGGATCATCTTGACTGCGTTGCCAGCCCTCCGCACAGGCGGCGTCACGATCATGGTAGAGGTAATGGCTGGGCTTGAACTCAGAAAGCACACACGCCCCATTCGCCGTATCTGAACGATCAGAAATCGTGATCGTATAGGGCTTGCGGCGAGCCAGCATCAGCTGACCATAATCCCAGTTGGTGTACTTATGGCCATACACGCTTTCCCATTCAGGATCGAAACTGCCGAGGGTATGCGTGATAGGTTTGCAGGTTTTGATGCTTGCCGCCCATTGCGCTTTGTAATTGGCAAGAGCCTGTCCCTCGGAGGGGAAGTAAGGCGTGGAAAAAACATACCCCGGGATCTTGTAGCGCCACGCTGTTATCGCCTGCGGCGTGGTTGTGCATTCCAAATGACCGCTGGATGAAAAGCCTTTGCAGTTATCCAGCGTGTAGGCTTGCGCAGGTGCGAGCCCTAATCCCCCCATGAACAACATGAGCCACAGCGCAAACGCCTTGCCCGGATGTCCGGTGATGGCTTGTGGGGTGGTGTGCGATGTCAGAGGGCGGCTGTGCAGGCAGGGCATTGGCATGGACTCAATTCCAATGTGGATGTGGTTTTGAGCCTAGCTCCTACCTCTCGAAAGTCAAATGGATGGTTGGTGAGCGTTGCACAACACCGTGGCCTGTCGCCAAATGCCTCAGGCGATGATGCAGGGCTTAATCCCTCGCTTACTCCTCCCTGTGATCTCTGTGATCTCTGTGGCTAACCTTCTTTAGGCCAAGGCTCATAAGCCAGTTGTTGGGGGTCATGCGCGTGGATACGCTCCAGGCTTAATCCGGTGGATTGAACGCTGAGCAGTACCGCGCCTTTTTCCCAATCGCCCAGCACGGCGCGCAGGCCATGAGTTTCCTGATGAATGGCAGGGCGGTGGGTGTGACCATGTATCAACACATTCACGCCTTGTTGCTGCATGGTTTGGCTGACCGCGTGGTTGTTCACGTCCATGATGCCGTCAGTCTTTTGCCCGGTGGCCTGCTTGCTGCGTTCGCGCAGTTGGGTGGCGAGGTTCAGACGTGTTTTCAGTGGCAGGTGTCGCAGGACGAAGCGTACGACAGGGTGACGCAACTTACGGCGCATCGCCTGGTAAGGCAGATCGTCGGTGCAGAGGGTATCGCCGTGTAGAAGCGCGACACGGTGACCGTACAGCTCGGTGACGTAAACATCCGGGAGCAGGCTGAAACCGAGACGCGTGGCAAGAGCGCTTCCAATCATGAAGTCACGATTGCCATGCTGAAAAAATAAGGGGACGCCCGCGTCAGAGAGGCGTTTGAGCAGATCGAACGCGGGCTGAATATGGGTTGGAATGGGCGCATCGTCACCCACCCAGACTTCGACAAAATCGCCCAGGATATAAAGCGCATCCGCTTTTAGCAGACGCGCTTCGAGGGCGAGTAGGTGTTGTGTGATGTGCGGCGCATCCTCGCGCAAATGCAGGTCGGCGAGGATGATGGTTTCAGACATGCAGGGAGTCAGCCAGACTCAGGCTTCGACGCGGGTCACGCTGTCGATCAGGATATCTTCGCGGGGAACGTCGCCATGGCCTGCGCGGTTGCCGGTGGGTTGCTTGGCAATGGCATCGACCACGTCCATGCCTTCGACGACCTTGCCGAATACGCAGTAGCCCCAGCCTTGTGGACTCGGGCTGCTGTAATTCAAGAAGTCATTGTCTTTCAGGCTGATGAAAAACTGGCTGGTGGCGGAGTGCGGAATGGAGGTGCGCGCCATGGCGAGGGTGCCGCGATTATTTTTCAGGCCGTTGGCAGCTTCGTTTTCAACCGGGGCATGGTTGGGCTTGTTGGCCATGTCCGGGGTCAGGCCGCCGCCTTGAATCATGAAACCGGGGATCACGCGGTGAAACAAGGTTCCGGCGTAAAAACCTTCGTCCACATAGCTCAGAATGTTCGCGACGGTTTTGGGTGCAGCAGCGGCATCAAGTTCGACGGTGATGTTGCCCAGACGGGTGGAAATTTGGATGCATGGTTGGGTGGACATGGGGCTTAAAACTCAAGTTAATTTGCGAGGCAGCATCATATCGTGTCTTGGTCGTGCAAATAAATCGCGCAAATAACAGGCTTGGGTGTAAAAAAGACTTCGCTTCGCCGTGATTCAGGCTTACGATAGGCGTGCGTTTAGTTTTAAACGCGTGTATTCAAGACCTTCGGGTCGCATCAGTAGCTACGTCGCGTCATGGTTAGTTATTGGTGCTGTTTTCCATGGCGCACGTTGTAGATTGAGTTTTTATGATCAATATTTATGTAGGCAACCTGTCCTTCCGCACCGATGACGAAGAACTTCGTCAAACTTTTGAGAGCTTTGGCGAAATTTCTTCCGCCAAAGTTGTCATGGATCGTGACACCGGCCGTTCTAAGGGTTTTGGTTTTGTTGAAATGCCAAACAAGGAAGAAGGCATGGCAGCGATCAAGGCGCTGGATGGTCAGGACATGGGCGGACGCACACTGCGTGTGAACGAAGCTCAGCCGCGCGAAGCGCGTCCACCACGCCGTGATGGCGGTGGTTTTGACTCACGTCCGCCACGCCGTTTCTAATCTCAAGCGATTTTGGTGTTGTTCCGTTTTGCGGAGCAACACTTCATTGATTTGAGTTGGAAACAAGTCATTAGGGTTTTCTAATGACTTAAGTATTTTGTATAAAGCCATGCCTCATCGTGTGGCTTTTTTGTTTTTATTTTTTGCAGGCCGCCATGCTCCATATCTATTCCACTGAATCGCGCGAAAAACGAGTTTTTGTTCCCATTGAAGCCGGCAAGGTACGCATGTATGTGTGTGGTATGACCGTGTATGACTATTGTCATTTGGGGCATGCACGGGTCATGGTGGTGTTTGATATGGTGTACCGCTATTTGCGTCACCTTGGTTTTGAAACGACTTATGTGCGCAATATCACCGACATTGACGATAAAATTATCAAACGTGCGGCGGAAAATGCTGAATCGATTCAGGCGCTAACCCAACGCTTTATCGACGCCATGCACGAGGACGCCGATGCGCTCGGCTGTCTGCGTCCGGATCACGAACCGCGTGCGACTGAGGCCATTCCTGAAATGCTGGCGATGATTGGCACTTTGATTGAAAAACGTTTTGCCTATCGCGCCGACAACGGGGATGTGTATTACGACGTGAGCCAGTTTGAGGGTTATGGCCGTCTTTCGGGTAAAAATATAGACGATTTACGCGCTGGCGCACGCGTCGAAATTGGCGAGGCCAAGCATGACCCGCTGGATTTTGTGTTGTGGAAGGCCGCCAAGCCGGGTGAGCCCGCGTGGGATGCTGCTTGGGGTGCCGGGCGACCCGGTTGGCATATTGAATGTTCAGCCATGTCCACCACCTGTTTGGGGCATAGTTTTGATATTCATGGCGGCGGTATGGATTTGCAGTTTCCGCATCATGAAAATGAAATTGCGCAAAGCGAAGCGGCGACGGGCTGCCATTATGTGAATTATTGGATGCACAACGGATTTGTGCGTATCAATGAAGAGAAAATGTCGAAGTCGTTGAATAATTTCTTCACGGTGCGCGAGGTATTGAAAGACTTTCGTGCGGAAGAGGTGCGTTTTTTCATTTTGAATAGTCATTACCGTAGTCCTCTCAATTATGCGGATGCGCAATTATTAGCGGCACGCCAAGGTTTAACGCGGCTTTATACGGCCTTGCGTGATGCTGGAGAGAATAATGCAGCGCGTTTAGCGGTGTTTGAGGAACGTTTCTTTACGGCGATGGATGATGATTTCAATACTCCGATTGCCATTGCGGTGTTATTTGATTTGGTGAGCGAGATTCATCGTCATACAGGTGTTGAGCGAGACTCGGCCGCCTCGACCTTGAAACATCTTTCCGGGCTGTTGGGTTTATTGCAGATGTCGCCCGAAGATTATCTGCGCGGCGAAGCTGGACAAGACGGGCTGGATGATGCGGCGATTCAAGCGATGGTGGATGAACGTTTGGCTGCGCGCGCCGTGAAGAACTTTGCCAAGTCGGATGAAATTCGTGATGCTTTACTCAAGCACGGGGTCGTGTTGGAGGATGCGGCGGGTGTAACGCGCTGGCGGCGAGCATAGTCCGCACACTCGCGGCATTAAACTCACGCACAAAAAAACGGCTCACAATGGAGCCGTTTTTATTGACTGCGGAAAAGGCCGACTGCGAACAATCAGCCCCACATATTGCTTAAAAATTAAGCAATCGCAACTTCAGCAGAGTCGGTTTCACCAGTGGTGTCTTTCCAAGTGATCTTGACCATGTCGCCTGCTTTGGCCGGAGCCTTGAAGGACAGGTAGGGGTTCTTGGATACAGCAGCGGACATGTTGCCCGCGATCACGGTTTTACCAGCAACATCAGCTGAAATTTCAGTGATGAACTTAGTAGTGATGTCAGCACCGGTGGTTTTGTCCTTGCGGTTACCGGGTTCCATCGGGTGAGTAATCAGGCACTTGACTTCAGCCATGTCGCCAGCGAGGGAGGCGCGGATTTTGATGCTACCAGCCATTGAAATATCTCCTATCGAGTTTGTCAGATGATTAAGGCTACAGGGATGGGGCGATTAACCGCCGCAACCACCGATGGTGACCTTGACTTCTTTCTTGGCTGACAACAACTTGCCGCCAGTCTTCACTACGCCGATCACGTTAGAGGTTTTGCCCATCTTGATACGAGTAGCGAGGTAAGCAGCTGCGCCGGTCATGACGTAGTTGCAAACCAGTGGCATTTCGTTGCCTTCAACCAGAATGGCAATCGCTTCAGCAGCGCCTTTGCCTTCAACGGTGACAGGTACAACAGCGCCGTTTTCAGCGATGTCCGGAGCCTTGACGGTGACGTCAGCGCTTTCAGTGGTGGTGCCTGAACCCATAACGGCGGTCAGTGCGTCAGCCATGGTTTTGGCTTTGAACGCGGCTTCTGGCCATGCGGCGAAAACAGCGCGTGGGGTCAACAGACCTGCGCCCACAGCGATACCTACGGCACTGGCAGCGAGGCTGCCTTTCAAAAATACACGACGATTGCTCTGCATGTTGATCTCCTCATGTTTCGAGTTTTGTGTGTGTTGAACACAGCTAAGTTATTGCATGGCCTGTGCCAACTTGGGTTTGGATACTCCATGCGCTGATTTATAACGATTAAATTAAATTCGTGCCTTGCGTGCAGCTTACTTTGATTGCAACTTGCACTTTATGAACGTTGCTTTTTGCACTACTCGATCTCGAAGCCTTGCAATTTGCGCCATAAGGTTGATTTATTGATGCCTAAGGTGCGGGCAGTGTTCTCCCGGTTACCTTCAAGGCGATGCAGCGTTTTTAGAATGTAGCGCCGTTCAAGCTCTTCGAGCGTGGGGGAATCTGCGTCGATGCAGAGCTCTTTGAAATGAATTTCCGGGGCGCTTGAGCTGGTTTGTGTGGCCTGTTGGGCAATCCGGTCAATATGCAGCAGAGGCTGTTCAGCCAAGGCGACATGCCGCTCAATCAGATTTTTCAGCTCGCGCACATTGCCCGGCCACGCGGCGTTCACCAGGTGCTGCATGCTCTCGGCATCAAAGCCAGTCACATCACGGTGATAGCGTTCGGCAAATTCGCGCAGGAAGTGCTGCACCAGGTCGGGGATGTCTTCACGGCGCTCGCGCAGGGAAGGCATACGTAATTTGACCACGTTGAGACGATGGTAGAGGTCGTGGCGGAACTGGCCTAATTCAACCAGTGCGCTCAGTTCGCGGTTACTAGCCACCACAAAGCGCACGTCAATGTCGATGGGTGTAATGCCGCCGACGCGGGTGACCTGCTGCTCTTGCACTACGCGTAGCAGTTTGGTTTGCATCGCATCGGAAATATTGCCGATTTCATCCAGAAACAGTGTGCCGCCAGTGGCGACTTCGAGCAGGCCGCGCTTGGTTTGGTGTGCGCCGGTGAATGCGCCTTTTTCGTGGCCAAACAGCTCGCTTTCGAGCAGTGAACCGGTAATCGCGCCGCAGTCGATGACTACGAAAGGTTTGTCGGCGAAGTCGGAAAGATTATGCACGGCGCGCGCGGCGAGTTCCTTGCCTGTGCCCGACTCGCCTTCAATCATTACATTGACGCGCACGTCGTGGATTTTTTCGATAATTTTGTACACGGCGCGTATGGGTGCCGAGTTACCGAGCATTCCACCGTAACGCTGGGTGGCTTGAGCGGGCTTGGGCGTGCGGTCGAGCTGTTCGCGCACCAGTTTGAGCAGCTCGTCCATGTCAAAGGGCTTTTTGATGAAGTCGGTCGCGCCGAGGCGCAAGGCTTCAATCGCATCGTCCATGGTGGAATAGCCGGTAATCAAGATGAACGGTAGCTTGGGGTGGTGCGTGCGTACCGCCTGCAACAGCTCGATACCACTCATGCCGGGCATTTTGAGATCGGAAATGACCAAGGCTGGAGCGGGGCGCTGTTTAATGACCCCGAGCGCGGTTTGTGGTGAACGAAACACCTCCACATCGAAGGCTTCACTGCGCGCGAAACGACTAAAAAGCTCGCCTGCACGCGGGTCGTCGTCTACAAAAATGATGCGTTGTTTATTGAGGCTCATACGTTTGAATCTGACGAGGGTTGAAGTGGAATGCGCGGTGCGGTCGCAGCCAGTGGGATTTCAAAGCGTGCGTCGACACCACCCTCAGGGTGATTGCGGATGTTAAGTTCGCCACCATGATACTGGATGATGCCAAGGCTGATGGAGAGTCCCAGGCCGGTGCCTTCACCGACAGTTTTGGTGGTGAAGAAAGGGTCAAAAAGATGCTCCAGTACCTCGTCTGACAAGCCTGATCCATGATCGCGCACGCTGACGCGCAAGCGTTGGTTTTCACATTCAGCGTGCAGCTCAATTTGACCGTCTTCAGCTGTGGCATACAGTGCATTGCGTAGAAGATTGAGCAGCACTTGTTGCAGTTGATCGGCATCGGCGTCTGCCACGCAATCAGGCGAGCAGGATTGCACGGCAAGGATCACATCCTTGGCCATCGCTTCGGGTTCGATCAATTCCAAGGTCTGTTTGATCCAGGGGCAGACTTTGAACGTTCGATGTGCCGGTGGCAGTTGGCGCGCAAAATTCATCACCCCGCGCACAATGCGTCCGGCACGTAGGGTTTCTTCTTTTAATTCTTTAATATCATTGCGTAATTCATTGTTTTTATAAGGTAAAGCGCGTTCGATCAGGGTGGCATAAGAGAGAATATTGTTTAGCGGGTTATTGATTTCATGCCCGATGCCTGCCGCCATTTGGCCGATGCTGGCCAGCTTGGCCTGTTGCAACATTTTGCGTTCGCTGTGCAGGCGTTCGGCTTCGGCGGCACGCAGGCGTTCAGCCATATCGTTAAAATCGTTCTCCAATTCGCGAATTTCACGGGTGTGACTGCTGACGACCACGCGGCGAGTCGCATCGTCGCTAAAGTCATGCAGTGCTTCACGCAGTTGCAATATGGGGCGAGCGATATGACGCGCACCGAGCACGGCGAGCATTGCGGAGGCAGTAAATACCAGCAAGACCAAGAGCCATAACGATTGACGTAAGCCAGAGTAGGGTGCGTCCAAAGTGCTGTAGGGCACAGCAAAGGCCAGTATCCAGCTCGTGAGCTGGTTAGGGTAGGGATGAAATTCCTGGTAATACACCCGCCATTGCTGGTCTGTGGTGTTGAATTGGCCATACGGGCGCCTTTGAATCTGCTGCCAAAGTTCGCCCCCATCTAGGCTTTGCAGTTTGACTTCGTGTGGCTTGGGGGCGCTAAAGCGGGTGTCGAGGCGGTCGTGGTAGAGCAACAGTCCGTTGCGTTGTGGATCGTCCAAGTTGCGCTCGGCAATGAGCAGTTCTGCGCCAGTCGGGCGCGGGACAAGGCGCAAAATGCGGTCGAGGTATTCGCCAAAGGTGTTCACTGCCAATACAGCCTCGGGGTGAGCTGTGTCGCCAAGTGCGACCAGAGCGGTGAGCATGGTCAGGGTTTGTCCGGTGAGCAAATCCCAGCGGCTTTGCGGCAGGGGCATAAAGTTGATTTCGCCAATGCTCCAGTTGCGCATCGCGCGGGCGAATCCGGGTGAATGCAGGTCTTCCTCGGCATATTCCACATTGCCCAAGCTGGGGTAAATCGCAGGACGGGCACGCCCTTCGCTCACTTTAATCAGCGTATTGCCTGAGCCATCCAGCACGCGCAGACTGCCGAGGCTGGGGACGGTGCGTTGCAAGTTGAGCAAAAACTGGGTGAGTTGGTTCTTGAGCGAGCTGTAGTCAGGATGACGCACGCCCTCATTGGCTGCGCGCGCTACGGGCAGAAAATCCTGCATGGCACTGGATTGCGCGATGCCGCGAATCATCTCGCGCTCGTAACTTAGGCGGTTGTCGATTTCGCTGGCCAGCGCATTCAGCCGCCGCCCCATGTCGCTGTCCATTTCATGCAGGTAACGCTGTTCGCCCCAATTCAGCAGCACGAAGGTTAGCGCCAACAAGGGCAGGCCGGTGGCAAGCAGAGTCCAGAAAAAAATCGTGCCGCGTAAACGCATGATTAAGTTCCATTCGTTGGCATGGCGCCACCAAAATGCTCCACCCACCAGACGCGGGCGCGTAGTCCCCACGGGGTGGTGTAGCCGGTTTCGACGAAGTGGATGCGGCCTGAGGCATCGACAATCAGATGCAGTGGAACGGCTTTGATGCCGAGGGGCGCAACCAGCTGGCCGCTGGGGTCGTTGATAACCGGCATGTCGATTTTTTCTTGCGCCAGAAAGCGGCGCATGGCGGCATCGTCGCCGGATTTCCAGGCAATGCTCATCACCGGGGTGTCGCGTGCGAGTTCAGCCATGCCAGCCAGTTCGAGTCGGCAGACCGGGCACCATTCGGCCCAGATATGCACGATCAGCGGGCGGCCTTGCGTATCGCGGCTGTCGATACTTTTGCCATCCAGGGTTTGCCCAATCAGTGGTGGCAGGTGGGTATCCGGCAGTTTGGGTGCGTTCCAGGCCTGAATAAGGAAAAACACGGCGAGCAACAGCGCGATTTCAATCCCCCAGCGTATGAGACGCGAGCGGCGTGGTTTTGCATTGGGCGGTGTTAAGGCGGGTTTGGGTGAGTTCATGAGCGGGCATTACGGATGAGTGGGGCGAGTGATTTATCATGCAGAGATGAATAGCAAAAAGCCAACCATCCTTTCGAGCGCCCTGATCGCGCAAACCCGTGTGTTTGCCATTGAAGAGGTGCATTTACGTTTTGCCAATGGGGTTGAAACCCGCTACGAACGCCTGCTCGGTAATCCGCGTGGCGGTGTGTTGCTGGTGGCCTTGACTGAGGCCGACGAGGTTTTACTGGTGCGCGAATATGCCGTAGGGCTACAGCGCTACGAGCTTGGTTTACCCAAGGGCGGGATTGATGCGGATGAAACCCCGTTGCAGGCTGGCTTGCGCGAGTTGCGCGAGGAGACCGGCTTTGCGGCGCAACGTCTGCATTATTTGGGCGAATTGACCTTGGCACCGGGGTATAGCAGTCAGCGCACGCATGTGGTGTTGGCGCGTGATTTGTATGCCGCCCCCTTGCCGGGTGATGAGCCGGAGCCATTGGAAGTGCAGCTCTGGCCGTTGGCGCGTTTGGCCGAGTTAATTTCGCTGCCGGAATGCAGTGAGGCACGCACCTTGGCAGCGATGTTTATGGCGCGTGAGTTTTTACTGCAAGAAAGTGATTCAACTTAATGAAATATGACTATTTTTTTCTTGAAAAAATACGCCTTCTTGCACAGCGAGCCGGGGACGCCATTATGCGAGTCTACGCGGGGGAGTTTGCGGTCACGGCCAAGGATGATTTAACCCCGCTGACTGAGGCAGATCTGGTGGCACACCGCTTGATCGAAGAAGGTCTGCTCGCGCTTTGTCCAGATGTACCCGTGCTTTCGGAAGAGGGTGCGCATGTGCCATTCGCCACACGGCAGACGTGGGCGCGCTATTGGTTGGTCGATCCGCTGGATGGCACGCGCGAGTTTGTGAAGCGCAATGGCGAATTCAGCGTGAATATCGCGCTGGTGGATGGGCATGACGTGATGCTGGGCGTGGTGCATGCGCCCGCACTTGGTGTCGCTTATGCAGCATGGCGCGGCGGCGGGGCATGGAAATGGAGCGGGGATGAGGATCGGCCAGCGCGTATCCAAGCGCGCCTCGCACAGCAAACCACGTTGCGCCCTTTACGCGTTGCGCTCAGCCGTTCGCATGGCAGTCCGCGTATGCAGGCCTATCTACAAGCCTTGGAAGCCACACATGGCGCTGCGGAGTGCGTGCGCATGGGCAGTGCGCTCAAATCCTGTCTGGTGGCCGAAGGCACAGTGGATGTCTATCCACGTATGGGGCTGACCTCGGAATGGGACACGGCAGCAGCACAATGCGTGGTTGAAGAAGCGGGTGGACGCTTCACCGACACACAGGGGCAGCGTCTGCGTTACAACACCAAGGACTCCCTGCTGAATCCGGAGTTTCTGGTGTTTGCGGATGAAACGGTGGATTGGGCTATGTTTGTGCCGCCGCCGGATGTTTAGTGGCTTGTTTCAGTCGCGCGAGTCGATCATTTCTACGTGACGCTTCCAAGGAGGCTTTTTGATTGTTTCCACGCTTCAGCGTCCTGATGTGGCGACGCGCCTCTGGAGCGTGGGAACGATAAGAAAATCGGCGCGAGACACGCCTCCTGCACCCCTTGTTAAACCAAGATCTCCATTGCAGGTGGGTGGCTTAAAAAATGTACCGGGCTGGCGCTCAGGCCATACGCGCCGGATTGGGTGACCACGAGCAGGTCACCGACTTCGGCGGGCGGTAGGGCAATTTTGTGACCCAGTACGTCAAGCGGGGTGCATAGCGGGCCGTGGATATTGACGAGTTCTGTGGCGGGTGCGTCGGCTTGGGCGGCGATGTAAACCGGGTAATTTTTGCGGATCACCTGGCCAAGGTTGCCGGAAAGTGCGAGGTGCTGGTGCATGCCGCCGTCGCAGAGCAGGAAGGTTTCTCCGCGTGAGGTTTTGCGTTCAACAATACGGGTGACGTACACGCCCGCTTCGCCGACCAGGTAGCGCCCTAATTCCATGATGACGCGGGTTTGCCCTAGCCAAGCAGCATGGTGTTGCAGCAGGTCATGCAGATGCGCGCCGATAGGGGTGAGGTTCAGGCGCTGTTCGCCGGGGAAGTAGGGGATGCCGAGGCCGCCGCCAATATTGATGTGTCGGGCGTGTAGCCCGCTGCTGCTGAGCAGGTTTTCGGCAAGCGCCAGGGTGGCGCTGTGAGCCTGCATAATGGCTTCGGCATTCAGGCTTTGCGAGCCGCTGAAGATATGCAACCCTTGAAACTCAATCTCCATCTGTTTGATTTTATTTAGTATTGTTGGGGCTTGTTCGGCATCAATGCCGAAGGGTTTGGCGCCGCCGCCCATACGCATGCCGGCGCCTTTGAGCTCAAAGTCTGGATTGATGCGCAGGGCGACGTGTGGGCGTATGCCGTAAGTTTGCCCCAAGCGCTCAAGGCGTTCGAGCTCACCAAGGGATTCCACATTCAGCGTGATGCGCGCGCGCAGGGCGGCGCCAAGTTCCTCGTCACGCTTGGCCGGGCCTGCGAAGCTGATACTGGATGGCTGGAAGCCTGCGGCTAGCGCTTTGTCCAGTTCGCCGCTGGAGGCAATGTCGCATCCATCCACCAGGCTGGCCACATGGCGCAACAGGGGTGGAAAGGGGTTGGCCTTGATGGCGTAATGCAGTTGCACCGTCGGCGGCAGTGCGGCGCGCAATTCGGCCACGCGGGTGCGGCTGAGCTGTGCATCGTAGGCGTAAAACGGGGTGTTCAGCCGCTCGGCAAGTTGCCGGATTGACACGCCGCCCAGTTGGATTTCGCCCCGATGGACGGGGAATAAAAGCGGGGCGTGGGGGGGGGTGTTCATGCAGGCTCCGTGACTGCGCTCAGCATAATGTCGGCACGCAGGCGATGCCGATCCACCTTGCCATTGGGGTTGAGGGGCAGTGTTGGCATGACATGAATGGCGTGCGGCTGCATGTAGGCGGGCAGGCTGTCGCGGCAGTGCTTCATCAAGGCGTCGATGTCGATCTGCTCGTGTTCGGCCACCACCACGGCCACGATACGCTGACCCAAAACATCATCATCCAGTCCCAGTGCCACCGCTTCGCGTACCCGTCCGGATGCATAGAGCGCGTCTTCAATTTCGGTTGGGCTGATGCGGTAGCCAGAGCTTTTAAGCATGTCGTCGTCACGACTGACAAAATACAAATAGCCATCTTCGTCCATGCGTACCCGGTCGCCCGACCAAACGCATCGTTCGTGTGGCATCAATCCATGCTGACTATCATTCAGTTGAGGATCCAATGGCGGGCAGGGGCGAAAGCGTTCGCTGCTGCGCTCCGGGTCGTTCCAGTAACCGCGCGCCACGGTGGGGCCACGATGCACCAGTTCACCAATTTCATGCGCGGCACACTTTGAACCATCCGGGCGTAATACGCTGATATGCGCATTGGGGATGGCTTTGCCGATGGAGTCCGGGCGCTGCTCGATTTCGTCAGGTGGTAAATAGGTGGAGCGGAAGGCCTCGGTCAAACCGTACATCAAGAAAAGCTGCGCCTCGGGCAGGCTGGAGCGCAGTTGTTTGATGATAGGCAGGGGCAAGCGACCGCCGGAGTTGGTCAGAATGCGCAAGGAGCCGAGTTCACCCAGCCAGTCTTGCGCGGCAAGTTGATGCCATAAGGTCGGCACGCCAGCGAGTACGGTAACGTCATGCTGGATAATGGCCTTGTAGATGTCTCGCGGTAACAGATAGTCGAGCAGGACGACCTGCGCACCGGCCAAAAACGCGGTGGTCAGTTGCGACAGGCCATAGTCAAAGCTGAACGGCAGCACGGCCAAAACGCGGTCGGTGGCTTCAAGCCCCAGATATTGGGTGACGCTGGCCGCGCCAGCCAACAGGTTGCGATGCGTCACAGCCACGCCCTTGGGCATTCCCGTGCTTCCGGAGGTGTAAAGCAGGGCAGCAATACTGCTTTCCACGCCCTGCGGCAGGCTTAGATGTTGCCCATGATGTTGATTGTGTAGCGCATTGAACTCACTCAGTGCGCGCACGCCCAGCCCTGGAATGCGCTCCATGTCGCCTGGGTCATCCACCAAGATGACCCAGCGCAAGTCGTGCAGGCCTGCCAGAAATGGACGTAAACTCTGCAAACGCGCGCGCTGGGTGATGAGAATGCGCGCACCGCTATCGTTAAGAATATGCACCACTTGCTCAGGTTTAAGCAGGGGATTGATGGGAACCACCACGCCGCCAGCCGCGCTAGTCGCAAACAAGGTTTGCACACATTCAATGCGCTTGGGCAGCCAAATGGCGACACGTTCACCCGCATACAAGCCAATATTGATGAAGTTAAGCGCGAGTTTCTGCACATGGTGTGCAAGCTCTTCATAGCTCACATTGTGCTCGTGTTGGCGTAATGCGGGAGCGTCCGGCTGCTTTTGTGCCGTATGGCTAATGAGATGATGCAGAAGATAAGGCATGGTGTGTTGGGTCAATAAGGGCGAAACAATGCCGTGATGATATAGAATTCAGCCCCATTTTATCGATACGAATCACGCGCTATGTCTGGCAATACCTTTGGCATTCTGTTTACTGTGACCACTTTTGGCGAAAGTCATGGTGTGGCGATTGGCTGCATTGTGGACGGTTGCCCGCCGGGAATGAGTCTGTGTGAAGACGATATTCAGCCTGATCTGGATCGCCGCAAGCCGGGAACCTCGCGCCACACCACCCAGCGCCGCGAGGATGATTGTGTGCGTATTCTTTCCGGCGTGTTTGAAGGCAAAACCACCGGCACGCCGATTGCGCTGTTGATTGAAAATACCGATCAGCGCTCGAAGGATTACTCCGACATTGCGCAAAGTTTCCGCCCCGGACATGCAGACTACAGCTATCAGCAAAAATACGGCATTCGCGATTACCGGGGCGGCGGGCGCTCCAGTGCGCGTGAAACCGCCGCGCGCGTGGCGGCAGGGGCGATTGCCAAGAAATGGCTGCTTGAGCGTTATGGAGTCAAAGTGCGCGGTTATTTGAGCCAATTGGGGTCGATTCGCATCGAACAGGTTGATTGGCATGAAATCGAGCGTAATCCGTTCTTTTGCCCGGATGCAAGCAAGGTGGCCGAGATGGAAAGCTTCATGGATGCGCTGCGCAAGTCCGGCGATTCGATTGGGGCGCGCCTGACCGTGGTGGCCGAAGGCGTGCCGCCGGGTTGGGGCGAGCCGGTGTTCGATCGTTTGGATGCAGATATTGCGCATGCCTTGATGAGCATCAATGCGGTCAAGGGCGTGGAAATCGGCGACGGATTTGCCTGCGTCGAGGCGCGTGGCACGGATTACCGTGACGAAATCACGCCGGATGGATTTTTATCCAACCACGCGGGCGGCATCTTGGGCGGCATTTCCAGCGGACAAAAGGTGGTGGCACATATCGCGCTCAAGCCCACCTCCAGCATCCGCCTGCCGGGGCAGAGTGTGAATCTGCACGGTGAAACGGCGGAGGTGATTACGACTGGGCGGCATGATCCCTGTGTCGGCATACGCGCCACGCCGATTGCCGAAGCCATGCTGGCGTTGGTGCTGATCGACCATGCGCTGCGCAACCGTGGGCAGAATGCCGATGTGCACAGCGTCACGCCGGTGATTCCTTCGCACGCCTAATGCCTGTCAACACGCAAGCCCTGGCTTGGCGCATCCCAGGTTATTACTTCGCCTATTTTGCCGCGCTGGGCATTTTCCTGCCATTTTGGCCGCTTTATCTAAAAGGCGAGGGCTTTGACCCGGCCCTGATCGGCTTTTTGATGGGCTTGTTTGGCCTGACCAAACTTGCCGGGCCGCCCTTGGTGGGGTGGCTGGCCGATCATTATGGTCATCCGATGCGTTGGGTGCGGCTGGCGAGTTTATTGGCTCTGCTGGGGTTTGCGTTAGTGTTTGCCGTGCAGGGCGTGTGGAGCATGGTATGGGTCATGCTGCTATTCACGCTGGCCTGGAACGCTGCCATGCCGCAGTTTGAGGCGGTGACGCTGCACTATTTGGGCGCACAGCCGCAGCGCTATTCACGCGTGCGCGTGTGGGGTTCGGTGGGGTTTGTGGTCACGGCGTTTGGCATCGGCCCCTTGCTGGATGGCTTTGGCGCGGGTGTTTTGCCTTGGGCGGTGTTGGGCATGTTTGCGCTGATGCTGCTGATGGCGCTGGCCGTACCCGATGTGAAAACGCTGGCCATGCCTGCGGGTGCTGCAGGTACGCAATCCGGCGGGCGGATGCAGGTCTGGCCGATCCTCAGGCGGCCGGAGATCTATCTGTTTCTTGCCGCCAGCCTGCTGTTACAGGCCAGTCATGGCACGTATTACGCTTTTTACAGCGTGTATCTGCAGGCTCATGGGCATAGCAATACCTTGATTGGTGCGCTGTGGGCGTTGGGGGTGTTGGCGGAGGTTGGTATTTTTATGCTGGTGCATCGGCTGCTGCCGCGCTTCGGCGTGCTGCCGCTAATGCTGGCGGTGATGCTGTTGACCAGCGTGCGCTGGGTGGTGATCGGCAGCCTGCCGGACAGCGTGTTGGCCTTGGTGCTGGCGCAAATGCTGCACGCGTTCAGTTTCGGCGTGGCACATGCCGTAAGTGTGGAATTCATCCGCCAGCACTTTACGCAGGGCACACAGGGGCGCGGGCAGGCTTTGCTTTCGTCGATCGGTTACGGCGCAGGTGGAGTGCTGGGTTTTTGGCTGGCTGGCCTGATCTGGCAATACGTCGGCTCGCTGGCGAGCTTTTTAATCAGCGCGGCCATGGTGTTGGCAGGGGCGGTATTGATTATGGTGGTGATGCGGCGTGAGCGCTGCTCAGCGAGGTCATAGACAAACTCTAGGGAAGCGCTGATTTATTCAGCGCTTCCCTCTTGGGGCAGGATGCCCCAACACGAACAATGGCGTAAGCCATTGATTCGTGAAGGCCGTTGCGGGCGTGTACCGCAACGAGACTTGCTGATTTATTCCATGGATGGAATAAATCAGCATCGACCTAAGCCAGCGGGTCTAGCCCGGCTTCGCGCAGCATGGAACACAGCGCAATGAGTGGCAGGCCAATCAGGCTGCTTGGGTCGTCGCCCTGCATGGCTTGGAACAAGGTGATGCCCAGGCCTTCGGATTTGAAGCTACCCGCGCAATCATAGGGTTGTTCGCGTTGCAGGTAGTGTTCGATCTCACGCGTGGTCAGCTCGCGGAAGTGAACGTTAAACGGGATGTTCACCATGCGATCAAAGCCGCTTGTATGCTGCATTAAACACAGCCCAGTGTGAAAAGTGACCTGTTTGCCGGAGGCGGCTTCGAGTTGCTCAAAAGCTCGCGCATGAGTGCCCGGCTTGCCAAGAATCTGCCCGTCCAGCACGGCGCACTGGTCAGAGCCGATCACCCAGGCTGTGGGATGTTCGCGTGCTACAACCTCTGCTTTGGCCTGCGCCAGACGGCACACCATGTGTTCCGCAGACTCATTGGGCAAGCGCGCCTCATCCACGCCGGGCTTGCATACGCTAAAAGGAAGGCGCAAGCGCTCAAGTAATGCACGCCGATATGGCGAGGTTGAGGCCAGGATAAGCGTGGGCTGAGACATGATTGAGTGTTGCCTGAGTGAAATGCTTTGACAGTTATCGCGTTAAGTTAATAAAATTGCAAGATTATGTTCGATCAATGGCAGCAACCGCTGGATATCCCTAGTCTGATTCGCAAGAACGTCACTCTACAAGGTGAGGTTCGAGTCAGTGAAATGCTTTCCATCAAGGATGGTGGAGTGGCGCGCGCTTCCGGGCGTTTGGATGGCGTGGTGCTTAATGATCCGCTGGTGCGCTTTGAATTCAGGTTTGGCCGGAACGAAGTGGGGCATCGGCTGATCGAAGGTTCGGTGGACACGGTAGTTGACCTAACGTGTCAGCGTTGCCTGGAGCCCGTGGCGGTGGAGATTCATACCGATGTCATGCTCGGTGTGCTGAACAACGAACAGGATGTAGGCAAGTTGCCTGAATCGACCGAGCCTTTGGTACTGGGTGAAAATCCGCTGTGGCTGGCTGACTTGATTGAAGATGAGATTTTGTTGGCATTGCCAGTTGTACCGCGACACGCGCATCTTTGTGCGCCGTTCCATCGTGAGTACGAAGATGCCGAGGTGGTTGAAAACCCATTTGCGGCCTTGCGTGGTTTGGTCAAACCATCCACGCATTGACCCACTAGGCAACAGGCCAGACATCGATTGGTAGTTTATTTTTTGTGATTTTTGGAGTTTTGAAACATGGCCGTACAACAGACCCGCAAGAGCCGTTCCAAGCGTGACATGCGTCGCGCACACGACTTTTTGACCAAGCCGAGCGTTTCCATCGAACGCACCAGCGGTGAAGCACATTTGCGCCACCATGTGACTGCCGATGGTTTTTATCGTGGTCGTAAAGTGATCGAGACAGCAAGCGGGCAAGAGTGATTGCAGGCAGGCGCCAAGCTTGAGGGGGGCGGTGAATTTGGGGTAACCCTCGCCGCAACGTCACCCAGCAGCCACGACCAGCAGCGACAGCAGCGGCGACGATGATCTAAACATCGCGCCGCTTTTTTTTCCCCAGACTTTCTTTTGAGTGGCTCCATGACCATCACTCTCGCTTTGGATGCGATGGGCGGCGACCGCGCCCCAGGTATTGTGCTTGACGCGGCGCTGGCTGCGCTGCAACAACATCCCACGCTGAATTTAATTCTCGTGGGACATGAAGATATGCTGAGCGACGAGCTGGCTCGCCGCAATGCTGCCTCTGATCCGCGTTTGCATATTCATCATGCCAGCGAAGTGGTGGCGATGGATGAGTCACCGGCACTGGCTTTGCGTGGCAAAAAAGACTCATCCATGCGTGTAGCCATCAATTTGGTGCGCGATGGCGTGGCGCAGGCCTGCGTCAGTGCCGGCAATACCGGCGCGCTGATGGCTACGGCCAAGTTCGTGCTCAAAACCCTGCCGGGCATTGACCGCCCTGCAATCTGCGCCATGTTGCCGACCAGTCTTGGGCATACGCATATGCTTGATTTGGGCGCGAATGTGGAGTGCAGCGCGGAACACTTGCTGCAATTTGCCGTCATGGGTTCAGTATTGGCGGCTGCGGTGGACAACAACCCTAATCCGCGCGTGGGTTTGCTGAATGTCGGCGCCGAGGCGATCAAGGGCAATGACACGGTCAAGGCCGCGGCGCGTTTGCTGGAGGCCTCACCTATCAACTACATCGGCTACGTTGAAGGCGACGATATTTACAAAGGCGCGGCGGACGTGGTGGTCTGTGATGGCTTTGTCGGTAACGTGGCGCTCAAGGCGAGCGAAGGCGTGGCCAAGATGATTAGTGGCCACATGCGCGAGAGCTTTAAGCGCAATTTGTTTACGAAGTTGGCCGCGCTGGTGTCCATGCCGGTGCTGAACGCGATGAAGGAGCGCTTTGATCCACGCCGCTACAACGGCGCGAGTTTGCTTGGTCTGCAAGGAATTGTGGTCAAAAGTCATGGCGGTGCGGACGCGTATTCGTTTGGATATGCGATTAATACGGCGATGCACGAAGTGGAGCAGGATGTACCCAATCGCATTGATAGCCAGCTCGAAGTTTTGCTGGCACAGAGGTAATTCGTTTTGATCTATGCACGTATTACCGGCACGGGTGGTTACCTGCCAGAAAAAATCCTCACCAATGCCGATCTTGAACGCATGGTCGATACGGATGACGCCTGGATTCGCGAGCGCACCGGCATTGAGCAGCGGCATATCGTGGCTGATGACGAGTCCACGGTGGATCTGGCCGAAAAAGCCGCGCGGCGTGCTATGGAGGCGGCGGGGATTGAGGGTAAAGACCTCGATTTGATTATCGTCGCCACCACCACGCCAGATCTGGTGTTCCCAAGTACAGCCTGCCTGCTGCAACACCGTCTGGGTGCTAATGGCTGTGCCGCGTTTGATGTGCAAGCGGTGTGTACCGGCTTTGTGTATGCCTTGGGCGTGGCGGATAAATTCATTCGCGCCGGCGGCACCAAACGCGCTTTGGTGATCGGTGCAGAAACGCTCTCGCGCATTGTCGATTGGACGGATCGCACTACCTGCGTACTGTTTGGCGATGGTGCGGGCGCGGTCGTTTTGGAGGCCTCGGAAGAGGCCGGCATTATATCGGTGCATCTGCATGCCGATGGCGCGCATAGCGATTTGCTGAGCGTACCTTGCGGAGTGTCGAAAAACCGTGCCTTGTGTGAGCAGGGTGGGGTGTTTATCCAGATGAAAGGCAATGAGGTGTTCAAAGTCGCCGTGAATACGCTGGGGCGTATTGTGGACGAGACCTTGGACGCCGCCGGTCTGGAAAAGTCGGACATCGACTGGCTGGTGCCGCATCAAGCCAATACGCGCATTATCGCAGCGACGGCTAAAAAGCTCGGTTTGCCGATGGAGCGTGTGGTCTTGACCGTGGCCACGCATGGCAATACTTCGGCTGCTTCGGTGCCTCTGGCTCTGGATGTGGCGGTGCGCGATGGCCGTATTCAGCGTGGCGATCGTTTGTTGTTGGAGGCCTTTGGTGGTGGCTTTACCTGGGGTTCGGCACTGATTCGCTTCTGACAAGCCAATGTGGCTTGGGCAGGTGTTTTTTGCCAAGGACAGCGTGATAATGCCCTCACTTAATGGGGAGTTTTTATTGTGGCATTGGAAATCGAGCGCAAGTTTTTGCTAAGTAGCGATGCCTGGCGTAGTCAGACCACGCAAAGCACCCTGTATCGCCAAGGTTATCTCACGCCGAGCATGCAAGGTGCCAAAGCCTCGGTGCGGGTGCGTGTCGAAGGTGAGCGCGGCGTATTGAACGTTAAAAGCATGCGGATGGGTATTCAACGCCATGAATACGAGTATGAGATTCCTCTCGCTGACGCCAATGAAATGCTGGATACCCTGTGCGGTGCCATCATCGAAAAAACTCGCCATCTTGTGCCTCTTGGGGCGCATATTTGTGAGATTGATGAGTTTCATGGCGACAACGCGGGCTTGATCGTGGCGGAAGTCGAGCTGGCACACGTCGACGAAGCGTTTGCGCGTCCCGCTTGGCTTGGGCTCGAAGTCACCGAGGATGCGCGTTATTACAATGTAGCTTTGGTGAGCAAGCCATACAGCACATGGAGTCATAAGCTGGCGGCTCCGGAATGGGATGAGCGCGAGTACTAAGGCGGTTGTTGCAGGGGCGTGTGAGCCTGCGACCATTGATGTCATCGCACTTGATGCCAAGGCTTTTGACGCCAGAGCTTTTTTGGCACGCGCCCCAGAATCGCCAGGTGTGTACCGTATGCTGGATGCGGCGGGCACGATCCTGTATGTCGGCAAAGCCAAAGACCTGAAAAAACGTTTGGCGAGCTATTTCCGCAGCAGCGGATTGGCACCCAAGACGGCGGCCTTGGTGGGGCATATCGCGGATATCCAGCTCACTGCCACGCATACCGAAACCGAGGCCTTGCTGCTCGAAAATCATCTGATAAAACAGCACCATCCACGTTACAACGTGTTGATGCGTGACGACAAAAGCTACCCGGAAATCTTTCTTGGTACGCATCACACTTATCCCCGCCTGGGCTACCACCGTGGCCCGCATCGCCAGCTTGGACGTTATTTTGGCCCCTATCCGAGCAGTCTGGCCGTCAAGGAAACCCTAAGCCTGCTGCAAAAGATTTTCCGCCTGCGCGATTGCGTCGATCATGAGTTCCAGAATCGCTCACGCCCGTGTATGCAGTATCAGATCAAGCGCTGCACCGCGCCTTGCGTCGGCTTTATCACGCAGGCGGATTATGCGCAGGATGTGAAAGACGCGCAGGATTTTCTGGAAGGCCGCAGCCAACAGGTGATTCATGCCCTGGTGGCGCGTATGGAGCAGGCGGCAGAGCGTTTGGCATTTGAAGAAGCGGTGGTCTTGCGCGACCGCATCAGCCAGTTGCGCGCCGTGAGTGAAAAACAATACATCAGCACCCAGGGCGGCAGCGTGGATGTGCTGGCCTGTGCGCTGGCGGGTGGCTTGGCCTGCATCGAGGTTTTGACCATCCGCGATGGGCGTAATCTGGGTGGGCGCGCCTATTTTCCGAAAAATACCGAGGAGCACGACGAGGCGGAGATTCTGACTGCCTTTATCAGCCAGATGTATTTGGAACATGCTGCGCCACGCGAACTTTTAGTCAGCCATGAGCCGCATGATCGTCCTCTGCTGGAGCAGGCCTTGAGTGATGTGGCCGGTCATGCCATCCGCATCCAGTCGGCGCCGCGTGGTGATCGTGCACGTTGGGTGGACATGGCGCGCCACAATGCCGAGCTGGCTTTGGGGCAGCGTCTGGCCTCACGCGGGAATCAAATGGCGCGCATGGAGGCGCTGACGACTGCGCTGGCCTTGCACGCGCTGCCACAACGTATCGAATGTTTCGACATCAGCCACACGCTGGGCGAGTCCACGGTGGCCTCCTGCGTGGTGTTCGGCATAGAGGGGGCGCGTAAAGAGGCGTATCGGCGTTACAACATCGAAGGCATTACGCCGGGGGATGACTACGCTGCCATGCAGCAAGCCTTGCAGCGGCGTTTTGCCAAGGCGGTGGAGGAGGATGGGGCGTTGCCCGACGTCTTGCTGATCGACGGCGGGGCAGGGCAGGTGGCGCGCGCACAGGATGTTTTGCAGGCGCTAGGCTTGAGCGAGGTGGTGATGATTGTGGGCGTGGCCAAGGGTGTGGAGCGCAGGCCGGGCGAGGAGACTCTGCTGATTGCGGCGCAAAAGGGGCATCACACGGATATTCTGGATTTGCCAGCACATTCGCCTGCCCTGCATCTGATTCAGCAGGTACGCGACGAAGCGCATCGTTTTGCCATTACCGGGCATCGGGCACGGCGCGCTAAAACCCGCGAAACCTCATCCCTGGAAAGTATTGCTGGCATTGGCAGTCAACGACGGCAACAATTGCTCAAGCACTTCGGCGGTATTCAGGCTTTGCAGCGCGCCGGAGTGGAGGATATTTGCAGTGTGCCGGGCATTAGTGCAGCCTTGGCTCAGCGGATTTACGATCATTTTCACGGCTAATTTTTATGTCTCATCAGCCCACATTGAATTTACCCAATATCCTGACTTGGTTACGCATCGGCTTGATTCCGCTGTTTATCGCCGTGTTTTACCTGCCCTACCCATGGGCGTTTCCGCTGTCGGCGCTGATTTTTGCCTTGGCGGGCGTGACGGATTTTGTGGATGGTTATCTTGCGCGCAAGTTGAATCAGGAGTCGCGTTTTGGCGCTTTTCTTGATCCGGTGGCTGACAAGCTGCTGGTGGCGGCGGCGTTGGTGATGCTGGTGTCCGAACATGGCGGTTTTGCTTTGGCGCTGCCTGCCATCACCATTATCGGGCGCGAGATTGCTATTTCCGCGCTACGCGAGTGGATGGCCGAGGTGGGGTCGCGCGGCAAGGTGGCGGTGTCCAGTCTGGGCAAAATTAAAACCAGCCTGCAAATTGGCGCAATATTCGCGTTGTTGTATTACCAGCCGCTGTTCGGCTTGCCGACGTATGAAATCGGCTTGGTGTTGTTGTACGGCGCGGCCATTTTGACCTTGCTGTCGATGGCGGGTTATTTGCGCGCAGCGTTTTCAGAAGAGAGTGAAACGCATTGATATTGATCCCGCCCGCAAATGTATTCTCGCCGTGGTGGGTTTGGTTATTTTTACATTGACCTTGCAGCATCCAAACCAGTAGAATGCGGCCACTCTTGATAGGCGGTGGACTTGATTCGGGTCGATTGCGTCAATGAAGTGGCACATTAGTCACGCTTGAATCGGGTCCCTTGTGGGCCTTTTTTATTGGTTTTTTCTGGAAAATACGCATTGTCGATGGACACCCCCAATCCACAACCTGGTTCCCAACTTGGCTCTCAAACTGAAGCACAGGACGATGTTTTGAACACGCCTGCGGTTACGCAAGATGACGCCGTGTTGACCCGTCACGATCCGTTTAATCTCAACGGATTATTTTCCCCCGTCGCGCAGAGCATGGGGCTGGAGCTGGTGGGCGTTGAGTTTCACTCCGGATCACACGCCGTGGTGCGCGTGTTTATCGACCGCGAACTGCTGGGTGTGACGGTGGATGATTGCGCCAACATGAGCCGCGCCGTCAGCGCCTTGCTGGATGTTGAGGATCCCATTCCAGGGCAGTACACCTTGGAGGTGTCCTCGCCTGGGTTTGACCGCCCCCTGTTCAAGCTGAGTGACTTTGCCCGTTTTGCGGGCGAGCTTGCGCGGATTCGCTTGCATCGTCCTCTCATGGGGCAGCAGCCTGCCGTACCCGGCGCGCGCCCGCAACGTAACTTTAGCGGGACGTTAAAGGGTGTGGATGGTCGCGATATCCTGCTCGCTGTTGATGACGAAACTACCCTCCGTTTGCCTTTTGCCGATATCGACAAAGCGCATCTTGATCCTGATTTAAAGCCCCTTTGAGGCAAAGCCTACGCATGAACAAAGAAATTCTCTACGTCGCTGACGCCGTTTCCAACGAAAAAGGCGTGTCCAAAACGGTTATTTTTGAAGCCATTGAGGCCGCGCTGGCTTCGGCGGCGCGCAAGCGCCATGGTGGTGATATTGATGTGCGCGTGAGCATTGATCGCAATACCGGCGGTTATCAGACCTTCCGTCGTTGGCTGGTGGTCGAAGGCGAGACCAGTGAAAACCCCGAGCGCGAGATGATTCTCGAAATGGCGCGCATGGATGAGCCCAATATGATGCCGGGCGAGTTCGTCGAAGAAGAAATTGAGTCGGTCGAATTCGGTCGCATTGCAGCGCAGTCGGCCAAGCAGGTCATCGTGCAGAAAGTGCGCGAAGCCGAACGTCAGCAGATTGTCGACAAGTTTATCGAGCGCAAGGGCACCTTGGTCATGGGCATTGTCAAGCGCGTGGAGCGTGGCAATGTGTTATTGGATATGGGCGAGAACGTTGAGGTTTTCGTGGCGCGTGATGAGATGATTCCGCGTGAAATCGTGCGCCCCGGCGACCGTATGCGCGCCTGGCTCAAGGATGTGCGCATGGAGCCGCGCGGCCCCTTGCTCTACGGTAGCCGCACGGCGCCCGAGTTTTTGGTTGAGCTGTTCAAGCTGGAAATCCCCGAAGTCGGGCAGGGCATGATTCAAATCAAGGGCGCGGCGCGCGATCCCGGTTCACGCGCCAAGATTGCGGTCAAGGCCATGGATCAGCGTCTTGATCCGGTCGGGGCGTGCGTCGGTATGCGCGGTTCGCGTGTGCAGTCGGTCACCAATGAATTGGCCGGCGAGCGCGTGGATATTGTGGTCTTCGATGACAACCCGGTGCAGTTTGTGATTAACGCCATGTCGCCAGCGGATGTGGTCTCTGTGGTGGTGGATGAAGACACCCACACCATGGATGTGGCGGTTACTGAAGAAAAGCTCGCGCAGGCGATTGGGCGCGGTGGTCAGAATGTGCGTCTCGCCAGCTATCTGACCGGCTGGCAGTTGAATGTAATGACGCAAACTGAAGCCGATGCCAAGAGTCAGTCCGAGGGCGCTCGCATTGCCAACGTGTTTGTTAGTTCGCTGGATATTGATCTGGAAGTGGCTGAAGTTTTGGTTAATGAAGGCTTCTCCAGTCTGGAGGAAATTGCTTACGTACCCGTGGCCGAGTTCCTTGAAATCGAAGGCTTCGACGAAGACATGGTTGAGGAGCTGCGCCAGCGTGCGCGCAATGCCTTGCTTACCAACGCGATTGCCTCCGAAGAAAGCGAAGAAACCGAGCCTGAATTGGCACTGGCTGATCTTGCCAGCATGACCGAGGAAATCGAAGCGCGTTTGCGTGCAGGCGGTATTAACCTGACCGAAGAGCTGGCTGAAATGGCCACCGATGAGTTGGCTGAGCTGGTCGCTTTGGATGAAGAGACTGCCGGGCGTTTAATCGTGGAGGCGCGCGCGCCTTGGTTTAAGTAACGCCCACCATGTGAGGCGTGGCGCTTAAACAACGCGTCACGCCGAGTATTTATTATCCGGTTTAGAACGGCTTATTTTTTGCTATTGCTCATCGCTATATCAGCGGGAGAATTTTATGTCCCAAAGCGTTAAACAACTTGCCGAACAGGTACACACCCCGGTCGACCGACTGCTCGAACAACTACGTGAAGCAGGTGTTCAGGCGGCTGGCCCCGATTCCATGGTTTCCGATGCTGACAAACAGCGCTTACTTGTCGCTCTGCGTACTTCGCACGGCAAGGACACCACGGGGGCGCAGCCTGCGCGCATTACCCTCAAGCGTCGTAGTCAGGAGGAGCTCAAGGTTCCTGCCGGCGCGCCAGGCAAATCGACAACCGTGAATGTTGAATACCGCAAAAAGCGCACCTATGTACAGCGTGCGGCGACCGATGAACCGGCCAAAGGGCCTGTTTCACAAAGCGAACAACTGGCCGCGCGCTTGAGTGCAGAGGAAGAAGCGCGTCGCCAGGCGCAGGTGGCTGCGCGTCAAGCGGCTGAGCCAGTCAAGTTGCAAGAAGCCGTACCTGCGATTGCAGAGGCCGTAGCCGCGCCCATGAGCGTGACAACGGAACAGCCTAGCGCGCCAAAGAAGGATGAAGCTCCTGCACCCAAGGTCGAAGTGGCTCAAGTTGAGGCTCAACCCGTTGAGGCTCAATCCAAGGTCGAAGTGAAGTCTGCGGCAGTGAAGCCTGAAATGAAACCCGAAGCGAAACCTGTGGCCAAGCCCAGCGCGAAGCCTGAAGTTCGTCGTGACACACGCCCTGCCGCAGCCGACGCGCGTTCTGACTCTCGCTCTGATACTCGACCCGCCCCACGACCCGGCGCACCTTCGGGCGCGGGTCAGGATACGCGTCGTCCTGCAGCACCCGGCGCCCGTCCCCCCGTGGGCGGCGCAGCGCGTCCAAGCGGTTCAGCCCCCAGCGGAGCTGCGCCAGCACGTCGCCCGCCTGCGGGTGGTGGTGGCGCGGCTCCAGGTCGTGCTCCGGCCGGCGCACCGCCGCGTCGTGCCGCCGCGGATGAAAAACCGCGTGGCTCCGCAGGCAAGGCCGGTAGTGGTGGTCGCAAGGTCGATTATTTGCGCGCCGACGAAGGTGGGCATCGTGGTGGCGGCCGTCGTGGCAAGCCACAAGGCAAGCCCCAGGCGCATGGTTTTGAAATGCCGACCGCAGCCGTGGTGCATGAAGTGACCATTCCTGAAACCATTACCGTGGCTGATCTGGCCAATAAAATGGCGGTTAAGGCGGTTGAAGTGGTCAAAACCCTGTTTACCATGGGCGTGATGGCGACCATCAACCAAAGCATCGACCAAGACACCGCCACCTTGGTGGTGGAAGAGTTGGGGCATATTGCCAAGCCCCAATCTGAGTCCGATGTGGAAAACGAATTGCTGGCCTCCATCTCCGAGGGTGCTTTAGTGACTCGTGCACCGATCATTACGGTGATGGGGCATGTGGATCACGGTAAAACCTCCTTGCTGGACTACATTCGCCGCGCCAAGGTGGCTTCCGGCGAAGCGGGCGGCATTACGCAGCATATTGGTGCTTACCATGTCGAAACGCCGAAGGGCGTGATTACCTTCCTGGATACGCCGGGTCACGAAGCGTTTTCTGCCATGCGTGCACGCGGCGCCAAGCTCACGGATATCGTGATTTTGATGGTGGCTGCTGACGACGGTGTGATGCCAACGACCAAGGAAGCAATCAATCATGCCAAGGCTGCGGGTGTGCCCCTGGTGGTTGCTGTCAACAAAATCGACAAGCCCAATGCCGACCCGGATCGGGTACGCAATGAGTTGGTGCAGTTGTCGGTGATTCCCGAAGAGTGGGGCGGCGACACCCAGTTTGTGAATATCTCGGCTAAATCCGGTCAAGGTGTGGATGACTTGCTGGATGCGATTTTGATCCAAGCTGAAGTGCTTGAATTGAAGGCTCCTATTGAAGGTTCGGCGCGCGGCACCGTGATTGAATCCAGTCTCGACAAGGGGCGCGGTGCCATGGCAACTGTGCTGGTGCGCGGTGGAACCCTGCGCAAGGGCGACATCGTGCTGGCCGGTACCGAGTATGGACGTGTACGCGCCTTGCTGGATGAAAATGGCAAGTCGATTGATTCGGCCGGGCCATCGATTCCCGCCGTCATTCTGGGTTTGTCCGGCACGCCGCGTGCGGGTGATGATTTCATGGTCATGGACGAGGAGCGCAAGGCGCGCGACATGGCCATGTACCGCCAAACCAAGGCGCGTGAAGGCAAGCTGGCCACCCAACAAGCCTCCAAGCTGGAAAATATTTTCGACCAGATGAAGGAGTCGGGTTCCGCAACCCTGAATGTTCTGGTCAAGTCCGATGTGCAAGGTTCGTCCGAAGCGATTCGTGATGCGCTGGTCAAGCTGTCCACCGAAGATGTGAAAGTCAACGTGGTGGCTAGCGGTGTGGGCGGGATTACCGAATCCGATATCAATCTTGCCGTGGCTTCGGGCGCGGTGGTGATCGGCTTTAATGTGCGTGCCGACGGTGGTGCGCGTCGCGTGGCTGATAGCAACGGGCTGGAAATTCGTTACTACAGCATCATCTACGAGATGCTCGACGATGTGCGTCAGGCGATGACCGGTCTTTTGGGCACCGAGATGCACGAGCGCATTATCGGTACAGCCGAAGTGCGCGATGTGTTCCGTTCACCGAAGTTTGGTGCGGTGGCCGGTTGTCGCGTGATCGAAGGTTCGGTCAAACGTGGCAATCCCATCCGCGTACTACGCGACAACGTGGTGATTTACACCGGCGAACTCGAATCGCTGCGCCGCTTCAAGGACGACGTATCCGAGGTCAAGGATGGCTTCGAGTGTGGTATTGCGGTGAAGAACTACAACGACGTACAGGCAGGCGACCAGATCGAGTGCTACGAGCGCGTCCAAGTGGCTCGCACACTGTAATTTTTGCCACAGAGAACACAGAGTTCACCGAGTTTATTGATCCGGCCAGCTTTATCCGTGATTGTAGGTCGGCATTCATGCCGACATGTCGGGCTAAAGCCCGACCTACGTTCAAGGCTAATTCGTGCCGGTTCAATATTGGTGGCCTGACTTGAGGTAGCCGCTATGGCGTGCTTCGACCCTCAGTGAACTCTGTGCTCTCTGTGGCTAATAACAATTTGGAGAAAAACATGGCTCAGCATGTACCACGTCATCAGCGCGTAGCCGATCAGATTCAACGCGAAATGGCACAGATTATTCGCGATGAAGTGCGTGATACGCGCCTGGGCATGGTGACGATTACCGCCGTGCGCGTGACCTCGGATTTGTCGCGTGCGAAGATATTTTTCACCACGCTTGACCCAGAGCAACACAAGATCGCTTACGAAGTGCTTAACGGCGCTGCGCCGCATTTGCGCAGTGTGTTGAGTCATGTGATGAGTTTGCGCATGGTGCCGATTCTGCATTTTGTGTATGACGAGTCGATTGAGCGTGGTCTGAAAATGGGTGCGATGATTTACGCTGCACGCCAACGTGATGAGGCTTTGCGTGGGGGGCAGGAGCACCCAGGCACAGACGATGCCGCCCAGGTTGATTCTCAAGCTGAGGCCAAACCTGACGAGGGGCGTGCTTGAACGCAGCACCTAAGCCACAACCCAGGCAAAGAGAGAAGAAAGACCAGCGTCCTTTGCAGGGCATCGTCCTGCTGGATAAAGCTCAGGGTGTAAGCTCCAACCACGCCTTGCAGCAGGTGAAGCGTTTGTTCAAGGCGGAAAAAGCCGGGCATACGGGCAGCCTTGACCCCTTGGCGACCGGCTTATTGCCGATCTGCTTTGGCAAGGCTACGCGCGTATCCGGTTTGCTGCTGGATGCGGACAAAAGCTACAGCGTTTGCGCGCGCCTTGGTCAACGTACCGATAGCGGCGATGCGGACGGTGTGGTGATTGAAGCGCGTCCGGTGCCTGCCTTCACACTGGCCGAGATCGAAGCGGTAGTGGCGCGCTTTGTCGGTGAGATTGAGCAAATCCCGCCGATGGTGAGCGCGCTCAAACACCAAGGCCAGCGTTTGTACGATTTGGCGCGCAAGGGCATTGAAGTCGAGCGTGCGCCGCGTCGGGTGCGTTTTGACTGGATCACCGTGGATCGTTTTGCGGGCGACGAGCTCTGTTTGAGTATGCGTTGCAGCAAGGGAACCTATGTGCGCAGCCTGATCGAAGACATCGGCGCTCGACTTGATTGTGGTGCGCATGTGGTGGCGTTACGGCGTACCGGGCTTGGGCCTTATCTCGATCAACCTGTGATGTATACGCTCGAAGCCTTGCAAAGCTTGGCTGAACAAGGGCAGGAGGCGCTTGATCGTGTTATCCTGCCGACCGATTCCGCGCTGCCGGATTATCCTTCCATCACGTTGGATGCCGACAGCACGTATTACATCCGCCACGGCAACCCCGTGTTTGTAGCGCATGCACCGACGACGGGCTGGCTCAAAATCTACGGGGCGGACGACCTCTTCCTGGGTATGGGGGAAGTCCTGGATGACGGGCGGGTGGCACCGCGACGCTTGCTTGCGCCTTTATAGCGTAGGTAACAATGCGGTGTTTTAACCCAATCGCGGATGGTCAGTCTGTGATTTGGGCTTTTTTTATTAACCTCACCCTGGAGAAAAAAACATGACCATGACTGTAGAAGAAAAAGCAAAAATCGTGGCCGAATTTGGCCGTGGCGAAAACGACACCGGTTGCAGCGAAGTACAGGTTGCACTGATTACTGCACGTATTCAGTACCTTTCCGAGCACTTTGCCGTGCACAAGAAGGACAACCACTCACGCCGTGGCTTGATTCACCTGGTTAACCAACGCCGCAAGCTGTTGGATTACCTCAAGCGCACTGACGTTGAGCGTTATCGTGCGCTGATCGCCAAGCTGGGTCTGCGTAAGTAAGTCTGCTTGTGTAGTGTGTAGGGTGGATAAGCGTAGCGCATCCACCTTGCCCCTTCGGTGGATGCGCTACGCTTATCCACCCTACGCAAAGCATCAGAATTTCTAGGGCGTTGGGTGTGAACTCAACGCCTTTGTTGTCTTGGTAATGTGTTGATTGCGCCTTGTGCCGCATGGCTCAATTAGGACTGACGCAAAACCGCCCCAGCGGCGTTCAAGCGCCTCGCCGTACTCAGTGTACTGTCTTCGGCGCTTTGCCTTGCTGGAACACTTTTGCGTAAGTCCTATCAATGCATTGCCAAGCCAACGTTTGTATTTATTTAACAATTCAGGACTCCCATTGTGATCAAGCCCACCACTAAAACCTTCCAATATGGCAGCCACAGCGTCACGCTGGAAACCGGAGAAATTGCGCGCCAAGCCAGCGGTGCCGTATTAGTGCGCATGGGGGATACCGTGGTGCTGGTCACGGTGGTGGCGCGCAAAGAAGCCGAAGTCGGGCAAAATTTCTTGCCGCTGACCATTGAATACCAAGAGCGTTATTACGCCACGGGACGTATTCCCGGCGGCTTCAAAAAGCGCGAAGGTCAGGCTGCGGAGCACGAAATTCTGGCAGCGCGTTTGATGGATCGCCCAATGCGCCCGCTGTTCCCGGAAGGCTTTTATAACGAAGTGCAAATTATTGCCGTGGTGCACGCTAATGATCCGGACATGAACGCGGATATTCCCGCCATGCTGGGCGCGTCGGCCGCATTGGCAGTCGCAGGGATTCCGTTTCACGGCCCGCTGGCGGGTGCGCGTGTGGGATACATCGACGGCGAATATGTGCTTAACCCAGGACGTGCTGCCCTGAAAACCTCCAAACTTGATCTGGTGGTGGCCGGAACCGAGGATGCGGTGTTGATGGTCGAGTCCGAGGCTCAAGAGCTGTCCGAAGAGGTCATGCTCGGCGCGGTCATGTTTGGTCATGCGCAGATGCAAGTGGCTCTGGATGCCATCAACGAGCTGGCACGCGATGCCGGAGCCGAAGCTTGGGATTGGCAGGCGCCTGCGCCGGATGAAGACCTGCGTGCGGACATTGATCTGCTGGTGCGCAATGATCTGGCCGATGCCTATCGCATCACCGCCAAGCAGGCACGCTATGCGCGCATCAGCGAGATTCGCGCCGTCGCGTTGGCGCATTTCTGCACCGGCGATGCAGTGCGCAGCGACAAGCACACCGTCGAAACCATGTTGTTCGATCTTGAATCGTCGATTGTGCGCACACGCATTTTGCAGGGTGAGGCACGCATTGACGGACGGGATGTGCAAAGCATCCGTCCGATCAGCGTCAAGACCGGCATTCTGCCGCGTGTGCATGGCTCGGCCTTGTTCACGCGTGGCGAAACCCAGGCTTTGGTGATTGCAACCTTGGGTACCGTGCGCGATGCGCAACTGATTGATGCGATTGAAGGCGAGCGCAAAGACCCGTTTATGCTGCACTACAACTTCCCGCCGTTTTGCGTGGGCGAGACTGGGCGTTTTGGTGCGCCCAAGCGGCGTGAAATCGGCCATGGTAATTTGGCCAAACGTGGCGTGAATGCGGTGTTGCCGGGCATGGATAACTTCCCGTATGTGATGCGCGTGGTGTCGGAAATTACCGAATCCAACGGCTCAAGCTCGATGGCGACCGTATGTGGCTCGTCGTTGGCGATGATGGATGCCGGTGTGCCGCTCAAGTCCCAAGTGGCGGGAATTGCGATGGGCTTGATTAAAGATGGCGACCAATTTGCCGTGTTGTCGGATATTTTGGGTGACGAAGACCACTTGGGCGATATGGATTTCAAAGTGGCGGGTACCGAAACTGGGGTGACGGCACTGCAAATGGACATGAAGATCAAGGGCATTACCCGCGAAATCATGGACATTGCCTTGAATCAGGCCAAGGCCGGGCGTTTGCACATTCTGGGCATCATGAATGCAGGTTTGAGTGCGCCGCGTGAAAATGTGTCCGCCCATGCGCCGCGTTTTACCGTGTTCAAAATTCCGACCGACAAGATTCGTGAAGTGATCGGCAAGGGCGGGGCGACCATTCAGGCCATTACCAAAGACACCGGCACCAATATCGACATCAATAATGAAGATGGCACCATTACGATTGCGGCGACGACCAAGGAAGCCGGGGATGAGGCGCGTCGTCGTATCGAGCAGATTACGGCGGATGTCGAAGTCGGCAAGGTATATGCCGGCAAGGTGGTGAAAATCGTCGAATTTGGCGCGTTTGTGAATGTATTGCCGGGCAAGGATGGCTTGCTGCATATTTCGCAAATTTCAGCTGAGCGCGTCGAAAGTGTGAGTGATTATCTGGAAGAAGGGCAGGTGGTGGACGTCAAAGTCCTGGAAGTGAAGCAGGGCAAAATCAGCCTGTCGATTAAGGCGCTGCTGGGTGAGGGCGTTTAAACCCCTATTTAGCCACAGAGAACACAGAGATGATTAGGCGTAGGGTGCGCCGTGCGCACCAACTGGGGCATGTGATGGTGCGCACGGCGCACCCTACGCCTTTATCCGCGCTACAAATGGATTGATTTTATAGCCACAGGGATTTCATGCAGAATTATCGACTCTGCGCTCTCTGTGTTCTCTGTGGCAAAACAAGGATTTAATGCATGACCACCGCCTACAACGCCGCCGCCATCGAAGTGCTCACCGGGCTGGATCCGGTGCGCAAGCGCCCCGGCATGTACACCGATACCACGCGCCCGAATCATCTGGCGCAGGAAGTGATCGACAACAGCGTGGACGAAGCTCTGTCGGGGCACGCCACGCGCATTGAAGTCACCCTGCACGCCGATGGCTCGGTGTCGGTGCTGGATGATGGACGAGGAATGCCGGTGGATATGCACCCTGAAGAAGGCGTGTCAGGGGTGGAAGTGATTCTGACCCGGCTGCATTCGGGCGGTAAGTTTTCCGAAAAGGCGTATGGGTTTTCCGGTGGCTTGCACGGGGTGGGCGTGTCGGTGGTTAATGCCTTGTCGGAGCGGCTGGAGATCAAAGTCTGGCGTGGCGGCAAGGAGTACGCCGCTGCGTTTGCCTACGGCGCCAAGGTTGAGGAGCTGCATGTGGTGGGCAATGCGCCACGCGGACGCAGTGGCACCGAACTACGCTTTTGGCCGGAAGCACGTTTTTTTGACACGCCCAAATTCCTGACCAGCAAATTGCGTCAGCTTTTACGCGCCAAGGCGGTACTTTGCCCCGGCCTGAGCGTGATTTTCAACGATGCCAGCGAAGGGCAAGTCCAAAGTGAGCAGTGGTGCTATGCGGATGGTTTGCGTGATTACCTGCTCGAAGCTCTGCAAGGCCAGCTGATTTTGCCCGAACAGGCCTTTGTCGGCAGCATGGCGGCTGAGCGCGAAGCGGTGGATTGGGCACTGGCCTGGCGGGCAGACGAGGCCGATCAGCGTGCGGAGCCGATTCAGGAAAGTTACGTCAACCTGATTCCCACCACTCAGGGCGGCACGCATGTGAATGGCCTGCGCCTTGGTTTGACCGAGGCTATGCGCGAGTTTTGCGAGGTGCGCAATCTGTTGCCGCGTGGTTTGAAACTCGCGGCTGAAGATGTGTGGCAGGACGTGGTGTTTGTGTTGTCATTGAAAATGCGCGAACCACAGTTTGCCGGGCAGACCAAGGAGCGCCTGAGCTCGCGCGAAAGCGCAGCCTTTGTCGCCGGGGTGCTGAAAGATCATTTCAGCTTGTGGCTGCATCAACAGCCCGAGCTGGGTGAACAGATTGCTGCTTTGGCCATTGCGCGCGCCACACGCCGGGTGCGTGACGAGAAAAAAGTGGTGCGCAAACGCATTACCCAAGGCCCGGCGTTGCCCGGCAAACTGGCCGACTGCCAATCCACCGATCTGGCGCGCACTGAACTGTTTTTAGTGGAAGGCGATTCTGCCGGTGGTTCGGCCAAACAGGCGCGCGAGCGTGATTTTCAGGCCATCCTGCCGTTGCGCGGCAAAATCCTGAACACTTGGGAAACCGAATCCGATCAGGTGCTGGCCTCCAACGAGGTGCATGACATTGCGGTGGCGCTGGGGCTGGAGCCGGGCAACCCGGATTTGGGCGGCCTGCGCTATGGCAAGATCTGCATCCTGGCCGATGCCGACTCCGACGGACAGCATATCGCCACGCTGTTGTGCGCGCTGTTTGTGCGTCACTTTGCCAGCCTGGTGCAAGCCGGGCATGTGTTTGTGGCCATGCCGCCGCTGTTCCGCATTGACGCGGGCAAGCGCGTGTTTTACGCGCTGGACGAGCATGAGCGTGACGGCATCCTTGATCGCCTCAAGGCCGAAAAGAGCGGTAAAATCAACGTCACCCGCTTTAAAGGCTTGGGTGAAATGAACCCCATGCAGCTGCGCGAATCGACCATTGCACCGGAAACCCGCCGCCTGTTGCGTCTTGACTGGTCGGATGACATCTTGCCAGATGGTGCGTCCTCTGCACACCTTATGCTGGACATGCTGCTGGCCAAAAAACGCGCCACCGATCGGCGCGCCTGGCTGGAAAGCAAGGGGCATCTGGCGGATCGGGAGCTGTAGGCCTGGATACGGGCTGGGCTTCCGGCATCAATCATCCCGCCTCATGCCCATACAGTTTGTGATATAGCCCGCGTTGTTCCAGCAGGGCATCGTGCTCGCCCCGTTCAACAATGCGTCCGTTTTCAAACACCAGCACGCGTTCGGCTTGGCGCACGGCGGAGAGACGGTGGGCGATGATGATGACGGTGCAGCCAGCCAGTTCGGTGTGCAGATTGGCGTGTACGCGGGCTTCGGTGGTGTTGTCGAGCATCGAGCTGGCTTCGTCCAGAATCACCAGTGCGGGTTTGCTCAAGACCATGCGTGCAATGGCCAGACGCTGGCGCTGGCCGCCGGAGAGGCGGATGCCTTGCCGTCCGACCAGCGTGTCCAGACCTTCGGGCATGGCGGCGACGGTTTCGCGCAGTTCGGCAACTTCGAGTGCTTTCCATAACGCATCATCGGGATGCTCGTGCCCCAAGGTCAGGTTGGCGCGCAGGCTGTCGTTGAACAGAGCGGGCTGTTGCAAGACGACGGCGACATGTTCGCGCACGCGCGGCAGGCCGATCTGTTCCAGCGGGATGCCGTCATACAGCACGGCGCCGGATTGTGGCGCGTACAGGCCGAGCAGCACTTGGGCGAGGGTGGACTTGCCGCCGCCGCTGGCACCGACCAGGGCGACTTTTTCGCCGGGCGCAATGTCCAGACTCACGCCGTCGAGCACAGGTTGGTCGTCGCGGTAGGCGAAATGCACATCCACCAGGCTCACGCCGACGGCTTGTTTGCCTTCGAACGGGTTATGCAGGGTAGGGTAGTCGGGTTCGGGTTTCAAATCGGCGAGGGCATTCAGGCGGGTCAGCGCCGCATTGGCGCCGTACCAGCCGAATTGCACCGAGAGTAGTTCCTGCACCGGCCCCATCATGAACCACAGGTAGCCGAATACGCCGATCATCACGCCAATGGAAAGATCGGAGAACACCACGGTGAGCATGGCCACGGCGCGGAAAATGTCGAAGCCAAACAAAAACACCATAAAGGACAGGCGGTTGAGCGCGTCGCTTTGCCAGGCATGCGCCGTGGCTTGGTCGCGCACATCACGCGCCAGCAGGGTAATGCGTGCCAGATAGTGCTTTTCGCGGTTGGCGGCGCGCACTTGCTGCATCACGTCCAGCGTTTCGGTCAGGGCTTGCTGGAAGAGTTCAAAGGCTTTGTTTTCGCGTTTTTTCAGCTCTTTGACCCGCTTGCCCATCTGCATGGTGAGCACAATCACCAAGGGATTAAACAGCAGAATAATCAGCGCGAGTTGCCAGTTGATATACAGCAACACCGCCGCCGTGCCGATCAGCATCAGGATATTGACCAAAAAACGCGCCACGGTCTGGCCAAGGAAGCTGTCGATGGTTTCCACGTCCACATTCAGCCGCGAGGCCGCGCCGCCGGAACCCAGGGTTTCGTATTCGGCCATCGACACACGCCCGAGTTTATCCAGCAAGGCCGAGCGCAGGCGGTAGCTGACATCCTTGCTGATTTGGGTGAAGGCGCGCATTTGAAACACGTTGAGACCCAGTGCAATCAGGCGCAAAAGCAGGGTCAAAAGCATGACGGCCACCACGTACAACACCGGCCCCCACCAGCTTTCGGGGAACAGAGCCTGGGTGGTGTGTACCAAAAAGCCCGGTTTGTGCAGCAAAACTTCGTCCACCAACAGCGGCAACAGCATGGGCAGCGGGATGCTGGCGGCGGCAGCGAGGATGGCGACGATATTGGCTTGAATCAGCGCCGGGCGGTGTTCAAGTGCCCAAGCAGAAATGCGTTTCCAGGAGAAATATTCTGTTTTTGGTTCGGTTTTGTTTTCGGATTTTTGCGAGGTAGAAGGCTGCACGGGTTATGCTCTGCGTACTTTTTTGGAGGACGGATTATGCGCTTAAGTGTCGTGCTCACCACCCTGGTTTTGCTTGGGATGCTGGTCGGTTGTGGGCAAAAAGGGGATTTGTATCTGCCGGACAAGCCCACGGCGGCGCAGTCGAAGCAATGAGATTGCTCATGTTCTGGTGTGGATATGTCTGTAGGTTTTCCGACGCAGTCTGATCTGTGTTGAATATATTTTTAAATAAAACAATAAGATAAATAAATATAAAATCTGGCTCGCTTTTTGCTATTTCTTGGGGTAATCAGGCAAACCAAGACACGAGCCATGCACGCCCAGCAAAAACTGCAACAACTTGAAAACCGCATTGTCCGACTTCATGGCCACCGCGAAGGTCTGAAACGCGCGCTGGAAGTCGGCACGCTGCACCCGCGTCGGGGCTTTGCCTTGCTGAACGGCGTTGATAACGAACTCTCCTGGATGGACTCGCTGTTCAAAAATGTATTGAGCAACGCCAAGCCCGCAGCCGCCCCCAGCGAGCATCCGGCGGCGGCATGGGCGCGCGATACCGTCTTTGATGCTGCCCAGCTCGACTGCATCATTGCCATCATGCTCAAAATTCTTGATGGCAAATGCAAGATGGAGGACGCCGATAAGAGCGCCCTGAGCGCTGTTTACGACGCGCTCAGGGCGCAGTTGCGGCATGAGTTTGCCCAGAGCTTTGGACTGGGCTTCGGTGAGGCGACTCACGCTTTGATCGATGCCGCACGCCACAATCGGGGTGAAAACACTGTGTTGGCGCAGCAAATCTGCGAAGCGCGTATGCAGGCCGAAGCGACCATTCCCAAGCTGGTGATGAAAGCCTTTAAGCAACGCCTGCAGCGCGCTATGCCCCGGCATTTGCCCCAGGAAACCATTCGAGAAACGCATTGAGCTACCACGACATTCACGCCGCCGAGCTCGACACTCTGTTGGCCGAACCTGAGCTGCTGATCCTCGATATTCGCGACGCGGCCAGTTTTGCACAGGCTCATCTCGATCATGCCGAGCCAGCGAGCGAAGCCAGCATCCAGCGCCTGTTTGCCAGCCGCCAGCGTCAACGCCCGATTCTGATCTATTGCTACCACGGCCATAGCAGTCGCGATATGTGCGACTTCATCGCCGGTTTCGGCTTCCAGCGCGTGCACAATCTGGTCGGCGGCTGGCAGGCTTGGGAGCAGTTCGCGTCTGAGCAGGCAGAGGGTTAAATCGCGATACGTTGACTCCGCTTATTGATCCGGCCAGCCTATTCGTGATTGTAGGTCGGCATTCATGCCGACATGTCGGGCTAAAGCCCGACCTACATTCGAGACGAATTCGTGCCAGATCAATCGGCACTAAAAAAATCAGCCTTCCCCTAAACCCCACCAGAGTAGGATAATCGGCGCACTTTTTTTGTGCGACCCTTCTCCCATGACTCCTGTTGATTCTGTTTTTAAGCTGCGTGATGGTGTTCTGCACGCGGAAGATGTGGCCTTGTCGGCGATTGCGGCGGCGCATGGTACGCCGACTTATGTGTATTCACGGGCGGCGATTGAGGCGAATTTTCGTGCCTATGCACAGGCTTTTGGCGCGCATCCGCATCTGGTGTGCTTCGCGGTCAAGTCGAACAGCAATCTTGCGGTGTTGAATCTGTTGGCGCGCTTGGGCGCGGGTTTTGACATCGTATCCGGCGGCGAGTTGGAGCGCGTGTTGGCGGCAGGTGGCGAGGCGGGCAAGGTGGTGTTTTCCGGTGTGGGCAAAAGCCATACGGAAATGCTGCGTGCCTTGAGCGTGGGAATTCGCTGTTTCAATGTGGAATCCTTGCCGGAGCTGGAGCGCCTCAACGAGGTGGCCGTGGCGGCGGGCAAGCGCGCGCCGGTGTCGTTGCGGGTCAATCCGGATGTGGATGCCAAAACGCATCCGTATATTTCCACCGGTTTGAAAGACAACAAGTTTGGTATTGCGATTGAGGAAGCTGAAGAAGCTTATGTGCGCGCCGCCGCCTTGCCGGGTCTGGAAATCGTGGGGGTGGATTGCCATATCGGTTCGCAGTTGACCGAGTTGACACCCTTTTTGGATGCGCTGGATCGCGTGCTGGCCTTGGTTGGGCGGTTGGCGGCGCGCGGCATCAAGCTGCATCATCTGGATCTGGGCGGCGGTCTGGGCATTCGTTACCGTGATGAAACACCGCCCACGCCGGATGCGCTGGTCGCGGCCTTGATGGCGCGTTTGAAGGGAATGGATGTCGAGGTCATGCTTGAACCGGGGCGCTCGATTGTGGGCAATGCGGGCGTATTGCTGACCAAGGTGGAGCTGCTGAAGCATTCGCCGCATAAGGATTTTGCCATTGTCGATGCGGCGATGAACGATTTGATGCGCCCGGCCTTGTATGGCAGTTGGATGGACATTGTGCCGGTTGCGCCGCGCGCGGGTGAGGGGCGTGAGTACGATGTGGTCGGCCCAGTGTGCGAAACCGGCGATTTTCTGGGCAAGGCGCGCAGCTTGCATCTGGCTGAAGGCGATGTGCTGGCGGTGCTGGGGGCGGGGGCTTATGGTTTTACCATGAGTTCGAACTACAACACCCGTCCGCGTGCGGCAGAAATCATGGTCGATGGCACAGCGGTGCATGTGGTGCGTGAACGTGAACTACTGCCGGATTTGTGGCGTGGCGAGCGCTGCCTGCCGTGAGTATGGTGCATTGGGATAACACTTACGCGGCATTGTGGCGCGCCCGTCGCCAGGTGCTCAAGGCAGTGGCCGAGGCCGATCTCGATACCCCGCCGCTTGAAAGCCTGCTTGGGATCGAGCGGCAGAAGGCGGCCTTGCTCGATAATCTGCGCCGCTTCACGCATGGTCAGCCTGCGAATCACACGCTGCTCTGGGGTTCGCGCGGTTGTGGCAAGTCCTCATTGGCCAAGGCGGCATTCGGCGCACTGCGACATGAGGGTTTGCGGCTGGTGCAGATTGACAAGGACGACCTGCTCGACCTGCCTGATCTGGCCGACGAACTGCGCCATCAGCCGCAGCGTTTCATGCTTTTCTGCGATGACCTCAGCTTTCAGGTGGGTGATCCGGCCTTTCGTGCGCTGAAGACGATCCTGGACGGCTCCATCGAGCGAGCGCCGGAAAATATCCTGTTGCTGGCTACGTCCAACCGCCGTCATCTGGTGCCTGAGCGCATGGCGGACAATCAGGCCGCAAGCTATGTCGATGGTGAGTTGCACCTGGGCGATGCGGTGGAGGAGCAGATGGCGCTGGCGGATCGTTTCGGGCTTTGGCTCTCATTTTATCCGCCGGATCAGGACACCTTCCTTGCCATGGTTGCCGGACGCGGTGTCGAGTTGGACGCACAGGCGCGTCTGGAGGCGGTTCGTTTCGCGACCACGCGCGGCGGACGCAGTGGGCGTGCGGCGCGTCAGTTTGGCCAGTCACGCGACAATTCACGCGACGGCGATAGGCAGGACGCATGACGCAAGCCAGTTCTTCGAGCACGCAGGAGGCGATGCCCGACCAAGCCACTGAGCAAATTACTGGCCAAACTACTGAGCAGGCGAATGGTTTTGTTGCCCGTGTGCGCCATCTGTTTTCCGCCAAGTGGGTCATGCCCACCATCACGCTGGTGATGCTGGTTTTGGCGGTCATGGCGATTTATCACATGCTGCGCGAGGTGAAGCCGCAGGAGCTGTGGATGGGCTTGCAAGGGGTTCCTCTGAGCAGCCTTGCCCTGTCGGTGCTGTTCATGGGGCTGAGCTTTGTGTTCATGATCGGTTACGACGCTTCCGCCTTGTTTTATCTGAAAAAACGTCTGCCTTGGCGCACAGTGGCACTGGGCGCATTTACCGGATATGCGTTCTCAAATACGGTGGGTATGGCTCTGGTGTCCGGGGCGTCCATCCGTTACCGGATTTATGTCGAAGCCGGGCTGGATGGCATGGATATCGCCAAAATTGCCGCGTTTTGCGCCCTGGCTTTTGGCATCGGTGCGCATGTGGTGGCTGCAGCGGCTTTGGCTGTGCATCCGGAACTGTTGGCTGACCGGCTGAGTTTGCCGCTGGATATGTTGCGCGCAGTGGGGGTGTTTGGACTGCTGCTGGCGGCGGGCGTTGTGCTGTGGTTGGTGCCCAAACCGCGTCATATCACGCTGTGGAAGTGGCAGGTGGATATGCCGGGCTGGCGTCTGAGCCTGACCCAACTGGCCATCACGGTGTTCGATATCCTGTTTTCGGTGGCGTGCTTGTATGTGCTGCTGCCTGCGGGGAGCGTGCCATTCGGCACCTTGGTGCTGGTGTTTGTGCTGGCGGCAGCTCTGGGGGTGGCGAGCCATGTGCCCGCCGGTTTGGGGGTGTTCGAGGCGGTGATGATTGCGGCGCTGGGCGATCACGTGCCGATGGCGCAGTTGATGGTCGCGTTGGTGCTGTTCCGGGTCATTTATTACCTGTTGCCGCTGTCTTTGGCGATGTTGCTGCTGGTGTGGCGCGAAGTGCGTTTGGCGCAAGGACGCACGCTTAGGCGTCTGGTAGATGAGCCCTTGCCCAGCACCCAAGAGGGCGGCTTGCGTGCGCCGATCGTTATGTTGGGCGATTGGAGCGCGCGTCTGGTGCCCTTGGCGGCGGCGGGTTTGATGTTTATCGCCGGGTTGGTGATGCTGGCTTCGGCCGCCTTGCCGAGCGTGCCGGAACGTCTGGTGATGCTGAATGAAATGCTGCCTTGGATACTGGTGGAGATTTCGCATGTGCTGGCGGCGCTGGTGGGCTTGAGTCTGCTTTTTTTGGCGCGCGGTTTGCAGCGGCGGCTCAACGGCGCGTATGTACTGAGCATGGTGCTGCTGGCTCTGGGCGTGGTATTCAACCTGTTCAAAGGGGTTGATTACGAAGAGGCCGGTGTGCTGGCTAGCGTGGCGCTGGTGCTGTTTTTAAGTCGCAAGGAGTTTTATCGGCGCACGCATTTACTCGATTCGCCGTTTTCGGGTGGCTGGTTTGCGGCGGTGCTGGCGGCCCTGGTTGGCATGCTGGCCTTGTCGTTTTTTGCCTTCAAGGATGTCGCGTATACGCATGCGCTGTGGTGGCAGTTCGGGCTCAATCAGGAGGCTGCGCGTTCCTTGCGCGCCACCTTGGGTGTTGGTTTTGGTGTGGCACTGCTGGGTTTGATGGTGTTGTTGCGCCCGCCGCTGCGTGTGCCGCACGAGCCGGATGCGGCGATGTTGGCGCAGGTGCAAGCCATTGTTGCTGCACAGGACAATGCTGCGGCGAATCTGGCCTTGCTGGGTGACAAGTCGATCATGCTCAATGAAGAAGGTGATGCCTTCATCATGTTTGCGCGCCAGGGATCGAGTTTTATTGCTCTGGGTGATGCGGTGGGTGAGGCGGCTGAAGATTTGAACTGGCAGTTCCGCGAGCTGGTGAGCCGCGAGGGTGGACGCATTGCGTTTTATCAGGTGCGACCTGCCATGTTGCCGCTGTATCTGGATATGGGGCTGATCCCGCTGAAAATCGGCGAGGAGGCGGTGGTGCCGCTGACGGATTTTGAGCTGAGGGGCAAACGGCATGAGGCCAATCGCTATATGCTCAATCGCGGCGAGCGCCTGGGTCTGGCGTTTGAATATGTTCCAGCGGCGCGTTGGGATGAGGTTTTCGATGAGGTGCGCGCCGTGTCGGATGCTTGGCTGGCGCAGCGCAAGGCGCGTGAAAAGCGCTTTTCACTCGGCATGTTTGATGCGGCGTATGTGCGCCATTTTGACGTGGCCGTACTGCGTTTCGAGGGACGGATTGTGGCGTTTGTCACCCTGTTGGGTACAGATACCAAGGTGGAAGTCACTACAGATGTCATGCGCCAACGTGCCGATGCGCCGCGTGACGCCATGCGTTTCATGTTGCTGAAATTGATGCTGCATTTGCAAGCCGAGGGCGTACAGCGTTTCTCTATGGCTATGGCACCACTGTCCGGTTTGGAAGGGCATCGTTATGCCCCGGTATGGCAACGCATCGGCGCGGCGATTTATCAATATGGCGGGGCGTATTACAACTTTTCCGGTGTGCGCCAGTTCAAGGAACATTTTTACCCACAATGGGAGTCGCGCTACCTGGTCACGCAGGGTGGCCTCGACCCCGCCATTATTCTGGCGGATATCGCCATGCTGGTGGGTGGCGGGGTGCGTGGGGTGTTGGGCAAGTGACGCGGCTGCTGATGCTGCTGTGCCTATTGATCCGGCCAGCTTTATCCGTGATCGTAGGTCGGCATTTATGCCGACATGTCGGGCTAAAGCCCGACCTACATTCAAGACTCATTCGTGCCGGAGCTATAGGTGTTTGCCTAGTCTCTTACACGAGCGCTTGGGCGGAGGATGTACAGCTTTTGCCCAGCCGTGAGTGGGGTACGCTGGAGCTGTATCTACCAAAGGAGGCGGCGGCAAACAAGGATGTGGTGTTGCTGTTTTCCGGGGCAGGCGGCATCGACGCGCAGGATCGGCGTGTGGCAACGCGCCTGCTGGCGCAACATAACGCGGTGGCGCTGGTGGATGGCGCAGAGGTATTGCGCACTGCCAAAGCAGAGCATGAGGCGTGCCTGGAGCTTGCATCCATCGGGCAGTGGCTGAGTCAAACCATGCAGCAGCGCATGGGAGCGGCGGATTTTCGCGCGGCGCTTTTGATCGGGCGTGATGAAGGTGCGTGGGTGGTGCATTCCTTGCTGGCGCAGGCTCCGGAAGGTGTGTTCAAAGCCGGTTTGAGTGTGGATTTTGTGCCGGGCAACCCCAGCGCACGGGCTTTATGCGGGGTGGGCGCGTTTGGCGCAGATCGGCATCTTGCACCGGATACGGCGCTGCAAGGCGCTTGGGCGGTGGCGGGAACACATGCGCTACGCTTTGATGCGGCGCGCTATGCCCGTCAGGCCGCACGGGCGAGCGGGAGGGCTGAACCTTGGGTGCAGAGTGGGGCAGATTATGCCGAGCTGGCCAGCCGCTTCGTGAGCTGGGCGCAAACATCGCCAGCAAGCCTGCACGGCTCGCAGGCTCAAGCCAGCGCTTTGCCAGTGATCGAACTCATGCCACAAGCCGGGCAGCTGGAGCATGAGTTTAAAAATATCGGCGTGCTGTTTTTTTCCGGTGATGGTGGCTGGCGCGATATTGATCAGCAGGTCGGGCGCGTGCTGGCGGAAAACGGCCTGCATGTACTGGGCGTGGATGCCCTGCGTTATTTTTGGCGCAAGCGCACCCCGCAAGCGGTGGCGGCAGATGTCGCGGCCTTGCTAGAGCAGCAAGGCACCCGGCAGGGCACGAACAAGCACCCGGTGACGCAATCATGGGTGCTGATCGGCTATTCCTTCGGTGCCAATATCCTTCCCCTGGTGTATGAGCGCCTGCCGCCAGCCCTGCGCGAGCGCGTGGTTTTAAGCGTTTTGCTTTCACCGGAGCTGCGTACCGATTTTGAAATTCACATGGCGGGCTGGTTGGGTGCGCAGGCGGGCGGACACACCATGCCCATTTTGCCCTCGCTGTTGAGCATCCCCGCGCCACGGGTTTTGTGTGTGCAAGGACTGGACGAGGGCGCAAGCAGCCTGTGCAGTCAACCCGCCTTGCCCCAGGCTGGCGTTGAGGTTTTACGCCTGCCCGGCGGGCATCACTACGATGAAGATTACCCGGCCTTGGCCATGAAAATCATGGATGCCCTGCGCAAGCGTCTTGATCGTGAGCGTCAATGATTGTGTTGCCTGCCTGAGCTAAAAGGTGCGCACGGCGCACCCTACGGCCTGGCGGATAATCACGGATAAAGTTGGCCGGAGCTAGTCAAGAGCGACCAGGCGGTAGCCGATGCCGGTTTCCGTAATGAGATGCCTCGGCTGCGCCGGATCATCCTCGAGTTTCTGACGCAGATGCCCCATGTAGATGCGCAGGTAATGGCTGCTTTCCGCATGGCTCGGCCCCCAGACCTCGCGCAGCAGATGGCGATGGGTCATGACCTTGCCCGTATTGCGCGCTAACACGGTGAGTAGCCTGTACTCCGTCGGCGTCAGGTGCACCGGCACGCCGCGTCGAGTGACCACGCGCGTGGTGAAATCGATGAGCGTGTCGCCCAAGCGAAATGACTGCTCGGTGGAGCCCTGCATCTGATCGCGGCGGCGCAGGTGGGCGCGTATGCGCGCCATCAGCTCGGCCACGCCGAACGGCTTGGTCAGGTAATCGTCCGCGCCTGCGTCCAACGCCAGCACCTTGTCGTTTTCCTGAACCCGCGCCGAGAGAACGATGATCGGCAGCGAACTCCAGCCGCGCACGCTACGGATCACCTCGGAACCATCCATATCCGGCAGTCCGAGATCGACAATCAACAGATCGGGTTTGCGGGTACCGGCTTCGGTCAGCCCCTGACGACCGGTTGCTGCTTCGAAAACTGACATCCCCTCCGCTTCCAGTGCGGTGCGCAGAAAACGCTGGATTTGCTTGTCGTCTTCGATAACGACGATGGTGATGGCGGGTGAAACAGGCATCAAATTTCCTCTGTTTCAGCATCCGCCGCACTTACTTCCGGCGGTGTGCCGAGCGGCAAGGTAAAGCTGAATATCGCACCGCCTTCGGCACGGTTTTCCGCCCGGATACGCCCGCCATGTGCCTGGACGATGGCGCGGCAGATCGCCAGCCCCAGTCCGACGCCGGGGCGCGAAGACTCGCGCTCGCCGCGTGTGAACTTGTCGAAGATCCTCTCTTCCATACCTTCCGGCAAGCCAGGCCCCTCATCGGCGACGCTGACTTTCAGAGCTTCTCCGCGCAGGGCGGCGCTGACCACGATAGGGGTGCCTACCGGTGTGTACTTGGCCGCATTGTCCAGTAGATTGCACAGTACTCGCTCGATCATCATGGCATCAAAGGCCACCAAGGGGAGGTCGCGAGGCAGGTGGGTTTCCACCTGATGTGTCACCAGCAGCTCCGAACAGGCGCGCAAGGCGCTGCCGATCACTTCTTCAATCGGCTGCCAGTGCTTGTTGAGTGTCACGCCTCCGGCTTGCAGGCGAGCCATGTCCAGCAGGTTAATCACCAGCGCATTGATGCGCAAAGCCTGATCGTGGATGGCGTGTACGAGCTCCGTACCCACGCTGTCCTGGGGGCGCGCCGCCAGTGCCGCCGACAGCCCGAGCAGGCCGGTGAGCGGTGTGCGCAGATCATGCGAGATGGCCGACAGCAATGAGTTGCGCAAACGTTCGGCCTCCATGTTGACCAGCGCATCCTGTGCGACCTCCACGTAATGTACGCGCTCCAGCGCCAATGCAATCTGCGAGGCGAAGGTTTCCAGCAGGCGCTGCTGCTCGGGCTGGAAGATCAGATGCGGATCCGAAGGACGAATCGCCAGCACGCCACGCACGCGCATGGGGGCGCGCAAAGGCTGGTACAGCACCCGATTGGCAGGCAGGGTATGGGTGCCGAGCCCGGCAGGTTCCTGGTGATCGTACGCCCACTGGGCGACGCCAAGATCCAGCTCGGCGAGAAAGCTACTGCCATGATCGCTTTCGAACAGATGGAGCAATTCGTCATGACTATCCGGTAACAGGATGGCCACCTGCGATTGAAAAATGCCCGCCAGGCGGCTGCTTCCCTCCCTGATAATCTGCCCTGCGGTCAGAGCCGAAGACAGCACCTTGCCGGCCTCGAACAGTGCCTCGGCGCGCCGCTCGCGGTATCGTGCGACCCGCGCCTGGTAATGCAGGCTGGCGGTGAGGTTGCTGATGACCAGAGTAACCACCAGCATCAGGGCGAAGGTGAACAGATACTGGGTATCAGCCACCGTGAAGGATAGACGCGGATCGACAAAGAAGAAGTCGAACGCACCCACGCTTAGTAACGAAGCGAAAATACCGGGGCCACGTCCGAAGCGGATCGAAATCAGCACCACCACCAGCAGGTACAGCATGATGACGTTAGCCAAGTCGAACACATTGACCAGACCCGCTGTGGCCAGAGTCGTCACCGCGCAAGCTACGACGGCCCAGGCATACCCCGCCTGCTTTTCGCGAGTGGGTGCCGCACTCCCTAGCCCTAGGGTGGGAAACGCCGGTTCATGCGCGCTTTGCTCGGGGTCATGCCCGACGATGTAGACATCCATATCGATCTGGCTGGCAAGCTGATCGGCCGGGCTGGGTCGTAGCAGACGCGCCAGCATGGATCGGCTTGACTTGCCGATCACCAGCTTGGATACATTGCGCTCCTGCGCATAGCCGAGCAGGGTTGGCGCCAGTTCGGCGCCCGACAGGGAGGTGGTTTCGGCGCCGAGCTCTTGAGCCAGACGCAAGGTTTTGAAGACTCGGTCGCGCCGCGCCTCGGACAGGCGCAGCAGCTTGGGGGTTTCCACGTACACGGCCAGCCAGTCGGCATGCAGGCTGGCCGCCAGCCGCGCCGCGCTGCGCACCAAACGGCTGGAATCCTCCCCGGGGCCAACGCAGACCATCAGCCGCTCCTTGGCCTGCCACACCTGGCTGATCGACTGATCCGCGCGGTATTCACGCATCTGTGCGTCCACCCGGTCGGCGGTGCGCCGCAAGGCCAGCTCGCGCAAGGCGATCAAATTGCCCTTGCGGAAAAAATTACGAATGGCACTCTCGGCCTGTTGCGGCAGATAGACCTTGCCCTCCTTCATGCGCTGCAAAAGCTCGTCGGCGGGCAAATCCACCAGCGTGACATCGTCCGCTTGCTCGAATATCCGGTCAGGCAAGGTTTCACGCACGATGATGCCGGTGATGCCGCCAACGATGTCGTTCAGGCTCTCAAGATGCTGGACATTGACCGTGGTGTAGACATCGATTCCCGCCGCGAGCAACTCCTCGACATCCTGCCAGCGCTTGGGATGGCGCGAGCCGGCCAGATTGGAGTGCGCCAACTCATCGACCAACATCAACGCGGGGCGGCGCGCCAGTGCGGCATCCAGGTCGAATTCTCGCAACTCACGTCCCTGATAATTCACCATCTTGGGCGGCAGGTATTCCAGCCCTTCCAGCAAATGAGCTGTTTCCGAGCGGCCATGCGTTTCCACAATGCCTACCACCACGTCCACGCCCTGGTTACGCAGGATGCGCGCCGCATTCAGCATGGCGTAGGTCTTGCCGACACCGGGACAGGCACCAAAAAAGACCTTCAGTTTGCCGCGTGTGGCCTGCGCCTCGTCGCGCTGCACTTTTTCGAGCAGGGCGTCGGGGTCGGGGCGTCCGTCGTTATTCATGATGGTGCTCATGCGGTGGCTTCATGCAGACAGTGTAAGCAGGCGTTCAACGTTGCGCCTCACTATGAGTCACCTGATCCAGCGCCATATTCAGCGCCAATACATTGACCCTGGACTCGCCCAAGAACCCCCATTGACGTTTTTCAGTATGCGCATCAATAAGCTTGTCGACTTCGGCCTCGCTCAGACCGCGCACGCGTGCAACCCGGGCAAGCTGCCACTGTGCCGCAGCCGGACTGATGTGCGGATCAAGGCCGCTGGCCGAGGCCGTCACCAGATCAACCGGAATAGGCGCCGTGTTGGCTGGGTCGGCATCACGCAGAGCCTTGATGCGTCCCTCCACCGCTTCTTTCAACGCCGGGTTGAGCGGGCCCAGGTTCGAACCGCTCGATGCCGCTGCGTTGTAAGGCACGCTGGCAGTGGCGGAAGGACGTCCCCAGAAATACTGGGGGTCGCTAAAGTTTTGGCCGATGAGTTCGGAACCGAGCGGCTTGCCGTCGCGCATAATCAGGCTGCCATTGGCCTGGTGCGGGAAGGCGAGCTGGCTTATGCCCGTGACCAGCAGGGGGTAGGCCAGGCCGGTGATGAGAGTGAACATGGCGAACATGCTCAGCGCGGGACGTATTTGATTTTTCATGGAATAGCTCCTTTGACCTTATACCAGACCGAGTCCCGACAGGCTCATGTCGATCAGTTTGATGCCGATGAACGGCACGATCAGCCCGCCCAGCCCGTAGATCAGCATGTTGCGGCGCAACAGCATGGCCGCGCTTTGCGGGCGGTAGGCCACCCCTTTGAGTGCCAGCGGGATGAGGACAATGATAATCAGCGCGTTGAAGATCACCGCTGACAGAATCGCCGAATTCGGGCTGCTCAGCCCCATCACATTAAGCGTGGCGAGTTGCGGATAGGTGCTGACGAAGGCAGCCGGGATCACCGCGAAATACTTGGCAATATCGTTGGCAATACTGAAGGTGGTCAGCGAACCGCGCGTCATCAGCATCTGTTTGCCGGTCTCGACCACCTCGATCAGCTTGGTGGGATTGGAGTCGAGATCAACCATATTGCCCGCTTCCTTGGCCGCCTGCGTGCCGGAGTTCATGGCGACCGCGACATCGGCTTGCGCCAGCGCGGGCGCGTCGTTGGTGCCGTCGCCGGTCATCGCCACCAAGTGTCCCTCGGCCTGATGCTTGCGAATCAGACTGAGCTTGGCCTCGGGCGTGGCCTCGGCCAGGAAATCGTCCACTCCAGCCTCGGCGGCGATAGCAGCGGCGGTGATGCGGTTGTCGCCGGTAATCATGATGGTTTTGATGCCCATGCGACGCAGCTCGGCGAAGCGCTCCTTGATGCCGCCCTTGACGATGTCTTTGAGCTCCATCACACCCATTACGCGCGCGCCGTCCGCCACCACCAGCGGGGTGCTGCCGCGACGGGAAACGGCATCAATGATGATTGAAATCTGCTGCGGAAACGTTCCGCCCAGACCTTGTACATGCGTCTGGATGGCGCTGGCCGAACCCTTGCGGATCTGCCGTTCACCCAGATCGACGCCGCTCATGCGGGTCTGCGCGGAGAAGTGGATGAAATGCGCGTCCAACGCGTGAATGTCACGCTCGCGCAGGTTGTACTTCTGTTTGGCGAGCACCACGATGCTGCGGCCTTCCGGGGTTTCGTCGGCCAGTGATGCAAGCTGGGCGGCGTCCGCCAGCTCCGCCTCGCTTACGCCAGGGGCGCGGATGAACTCAGTGGCCTGACGGTTGCCGAGGGTGATGGTGCCGGTCTTGTCCAGCAGCAGCACATCCACGTCACCCGCTGCTTCCACCGCGCGACCGGAGGTGGCGATGACATTCGCCTGCATCATGCGGCTCATGCCCGCCACGCCGATGGCCGACAGCAGCCCGGCGATGGTGGTGGGAATCAGACAGACCAGTAGGGCGACCAGCACCGTGATGGAAACGGGCGAACCTGATCCGGCCACATTTACGCTGAACACCGAGAACGGCAGCATGGTCACCGTCACGGTCAGGAAGATAATGGTCAGCGCCACCAGCAGGATGGTCAGGGCAATCTCGTTCGGCGTTTTCTGGCGCGTGGCGCCCTCTACCATGGCGATCATGCGATCAATAAAGGCCTCACCGGGGTTGACTGTGACCCGCACCACCAGCCAGTCGGACAACACCGTGGTGCCACCCGTGACCGAGGAAAAATCGCCGCCCGACTCGCGGATGACCGGCGCAGATTCGCCGGTGATGGCCGATTCGTTGACCGAGGCCACGCCCTCAATGATTTCGCCGTCGGCGGGAATCGTGTCTCCCGCTTCGATCAGCACCACATCGCCTTTGCGCAGCGCTTCACCCGGCACCTGATCGACCATCGCGCCGTAGCGCGCCTCGCGCAGCTTTTTGGCGACCACCATTTTCTTGCCGCCACGCAAGGCACGCGCCTGAGCCTTGCTGCGCCCCTCGGCGATGGCTTCGGCGAAGTTGGCGAACAGCACGGTGAACCAAAGCCAAAGTGCAATCGCCAGGGTGAAGCCCGAACTTTCTGCGGCTTGTTGGCTTTCGCCGTCCCACATGGGTTGCAGCCAGAGAGATTGCAGCCAGAGCAGCGTGGTCAGCAGGCTACCGATGTAAACGACAAACATCACCGGGTTGCGCCATTGCACGCGCGGGTCGAGTTTCTTGAAGGCATCGACGATGGCCGACTTCACCAGGCTAGGGTCAAGCATCGTCAGGGTTTTATGCGACATAATTTATCTCCTTAATGGGCGGCTCATCAGGTTGCTGAAATATTTATTTCAGTAACCTGATGAGGCACGCCATGGATGGCTTGCTCGCAAATCAATCACTGCAAGTGATTGATTTGCGAGAGCCCCGTGCGGACATGCGCCGCGCGGGGCGAGCTGAAAAACTGCATGGAAGCAGTTTTTCAGCATTTAGTTATTGAGCGGGCCAGAGCATCAGGTGTTCGACCATCGGCCCCAGAGCCAATGCGGGAACGTAGTTGAGCAGGCCGACCAGCAGAACCGTGCCGATCAACAAGGCGACGAACAGCGGTCCATGCGTCGGCAGGGTTCCGCTGGTTTCGGCGATGCGTTTCTTGGCGGCCAGCGCCCCCGCAATCGCCAGCACCGGCACAATCACGCCGAAGCGACCAAACCACATGGCCACTGCCAGCAGCAGGTTGTAGAAGGGGGTATTGGCGCTCAGACCCGCAAAGGCGCTGCCGTTGTTGTTGGCGGCGGAGCTGAGGGCGTACAGCACTTCGGAAAAACCGTGCGCGCCGGGGTTGAAAATGCCTGCCCGTCCATCTGTGAGCAGCACGGCAACGGACGTTCCGATCAACACCAGCAGCGGCGTGACCAGAATGGCGACCGACACCATCTTCATCTCGAAGGCTTCGATCTTCTTGCCCTGGTATTCCGGGGTACGACCAATCATCAGACCGGCAATGAAGACGGCCAGGATGGCGAAGATCAGCATTCCATAAAGACCGGAACCGACGCCGCCGAACACCACCTCGCCAAGCTGCATCAACGCCATCGGGATCATGCCGCCCAGCGGGGTGTAGGAATCGTGCATGGAGTTCACCGCGCCGCAGGAGGCCGCCGTGGTAATGGTGGCGAACAGCGCGGAATCGACGATACCAAAGCGCGCCTCCTTGCCTTCCATATTGCCGCCGGGCTGCGATCCGCCAGCGCTTACGGACTGGCTGACGGACTGATCGACGCCGGTGTTCGTCAAGAGCGGATTGCCCTGTTGTTCTGCGCTGATCGTCACCATGGCCAGCGACACGAACAGGACGCTCATGGCGGCCAGCAATGCCCAGCCTTGGCGACTGGAGCCGACCATGCGCCCGAAGGTGAAGGTCAGCGCCGCCGGAATCAGGAAGATCGACAGCATTTGCAGGAGGTTGCTCAGCGGCGTCGGATTTTCGAACGGATGCGCCGAGTTGACATTAAAGAAGCCGCCGCCATTGGTACCGATCATCTTGATCGCCTCCTGCGACGCGACCGGCCCCATGGCGAGGGTTTGCGGCTGGGCACCTTGCAGCGATTGCACATCCACATAGGCCGCGAAATTCTGGATCACGCCCTGACTAACCAGCACCAGCGCGAACACGATGGACAGCGGCAGCAGGATGTAAAGCGTGACACGGGTCAGATCAACCCAGAAGTTACCAATGGTCGCGCTGGAGTGACGCGCGAAACCACGAATCAGGGCAATCGCCACCACGATGCCAGTCGCCGCAGACAGGAAGTTCTGCACCGTCAGCCCCAGCATCTGGGTGAGGTAGCTCATGGTGGTTTCACCGCCATAACCCTGCCAGTTGGTGTTGGTGACAAACGAGACCGCTGTGTTGAACGATGAATCCGGGCTTACCGCTGCCATCAGCTGGGGATTGAACGGCAGCCCGTGCTGAATGCGCTGCAAGAGATACAGGAACAGCACGCCCAGCAGACTGAACAAAAGCACGGCCATGGCATACGCTAGCCATCCCGTCTCTTTCTCTCGATCCACCCCCGCCAGGCGGTAGAGCAATGATTCGAACGGCGCACCCACACGCGATAGCAGGTGTTTGCGCCCCTCCATGACATCGGCGATATACCCGCCCAAGGGTTTCGCCAAAACCAACAGCACGAGCATGTACAGCCCGAGCATTAACCAGGCATGTTGTGTCATCAGAATTTCTCCGCTTGAATAAGCGCAACCGCTAAAAAGATCAGTAGCTCAGCCGCGACAACGAGGCCGATCACATAAATCCAGCTCATAGTTGACCCCCTAACTTGGCACAGCCCCACGCCAGCCCTGTAAGAGTGATAAAAAATGCTGTGATAACAAAGATATAAACGATGTCCATACGAACCTCCACGCGTGTTTTCTCACGTTGAGTATCGTAGGTTCTATGGGATAAAAATCGTGAAAAAATCAGCGGAGAGAACGTAAAAAACGCGTAAAAATCAGCTTCATGTTCTGATGGGCGGTGCAGTTAGCAATGTCTTTAAATTTGCATAACCAAGCTCGAATTGTGCGAATGAATTCGCACCTACAGAGCACTGGGCAAAGTCGTAAGTAGGTTTTTAACGCATGCTGATACGCAGTGCCTGCGTATCGGGTCTTACGCCACGCCACAAATAAAAACTCTCCGCCGCTTGTTCGAGCAACATGCCCAGCCCGTCCAGCGCCAGGCTTGCGCCGCGGGCTTGCGCCCAGCGTTGAAAGGCGGTGGGTTCATTGCCGTAGGCCATGTCGTAGGCTACGCCGCCGGGCTGCAACAGCTTTTCAGGCAAGGGTGGTAGTTCGCCACCCAAGCTGGCGGAGGTGCCGTTGATAATCACATCAAAGATTTTGCCGTTGAGCTCGTCATAACCACAGCCGTGGATTTGGCTGGCCTGACTGATGGCTTGGCTGCTGACTTGGGTGCCGAGATCAGCAAAATCGTGCGCGAGTTGTTGCGCCCGCTCGGCCGTGCGGTTGGCAATCACGAGACTGGCGGGGTGCGTGGCGAGGAGGGGAGCGAGTACGCCACGTACCGCACCGCCTGCGCCCAGGATCAGGATATTGGCATCCTTGAGGGTGACATCGTGATATTGCAGGTCGCGTACCAGACCGACGCCATCGGTGTTGTCGCCTTCAATGCTGCCATCCGCTTGGAACACGAGCGTGTTGACCGCACCGGCGCGTTCGGCGCGTGGGCTGAGGCGATCTGCCAGCGCATAGGCTTCCAACTTGAATGGAACAGTGACATTCATCCCGCGTCCGCCTGCGTTTTGAAAGTCCTTGACGCTTTGATAGAAGTCATCCAGCGGGGCGAGCAGGGCGTCGTAACGCATGTTTTGCCCGGTTTGTGCGGCAAACTGGGTGTGAATCCTGGGTGATTTGCTATGGCTGATGGGGTTGCCGATCACGGCGTAGTGGTCGATGCTCATGGTGATTTTTACTGTTTCAGCTTGGTTGGATAGTTATTGGCTATGGAGTGCGTGTGAAATTCCAATTTCACAGCCAGCGTTGTGCTGTTTATGCTGAACCCGAACTCCAAAATCGTTGGGGATGTTCGTAAAGATTGGTTTTTAACTCTATATGAGGTGTGCATCATGTTTGAAAATCGCGAAGGCCAGAAGGTGCCGAATGTTGTGTTCCATACCCGCCAAAACAATGCGTGGGTCGATGTTACGACGGATGACTTGTTCAAGGGTAAGACAGTCATCGTGTTCTCGCTGCCGGGGGCGTTTACGCCGACCTGCTCATCCAGTCACGTGCCGCGTTTCAATGAGCTTGCGCCGCTGTTTTTCGAGAATGGTGTAGACAGCATTTTGTGCATGTCGGTCAACGACACCTTCGTGATGAACGAGTGGGCGAAGGATCAAAACGCGCCGCACATCACCTTTATTCCTGATGGTAACGGCGAGTTTACCGAAGGTATGGGTTTGTTGGTGGACAAGGACGATCTCGGTTTCGGCAAGCGTTCATGGCGCTATTCCATGCTGGTGCGCGATGGTGTGATCGAGAAAATGTTTATCGAGCCGAATGTGCCGGGCGATCCCTATGAAGTGTCGGATGGCGACACCATGATGGATTACATGCTGCCGGGCGCGAACAAGCCGGCCTCGGTATTGGTGTTCAGCCGTGATGGTTGCCCGTTCTGCGCGCGCGCCAAGGGGATGCTGGCGGATGCGGGCATGGCTTATGACGAAGTGATCGTGGGTGGGGATGAAGTGACCATACGTGGTTTGCGTGCGGCCACCGGGCGCGAAAGCGTGCCGCAGGTGTTTATCGACGGCAAGCATATCGGCGGTTCGGATGATTTGGCTGCGTGGTTTGCTGCGAAGTCATAAGCTTGAAAGGTAGTTAGGGTCATGATTGATCCACCGGGCGGTGCAAGCGCCGCCCGATTCATTTTTAGCAGTTCCAGAGGACATGTTTATGAGTACCCCCCAACATTTTGATTTGATTGCCTTAGGCGGCGGAAGCGGCGGTTTGGCTGCTGCCGAGCGTGCCGCACAATTGGGCAAGCGTGTGCTGTTGATTGAGCCGAATGCCTTGGGTGGAACCTGCGTGAATCTGGGTTGCGTACCGAAAAAGCTGATGTGGTACGGCGCGCAGGTGGCGGAAAGCCTGCGTAATGCCGCAGGTTTCGGTTTTGATGTGGAAGTGAAGGGCTTTTCCTGGAAAACCCTGGTGGATGCGCGCCGCGCGCGGGTGAAGGGAATTGGTGACTGGTGGGCGGGCTATGCCGTGGAGCAGGGGATTACCTTGGTCAAAGGGTATGGTCGCTTTGTGAACGCCAACACTGTCGAGGTGGATGGTGAGCAATACACCGCGCCGCATATTGTCGTCAGCACCGGCGGGCGTCCGTTTGTGCCGCCGGTTCCCGGCGCGGACTTGGGCATTACTTCGGATGGTTTTTTTGCGCTGGATGAGCAACCCAAGCGTGTGGCGATTCTCGGCGGCGGTTATATCGGCGTGGAAATCGCCGGCTTGATGCGCTCCTTTGGTTCTGAAGTGACGGTGGCCGATATTGCGCCGCGCATTTTGATGCCATTTGATTTGATGTTGAGCGAAACCTTGAGCCAGCATATGCGTCATGAAGGTATCGAATTGCGTATGCCCTTCCGCACAGCGGGTTTGCGCAAGACGGATGATGGCATTGTGATCGACGGTGCCGAGGGCGAGGCGCTGGGGCCGTTTGATTGTGTGATCTGGGCGGCGGGGCGTAAGCCGAATACCGAAGCCATTGGTTTGGATGTGGCGGGCGTCGAGGTGCAGCCGAATGGCTTTGTGCCGACCGATGCTTACCAGAACACCAATGTGGCGGGCATTTATGCGATTGGCGACATTACCGGGCGCGTGGCCTTGACTCCGGTGGCGGTGGCGGCGGGGCGGCGTTTGATGATGCGCCTGTTTGCCGGGCAGGCCGAGGCTAAACTCAACTACGACAATATCCCCAGCGTGGTGTTTTCACATCCGCCGATGGGTAGCGTCGGTCTGACCGAAACCCAGGCACGCGAGCAATTTGGTATGGCGGTGACGGTCTACCAAACTGACTTCACACCGATGAAATATGCCATGGTGGCGCACAAGTCGCCGACGGCGATGAAGCTGGTGTGTGTCGGTACGGAAGAAAAAGTGATTGGTGTGCACATCATCGGCGACGGCGCGGACGAGATGTTGCAAGGCTTCGGTGTGGCGGTGAAAGCTGGCCTGACCAAGGCGGATTTCGATAACACTGTGGCGATTCACCCCACCAGTAGCGAAGAATTGGTCACGCTGAAGGTGCCAAATCCAGCGCTGTGACGGCTTGGGTGTTGATTGCTTGAGCCAATAAAAACGCCGGAATCCAGTCCGGCGTTTTTGTTGGGCTGTACCTCACGCCAAGGCGTGGGGTACACACTCAGCTCATTGAGCTTGGCTTATCGGGCGGGGTAAGGGCCTGCATTCTTCTGCTCAGCCGCTTGTTTAACGGCCATATCACCTTGGAATTTAGCCTTTTCAGCCAATTTGGTGGCCTTGGCATAATCACCCGCAGCAGCGGCTGTTTCAGCTTGCTTGACCAAATCTTCCTTGTAAAACCACTGGTTATTGGCCTTTTTGGCGGCAGCCTGTGCTGTTTTGGCTTCGGAGAGTGCCTTATCGTAAGCATCTGCTGAGCCGGTGGATTCAGGCGTGCTGGCGCAGGCGGCCAGCAGAGCCAGGGCGGCGGCGATCGTCAAAGTCTTGAACATGGCGCTTGGCTTCATAATGCAGTACATCCTCTTGGTTGACGTTTGGGTGGGCGCTTTGGGTCAATGTGTGACCGTTACTCAGTATTGAGTTTACCGGGCATGAGCCAATCTCTATAATCGCAAAAATTGTTGCAAAGGAAAGTCTATCTTATGGTTCGCATTCTTGAGGAAGGCCTAACCTTCGACGACGTACTCCTCGTCCCCGCGCACTCCATCGTTTTGCCTAGAGACGTTTCTTTGGTCACGCGCTTTACGCGTGACATTGCGCTCAACATTCCTATGGTGTCTGCGGCCATGGATACGGTGACCGAAGCCGCGCTGGCTATTGCCCTTGCCCAAGAAGGCGGCATCGGCATTATTCACAAAAACATGTCGGCCGAGCAGCAGGCGCGGCACGTGCGCAAAGTGAAAAAGTACGAAAGCGGTGTCATTAAAGACCCGATTACCGTCACACCCCAATCGACGATTCGTGAAGTGAATCAGATGGCGCGTTTACACAATATTTCGGGCTTCCCGGTGGTGGACGGCTTGAATTTATTGGGCATTGTCACCCATCGTGATTTGCGCTTTGAAACGCAGCTTGATGCTCCAGTCAGCAGCGTGATGACGGGGCGCGATAAGTTGGTGACAGTGCGTGAAGGCGCTAGCCGCGACGAGGTTTTGGGCTTGTTGCACAAGCACCGCATCGAAAAGATTCTGGTCATCAACGACGATTTCCACCTGCGCGGCATGATTACCGTGAAGGATATTCAGAAATCCACCGACTTCCCGAATGCGAGCAAGGATACTTACGGCAGCTTGCGCGTGGGTGCAGCGGTCGGTACAGGTGCTGATACGGAAGCTCGTGTAGCCGCTTTGGTCGAAGCCGGTGTGGATGCGATTGTGGTCGATACCGCACACGGTCATTCGCAAGGTGTGCTGGATCGCGTGCGTTGGATTAAACACAACTATCCGCAGGTGCAGGTGATCGGTGGCAATATCGCCACCGGCGCAGCTGCGCTTGATCTGGTCAAGGCCGGAGCCGATGGCGTGAAAGTTGGTATTGGTCCTGGCTCCATTTGCACTACGCGCATCGTCGCCGGTGTGGGCGTGCCACAAATCACCGCGATTAAAAATGTCTCCAAAGCCTTGGAAGGCACTGGCGTGCCAATGATTGCCGATGGTGGCATTCGTTTTTCGGGCGATTTGGTCAAGGCCATGGTCGCGGGTGCGGATTGCGTGATGGTCGGCGGCATGTTCGCCGGCACGGAAGAAGCCCCGGGTGAGGTCGAGCTGTATCAAGGCCGTTCGTACAAGGCCTATCGCGGTATGGGCTCGATTGGTGCCATGCAGCAAGGCTCTTCGGATCGCTATTTCCAGGGTGAAAATGCCGCCGACAAGCTGGTGCCGGAAGGCATTGAAGGCCGTGTGCCTTACAAAGGGCCGATGGCGGCGATTGTGCATCAGCTGATGGGTGGTTTGCGCTCCGGTATGGGTTATGTCGGTTGTGCGGATATTGAGCAGCTGCGCACCAAGCCGTCGTTCGTACGTGTCACTTCGGCGGGCTTGCGTGAAAGCCATGTGCACGATGTACAGATCACCAAGGAAGCACCGAACTACCGCATGGATTGATATTTTTAGGTCAGTAGAGCATTTTTGCCACAGAGGCCACAGAGCACACAGAGTTTAAGCTAGGAAAACCTACTACTCTGTGTGCTCCGTGATCTCTGTGGCTTAGTTTTTTTGCATTTCATTTTTCGGATTTGTTCCATGCAGCACGACATTCATTCTGACCGCATCCTGATTCTCGATTTCGGTTCGCAATACACCCAACTCATTGCCCGCCGCGTGCGCGATGCGGGCGTGTACTGCGAACTGCATCCCTGGGATATGGATACAGCGGCCATTGCTGCCTTCGCGCCCAAGGGCGTGATTCTTTCCGGCGGCCCCGAGTCGGTCACCGAAGATAATCCGCCACGTGCGCCGGACATCGTGTTTAGCCTTGGCGTGCCGGTACTGGGCATCTGCTACGGTATGCAAACCATGGCCGCACAGCTGGGTGGCAAGGTGGAAACCAGTGACCATCAGGAATTTGGCTTTGCCCAAACCCGTGCGCGCGGCCATACCTGTTTGCTCAAGGACATCGAAGACCATACAACAGAGGAAGGCTTCGGTCTGTTGGACGTGTGGATGAGCCACGGCGACCGCGTGGTCGATCTGCCAGCAGGTTTCAAATTGATGGCCAGTTCCGACGGCGCACCGATTGCCGGCATGGCCGACGAGAGCCGGCATTTCTATGGCGTGCAATTCCACCCGGAAGTGACCCACACCCGCCAGGGCGAGCGTATCATCAACCGCTTTGTGCATGACATCTGTGGCTGCGCGGCGCTGTGGAACCCGGCCAACATCATCGAAGAAAGCATTGCAAAAATCCGTGCTCAGGTAGGGGCGGATGAGGTGATTCTTGGTCTGTCCGGCGGGGTCGATTCCTCCGTGGTCGCGGCCTTGTTGCATCGCGCCATTGGCGATCAATTGACCTGCGTGTTCGTGGACAACGGCCTGCTGCGCCTGGATGAAGGCGATCAGGTCATGGCCACCTTTGCCCAGCACATGGGTATTCGCGTCATCCGCGTGGATGCCGAAGCGCGTTTTCTGGGTGAATTGGCAGGCGAAGCTGACCCCGAGGCCAAGCGCAAAACTATTGGTCGCGTGTTTGTGGAGATTTTTGAAGAAGAATCCAACAAGCTGCCGAATGCCATGTGGCTGGCGCAAGGCACGATTTACCCGGACGTGATCGAGTCCGCCGGCAGCAAAACCGGCAAGGCGCACGTCATTAAGTCGCACCACAACGTCGGCGGCTTGCCTGCGCACATGCGCTTGAAATTGCTTGAGCCACTGCGTGAACTGTTCAAGGACGAAGTGCGCAAGCTTGGTTTGGAGCTTGGTTTACCGTACGAAATGGTCTATCGCCATCCCTTCCCCGGCCCCGGCTTGGGCGTGCGCATTCTTGGCGAAGTGAAGAAAGACTATGCCGACCTGCTGCGCAAAGCCGATGCGATTTTTATCGAAGAACTGCGCAAGCACGACTTGTACGACAAAACGTCACAGGCGTTTGCCGTCTTCCTGCCGGTGCGCTCGGTGGGCGTGATGGGCGACGGACGACGTTATGACTACGTGGTGGCACTGCGCGCGGTGGAAACCATCGACTTCATGACCGCACGCTGGGCGCATCTGCCTTACGATTTCCTTGATCTTGTTTGCCGTCGCATCGTCAACGAAACACGCGGCATCTCGCGTGTCGTGTACGACATTACCGGCAAACCGCCGGGGACGATTGAGTGGGAGTGATCACGTCAAGCGAAAGAAATAACCGGGCTGACGCAATCCGCCTTTGCCGAACGTACCCACGGGTTCAATCGAGTCTGACCCCATTGATCTTGGGCACCAACACTGGCCATGAAAATGGCGAAGCCATGGCCAGTGTTGGCGTCCGCGTTGAACCGACAGTTAGGCTGGTTGCTAGCACGGAGGACTTTGATATGCTGCTATTTAATAGTTGTATTGTCTTATTTGCTCTCGGGTATAGCCAATAATTGCATTTGCGGCAATTATTTGTTTACGCCTCTCAGTTTCGCTTACATATTTCATTCGACTCAATCTACTCTTTAGCATTTCAATTTGCAGCTCCAGTATTGGCTTGACAACCGGCACTTTTCCGTATACTGATTTTGCCTCCGTCATTTGGAAATTAAATAGATCATTTCGTTCGAGAATGCAGGTCTTTTGGTTTTTTTGAATGAAAATTTTTCCTGTGCCTGAGTTGGTGTTGTAGGAGTGCATTTGTACGTGATCGCTCTCATACAAGGAGGGATCAGCTTCGCGTGCAGCGTTGTATATTGGTTGCCTGATGATGTGGCCAGGGACGTAAGGCTTAAGTTTGAAGCAGTCGGGTTTGATTTTCCCTGTTCCTGGCGCAAGCTTGAAGTGTCCAATCTTGCTTCCCGGCATTTGCATTTCCCAGGATGCGAAAGGGAACCCAACAGACTTGGAAACCAAGAAATCGGTAGATGCACTCACAAATACTAAATTGTTTACCCTGAGCGCAAGAGCCGTCGGGCTTGCCATGAAAGTAAGTGTGTTTGCGCCTGACCAGTTCAGTGTTTTGTCAGGCAAGTAGGTGTTTGTGACTGAGAGGTAGCGGTCTTTGATTCCGACTCTGTCATTGATGTAAAAATTTGGAGGCAAATCAAAGGATGACTTGTTCATGTAAGAAACACCAAGCCATGCACCAATTCTTATTTTGTCAAACCAATCGAGCAATAATTCCAAATCGGAGCCATTGACGTCGGCATCTTCTATTAGTCGTTCAATGATGCCTTTGACTTGGCCTTCTAGTGAGCTAAATTTGTTGTTGCAACTATCGCAAGCGGGAAATGTATAGTTCTTCGCGGGGAAGATGATTTCCTTCCCTGTTGCCCAATTGGTTCCGACCGATGTGTCTTTTGAGTGGGAGCCGGTCATTTTTAAGAGCCACTGCGGAAAAATGTGCTCTTTCGTTTTGGATTCTGGGGCTTTCCCGCAGAATATGCATGCTGCTGCCAAAGTGGCTCCTTTTGAGTAGGCCTAACGTGTTTTATACGGCGCTCGCGCCGTATAACTCAATAATGAAGTTGCCGTGTAACAAGTCTGATGACAAGACAAGTCCTTGTTTTGACAAGGAGGTCTGTCTGTTATGACGGCGGTATCGGCTGACAAACACGGCGCTGCTGCTCCACGCTTGCTTGATGAGGTGAGGGTCAGCATCCGCCTCAAGCATTACAGCTTGCGTACGGAGCAGGCGTATCAGCATTGGATCAATCGCTTCATCTTTTTCCATAACAATAACAATCGGCATCCTCGGGATATGGGGACGGCGGAGGTCGTGAAACTCCTCTCCGCGCTCGCTATGAAGGATCATGTTTCGTCATCGACGCAAAATCAAGCGTTGGCCGCGCTGCTTTTTCTCTACCTGGAAGTGCTGTCCGTTAATTTGCCGTGGCTGGATGGTCTGACATGCGTCAAGCCGCTTGCGCATCTTCCTTCCGTTTGCGGGACTTACGTTAATCCGTATACTGTCCGTACATTGTAAATGGGTGTACATCATGGGAGCCATAGTCAAGGAAGAGCGCATCGAAATTCGTCTCGCGTCGGCAGAGAAGGAGCGGATTCGTCAGGCCGCCATCCTGTCGCACCTGAATATCAGCGAATTCGTTCTTCGCGCTGTACGTAGCGTTGCCGATGAGACCTTGGCATCGCAGACGCGCTTCGTTCTGCCCGAAGATCAGATGAATGCGTTTTACGCGGCACTCGATCAACCGGCTCAATCGATTCCGCGTCTGAAAGAACTGCTCAAGAAACCGAGCGTCTTCGAAACCCAATGACGTTGCCGCTACGGAGCCCCGAACTTCTGGCCGAGGCTCATGATGTTTCCGGATTCGACTGCGGTAATGAAGCGCTCAACCGCTTCCTGCATCGGCATGCCTTGCAGAACCAGCGCAACCAGAGTGCCCGAACCTACGTTGCTCTGCGCGGCGAAACGCGTGTTATCGGCTACTACTCGCTGGCCGCTGCTTCGGCGGAATACGATATTGTCCCAGCGCGGATTGCCAAAGGACTGGCACAGCATCCGATTCCACTCACCTTATTGGCCAGGTTGGCCGTGGATCGGACGGAGCAGAGGGCTGGTATCGGGGCGGGACTGCTCAAGGATGCGCTGAAGCGCTTTCTTCAGGCTCAGGCGATCATTGCCGCGCGAGCTTTGGTTGTGCATGCCAAGGATGAACAGGCGATCGAGTTCTATCGGCATTTTGGATTCACACCGTCGCCGCTGGATCCGTACCACCTGTACCTGATGACCAAGGATATCCATGCGTGCCTGCTGTAGTCGTTGATGGAAACGCAAGGCATCCCTGTCGTATAGTCCGATCCATGTTTCCAGTGAACGCACCGCCTGGCGGATCCAAGCAACCACCAGCACGTTTTTCGCAAGGCACAAGTCATGATATCCAAAACGTATGGCAATAAATATTCGCGACAAATCAATGTGGTTGCATTCTTTTTGATTATTGAGTGGGAGTGAGCAAGGGTGAACTTCGGTAATAAATGCAAATTATTCGGGTACACTGCAAGCTACTTTTCGTTTTGCACAAATTAAAATGAAACCGCGTTATAGGCACTTCAATTCAAAGCGCCGACTTCTAGGTGAGGCCGATGTGGTTTCGGCTGTGTTGCGCCTTTCTGAGCTGGCAGATCGTGTTTCTTATGGTGGGAATCCGGAACACAAAAAGAATCCGGGGGATTTTGGGTTGACACCCCCATCCGATCCGCGTCAAGCGAAATCCCTATGCGATGTGGCGCATATTTTTAGTCGCAAAGAGGCTCTCGATTTGCTCAGACAGGGAATAACTAAGGGGCTTGTTAGCGATAGAGAGGAGCAAGGCTGGCCCAAGAATGTATGGTCGGTTACGAATGATGGCATCCCTCTTGAAGCTCAGTTAGAAAATGCACAGATCGGTTGCTATCACGGTTACCCCATGCCTGACAGTGATCCATTAGCATCCGAGGTTATATTCCGCTGGAGGCAGCATGGCTGATCTGCGTTTTTCTATCGATTGGTTGTCTTCCGGAAGTGTCGATCCAGTATTGCGTGACACATCGGCACAATTATCGATACATCTTGATGAAATATGTCTGACTCGCCATGAGGATGTTTGGTCGAAAACTGTGCGTGATGCCGTGCTAGTTTCGGCGTATCCTCTAGCATTATGGTTTGCTTCTTCTTGGTGGCGCCTGAATTGGGAGCCCTTACCTCAAAAGGGTGCTAAACCGCCGCTTGATTGGCGTATGGTGCATGAAATGGGGGCCGCTAATCATGGCTTCGTATGGCCAAGAGTACTATTTGCTTCTGATGGTGAGATGATAAACATTTGGGCGGAGTCAATAGCTACGCAAGGACAGTCGGTCGGTTATCTTAATGGTCTTAATATTCCTCGATCGGTAAGCGTCGATACATTCCAAAGTCAAGTTAGTGGGTTTATTGAGGATGTTTTACATCGACTTGATGCCGTGGGGTGTGGTCAAACTGATTTGGCTTCGCTTTGGTCTTTTGTACAAGAGGATAGGTTAAGTCCTGACGCTAGCAATCGTCGACGCCTAGAGGCACAGATGGGTTTTGATCCCGAGGAGTGCCCCGCAGAGGTTATGGACGATGTGTTGCGTATTCAGGAGATAATGGGCGTAAATGCCCTCTCGGAGCTTGCGCCAATTTTCGGGCGTTGCGGTGGTATGACCCTCGTTGAAATCGATGCACTTGTAAAAGTAAAGGGAATTCGTGGGCATCCTCAAGTTTCACAGAAGACTATTAACGTCAATTCATCTTTAACCGCCCCTTGGCAACAAGGAGTCGATGCTGCCAGACAGTTACGCGCTGAGTTAGGTAATATAAATGAACCCATTGATGAAAATAAACTTCTTGACCTTTTGGGCTTAACCAAAAGAGAAGTTGATTCGTGGGGGGGGCAAAAAAATAAATCAATCGCAATTGCTAGGCCCCGTAGTGGCGGTGGCTTTGATTTTATACCAAGGAAACTACATCGATTTGCTAGGCGTTTTGAATTTGCGCGCTTTCTCGAAGAGTGTCTAAATACATTTCTGAGTCCGCAGGATTGGCTAATTACCTCCGATCTTGCAACCGCAAAGCAAAAACGTCAGCGTGCATTTGCGGCAGAATTTCTTTGTCCGATTCAATCGCTTGTCAGTTTTCTTGACGGAGACTATTCAGAGTATTCTTTTGAAAATGCCTCTGAATATTTTGGTGTAAGTGGAAAAACTATCGAATCATTATTGGCAAATAATGGTTACCTAGAACTTCAAACCATAGAGCCACAAATGCCTTATCGGCTTACAACTTGAATCTATGTCATTTCTTAACAGTGATTTCACCTGACAACCAATGCTGCGCTTAAACGAACTCAAACTGCCGCTGGAACATCCGCCTGAAGCCTTGCGGGCGGCGATTTTGCAGCGCTTGAAAATTAAAAGTGATGAGCTTTTGGGCTTCACGATCTTCAAGCGCAGCCATGATGCACGCAAAAAAAATAACCTGCTGCTGATTTATTCGCTGGACGTTGAGCTCAGGGATGAGGCGGCGGTATTGCAGCGCTGCGGCGATGATCGTCATCTTATGCCTACGCCGGATATGGCTTATCACTTTGTCGCTCAGGCACCTGCGAATCTTGCGCATCGTCCGGTCGTTGTTGGCTTTGGCCCGTGCGGGATTTTTGCCGCGCTGGTGTTGGCGCAAATGGGTTTCAGGCCGATTGTGCTGGAGCGTGGCAAGGCTGTGCGCGAGCGCACCAAGGATACCTGGGGTTTGTGGCGCAAGGGTGAGCTGAATCCGGAATCCAATGTGCAATTCGGCGAGGGCGGGGCGGGCACATTTTCCGATGGCAAGCTCTACAGCCAGATCAAAGACCCCAAGCACTACGGGCGCAAGGTGATTGCCGAGTTCATCAAGGCCGGTGCGCCTGAGGAAATCGCCTACATCGCCAAGCCGCATATCGGCACGTTTCGTCTGGTCGGCGTGGTGGAAACCATGCGTCACGAGATTGAGCGTCTGGGTGGCGAGGTGCGTTTTCAGCAGCGTGTCAGCGATGTGCTGATTGAAAACGGGCACATTCGGGGCGTGACTCTCGCCAGTGGCGAAAGCCTGCGCAGCGATCATGTGATTCTGGCACTGGGGCATAGTGCGCGCGACACCTTCGAGATGTTGCACGCGCGCGGTGTGTTTATGGAAGCCAAGCCGTTTTCCATTGGCTTTCGCATCGAACATCCGCAATCCTTGATTGATCGTGCGCGATTGGGGGTGAATGCGGGCAATAAGCTGCTCGGCGCGGCGGATTACAAGTTGGTGCATCACGCCCGTAATGGCCGTGCGGTGTACAGTTTTTGCATGTGTCCCGGCGGTACCGTGGTCGCGGCGACCTCGGAAGAGGGGCGGGTGGTGACCAATGGCATGAGTCAGTATTCGCGTGATGAGCGCAATGCCAATGCGGGCATGGTGGTTGGCATTACTCCGGCGGATTATCCCGGTGGAATCGCTGGCGGCGTGCTGGCCGGGGTTGAGTTGCAGCGTCAACTTGAGTCGCGGGCGTATGCACTGGGTGGCGGAACCTATGCCGCGCCCGCGCAGTTGGTGGGTGATTTTCTGCAGGGCGTGGCTTCCAGTGACGTGGGCAGCGTCGAACCTTCGTACAAACCGGGTGTGCATTGGACGGATTTGCAACCCAGCCTGCCGGACTATGCAATCAACGCCATGCGCGAAGCCTTGCCGGAGTTTGATAAGCAAATCAAGGGCTTTGCCATGCGTGATGCGGTATTGACTGGGGTGGAAACGCGCACTTCCTCGCCAATACGCATCACGCGCGGTGAAGATATGCAAAGCCTTAACGTCAAAGGTCTATTCCCAGCGGGCGAAGGCGCGGGTTACGCGGGCGGCATTCTTTCGGCGGGGGTGGATGGTATTCGTGTCGCTGAGGCGGTGGCGCGGAATATGTTGTCAACATCCAGGTAAAGCGCACGATTGCTCCGGCTCGAATCAACAATGTAGCTAATTCGCTATGCTTTTGCGAGCGGTTGCTCGGTATTTATGTGCTCTACCGGCTAGACTCCATAACATTCCCTGATTGTCGGTCATCACTCATGAAAAAAACTGCTATCGCCCTTGTCCTTGCCGTTCCCATCATTGCTTATCCCGCCGCAAGCTGGGTGATTGGTGGTCAGGCTGATGCGCTTCTCGTCGAGCAATATGCTCAGCTCGACGATAACGAAATTATTAAAATAGCTGAGCGCAAGATGCAGCGCGGCATTTTTAGCTCCGAAGAGGTCGTTACATTTGAATTCCAGCCGCAGTTTATAGAGCAACTCCGTGCGCTCTCCAATAATGATGAGGAAGTTCAGGCGCCCATCGAACCGGTGCGATTTTCCTTCCGTACGCGCATTAATCACGGCCCGTTGCCTGAATTTTCAAGTGTTGGTCTGGCTACAGCGCACACGGAGCTGGAGTTGAATCACCCACTGGTCACCACGCTGTATGCGGGCAAATCACCGCTCACCAGTGACACCACGATCGATTTCTCAGGCAAAACGCATGAGCGGATTCGCAGCCCTGCGGTGAGCAGTGTTGTGGATGGCAGTACCAGCAGTTGGGGAGAATTTGTGCTCGATGTCACTTACGACCGCAGTATGACTGAGTGGACGTATCAAGGCGGGCTGCCTTATATCAAGCTAGGCACTGAGGACGGCAGTCAAAGTTTGGAGATGAAAGACTTGGCACTTGAGGGACAACAGTCTCGCCTGTTTGCTGATAATCCGTACATGTTCACAGGCCCGGTCAAATTTACCTTGCAAAGCATGGAAACTACGGGAATGTGTGAAGATCAGCTCCCCGTGCGTCTGAATAACATGCTAATCCAGTCCAATGTGACTGAAAAAGAAGGTTTTATTGACATTTTAGCGGACTATTCGATTGAGTCGATGCAGCTTGGCGAGCAGGATTACCACGCAGCGCGTTTTGCTCTTGCGCTGCGTCATCTAGAAGCCAAAGCCTTGGCCGAGTTGAATCTGGTGGTGCAAAGCGTGGATACCGAAGGTGAGTTGGACATGGAACAAATCAAGCCTTTGCTGCGCCCGCTGCAAGTTCTGCTGGAAAACAGCCCGGAAATCGTGATTGAGCATATGGGCGTGACCACTCCTGAAGGTGAAATCAAGGCCAGTGCGATGATCAAACTTCCGAATGCCAATGTGGGTAACCTGGAAGCAGCGGTCGAAAATCCTTTGATGTTGATGGGCTTGGCTGCGGTACTTGAAGCCAGTACACAGCTTGCCGTGCCGCAAGCCTTGCTCATGGCGAGCTTGAGCGAAGAGCAGGCTGAAATGCTCCCGCCCCTGATTCAGTCCGGTTATGTGCTGGACAAAAATGGCCAGCTTTCGACCAGCATCAGCTATGCGCAAGGGGAGGTGAGGGTGAATGGTCGGCCGCTTGATCCCAGCGTCATGCAAGGCAAAAGTGATGCAAACTGAGCAATAAAATATGTCCAGTGTTTCCCGGCAATAGCTAAAGGGTAGATAAAATGAACACGTGGCTGAAAACGCTGATAATCATATGCTTTACCACACCTGTTTTTTCGTTGTTAAGCGCGTGTGGGGGCGATGAGTCCAAACCTGTTGTTAACTGCACCCAGGCTGGAAACGCCTTTTACTTCCTCCAACCTGCCAGCACGTCCGAGATGCACCTTGAACAGGGTGATCTACGTCTGACACTCCATAACGTAGGCAGGACGATCTGGTTTACAGACCGTCCCAGTGCCGATGCAGGACTGATTCTTACAGACGCCTTCCTCAGTTTGTGGGATGAGCTTGGAATCGCCAGCGGCGCGCCCGGGGTCATTACGGTGGATGACGGGGTGATGCTGGTCAGCAGCCATGTCGCCCTATCCGATCCGGTGTGGGATGCAGACAAGCAAACCCTTAGCTATCGTGTCCAGGAATTGGTGAAAGGCAAGGGCGTCGGCATGCTTGAGCATGGATCATCAAAAGCGACGACCGTACTCATCGACCCCACCGTACTTGCCGCGAATTGTGCACCTGATCTGCAGGCGAAGTTGTTATATGTGCAATCCGGGCTGTCCGGCACGGTGATACAGACCAACGCAGGCACCGAGCTGCGTCTTGAAGGCGTCCACGCCACCACCTATTTTACGCACGAGCCAGATCGTGCGGCGGGTGTCGTCAACACATCGACCTTCATGCACGATTGGGCTGCATCGCCCAGCGCTAACGCCAAGCCCCCACATGCAGTTCTGGACATGCCCGAGCGCACCGATGGGTCGGCCATGGTCACGCTTGAGCTCAGCCAGCCGCGCATCGAAGGAACGGCACTTGTATTTCTTGTTAAAACGCCAAGCAGCGACCAAATAGTCGCAAACGCGTCCGTGCTGAATGCGGGCGTAAAAGCTGAACCCAGCGCCTTCCCCGCGCTTCCCGAGCACTTTACCCACGCTGCATTGTTCATTGAAAACTTTGAATCGGCATCCAACAGCATGATTGCGGACAGCGTGACGCAACCCAATGTTTTGGTTCTGGCCGAATCGCCACAAATAAGTATGGGGAGTTTGTATCAGACCATTTCGCAAGGCATTGCCCTGGCGATGGAAAACGCGCTTCAACAACAGGGCGACCTCAATATCGTCTACCAAGCATCAACTAACGTAGGCGTGCAAACCTTGTATGGCGTCGATGTCTCAAGCACCGGTGTGTCGCACACGGCGGAACGCTTTTGGGATTGAGATGCGTCCGATAATCTTGCTGCACAGGCCGCAGCCTGAAAACCACTGCGTGGCGGTGCTGGCAGAGAAGAGCAGCCGCTCAATGTGAACAGTGCGCTCTCGTGCCTGCGAAGATCGTTCCCCTGCTTCCGCGAGGGAGCGATCAACAGCGGCATGAAGCTATCAACGCTCGTCCGGAATATGTTGCCAGGGCCTGGCGGAAGTAGCCTCCTGATAGCCACGTGCATAAAGCGCGCGCATATACTCGGTGTTAAAGACATTGGCATCGGGGTGTTTGAAATCGGCGGGGATGTAGGTGTAGTTGAACTTGACCCCATCACGCTGCGCAATCGTGTAAAGCCGATACAGGTCACCCACGCCCTGCGAGTGGATCAGGATGCCGATGGCGCGTCCGGCGATATGAAACACGCTGCGCTCGGTGTGTTCACGATCCGGGCGGATCAGCTCGTTCATAATGACGAACAGCTCGCGCTTGCGCTCACCGCCGTGCTGCTGGGATAGTTTGCCCAGCTTGATATTGGGCGGATAGATGAACACTTGGGAAGTGGTTCCGCCATCGATGTGCATTTCGCTATAAAGTTTTCCGTCAACCTCAACATCGAATATCACCAGCGGGAAGGCCGCCGGAATCGCCGCCGAGGCGAGCATCACCTTGTGGAACATATCCAGCGCACGCGGATCCTTGCTTGCGGCCAGCTTGGTCATATTCCAGATCACACGCTGCCCGGTGTCGATATTGGTGGTCGAAATCAGTAGCAGACGACCCTTGCGCTCTTCAGCGGCGATTTTGTCGAGCATCTCCTGCGTGATTTCCCGACGGATCAGATTCAGCAGCGGGCTGGTGTCGATCAGCCCATCCTCGGTCAGTGCGGCAAGCACATTGCGCAACTCGACCAGATCCCCGCGTGAAGTGTTGGTGTAAAACGCCTTCAGCTCGTCGTCATAATCCGCGCCCAGAAAGGCAAAAGGCGCGATCAACGCACCGGTACTGACCCCGGTGACCAGCGAAAATTCGGGGCAGCGTACCACGCTGCGTCCAGCCATTCAGAAAGCCCGCACCATACGCCCCCTTATCGCCACCACCCGATAGGGCAAGCATGTAGGACGGCTGCAACTGCTCGCCGGATTTACCCTGCGCCACCTGCCAGGCCAGCTCTTTCGGCCACAGCGCAATGGTGTCTTCGCGCATCCGCGCCATGTCTTTCGGGTTGCCCTCGACGTAACGCACCCCATCCAGCCCCGGAATAACCGCACTTTCCACTTGATCAGCCGGCACAGCGCTGGTGCGGGGCAGGGTTGAGCAGCCGCTTAGAGCGGCAATCAAGGAAACGATGATAAGACTGGGGATTAGGGGGTGGTGCATGGGTGGCAGCATTATTGGGTTGTGTCGAAAGACTCGGTCTCGTTGACATTAGCTATCCCGAAAGGAACGTGAACCATTGGAATGTCACCTGCCTCTGATTCAAGGTGACTTCTTTGGTCGTCAAAAAACATATGTGGCTTTAGCCTAGTTAGGATTCGATCTTTTTTCATGCCGCCCAAGAAAAAAATTTCGTTTGCACTCACCCCCCAATGCTCTAGTGTCGTAATTACCCTTTCGTGTGAAGGAGCATTTCGCGCTGTGACTATAGATGTTCGTATGATGCGCTTGTAGTTTCTATCTTTTTCCTGCTCTTTGTCTTCAAGCTTCTGCATAAATGAAAGCTTTTGAAAAAGGTCTGCAAGCGGTCCAGGTTGATGTGGTATGTGCGCATTAGCAACTTCGTGACGATGGAAAGTCGGTAAGCTGCCATCTTTAAAGACAGTCTCAGACTCATCGTCCGCAATTACGCCATCAAAGTCGAATGCTATTCGAAGTTCATCCTCAGCTTCATCATCATTGACCTTGCTGGGTAATACGGTGCCAGCAGGATACTTACTGTTTATGGCCTTTCTTACATCATCCTCGTTGGCGGATAAGAAAAGCGACGCATTGAAGGCTGGAATATACTCATATGGCGATTTACCCTCCATAAAAGCTGCTCGTGAAATATCTAGGCCATAATGCGAAATAGATCGAAAGACTCTCTTTCCAGTTACAGCCGAATTTCTCGATAAAAGAACAACCTCTACAGGCGACTGCTCCGGGAAACGCTTGTTGATGTTCAAGAAACGACGAATAAATGGAAAGGCCACCCCTTTTTCAAGGACTTCATTTAAATTGGCTTCTTGAAACTCTTTATAGGCCTTTGGCCCCTGCTCGATAAAAACTGCATGGGACTCAGAGAGATCAAAAAGGGCGCTTGAAGACACAGCGATAACGAGTTTTCTATCAATGGGGTATGCCAATTTTGTACCTTTATCATCTAACGTAATTTGGAGTCAGCATTTTGAACAGGCCTCGGATTCCCTTGTGGCGAGCTGCCAAGCGAAGTTTCGGGCGTGATTGGTTTTTACATCCCCGTCCTTGTATAAATTTACTCCCCACTCTGCCCCCTTAACCCCAGCTTGTCGTTATCCCAACTAGCCAGATACTCCGCGCGCGGGGGCATTTGCAGATGAAAGCCGCGTTCGCGCAAGTTCTCCATGACTTGGGCAATATCCACGCGGGCGAGTTTGCGTTCCGGTGTAAGTGTCAGGCGCATGGCTTCTTCGGGGTCGCGTCCCATGCCTTGTAGCACGTTTTCCGGCAATTCGGCGTAGGGGTGATTGGCGGCAAGGTAGAGGTACATGCCGTCTTTGATGCGGCTGCGGTAAACAATGCAGCCGATGCTTGGGTTTTTATTCATGCGGGATGTCCTGAAATTTCATAAGCCGGTTTAAAGGGAGCGGATTCTATCCTGCCAAGGCTGCGTGTTCGCCTGCTTGCTCGTGAGAACGATCAATAAAAAACATGAGCGGCACCTTACTCGTAATGCGACCACAAGCGTAAAATCTTGACCACGCGCTCTTCTGGCAAAACCTGATACACAAGCCTGTGCTGGATATTGATCCTGCGTGAATAGGCTCCAGCCAAGTCGCCTGCCAATTTTTCATACGGCGGAGGATTTTGAAACGGGTTGTCTCGCAGAATATCAAGCAACGCCAAGGTCTTCCCCTTGATGCCAGCCGAAGCCAATTTGGGAGCGTCTTTCTGCGCTTGTCGCGTATAAACGATCTACCAACTCACCAGTCCAGTTCCTTGCTGCAACTATCGGTTGGCTCGGCCATACCTGCTTTGATGGATTCACGCATACCGGGAACGGATAGCAGGTAGAGGGTTTCCTGAATCGCGTCCCAGTCCTCGGATGAAATCAGCACCGCACTGGTTTTATTTCCCGAAATAACAATCGGTTGATGCGACTCTGCAGTTTGGTCGATCAGCCGGTAAAGGCTGGATTGGGCTTCGTTAGCGGTTAGGGTTTGCATGGTGTGAGTTCCTGCGGGTTATCCCGATGTATCAAGCGCTTACTTAAAGCGAGCGGATTGTATCCTGCCATTGCTGGGCTTTGGCGAGCAGGTCGTCCTCATTGAGGGTCATGAGGCGGCGTTCATTCATCAACATGCGTCCGGCGACCCACAGGTGGGTGATTTGCGCGCGCCCGGCAGCGTAGATGATTTGTGCAATGGGGTCGAATAGTGGTTGGGTTTCGATTTGGCCGAGGTCGATGGCGATCAGGTCGGCGGCTTTGCCGGGTTCGAGTGAGCCGATGCGTGCGCCCAGACCCAGTGCGCGCGCGCCGCCAAGGGTTGCCATGTAAAGCGCGTCGGCGGCGGGTACGGCGGCGGCGTCACCGGAAAAACCTTTGGCGAGCAGGGCGGCGGTGCGGGTTTCGCCGAGCAGATCGAGGTCGTTGTTGCTGGCTGCGCCATCGGTGCCGATGCCAACATTGATGCCGTGGGCGCGTAGCTTGGCGAGCGGAGCCATGCCGGAGGCCAGTTTGAGGTTGGATTCCGGGCAGTGCGCGATATGCACGCCGCGTGCAGCCAGCATGTCGATTTCCGCCTCGTTGAGCTGGGTCATGTGCACGGCGAGAAAACGATCATTGAGCAGGCCAAGGCGGTCGAGGCGTGCCAGCGGGCGCTCGCCGTATTGGCGTTCGGCGTCGGCCACTTCCTGCGCGGTTTCGTGCACGTGCATGTGAATGCCAAGATTCAGCGTGTTCGCCAGTTCACGGATGCGCTCAAGCGGCGCGTCGCTGACGGTGTAGGGCGCGTGCGGGGCGAGCATAAACGACATGCGCGGGTTGCCATGCCATTCATCCAGCAGGTTGAGTTCGGCGCGCAGGCTGCGTGCCAGGGCGCTGCGTTCGCCGTAGCGAATATGCCATTCTTCATGCAGCGCCTGGCCTTTGCGCAGGTAGTCATCGGCATCCGCACCCCAGGCGGTGGGGAAGTCGATCACGGTCAGGCCAATCGAGGCGCGCAAACCGGCTTCTTCCGCCGCGCGCAAGGTGGCGGCGGGGAAAAAGTACATGTCGTTGAAGCAGGTCACGCCGCTGCGAATCAGTTCGGCGCAGGCCAGTTGGCTGCCATCGAACACAAAAGCATCGCTCAAAAGCAGGTTTTCCAGCGGCCAGATATGCTCTTGCAGCCAGGTCATCAAGGGCAAATCGTCAGCCACGCCGCGCAAAAGGTTCATGGCGACATGGGTGTGGGCGTTGACCAGGCCGGGCATGAGGGCGTGCTGGGGCAATTCGATTTCGCGCGCGTGACTTTGGTGGGCGCGTTGGCGAGCATCAAGTGTGGGCAGGATGGCACTGATAATGCCGTCGTTAATGACTAGACTGTGTTGCTCCAGAACCTGGGCATGAGGGACGACGGGGATGATCCAGCGGGGGTGGAGGATGGTTTCGGTGGGCATGGATGTTTTTTCACAGCAATGGATTTGGCCATAGGGTACTGCAAGGATAGGGTTTTGGTGACCAATGCAACGACAAACACGTTGGCGGGGAGATATGAACGATGAAACATGGTTCACTCAGCGACATGTGGTACACGGACACGGCTACAATGTCCGGCATGAGCAAGGGGTAGATCATGAACAACCAACGTGCGAAACCCCGTTGCTTCTTTCACCTGACACGAAAGCGTTACCCGTGAATGATATGTTCGTCAAATACAGAATGTATCGGCTCCGGCTCGGCGAGATGGCATGATGAGCGCAGGCATTTTGCTGCATTCACACCACCACATACTTGTCCTCTTTAAATTATGGATAACCGCATTATGCGCAAAACAAAACTTCTTTTAATTCCGCTGTCTGTCCTTGTGTTTGCCGCAACATCACTTGTCGGCTGTGGAGGAGGCGGAGGAGATAGCAGCGCAACATCCACATCGCCTACACCGACACCGGTCGAGGTGAAAAGTACCGTACCGAATGTCGTCTTCATCCTGACCGATGACCATGGTTACGCCGATGTCGGCGCGCAAAAAGTCGTTTCTGATATCAAAACGCCCAATATCGACACACTGGCCAGCAACGGGGTGAGGATGACGGCAGGATATTCGACGGCACCTCAGTGCACACCAGCACGCTCGGCGCTCATGAGCGGGAGGTATCAGCAGAAATTCGGCGTGGATGACAATGGCGCCACGCCATTCCCCCTTTCCCAGCCCATGATTGCCGAAAAACTGAAAACAGCGGGTTACACGACGGGCATGGTTGGAAAATGGCATCTTGATATTGATCCAAATTCGCGTGCCTGGTATGCACGCGAATACCCTGGGGCAGATGTTTCAAAATTCACACCCAATAACATTCCCTTCGATACCAGGGTCATGTATTACCCACATAAACGCGGGTTCGACGAGATATTTTTCGGTTATATGAACTCGTATTACGCCAATTTTTCGCTTGATGGCTCCAAACACGAGCCGAGACAGATTACGGACAGACGATTTCGTGTCGATGTTGTTGCCGATGCCGCCGTTTCATTTATCGAAAGAAACCGCAGTAAACCATTTTTCCTGTATGTATCGTTCTACGCGCCCCATGTTCCACTGGAAGCGTCGCAAGAATATCTGGATCGATTTTCCGTTGCGATGAAAGAGCGCCGACGCTATGCGCTGGCCATGCTTTCCGCCGTGGATGATGGTGTGGGGCGTATTCAGAACACACTCAAGGCCAATGGAATCGATGAAAATACCCTGATCTTCTTTGTCGGCGACAATGGCGCGCCTACCGGCATGGGTGAGCAGGATATTCCCATCAGCGTGGATTCGTATGCTTGGGATGGCTCGATCAACGCCCCCTGGATCGGAGAAAAAGGTATGCTTTCAGAGGGAGGGATTCGCACCCCCTTTATCTTCCAATGGAAAAAAAGCATTCCCAAGGGACTGGTATTCGACCAACCGGTGAATATTCTCGATGCTGTAGCCACCATCATGACAGCGGCGGGCAAACCGGATAGCACGGCTTACGACGGTGTTGATCTGGTTCCTTATCTCAATAACAAAACCAAAGCGCTTGAACTGAATACAAGACCGCTGTATTGGAGATTCTGGAATCAATCCGCCATCAGGAAAGGTCAATGGAAATATATGCTTTTGGCCGATGGTCACGAATATCTTTTCGACATGAATTCCATCGACAATGAAAAGGTCAACCGGATTAAGGACTACCCTGGCATGGCTAGCAGCCTTAAAGCCGATTTGACCCTTTGGTCGAACGGATTGCAGCAACCTGGCTTGCCAGGCACGGCTTTGAATGTGCAGGAAGCCAGCTGGTACAGCTACTACTTCAAAAATTGACCTAACAGCTTGCTGAAAAACTCATCCTTGAGTTTTTCAGCCTTGCCAATCCCGGTACACGCCCGTGATTGGCAAGAGAAAATCAATCACTTACGTGATTAATTTTCGAGCGGGACATTCATGCCCCGCCTAACAGGCTGCTGAAAACAAGTATTTCAGCAGCCTGCTAATTCTGGCAAAGAGGCAATCTCCCCCAACGTAGCGCAATTTATTGATTCGGAGCGATGAGGTGGATAGCGATTATTTGATCTCCCCACTATAGGTACACCGTCCCGGAAAAGCGCCGTTGGGAACTAGGTAGATGCTGATTTATTCCATCCATGGAATAAATCAGCTCGCTCATCGAGGCACATGTCCGCGATGGCTCTCATGAATCAAAGACTCACGTCTTTGTTCATGTTGGGGCATCCTGCCCCAAGCGGGAAACACTGAATAAATCAGTGTTTCCCTAGGCGTGGATTTGTCCGCGACATGTGGTACATGGACACGGCTACAATGCCTGTCTCAGGCAAGAGATAGACCATGAACAACGAAAACTTCTGCAATGCCGTGATTGACGGGTTGGCGGGCGAGGGATACGCCGTGTTGCCATGTGTCTTTCCTGCTGGCTTGATCGCGGCTTTGCGTGACGAGGCGTTCTCAAGACGCCAGCAATTTCGTCCGGCAGGGATTGGCAATCAGGCCATGCGTGCGCAGGCGGTGCGCGGCGATAGTATCGACTGGCTGGAGTGGGGCGAGTGCGAACAGGCGGCGCAGCCGTTTTGGCAGGCGATGGAGGCGTTGCGCGATGGAATCAACCGCCAGCTTTATCTCGGTTTGCGTGATCTGGAATGCCATTTCGCACTTTATCCGTCGGGCGGCGGCTATCAAAAACATTACGACAATCCACAGGGGCGTTCGGCGCGTTTGGTGACGATTTTGCTTTATCTGAATCCGGACTGGCGGCCTGAGCATGGTGGAGTTTTACAGATTTTTGATCCTGAGGATGAGTCGTGTGTTTTGGCACGGGTCGAGCCGCGCGCCGGGACGTTTGTGGCTTTTTTGTCCGAGCGCTTTCCGCATGAGGTTGAATTGGCGCGGCATGAGCGCCTGAGTCTGACGGGTTGGTGGCGGCGAGGATGATGAATATGCAGTCAACGTTGATGCACGAACACGAAATGATGCAGGCCTTGCGCGAGGGCGCTTTGCTGGTGACGGTGAACAATCGGCTGGCACGGCATTGGCGCGGGCTGTTTGCGCAACAGGCGGCGGAACAGTCAATGGAAAAGGCGAGCGTGTGGTCTGCGCCAAATATTCTGCCTTGGGGGGCGTGGCTACGTCAGTTGTGGGACGCGGCGAGTTGGCTTGCACCGGATGCGCCGCTGTTGCTGGATGCACGTCAGGCGGATGTGCTTTGGCGCAAGATTATTGAGCGCGAGTCAGCCGCGTTATTGCAGGCGGCGGCGAGTGCGCGTCTGGCGCAGGAGGCTTGGCAGACGGTGCAGGATGCGTGTGTGACGCTGCCGTTTGATGCGCTGGAGTGCAATGAAGATGTGCTGCGTTTTCAGGCTTGGGCACAGGAGTTCACCGCCGAGTGCGCGCGGCACGGCTGGCTGGATGAGGCGCGTTTGCCGCAACAGGTGACAGAGGCGCTGACAACGGGGCAGATTGCACCGCCTGCACGGGTATTGTTGCTTGGTTTCGAGGAGTGGCGACCGAGGCAGCAGGCGCTGTTGCAGGCGTTGCGTTCCTGCGGAACTGACGTCGTGCTGGTCGAGCCGCAGAGTGATGGGGTGGTGGCGGGGCGCGGTGGCGTGCGGGTCGCATTGGCCGATGCGGCTGGCGAGGACGAGGCGGCGGCGCGTTGGGTGCGTGCGCGTCTGCAGGCCGATCCTGCGGCGCGGCTGGCGATTATTGCGCCGGATCTGCGCACGCGGCGTGCGCGTCTGGCTCGCTTGCTGGATGCCCAGCTTGCGCCACAACGCCTGTTGCCCAGCGGGCAGGATGTGCCGCGTGCGTGGAATATGTCGCTTGGCGCGGCGCTGCGTGAGCATGGCATGGTGCAGGCGGCTTTGCTGGTGTTTGCGCTAGGCGACGAGCGGCTGGATTTGGCGCGGCTCGGGCAGGCATTGCGCAGCCCGTTTCTGGCTGGTGGGGCGGGTGAGCGCGAGGCGCGTGCCATGCTGGATGCGCGTCTGCGTACAGGCGGCGAGCTGGCGATTAGCAACGTGTATGTGCGCGCGCAGGCTGAGGAACAGGCTTGTCCGCGTTTTGCACGCAGCCTGGAGCAGCTGGCCGAAGCGCGACATGCGCAGGTGTCGCGTCAGTCGCCGGTGGCTTGGGCGGAGGCGTTGCGCGAGGAGCTGCGCTTGGCGGGCTGGCCGGGAGACGGGGCGCTCAGTAGCGAGGATTTTCAATTGCGCCAAGCCTGGCTGGACACCCTGCAAAGCTTGGGCAGGCTGGAGTTGGTGCAGGCGCGCATGAGCCGTAGCGAGGCGCTGGCACATCTGCGCGCACTGGCGGCGGAAACGCCGTTTCAGCCGGAAGCGGTCACCGATGCGCCAGTGCAGGTGCTCGGGCCGCTGGAAGCGCTGGGTTTGCATTTCGATGGCGTATGGCTGCTGGGAATGCACCACGAGCAATGGCCGCAGCAGGTGCGCCCCAGCCCGTTCCTGCCGATGCGTCTGCAAGTGCGTCTGGAAATGCCGCACGCCTCGCCCGCGCGCGAGCTGGCTTATGCACGTCGCATCAGTGCACGTTTGCTGGATTTAGCTGCGGAGGTCATCGTCAGTCATGCACAGCAAGAGGAAGGGCGCGAGCTCGAACCCAGTCCGCTGTTTGTTGGTTTGGCAGAAGTTGCGCTGACTGATATTCCGCAGGCCGATATTCCGCTGCCGTCGGCCTGGTCATTGGAGGGGGCAGTAGTGGAGAAAATGGCATTTGTGCAGGATGCGGACGCGCCATCCTTGATTGCTGGGACGCAGGTCAAAGGCGGTGCGCGCGTGCTGCAATTACAGTCAGATTGTCCTTTCCGCGCGTGTGCCGAACTGCGTTTGGGCGCGCAGGCGCTGGAAACGCCGGATCTCGGCCCGGATGCGCGCCTGCGTGGCGAAGCGCTGCACGCGGTCATGGAGCGCGTATGGGGTGAGCTGGGCACTCAGGCGGCCTTGCTGGCCTTGGACGAAGCCGCCTGCAAAGCTTTGGTCGAGCGCCACGCACGCGCCGCTATGGATGAACTGGCACACAAACGGCGCTCGCTATGGCCTGTGCGTCTTCAGGATTTGGAGGTGGCGCGCTTGAGTGAACTGGTATCGGCTTGGCTGGTGCTAGAGCGCGAACGCCCGCCGTTCGTGGTCGAAGCGCGCGAGTCCACGCAGTTGATTGAAATCGGCGGCTTGCAGCTCAAGGTGAAGATCGACCGCATCGACCGTTTAAGCGGGGGTGTGAATGATGCGGCCGGATGTCGGCTGATCCTCGACTACAAAACCGGCGCGGCCAAACCCGCCGACTGGGCAGGTGAACGCCCCGCCGCGCCGCAATTGCCGCTGTACGCAGTCAGCACAGCGCAGACCTGCGCATTGGCCTTTGCTCAAGTGCGTGCCGGTGACATGGCATTCAGCGGCTTGCAGGATGCACAAGGCGCAGATGCCGGGCTGAATGCGGTCGAGGGCGAGTGGGACGCAGTTTTGGCAGATTACTGGCATGTGCTGGAAACCTTGGCCGAGAATTTCCGCCTGGGACACGCCGAAGTCGATCCGCGCCAGCCCAGCATATGCACGCATTGCGATTTGGGCTTGTTGTGCCGCATTCATGAGCGGGCGGGGGAGGGGTTTGCTTTGAATGCGGACGCATATAACTGTTTGCCCGCAGGAAGCCAAGACGTATACTGAACAGCGAGTCGGGTTGGCGCTGACCATTTTGCGGTGCCAGTGGAGATTTATCCGCCTGGCTTACCTTTTTCAACGGGCTGCACCATGTGCGGCCCGTTTTTATATGGAGGCCTGATGCACCTGCTTTATATCGATGAGTCTGGCTCAGTGGCCGATCCCAATCAGCATTTTTTCGTGCTCGCAGGCGTGTCGGTGTTTGAAAGAAAAACGCACTGGGTTGAGCAGAAACTTAATTCTATCGCGGCACAATTTAATCCAAGTGACCCATGGGATATTGAGCTACATGGGTCACCCATGCGTTCTGGCAGAGATGGCTGGAAACAGCATAAGCTGAGCGATCGACTTCAGGCCATGGATGCAATATTGCAACAGGGTGTTGCAGATGAATTTGGAGCTGGGGTGAGGCTATTTGGTGCCGTGGTTAATAAAGCGAATCTCGCAGGAATTGACCCGGTGGAGCACGCATTCGAGCAGCTTACCAGTCGCTTTGATCTGTTTCTCAAAAGGTTATATTCCAAACACAATGACCCCCAACGTGGACTTATGCTACTCGACAAGTCATCCACCGAGCAGCGGATTCAAAACCTCGCAAGAGAGTTTAAATATAGAGGGCATTCCTGGGGTACGACCAAAAATTATGCTGAAGTCCCCGTTTTTCTGGACTCCAAAGCATCACGACTTATCCAATTGGCAGATATGGTGGCTTTCGCCTTGTTTCGCTTTTATGAGCATAACGACGATCGTTTCTACAACATCATTAAAGGTTGCTTCGATAGAGAGGGTGATGTTGAGCACGGACTTTACGTTCGAGGTTAATTAGTTATTGATCCGAGCAGCTTTTCCGTGATTGTCCGCGGGATCATAGGGTGCGCCATGCGCACCTTTTAGCCCATCGGTGCGCATGGCGCACCCACGCATTCATGGATTAATCATGCCGGATCAATAGTCATTTACAGACCACTCCAGCCACCGCGCAAGCATAGGAAAATACAACCCCAGACGTATCTCCCTTTCCGGTTCAACGTTACGCAATAAGGCGGCGTAGCTTTCAAGTTGGCCGCGGTAGAGTGTGTATTGGCCATCGAGGAAACTATCCATGTTTTCGCCCCAGGCGGCGGCGGGTACGGCGGTTTTGTAGTCGATAATCCAGCGGGTGCCCTGGTCGATAAAGCTGCGGTCGATAATCGCACTGACGGGCTGGCCGTCGATCAGGCCGCCTAGCGCCCATTCGCATTGTGCGACTTCGTGCGCGTCGAGTATCCAGCGGCCTCGTGGGTCGTCCAGGGTGCTAACAAGCGCGCTCAGGACGCTTTCTACAGCTTCTTCAAGCCGCTGCGCGCCGACGCCGAGGCGCAGCAATTCGCGGCGCAGAGTAGACCCAAGGGTGGCCTTGAGCGTGGCGGATGCATCTTCTTTCAGGCGCGCATCCCAGACCGCCAGTCCGTCGTGGGCAATACGTTCAAACAGACGATGCAAAAGCGTGCCGATATGACGCGGGGTTTCGTCACTTGCGCCTAGCTGTGTGGCTGCGTTGGGATAGGTCTCTTCGTCGTTCTGCGCGCTATGACTGGAAGGTTTGGCGGCGCGTTTTGCGCTTTGCACAACAATACCTGCGGGTGGGCGGGGCGCTATGCCGATTTGAGCCAGGCGGCGCAGGATTGTGGCGTTTGCGGTAGTTTGCAGTGTGTCGCCCACATCTTCGCTCTCGACCATCTGGCGGGCAAGGGCGGGCGGCTCGTTCTCTTGCATGAGCTGAATATCATGCTGAATTCCAGGCCACAAGCTGCCCAGCAGTGAGCGTGCCGGGGCTTTCCATGCGCCGTCCTTGTCTTGCGGCACTTCGGCGATCAGGTGCAGGCGTTGGATGGCGCGGGTGGTGGCCACGTAGAGCAGGCGACCGGTTTCGTAGCGTTCACGTGCGGCTTCCATTTTTTGCAGCCAGCGGTAGAGCGAGGGCGGCGCTTTTTTGCTTGGCTTGTCGTCGCCCGCTGCCTTGATCGGCGCCAGCAACAGGTTGGGATGTGCGCCTTGTGCGCTGGCGGCTTCGCGTTCGCGCCACAGCAGCAGCGGGCTGTCCGGGTTGGGCGGGGTGCGCGCCAGGCCGGGGAGAATAACCGTGTGGAATTGCAGTCCCTTGGATTTGTGGATGGTCATGACCTGCACCGGCGGTGTGCCGGGGGCGGGGCTGTCCGGCGGGGCGAACAGGCGGGTCAGGCGTTGTTCGAGTTCGGCGACTTCGATCACGCCGCCTTGTTCGTCGTGCAGGGTGTCGAGCAAATCGAAGAAAATGCCGGCTTCATCCAGTTCGCGTGCCTGTTGCGCACAGGCCGCCCCGCCCAGTGCCAGCCATGCGCCTTCGACCTGACGGCGCAGGCTGCTGCGTCCGCTGACCGCCTGCGCCGCAGCGAGCACCTCGCGCACATGCAGCAGGCGTGCGTGTGCATCCGGCATGAGGCGCTCCAATCGCGCCGTGTCGTGCAGTAGTGTCCAAACGGCGGATTTCGGCTGATCTTCAACCAGCGCGAGTAGGTCGGTAAGACGCAGGCCGCACCACGGCGCACGCAGCACGGCAAGCCAGGCAATGCGGTCGGCGGGATGCAGCAGGGCGCGGGTCAGCGCCATCAAGTCATGCACCATTGGGCGTTCGGCCAGTTGTTCGATCTCGACCGCCTGGAAAGCAATGCCCGCGGCGCGCAGCACGGGGATGATCTGTGCCAGATGCGAGCGCGAGCGCACCAGGATTGCCACGCTACGATCGGCGGCTTTCATGTGCGTGCCGTCATCCAACAGGGTCGCCAGCGCCTCGCGCACCTGTTCGATCACCCGCTCGGCTTCGGCACGGCCACGTTCGGCGGGCGTACTCTCGCTGTCCTCGTCGCCAGCAACATGGAGGGCATCATTACGCGCATCGGCTTTGGGCAGGAAATGCAGACGTACCGCCGCGCCCTCGGCTTCAGGGTGAAAGGCCACGGCGGGCGGCTCGGCATAGCGCACCGCGCCAATGTCCAAATCGTCGCTCTGCGGCAAAACCTCGGCAAACACGCGGTTCACCCAGGCGACAATGCCCGCCTGCGAACGGAAATTGGTGCACAGTTCCAACCGCTTGAGACGCAGCTGCCCCACGCCCGCACGTTGTGCCAGTAGGAACAGGCCAACCTCGGCCTCGCGAAAGCGGTAGATCGACTGCATCGGGTCGCCGACCAGAAACAGGCTGCGGCCTTCGTATTCCGTGAAGGCGTCCTCGCCCGCCTGCCAGCCCGCCGTCAGGCGCTTGAGCAGCTCGAATTGGGTGGTTGAAGTATCCTGAAACTCGTCGATCAGGATATGGCGCAGGCGGTAATCCAGAGCCAGCCACAGCTCGCTGGCCTCGTCCTCTTCACCCAAGGCGCGTTGCGCGGCGAGGGCATTTTCGACGAAATCCACCATGCCCTGCGCGCCAAAACTGACATTCAACTCGGCCACGGCCAGCTTCAACAGGTGCAGCAGGGCATCCAGCACGCGCCAATCGCGTTCCGGGTAATGCGGCGCGGGGATGTCGCGGCAGGCGTGCAGCGCGCTTTCAAGTGCGGGGGCATCAGCCAGCGCGCCCAGCAGTTCTTCCATGCGCTCCTTGGCTTCTTTGCGTTCGGCCTTGGTTTGCGCGTCGATGCCTTTTTCGCTTGGCGCGAGCACACCCTCTTTTTTGGTCAGGCTTTTGCGCCACGTGCCGCCTTGAGTCAGAAGATGCTCCGCCAGCCCCTGCCAGCGCGTCAGCTCATGGATCGAGGGCTCGGGCCAACCGGGAACCTGCCAAGACATGCGCGGATCGCTATCAGACACGCCATTTTGCTGCAGATTGGCGCACAGAGTGGCAAGGTTAATCGAACACGACTTGCGCAAGGTCTCGGGAAACAGGGTATCCAGGGTGCGCAGTTCGTCCTCAACCAGGTGTTTCAGTGCGCCCTCCAGCGCCGCACGGTCGCCACGCATGACATGGCGCAACCATTGATCGCGCTTGCCCAGCATATTGGCGAGCAGGTCGCGCACCCGCGCCAGATGATTGCCCAGATGTGGCAACAGCGTCTCCAGCGCCTGCACATCCGCGTTGTCGGCATCATCTTCGATGCGCTTGAGCACCTCGGTGGCGGCCTCGGCATAAAGCGCCTCCGGCTTGGGCGCAATCACGCTCGGCGCGCCAAACCCGGCCGTAAGCGGCAGACGCGCCGCCAACGAGGCGCAAAGGCTGTCAATGGTCTGGATGCTCAGACGCGCCGGTTGCTGCAACAGATTCCAGCCGCGCTCGCGGTCGCGCTGCAAGGCGGCACGCGCCCGTTCACGCTGGCGCAGCAGATGCTCGGCGGCATCGGCGGGCAGCGCATCCTCAGCTTCGTGCAGCGCCTTGAGCACCCTTGTACGCATCTCGCCCGCCGCCTTTTTGGTAAAGGTGATGGCGAGGATTTCTTCCGGGCGCTCGACTTCGGCCAGTAAAACCAGAATGCGTTGAATCAACAACTCGGTCTTGCCCGAACCCGCAGGCGCCTGCACCACACAGCATAGGCGTGGGTTCATGGCTTGTTCGCGGATGGCGGCATCGGGCGGGGCGAGTGAGGGCATGGGTTCAGGCTCCGGGATAGTTGCCGAAAAGAAATGTTTAGCCACAGAGGACACAGAGTTCACGGAGAAAAATACGGGGTTACGAGTGTAGGCGCAGGCCTGCCCCAGTTTGGGGTTGATTCATTCGCACTTACAGAAGGCAACCGTCGTCATAGCATTGCGAACATCCTGAAAATATCGCCATCCTCCTCCGTGATCTCTGTGCCCTCTGTGGCTAAAAACAGATTTCACTTACTCCAAGCATCCCGCAACGTCACTGTGCGGTTGTACACCGGGTACTCTGCGCTGTGTTCTTTAATATCGGCGACAAAATAGCCGTGGCGTTCGAACTGGACGATGGTTTCGGGTGAAGCGGTGGCAAGGCTGGCTTCGAGCATGACGCGGGTGGCTGCTTTGGAGTTCGGGTTGATGTCTTCCAGAAAATCGCGCTCAAGCTCGGCAGGGTCGCCTTCGCGGCGGGAGCCGGGGGCGGGTACGGCAAACAGGCGGTCATACAAACGTACTTCGGACTCGACGGCGTGGGCAGCGGACAGCCAGTGGATATTGCCCTTGACCTTGCGCGATTCGGAGCCGGGAGTGCCGGATTTGGTCTCGAAATCGACTTCGGCGTAGACGCAAGTCACTTTGCCATCGGCATCTTTGTCAAAGCCGGTGCATTTGATGATAAAGCCGTAGCGCAGGCGTACTTCGCCGTCGGGACGCAGGCGGAAATAGCCTTTGGGCGGGGTTTCCATAAAGTCTTCGCGCTCGATCCACAGCTCGCGGGTCAGCGGTACCATGCGCTTGCCCAGCTCGGGTTTTTGCGGGTGATTGGGCGCGTAGCAGTCTTCGACATGCTCTGCGGGCACGTTGGTCAGCACCAGTTTGAGCGGGTCAAGCACGGCAATGCGGCGCTCGGCGCGCTCGTTCAAGTCTTCGCGCATACAGTCTTCCAGCACGCTCATGTCGATCAGGCTGTCGGATTTGGAGATGCCGATACGGTCGGTGAACAGTTTGAAGCCTTGCGGGGTGAAGCCACGACGGCGTGCGCCCTTGAGGGTGGGCATACGCGGGTCGTCCCAGCCTTCGACGTGATTTTCTTGCACCAATTGGATGAGTTTGCGCTTGGAGAGCACGGTGTAGGTCAAATTCAGGCGCGAGAATTCGATTTGCTGCGGTAGCGGACGAGTGAAATGCCCGGCATCGGCCAGACGCTCCAGAAACCAGTCGTACAGCGGGCGGTGGGATTCAAACTCCAGCGTACACAGCGAATGGGTGATATTTTCCAGCGCGTCGGACACGCAGTGCGCGTAGTCGTACATCGGGTAGATGCACCAGGCATCGCCGCTGCGGTGGTGGTGCGCGTGACGGATGCGGTAAATCGCTGGGTCGCGCAGGTTGATATTGGGCGAGGCCATGTCGATTTTGGCGCGCAGGATGTGGGTGCCGTCGGCGAATTCGCCCGCCTTCATGCGGCGGAACAGATCGAGGTTTTCTTCGATGCTGCGCGTGCGGTAGGGGCTATCGCTGCCGACTTGGGTCAGGGTGCCGCGTGTGGCGCGCATTTCTTCAGCATTCTGCGAGTCCACATAGGCGTAGCCGCCCTGAATCAGGCTCTCGGCAAAGGTATAAAGCTGCGCGAAATAATCCGAGGTGAAATAGAGGTGTGCGGAGGTGTCAAAGCCGAGCCAGTGCACATCTTCGAGGATGGCATCGACGTATTCCTGCTCTTCCTTGGTCGGGTTGGTGTCGTCGAAGCGCATGTGACACGCGCCGCCAAACTCGGCGGCCAGGCCGAAGTTGAGAAAAATGCTCTTGGCATGGCCGAAATGCAGATAGCCGTTTGGCTCGGGCGGGAAGCGGGTTTCGACGCGGCCGCTCCATTTGGCGGAGGCGTTGTCGGCTTCGACCAGAGTGCGGATGAAATGGACGGCGGGGGCGGGGGCGTTGTGGGAGTGACTCATGCGGCGGCGATCATTTTGAGTAAATAGTGCCGCGCATTATGCCACGCCGGGTTAACGCTTGAGGTGCGGCAGTTTGTTAGGTTTGCCATCCCATTCGGCGGCATCGGGCAGGGCATCTTTTTTGCGCGTGATGACCGGCCATTTTTGTGCCAGATCGCTATTGAGTTGGATGAATTTGAGCTCGCTGGCGGGCAGGTCATCCTCGGCGAAAATTGCTTGCGCCGGGCATTCGGGCACGCAAAGCGCGCAGTCAATGCACTCGTCGGGATCGATCACCAGAAAGTTCGGCCCTTCGTGGAAGCAATCCACCGGGCAGACTTCCACGCAGTCGGTGTATTTGCATTGAATGCAGTTGTCGGTAACGACGAAGGCCATAATTCGTTCCTCAGGAGGGTTGGGTGTCGTTTGAAACAGCATTCAGTTTCAAGATCAAGTCAGGCAGAGCGTTGTGGACAGTATCCCAAACAATATCCATATCAATTTCAAAATAACCATGTGCCAAACGGTTACGCATACCGCGCATGTTGCGCCATGCAACTTGTGGATAACACGCCGCAAGCTCGGTGTTTTCATGCAGTAATTTGGTCGCGGCCTCGCCAATGATAATCAGGTTCATCACCACGGTTTGTTGCGTGCGGGTATCCGCAAGGAAGTCGGCATGCTGCATTCCTTCGGTGTAACTGAGTGCTAGTCGTGCAGCCTCGCGAATGTGCTCAATATAATCCAAAGCTCGATTCATAGCGGGCGCGCTTCAGCTAGAACCTGTTGACGAAAATGTGCAGGCAGGTCTTTGGGAGTGCGTAAATCGACGCTTACTCCGAGAAGCGTTTCGAGTTCATCCTGTAAGCCACCTAGGTCAAACAATGTTGTACCGGGTTGTGCTTCGAGAAGTAAATCAAGATCACTATCTTCGCCGTCACACCCACGCAACACCGAGCCGAACACGCGTGGATTGCTCACGCGATAGCGGGCAATCAGCGCACTGACTTCTGTGCGTTTTTGCTCAAGAGCGAGAGAGGGTTTCATGATGGTGGTGATATTTGAACGGGAGGATGCTGCACATTGTAGCCCGGATGCACACGCGCGCTACCACATGGCTTTTAAGCGATACACAGCACCCAGCGTCTCGCTCGAGCTGAAGCCCGATGGGTGAGGACGCATGATCCTGCTTGACTTGTTGTTGAATAGTTAATATTATTTCAAACATGCGTAGTGAAGCACACCGTTACTTCGACCTATAATCGAGAGGTCATGGGTTCGAGTCCCGTTGCGAGCGCCATGTGCGGTCGTATAGCTCAGTGGTAGAGCGCTTAACGTTCGGTGTGCGCTTGTTCTCGTATGAATGTGCTTGACTTGATTTTGATTAATTAATAAGATTTCAGTTATGTGTAGTGAAGTGCACCGTTACTTCGGTTGTCATGGGTTCGAACCCCATCTCGGCTTCTTTGTGAAGTCGTGTAGCTCAGTTGGTAGAGCCCCAGTGTTTACTGTTCGGTGTGCGTTTGTTCTCGCATGAATGATTTTGAGTGGTGTTGAATGCGGTTACTTCCTTTGAAATGAAAACCCCGCATTCGCTTTGTTCCCTCATGATTTCGCGTGCCGTAAGTTTCAGCGCTTTCGCCTGTCATCGGGCGCCTGTGATCGGGCGCCTGTGATCGGGCGTATGTCATAGGCTGAGTGGCTGTTGTCGCGGGCATCAGAGGGTTCTTTGGATAAGAGAACGTGCTATGAAACTGAATACTCGTGCTATTCGCCCGCGCACCCATGAAGGTGCCGTGGCATCTCCCATCTCCGCCGCAGAAGAATTGCGGCGCTCCGTACTGTCCTGCCTGCTGTGGGAAAACCAGTTCTATGAAAGTGGCGAGGATATTGCGGTTCGCATCGCGCGTTTGGTGCCGAAAGTGGGCTTTGACGCTTTGGCTGAACTTGCCATCGAAGCCCGCGAATCCATGAAATTGCGTCATGTGCCGCTGTTGCTGGTGCGCGAAGGGTTGCGTCATTACGGCGGTCGCAAGATGGGCGACCTCATCGAGCGGGTGATCCAGCGCCCGGATGAAATGGGCGAGCTTATGGCGCTGTATTGGCAGGAAAATCCTGACGCGCCGCTGGCCAAGCAGCTTAAAGTCGGCCTTGCGCGTGCCTTCCGCAAATTCGATGCCTACCAGTTGGCAAAATACGATCGCGCTGCGAGTGTGCGCTTGCGTGACGTGGTGTTTCTGACCCACGTGCGTGCTGGCGATAACCGCGTTCTGGCTGAAAACATCGCCAAGCTGGTGAATAAGGAAACTATTCCCGCAGAGGTTGTGGAGCGTTACGGCTTTGAAAGCATGGCACCGGGTTTGTCCGTACCGGATACATGGGAGGTCGCTCTTTCATCCGGCAAGGACAAGTGCGAAACCTTTGAACGCATGATTCAGGAGCGCAAGCTTGGCGCACTGGCGATGCTGCGTAACCTGCGTGGCATGGTCGAGGCGGACGTGCCTGAAGAGATCATCCGCCAAGGGTTGTCCAGCATGAAGACCGAGCGGGTGCTGCCGTTCCGTTTTCTTGCCGCCGCGCGCTATGCGCCGCAATTTGAGCCTGAACTGGAAGCCGGGATGTTCAAGTCCCTCCAAGGCGTGGCGAAGCTACCGGGCAAGACGATCATTCTGGTCGATATTTCCAGCTCGATGGAGGCGACCCTCGCAGCCCGAAGCGACATGAAGCGCGTGGATGCCGCCTATGGACTTGCCATCATGGCACGCGAGGTTTGCAAACAGGTTCGCGTGAGAACCTTCAGCGATAACATTGTCGAGGTACCGCCACGACGTGGGTTTGCATTGCGTGATGCCATGCACAATTCTCAAGCGCATAACGCGACGTATCTTGGCAAGGCAATGAGCGAGATCAATCGCAAGGGCGAGGCGTCCGACCGACTGATTGTTATCACCGATGAGCAATCGCAAGACCAGGTACCGGCGCCGAAGGCCTCCAATGCCTACATGATTAACGTCGCTTCGTTTCAGAATGGAGTCGGCTATGAGCAGGGCTGGACGCACATCAATGGCTGGTCTGAGCATGTTGTGCGCTATATCGCGGCGCTTGAGGGGGTCGCCGACCCGGAGGAGGGAGGGGACGTACTTGACGAGAGCGCAGTGTGAAGTCCAACACGCCGACTAAACGCGGTGGGCGGCGTGAAAACGCCGGTCGCCCGCGTCTATCGCATGAGCTCAAACAGCCGGTCTCTGTTTCGCTCACTCGATCCGAGGTGGAGCATTTGGACAGTATGAACGAGGGTGGCCGATCTCAGGCGGTTTCATCCCTCCTGAGAATGCACAGCAAGAGTGTGCGAATCTGGTCGCGGAATGACGCTCCGGCATCACTTGGCGATCCAGGCGAGGCCTCCTTCATGGCGGAATGCCCCAACACGCTGCTTGATCTTTTCAATGAAGTCCCACACCACAAAGAGCCCCATCCCATACTCAAGGGATGGGCTCTTCTTTGGCTTGATTGAATTTCCAAGCTTTGGCAGGCAGCTAGGTGTTTTTTTCATTCATTTCAATTTGGCGCAAGCGATCTTCTATCTTCGAACGATCCAGATATCCAGAAAATAAAGGCCATTCTTCATATGACCTTGTTTGGAAAATGTGCTCTGCACACTTAACTCCACCCCAAAAACACATGAAAACTAGAATGAATTTGTAAATATTTGGCTCAATAAATAGAAAAAAAGCTATAGGTATCAGAAAAAGCAAAAAACCAATCTCGTTGAGTATTTTCCTCCAAAGACTTTGTGGTTTTTTAACGTATTTTCCATCCATGATAAGGATGAAAGTAATGAGCTTTTCTTTTTCTTTACTATGAGACATGGATTTTTGACTCTGTTATGTGCAAATAGTAATTTGCATGTATTGGGGCAATACATGCCACCTCAGCCATAACCGCATCATGCGGCACTAGCGGACGCTTATCGGCCGGGCTGGTGGCCACCACGCAGTATGACTGGATTCAAGCACGCGACTTTCAAATTCGGAAATCAAGGGTGATAGCAAGGTTATTGTCATGGGCGATCTCCGATCATGATGTGATTTGCATTGCAGTTCGAATGGCTTGCGTTGCTATAAAGACAACAGCCCCTTCAGACGATATAAGGCATCCAAAGCCTCGCGTGGGCTGAGCTCATCCGGGTTGAGTTCGCGCAGGGCGTCCAGCGCAGGCTCGGGTTCTGTGACTTCAACATGCGGGGTGTAGAACAAATCCAGTTGCGGCACGGGCGCGGCGGCGGATTCATTTTCCAGTTGGCGCAAATGCTTGCGTGCATTCTGGATCACTTTTTTCGGCACACCGGCCAGCTGGGCGACTTGCAGGCCGTAGCTCTGGCTGGCGGGGCCGTCTTGCACCGCGTGCAAGAACACGATGCGCTCGCCATGTTCTACGGCGGCGAGGTGGGCGTTGCGTGCGTTGGCAAGGGTTTCGGGCAGGCGGGTCAACTCGAAGTAATGGGTTGCAAATAACGTGTAGGCATTTAATTCTGCAAGCTTTTCTGCCACCGCCCAGGCGAGTGCCAGGCCGTCAAAGGTGCTGGTGCCACGCCCGATTTCATCCATCAATACCAGGCTTTGTGCCGTGGCGTGGTGCAGGATATTGGCGGTTTCGGTCATCTCCACCATAAAGGTCGAGCGCCCGGTGGCCAGGTCATCCGAGGCACCGATGCGGGTAAAGATGCGGTCGATCGGGCCGATGCGCGCCGTCTGCGCCGGAACATGGCTGCCAATATGCGCAAGCAGCACAATCAATGCCGTTTGACGCATGTAGGTCGATTTTCCGCCCATGTTTGGCCCGGTAATCAGCAACAGGCTTTGTTCGGGCGAAAGCTGGGTGTCATTGGCGATAAAGGGGCTGTCCAGCGTGGCTTCGACCACGGGATGCCGCCCGCCCTGAATATCGATACCGGGTTCATCGCTAAGTACGGGGCGGCACCAGTCCAGTGTCAAGGCGCGTTCGGCCAGAGTGCACAGAACATCCAGCGTGGCGAGACCTCGCGCGATACGAGCGAGTGCGCTGTGGTGTTCGATCAGCGTATCGAGAAGGTTTTCAAACAGCCATTTCTCACGCGCCAAGGAGCGTTCACGCGCGGAAAGCACTTTGTCTTCGTAGCTTTTCAGCTCCGGGGTGATGTAGCGTTCCGCGCCTTTGAGGGTCTGGCGGCGGATGTAGTCGGCGGGGGCTTTTTCGGCCTGCGTGCGCGTGAGTTCGATGAAAAAGCCATGCACGCGGTTGTAGGCGACTTTGAGCGTGGCAATGCCGGTGCGCTCGCGTTCGCGTTGCTCCAAAGCCAGCAAAAAACCGTCGGCATTGGCCGAAAGGCTGCGCAATTCATCCAGTTCGGCATCAAAGCCCGCAGCAATCACGCCACCCTCACGCAACAGGGCGGCGGGCGGTTCAGCAATCGCACTGACCAGCAGATGGTGCAGCTCAGGTTGCGCTTCGAGCTGGCTTTGCAGGTCGAGCAGCGCATCACGTTGCAGCGCGGCAAGACTGGCGTGCAAACCGGGGAGTTGCCCCAACGTTTGACGCAGGGCGGAGAGGTCACGCGGGCGCGCACTGCGCAGGGCAATGCGTGCAAGGATGCGTTCGACATCGGCGGTTTCGCGCAAAAGATCGTGCAGTGGCTGCATGGCGCGGGTGTCGATCAGTGCGTCGATGGCCTCTTGGCGGGCGAATAACACGCTGCGATCACGCAAAGGCCGATGCAGCCAGCGGCGCAGTTCGCGTGCGCCCAAGGCGGTCACCGTGCGGTCAAGCACACCGAGCAGACTGTGGCGACGCTCGCCGGAGGTGGAGCTGTCCAGTTCCAGATTGCGCCGCGCCACGGCATCCAGCAGCAGGCCATCCTCGCGCCGCTCCAAGCCAATGCCGCTCAGATGCGGCAGGGCGGCGCGCTGGGTGTCGTTCAAATAAGCCAGCAAGGCGCCTGCCGCACCGATAGCTCGCGCATGTCCGATCAGGCCAAAGCCGCTCAGGTCATGCACACCGAATTGCGCGCACAAGGCGCGCTCGCCACTATCGACGCCAAAATGCCAGATCGGACGCGGGCGGGTTCCGCTTAATTCACGTAGAGCCGCAGGCAGGGCAAGATTCTCGGGATAGAGCAACTCAGCGGGCGCAAGCCGCGCCAGTTCAGCGCTCAGGCTCTCGTCATCATCCAGCTCCATGGCGCGAAAGCGTCCGCTGGCCAGCTCCACCCAGGCCAAACCCCAGCCTTGCTTGGTGGTTAGCACGGCTGCCAGCAGGTTATCGTGCTTGTCTTCCAGCAGGGCTTCGTCGGTCAAGGTACCGGGCGTGATAATGCGTACCACCTGCCGCTCGACCGGCCCTTTGCTGGTGGCCGGGTCGCCGATCTGCTCGCAAATCGCCACCGACTCGCCCATTTTCACCAGACGCGCCAGATAGCCCTCAGCGGCATGATAAGGCACGCCCGCCATCGGAATCGGCTCGCCCGCCGACTGGCCGCGATGGGTGAGGGTCAGATCCAGCATGGCGGCAACTCGCCGCGCATCCTCGAAAAACATCTCGTAAAAATCACCCATGCGATAGAACAGCACGCTGCCGGGAAACTCGGCCTTGATGCGTAGAAATTGCTGCATCATGGGGGTGTGGCTGCTTAGGTCGGGGTGGGTTGGGTTTGTCATAAATACGGTTAAATGCAGTGGTGATAAAAACTCAGCGGGACGCGCAGACCGTGCAATGCGGGTCGCGCTTGAGTTTGAGGATACGGATATCGAAGGTCATGGCATCGAATAACATCAGTCGTCCGCGTAGTGGGTCGCCCAGGTTGAGAAGGACTTTGACGGCTTCGAGGGCTTGGAGCGTGCCCATGCTGCCGACGACGGGCGCAAGGATGCCATTTTGCGTGCAAGTTTCCTGTTCGGTATCGGCGGTTTCAGGGTAGAGACAGTGGTAGCAGGGGCTGCTGTCATGGCGGGTGTCGAACACGGCGAGTTGGCCTTCGAAGCGGATGGCGGCGGCGGAGACGAGCGGTTTGCGGGCGGCGACGCAGGTGCGGTTGATGGCGTGGCGGCTGGCGAAATTGTCGGTGCAGTCGAGCACGATGTCGGCAGCTTGCACGGCGGCGAGCAGAGCTTGATCGTCGAGCGGTCCGGGCAGGGTGTCGATGCGAATGTCCGGGTTGAGGGCGAGCAGGTTGTCGCGCGCAGACTCAATCTTTGGGCGGCCAAGGTCGGCGGTACGGTGAATGATCTGGCGTTGCAGGTTGGATATCTCCACGCGGTCGAAGTCCACCAGGGTCAGATGTCCGACGCCTGCGGCGGCAAGATAGAGGCTGGCGGGTGAGCCGAGGCCGCCAAGCCCGATGATAAGGGCATGACTGGCGAGCAGTTTTTGTTGACCTTCATAGTCGATTTGCGGCATCAGGATTTGGCGGCTGTAACGTTGGAGTTGCTGGTCGTTCATGGGCGGGCTGTTGGCGGAATCAAAGGTAGCGGTTCCATGCGTTGTGGGCGGTGGTGTGCTTGGGGTCGTCGGGCAGGGTGTGGCTGTGATCGGGTGTGTCGCGCAGGGCGGCGAGTTTGCGCAGTGCTTCATGGGTGCCGATGGGGATATTGAGCGTTTCGCGTTGTGCGTCTTCGCTGTATTCGATCAGCGCGTAGCTGAGTTTGCTCCATAGGCTGGCATCCAGATGCAGTCCGCGCCAAGCCACGAGTTGCAGGATGCCACGCAGGCAGATGTGGTGCAGGTCGTAGCTGATTTTTATGCGCGTGGGGCAGGGGCTTTCGATGCGCAGAATGCCCGGAAGGCTGGCCAGCCAGGCAGCATCATCGGTGCTCAGGCCTGGATGGGGGCCGCGCAGGCGTATTTCGTGGCTTTTAATTGTGCTGTGGCTGTCCATGGGCGTAGGTTAGCCTTGCTTGAGCGTTGTGCAAACGGATGTTCGTCAAATCATCACAAAAAATTCATTAAAGCATTCATCAAGTTTTTTAATTGGTTTCTATTATCCACCTGCAAACCTTTGGTCAAGCTGCAATCTTGAGCGTGAGCTGAGGTTTTTCCTTTCGACAATCAGGCAGGTGGATGATGAGCGAAGTTTATAACGTATTGTTTTCATGTACCGGGAATTCGGCGCGCAGCATTATGGCTGAGGCCTTGATGAATCATTGGAGCAAGGGGCGCTTCAAGGCTTACAGCGCGGGCTTCAATCCGCGTGGCGAGATTCATCCCATGACTTTGGAACAGTTGCGTCGCGCCAGTCTTTCAACCGAAGGTTTGCGTAGCAAGTCATGGGAAGAGTTCCAAACCCCGGATGCGCCGCGTATGGATTTTGTAATTACAGTGTGTGATGACGCACTCGATCAGGGTTGCCCCCTGTGGCCAGGCCAGCCGATGACCGCGCATTGGGGCATGAGCGACCCGGCGAAGGTTGAGGGCGACGAAGCCAAACAGATGGCGGCGTTCCGCGAGGCCTTCCGTGTGCTGGATACACGTATCAAGCTGTTCCTGAGTTTGCCGATTGCCACGCTCGACCATATGCGCTTGCAGCATGATGTGGATGAAATTGCGGAAAAAGTGCCGGAGCAGATTTCAACGCAGGTGTAAAAGGCTGCTGAAATGCTGTGTCAGTAGCCTGTTACAGCGGGACATGGATGTCCCGCACGCAAATCAATCACATAAGTGATTGATTTGACGCTATCGAGTCCGGGGATGTACCGGACTCGATAGGGCTGAAAAACTCATGGATGAGTTTTTCAGCCGCCAAGCAAGCGACTGTCCCAGAGCTCACTGAAAGTCGCATTTCGGCACACAAACCACCTCACAGGTCACCCATAGCTCGACTATGGCGTACCTTTGTATGCGGAATGAGATTTCAAACCGGCTTGTGGCAGGGCTTTACCAGCGCAACAAGCTTCGGCCAAGTGTTGCGCCGATTAGTGTCGGTATCAGCATGCCAAGCAAATACCAGGTGCCGATAAAAGGCGCGCCCATTTCCGGGCAGTGCAGGCTGTACACCACGGCGCCTAATGCCCCGGATAATAAGCCGACTGCCGCGCCAGCCTGCGTTAAGCGAGTGGGCGCCAAACCACGCACGGCCCACAGTGTGGAAAGAAAGATCGGGGCGGACAGCATCGTGATGAGCAGAGGGCACGCACCCCAGGACGCGCCGTACAAAAGCTCGTGGCGTTGTGCTGAGTCAGCATCGACGAGTGTGTACAAGGCAAGAAGCCACATCAGCACGATAGGCAAGGCCATACCCAAGGGCGCTTTTTTCAGGCGTGAACCGGGGTGCGAAAGGCGCACAAGAGCAAGCAATGCGGCAGCAGCAAGGCTGGCGGCATAGCCCAGTTTGACCCAGAACATGGGTAATTTGATGGCTTCAGAGAAATCGGGGCGCAGGCCGAGCAAGCCGAGCATCATCAAAAAGGCTACGCCCACGCCAAGACCAAGTGCAAGCGCAAAACGTTTTGCGGCGGTGTGCGGTTGGATAGCAATGTCGCCGGTGGCCAGCAGTGTTACGAGATCATCGGTCTTCATTTTTTTCCTCCAATCAATGCCGCCAATGCCTTGAGGCCACGATGCACACCGACCTTGACGGCTGATTCCGACATCCCGGTAAGTTTGGCAGTTTCCGCAACCGACAAACCTTCCAGCTTGGTATGCACAATCGGCAATCGCTGGCGTTCGGGTAGCTGGTCGAGTAGTACAGCTACATCCCTACGCGCATCGTTGGCCTCGTCGTCCGACGGGACGGCAAACTCCATCTCGTCATCCAAGGGCTCGTGCAACACATCTTGCCGAGCGCGCCTGCGCATCAAATCGACCAGTTTGTACTTGGCAATGGCATGAACCCATGCCGTCAACGGCTGCTTGGCATCGTAGGTATGACGCTGGTTGTGCATGGCAATCAAGGATTCCTGCACCAAGTCCTCAACTTCATCCGGCAGGCTGGCGAGGCGTTTGCGGAAGTAACTACGCAAGTGGGTGCTTAGTTCCTTGAGAAACGCACGATACGCCACGCTATCGCCAGCCAGTCCGCGTAGCAGTCCGGCGCGCAGTCTGTTTTCAATTTCATCTAACCGGCTGGTATTTGTCATTCGTTGAGATGGCGACTTTAGTTACAGAGAGCCGGACGAAATCACGTCCAGGCTGATGAAAAAAAACAAACACCAAAAAACATGGGGCTTACGCAAAAGTGTTCCAGCAAGGCAAAGCTTTGATGCCAGTACACCGAGTACGGCGAGGTGCTTGAACGCCGCTGGGGCGGTTTTGCGTAAGTCTTTGAGCAGGCTCTTAAAAATATTTAACCTGAAATGTAACCAATCGCCAACTTGATGCGAATTAGTCGTTAACAAGCAGCACATGGCTTTTGTGTGACGCATCGAACAGCAGGGGGTTGTATGCAGCAACGAATTTCCAACGGGCAGGAGGCCATGCATGGTGGGGTGATTCACCCCGCATGGCTGCGCATTATGCACTGGTTGAATGCGCTGGCGGTGCTCATTTTGGTGGGTAGTGGCTGGACAATCTATAACGCCTCGCCCTTGTTCGGTTTCGAGTTTCCGCGTGAGATGACCTTGGGCGGCTGGCTTGCGGGTGGCATTCAGTGGCATTTCGCTGCCATGTGGCTGCTTGGGATTAATGGTGTGATCTATCTGCTGATCAATGTGTTCAGCGGGCGTCTTGTCAGGCGCTTCTTCCCGCTTTCGGCGGGTGCTCTGTTTGCTGATATTGGCTCGGCACTGCGCGGACATCTCTCACATGCTGATCTGCGCCGTTACAACATGGTGCAGAAAGCGTCCTACCTGTTTGTGATGCTCGTCAGTGTGTTGTTGGTTTTGTCGGGCTTGGTGTTGATGCAATCAGTGCAATTTCCGTTGCTGCGCGAGTTGTTGGGGGGATATGAAACAGCGCGCTACATCCATTTTTTTGCCATGGCGGCCTTGGTCGGTTTTGTGATTGTGCATGTGGCGATGGCGCTGCTGGTGCCGCGCAGCCTGCTGGCCATGGTTCGCGGGCGTTGATGGAACAGGAAATCAGGAGCACTCAATGAAAACCAAACGTATAGACCCACAAACAGCCGATTTGATCGTTAAAGATGCGCTGGGCGAATTACATATCCCCGCACGCCGAGCCTTTCTGCGCGGCGCGGTGACTCTAGGCGGGCTATCAATGCTGACGGGCTGTTCGATCAGCGATGAACCGAGCATTGAGTCCTTGTTGATGAAGGTGTCGCGTTTCAACGACAAGGTGCAGGCCTGGCTGTTCGACCCCGAGAGGCTGGCACCGACTTATCCCGCGTCGATGATTACCCGGCCTTTTCCTTTCAATGCCTTTTACGGTGAAAACAAAGCGCCGATTGTTGATGCGGAAAGTTACCGCCTGGAAGTTTCTGGCAAGGTGGCCGACAAGCACGCCTGGTCGCTGGCGGAATTATTGGCCTTGCCGCATACCGAGCAGATTACCCGACACATCTGCGTCGAGGGTTGGAGCGCCATTGGGCGTTGGGGTGGGTTGCCCTTTGGTGATTTTCTACGCATGGTCGGTGCCGATCTCTCGGCCAAGTATGTCGGCTTCAAGTGCGCCGATGGCTACCACACCAGTATCGACATGCCGACGGCGCTGCATCCGCAAACGCTGATGGCCTTGAGTTATGACGGTGAGACGCTGCCTGTTCGCTACGGCTTTCCTCTGAAGCTGCGTATTCCGACCAAGCTGGGTTACAAGAACCCCAAGCATGTCCAGGCGATTTTCGTCACTAATTCCTACCCCGGCGGTTATTGGGAAGACCAGGGGTACAACTGGTTCGGCGGCAGTTGAGCATGTCTCATCTGCCCTGAAATACGGCAATTCCGCCGTGATCGTTCGTTTATTAAACCTGTGAGGATTTCATCATGAAACTGAAGGCTGCTGCTGTGATCTGTTCTGCTGTTTTGATGTTTGGCGCCACTGCCATGGCCGACGATATGGGTAAGCCCGGTATGGCGAAGGACGGTATGAGTCATGATTCCATGTCCAAGGACACCATGGGCAAGGACAGTATGAAAAAAGATGCCATGGGCAAGGACGAAATGCACAAAGATGGCATGAGCAAGGACACCATGGGCAAAGACACCATGGGTAAGGACCACATGAGCAAGGATTCCATGGGTAAGTAAGTCAACAAGTTACGAGACTCAGGCGGGGGCGAACAGCTCCATCAACGCCGCAACCTGCCCTTCCATGGCTGCGTCACAACGTAGCGGGAGGGCTTTTGGTTTTTCTTCATCGGTCAATGGCTCGGCACCACTCTGCTGAGCGCTCAGCACGTCCAACGTCGCTTCTGACGGGTCACCGCCAGCCTTGACGCGTGTGAGCAGGCGTTGGCGCAGCAGCTCGTCTGGACAGTGCATATCGATGATATGAAAGGGAACGCCCAACCTCACCGTCAGTTCACGCGCGTTAGCGCGTGACGCAGCCTTGAGAAAAGTAGCGTCGAGAATCACACACCAGCCTGACTGCAACAATTCTTGAGCCAGATCGAACAAGCGTTGATAGGTTTTAGTGGTCGCCTGTGGGCTATAGCGGCCTGCATTGAGTCCGTCTTCGCCGCGCTGCGGAAATAGTCGCTGGCGTTCAATGTCGGCACGGATGCGAATCAGCCCCAGGCTTTCGGCCAGGATCAGTGCAGCATGGCTTTTGCCGCTGCCGGAAAAACCGTGGGTGATGATGAGTTGCGGCGGGGTGGTTTGCGTGAAATGTTCGGCCAGGTTGGTATAGCGCGCGTAATTGGCGCGTGCGGCGGCGATTTGTTCATCCGTGCCGCCAAAGGCGATGCCAAGCAGGGCGACTTTGGCGCGCACCATGGCGCGGTAGGTCTGGTAGACGCGCAGCAATTCGAGGCCAGCATAGTCGCCGCTGAGTTCAAGATAGCGGTTGAGCAGGCGATTGGCGTGGGCGGGGAGTCCGCGATCCTGCAAGTCCATCAGCACGAAGGCCAGCTCGCTCATGACATCAATCCAGCGGAAGCTGGCGTTGAATTCAATCGCATCGAAAATGATGATCTTGTTATCGACCCGCGCCATATTGCCGAGGTGCATGTCGCCGTGCAGTTCGCGCACGAAGCCGTCATTTTTGCGGGCGGCCAGCAGGGTTTGCAGGCTGGCGTAGCGGGCTTCGGTCCATAGTCGCAGGCGTTCGAGCTGGGCATGGCTGGCGGTATCATCGCTGGCTAGCAGGGGGCGAATCTGCTCGAAGTTTTGCGCCATCGGGTAGTACACGGTGGCGGGCTCGCCCAGTGTGCTGCTTGGTTCAACACGGGGTGCTTGTGCATGAAAATCGGCCAGGCGGGTGGCGAGTTCGTCCATCTGCTCCAACGCCAGGCCTTCGTGTGCCAAAACTTCATCCAGGCGCGCGCCATCGGCAAAGCGGCGCATGACGATGGCACTTTCAATGGGTTGGCCTTCGGCATCAAAGCGGGGAGCATCGGCAGAGCCAAAAATATCGGCGACATGCAGATAAAGACCGTCGCTCAATGCCTGGTTCAGGCGGATTTCTTCGTGGCAAAAATGCCGACGTTGAGCGCGGTCGCTAAAATCCAGAAAGCCGAAATTCACCGGTTTTTTGATTTTATAGGCATGTTCGCCCGCCAGAATCACGGATGAAATATGCGTTTCGATCAGGCGTGCGCTGGGGTCTTGCGTTTGAAACTGAGCGAGTAGGGCGCGGACAAGGTGTTGGTGTTGATCGAGAGCGGACATGGCTGGCTTGCATAAGTTAAGATGCGACAGCATAAAGCAGTCATCATTTTGCATCCATGTCCACACGCTTCGTGTTCTGAGTCCCCTTTCACCGTGCGTCACTTTTTTTTCACTGTACTTAAACTCGGCCTGGCACTGTTTGTTGTCGGCGCGCTTGCCATAGGTTTGTATGCCACCCATCTGGATCGCATCGTGCAGGAGCGCTTTTCCGGCAGTTTGTGGGCGCTGCCCGCCAAAGTGTATGCGCGGGCGCTGGAGTTGTATGTCGGTCTGCCGTTATCTCCAGCGCAACTGGAACGCGAGTTACGCCGCTTGGGTTATCGCAGCACCGAGGGCGCGCCGCGTGCCGGAGAGTATCGCAAGGCGGGCGCGGAGTGGGAGGTGTATGCGCGCCATGCCGAGCATTTTGATGGCGAAGAGCCCGAGCGTTTACTACGTCTGCGTTTTGAGGCTGAGCGCCTGAGCGGATTGTGGGATGCGGAGCGTGTTCCTGTGGCTGTGGCGCGGCTCGAACCGCTGGTGATCGGCAGCTTTTATCCGGATAAACAGGAAGATCGTGTGATGCTGCGCTTGCAGGACACGCCGCCGCTGCTGGTGCACGCCTTGCTCGCAGTCGAGGACAGGGCTTACTTCGAGCACCACGGGGTCAATCCATGGACCATCATGCGCGCCATGCTGGTGAATATCGGTAGTGGTGAACTGACGCAGGGCGGCAGCACGATTACCCAGCAGTTGGCCAAGAACTTTTTTCTAAGCCATGAGCGCACCTTGGTACGCAAGCTGAATGAGTTGATTATGGCGGTGGAGCTGGAACTGCATTACAGCAAGGAGCAGATTCTTGAGGCCTATCTGAATGAGGTCTGGCTGGGGCAGGAGGGGAGTCGCGCCATTCATGGTTTTGGCTTGGCGAGCGAATTTTACTTTGGGCGCCCCATTGCTGAACTGGCACCTGATCAAATCGCGCTACTGGTGGGGATGGTCAAAGGCGCGAGTTACTACAATCCTCGACGCAATCCTGAGCGCGCCTTGGAGCGGCGCAATGTGGTGTTGGGGGTGATGGCGCAACAGGGCTTGCTCAAGCCGGAGCAGCTTGATCTTTGGCGAGCGCGCCCCTTGGGGGTGACTGAAAATGCCAATGCAGGTCAAGGTTTGTATCCCGCATTCTTGCAGCTTGTAAGTCAACAACTTAGGCGCGAGTACGATGAAAATTCTTTAAGTACGCTGGGGCTGAAAATTTACACCACGCTGGATCCTGAAGCGCAGATGCAGGTGGAAAAGGCGGTGCAGGAACAACTGCCCGTTCTTGAGAAATCGCGCAAACTGCCCGTGGATAGCCTGCAGGCGGCGGCGGTTATCACCGAGCCGGTGTCGGGTGAAATTTTGGCCATGCTGGGGGATCGTAATCCGCGTTTTTCCGGCTTCAATCGAGCGCTGGATGCGCGTCGTCCGATTGGTTCGCTGGTCAAACCGGCGATTTATCTCACCGCGCTTGAAAGACCGGCGCAATTTACCTTGAGCAGCCTGATTGCGGATGAGCCGATGACCATCGAGCAGGCGGGCAGCCCGCCGTGGTCACCACAGAATTACGACCATCGTTTCCGCGGTGATGTGCCCTTGTACAAGGCGCTGGCCAATTCGCTCAACCTGCCTGCGGTGCGCGTGGGGTTGGATGTCAGCGTGCAGGAGGTCGCTGCCACAGTTGAACGTTTGGGGGGACGTGCGCCTGAAAAGCCGACGCCGTCAATGCTGCTGGGCGCGTTGGATATGGCGCCTGTCGAGGTGACGCAGATGATGCAAACCTTGGCAGCGGGCGGTTTCCGTACGCCGATGCGGGCGATTCGGGCGGTATTGGATGCTGATGGTCAGCCTTTGGCGCGCTATGTGTTGACCGTGCGTCAGGATGCGCAGCCGCAACCGGTGTTTCTGGTGACTTATGCCATGCAGGCCACGGTGCGCGAAGGCACGGCAGCGGCGCTTGGGCGTGCCTTGCCCGCCTTGCGTTTGGCTGGTAAAACCGGCACCACCAATGATATGCGCGATAGTTGGTTTGCCGGCTTTTCTGCCGACCGTTTGATGGTGGTCTGGGTGGGGCGCGATGATAATCAGCCGACCAAGCTCACTGGGGGTAGTGGCGCTTTACCTATTTTTACCCAAGTGATACGCGCCTTGCCACAACAGCCGCGTCCGGCCGAGGCTCCGCAGGGAATTGAGTGGGTCACCACCGATTTGAGCACTGGACGGCGCGCCACGGCGGCCTGTCCCGCTGCGGTGGATTTACCGTATATTGAAGGCAGTGCGCCCGTGGAGTGGAGCGGTTGCGGTGAGGTTGCACCGAATGACTTTCTTGATCCATCCGCTCGTCCCGGGGCACAAGGGGTGGACAGCGGTAGCAATGAGGAATCGCTGGTGGATTGGCTGAATAAAATTATCCCTTAAGGTTTGAATTAACTTATGACTTACAACAGCATGAAAAATAATCGTTTTTTAATCATTTTAATTGCGGGCGGTCTGCTTTCAGCCTGCGCAACAACGCCTGCACCATCCATCTACAAAGGTGGGCAAGCCTCCAAGCCAGCGCCCACGGTGGATGAAAATGCGCCGGTGGTGCGCGCGCTATCGGCACCGGGCTTTAAGGAAACGCCGCTGCAGGCCAAGCCGCTGCCCGCCAAGCCTTTGAGCAGCTACGCGCCCAGCGCGCTGGCACCCAGTACACCGATGACTCCGGGCGTGGATTATGCCCAGTCCGCCACGAGTGCGGCAGGTGCGCAGGCCAATACTCAGATTAGTACGCAAGCCAATATCCAGGCCAATGCGGGTGTGGCAGCGGCATCGAATCAAATCAATAGCGCCAAGAGCATGACCACGGCCAAGCTCGATAGCGGTGTCGGACAGGTCAATCAAGCCACAGCTTCAGCCAATAAAGCAGCGGGGACGCTGGCCTTGCCTGCGGCCAGTTTGAGCGGCAGTCCAGCGGCGCGACAATTGGCGAGCAGCGCCGATGCGGCGATGGCGCGGGGCGATTTGACCGCTTCGGCAGCCAGTTTGGAGCGCGCTTTGCGCATTGAGCCGAACAATGCCGGACTGTGGTCACGCCTGGCGGAGGTGCGTTTGCGTCAAGGTGATACCGTGCAGGCTGAGCAATTGGCGCTCAAGGCCAATGGACTTGCGGGCGGGGATGCCGCCTTGCGCTCGCGCAATGACCAGATTGTCGCGCAGGCGCGTGGGCGTTAATTGAGCCTGCAGCAAACACTGCCCTCCGTTTTGCTTGGAGCCTCTGGCCCGTTTGCGGAGAGCAACCCATTATTTGCCGTGCGCGAAGCGCAAGGGCGCATGGCGGATGCGGTCGGCACCGCGCTGGAGGAAGGCGCGACCTTGGTGGTTGAGGCCGGAACGGGGGTCGGTAAGACGTTTGCCTATCTGGTTCCAGCCATGCTGCATCCGGGCAAGGTGATGATCGCCACCGCCACACGCCATTTGCAGGATCAACTTTTTCTGAATGACCTGCCACGGGTGAAGACAATTCTGGGTGCGAGTCGTGATGTGGCCTTGCTCAAGGGGCGCTCAAACTATCTGTGTCGCTATCGGCTGAGCGGTGCCAAAACGTTGGAATTTATTCGCTCCGGCGAGTTGCGTGAGCAGTTGCGCAGTATCGACCAATGGGTGCTGCGCAGTAAAAGTGGTGATTTGTCTGAATGCGAAAGCGTGCCCGAAGGCTCGCCGATTTGGGGCATGGTCACCTCCACCACGGATAATTGCCTAGGCAGTGAATGCCCGGATTTTCAGGGCTGCTTTGTGTTTGAAGCGCGCCGACGTGCGCAGGAAGCCGATTTGGTGGTGATCAACCATCATCTGTTTTGTGCCGATGCCGCCTTGCGCGATGAAGGCTTTGGCGAGTTTTTACCCGACGCCGATGCGCTGATTTTTGACGAGGCACATCAGCTGCCGGAAATTGCCAGTGCCTTTGCCGGAGAAACGCTCACCTCGCGCCAATTGATTGATCTGGCACGCGATACAGTCAATGAGCAGATGCGCGACGCGCCGGACATGGCGGCTTTGCGTGATTTGGCGACGGCACTTGAAAAGGCGATTGCCGATTTTCGTTTGGCGTTTGAAATGCGTGCGCAAAAAGATGCCTGGAGCGCAGTGCGTGGACATGCGCCTTTAGTGGATGCTTTGCATGTGCTTGAGGCGGCCTTGGCTGAATTGAACGCTGGTTTGAAGCTGGCTGCGCCGCGCGGTAAAGGGCTGGAAAATGCCCAAAAACGCGCTGAGGCGGCGCTTGCCCTGTTTGCGCGCTTTAGTCAGGCCGAAAATGCAGAAGAAGTGTTGTGGTATGAGCTGAATGGACGTGGTTTTGCGCTCCATGCCACCCCGGTCGATGCCTCGGCAGGGCTGGCGCGCGCGCTGCATGGCCGCCCGCGCGCCTTGATTTTTACCTCGGCCACACTTACTGCGCAGCAACGTTTCGAGTTTTTCACGCGTCGCGTGGGTTTGGCCGGGGATACGCCGACCCTGCGTCTGGATAGTCCATTTGATTATCCCAACAAGGCCTTGCTCTATCATCCGACGGGGATGCCGGAGCCGAATAGCGCACATTTTACGGCCGCCGTGGTCGAGGCCGCCCTGCCCGTGCTCGAGGCCAGTCAAGGGCGGGCGTTTATGTTGTTCACCAGTCATCGTGCGCTGAAGGAAGCCGAAGGGCTGCTGCGCAATCGCATTACACACCCGCTGTTGGTGCAGGGCGATATGCCGCGCCATTATCTGATTGAACGCTTCCGTGAACTGGGCAACGCCGTGCTGTTGGGCACGCAGAGCTTTTGGGAAGGGGTGGATGTGCAGGGCGAGGCTTTATCGCTGGTGATTATCGACAAACTGCCGTTCGCCACCCCCGGCGACCCGGTGCTCAAGGCGCGCATGGATGCCATGCGTAAACAAGGCTTGGAGCCGTTTGTGCATTACCAGTTGCCGCAGGCGATTTTGACCTTAAAGCAAGGTGCGGGACGCTTGATTCGTGGTGAGCAGGATCGCGGCGTGTTGATGCTGTGCGACCCGCGCATTCGCAGCAAGGGCTATGGCAAGCAGTTTGTCGAGAGCTTGCCACCGATGCGTCGCACGCAGTCGCTGCAGCAGGTGTGCGCATTTTTCAAGTCGTGAGCCACATTTTAAACTATCGAGCGCATAGAAAAATACAACATCACAAATGTGAAAAACTGGACTAGATTAACTCTCACCAACCTGAGGAGGAGAGATGTCATGTCCAAGAAGAAGTCTGAAGCAAGCGTAATCAATATCGGTCTGAGTGATGCGCAGCGTGAAGCGATTGGCGCGGGTCTGTCGGGCTTGCTGGCAGATTCGTACTCCCTGTTTTTGATGACGCACAACTTTCACTGGAACGTGATTGGGCCGCAGTTCAGAAGCTTGCACCTGATGTTTGAGGAGCAGTATACCGAGCTGTTTACGGGCGTAGATGAAATTGCTGAGCGCATCCGTTCGCTGGGTGTCGCTGCACCGGGAACCTTCAAGCAATTCGAGTCGCTGGCTTCGTTTGCCATTCCAGAAGAGGCAATGAGTGCCCGTGAAATGCTGCTTGCGTTGGTAGCAGCTCAGGAAGCCGTGGTGCGTACCGCGCGTGGTCTCCTGCCGGTGGCGGATGAGGCTAACGACCAGCCGACGCTGGATTTGCTGACCCGCCGCATGGAGATTCATGAAAAGAATGCGTGGATGCTGCGTGCGATGACGCAAGACTGACTGAAGTCTGCATAGTAAAAAAAGCCCCCGGAAGCTTGGCTTGCGGGGGCTTTGTGTTGTTGGCGGTTCAAGTTATATCAAGCACCTTCTATCAGGCGCTTGCCGCGCAAGACTTTAAATAATCCTTCAATAAATGGGTGATTCCCGGCTCATCGTAAATCGGGCGGGTCACCCCGGCTTTGAGGCCTAGGTCAAAATCCACCACGCTGATGCTCAGGCTCGGCTCTTGGCGCACATTGCAGAACATCACGAGGCGGCGCGCATGATCGTAGGCTCCAAACATGAGGCGGCGTAAATTGCAACCTTCACAGGCAGGCACTTGGAACCAGGTGAAGCGGTATTCGCGGTTCAGTTTTTCCAGAAGAGCATCAAGCGCAAGATTGTTAAGTGCAGCTAAATCAGGCTCGGCCGGGGCAGATATATTATCCAACGAGGCCGAGGACGAGGACGGTAGGCTGAATGAGCCTTTAGCCGGGACTGCAGTGGGAGTAGGCAACTTGGGCTGCGGAGCTTCAGTCTCAATCCTTGGCGGCGGGTTTTCTGTAAATTCAGCCGTTTCGATATCTTCGATGAGGGGCGGGCTGGGCAATGTGGGCAGTTGCAGTAGCTGAGTATGATCTTCAAGACCGCCGTGTGATGAATGGGCAGAGAAGGATGGTAGCGTCACTTGGTTATTGCGTGACGCAAGGGTATTGAGAATGTGAGTGTGCTCTTGCTCAAGATGTAACAAGGTTTCAGCAATGATGTTTTGATCGAAGCCGGAAAAGCCCATGAAAAAGCCATACAGCTGTTGAATCAGAGCCTTGCCCGATGCGTGCTCCAAGTAGTGCATGTCCTCCAGTGATTCAGGTACACCCTGAACACTTTCAATCACATCGTGAATGAGTTGTATCGCACTTCTTAAAACCTGCGAGTCACGGTCGTGACGATGGCGCAGCATCAGAATGGCCAGGGCTGGGCCGAGCATCTGGGTGAGGATGCGTTGCAGGGCGGGGGTGACGCGCTTGTCGCGCATCAAAAGCTGGATTTGACGGGTGGCAAGGCGGCGCGCAAGGCGCACACGCTCTTGGTGGTCAGCATCCACGTTGTCGCTCCATAAGCGACCGTGCAGCTCCTCTTTGAGGTAGTTGAGGTATTTGACCACGTGCAGCCAAAATCCGGGGCCGCTGGCCGCGCGCGACTCCATCAAACCAATCATTTGGGTGATTTCACCGCCAATGTCGTCCAGGCCATCTTCGCTGTCGAGATCAATGACCAAATCTTCAAGCAGCGTGAGTGCGCGGCGCATCGGGTGGCGACGGTCGTGCAGGATGCTCAAGTCTTTTGAAGCCGCCGCGTTCAGCGCGGGCGAAATGCGGGTGATCGCTTGGGCGATCGGGCTTCGTTCGTGCGATTTGAGCTTTTCAAGCTGTTGGCTAAGCCAGGGAATATGTAGCTCGCTGATTTCACCATTCCACGGCCAGTCATGTGCGCCACCACCTGGTCCTGGCGCTCCGTAGGCCGACGCGCCAGGGGGTGCGCCAGAAAACGCGCCAGAGCTTGCAGCTCCGGGAGTGAAGGGTATGTCTGCGGAATAGCCAGTGGCTGCCGTTTCAAATGCTGCATCGGCTTCGAGGCTGAAGTGTCGCAAGGGTGATGCGCCAGCGGTGGGCATTTCGTGCAAGGGCTGCCCGATGGGTTCCCCTGTACTGTGCTCCGTATTGTGCTGTACATCATCCGCAAAAGAGCGCAACCGAGCCGCCTCGGCTTCTGTAGGGATGCTCATGGGTTCAGCCATGCTTTTACGCCGCCCGCTGACACCACGGCGTACATAGCCCAACGGAATACGCGGCATCACGCCCTGATTGATCATCCATTGATTCATTTCGGCGTACACATTGGCGAGCGAATGCACAGCCTGTTGCTCAATGATTTGGTACACCACCTGGCGGGTTTCAAACTCCAGCGAAGCCTTGCGTAGGGCTGCCTCCAGTGCGCGTAGGGCGATTTCGGGAGTGATGCTCACGACATTGTCGTCGCTGCTGATGGAGTCGATACGAATGTCGAGCGCGTTGATTTCATCTCCAGCTCGGTTGGTGATGCGCTGTGCCAGATTGCTGAGAGTGACGTTTTCACTCATCGTGTCATCGCTGACCAGCTCAAGGGTGTCGATCGACGCAGTGGTTTTTAACTTTTCCAGTGCATTAGGGTCTTTGCCCATGGCGCTTAAGTTTTGCTCAAACACTTCGATGATCTCGCCGCGTGACTGGCGCAAGGTGCGCATGGAGTCAAAATACAAATGCTGGTCTTTGACTGAGGCACTTTTTTCCGCCATGCCGAGCAATACATCCACCACCTGGTCAAACATACCCGAGATACGATCCTTGAACGTGCCAACCAGATGGGTAAAGGCACTGGAGGCGAGTTTCGGGTTAGGGCGGTGTTCTTCGGGTTTGGACATGCGGCATCCTTAATAACGGTTATCTGTCAGAATGTGACCAAGGTTAGCGCATTTTTTATCAAACTGTGCACAGTTGAGTGTCGCCACCTTCTAGATGCTCAATTGGGAAGCATGTATCGACCACATCGATTTGCCACATGAATTTACGCATTTTTATTCGTAGATGCCGGGGTACAATGCCCGACATTTTTTTGGATTTGAATGAACGCCATGCGCTCCCCTGAACTGCTTTCCCCTGCCGGCACCCTGAAAAACATGCGTTACGCCTTTGCCTATGGCGCGGATGCGATTTATGCCGGCCAGCCGCGTTACTCGTTGCGCGTGCGCAATAATGATTTTCTTGAAGATAATCTCGCTATCGGAATTAACGAGGCGCACCAGCTCGGCAAGAAATTCTTTGTGGCCATGAATGTGATGCCGCATAACGCCAAGGTGCGCACGTTTTTGAAAGATGCCGAGCCGATTATCGAGATGCAGCCGGATGCGATCATCATGGCCGACCCCGGTTTAATGATGATGGTGCGCGAGCGCTGGCCGGATATGCCGATTCATCTGTCGGTGCAAGCCAATACGGTGAATTATGCCGGGGTGAAGTTTTGGAAGTCGGTCGGCGTGGAGCGGGTGATTTTGTCGCGTGAGCTGTCGCTGGACGAGATCGCTGAAATTCGTCAGGAGTGTCCAGATACCGAGCTTGAGGTGTTTGTGCATGGCGCACTGTGCATTGCCTATTCCGGACGTTGCCTGCTGTCCGGCTATTTCAATCATCGTGACCCGAACCAGGGAACCTGCACCAACTCATGCCGTTGGGAATACAAGACTTTGCCCGCCGAGGAAGATGCCGCTGGGGTGATTCGCCCACCTACTGAAGCGGTGATTTCGATGGATGCCATCAATGCAGCCATGAAAGAAACCACTGGTCGCGCGGGCGTGGGGGGCGACCGTCGTCACCCCTTGGCCGATAAGGTGTACTTGCTGGAAGAGGCCAGCCGCCCCGGTGAGTTGATGCCGATTTTCGAGGACGAGCACGGCACCTACATCATGAACTCCAAGGATTTACGCGCCATTGAGCATGTGCACAAGCTGGCGGCTTTGGGCGTGGATTGTCTAAAAATTGAGGGACGCACCAAGAGTCATTATTACGTGGCGCGTAGCACCCAGCTTTATCGCCAAGCGATTGATGATGCGGTGGCCGGACGGCCATTCAATCCCGAACTGATTGGCAAGCTGGAGTCGCTCGCCAGCCGTGGTTATACCGATGGTTTCTTTGAGCGCCACCACACGCAGGATTATCAGAACTACATCACTGGCGCGTCGCTAAGCAATAGCCAACAATTTGTCGGTGAAATTACCGGCATGGACAGCGTGCGCGGCATGGCGGAAGTGACGATTAAAAACAAAATCAGCGTGGGTGATCGTTTGGAACTGATGTTGCCGAGCGGAAATCATGATTTTGTGGTGAACGAGATGATCGACCAGCATGCCCAGCCGCTTGAAGTGGCTCCGGGCAGCGGTTGGAAAGTGCGTTTGCCGCTGCCGGTGACGGATATTGCGCCGGATGAGCTGGGTCTGGCCTTGTTGGCGCGCTATCTTTGAACAAAATTCTGCCACAGAGAACACCGAGTTTCCTGAGGCTTTATTCCTTGGTCACTCTGTGACCTCTGTGGCTAGAAAATGATACTCCCACGTCTTGACCGTTATCTAATGCGCGAAGCCCTGCTGGGCATGTTGGCAGTCAGTGCTGTGCTGTGGCTGGTGATGATGGCCAATGTCGGTATGCAGCTGGTCGGCAGTATCGTGCAGGGCAGTCTGCCTGCGCCGATATTACTGGCCCTGTTGTGGGCAAACTCGGTCAAGCTTTTGATGTTCATTTTGCCGATTGGCGGTTTTCTGGGCTTACTGTTTGCCCTTGGGCGGCTGTATCGCGACCACGAAATTCCGGTGTTGCTCGCCTGCGGCGCGTCGCCCTGGCGTTTGCAACATCCGATCACGCTGATCGTGCTGTTCTGGTCGCTGCTTATCGGTGGCCTGTCCCTGCATGTCTGGCCCGCCGCGCAGAGCGCACGCGACAACCTGCTGCAACAGGCCATGAGCGCCTCGGTGTTCGACCGTTTGCCGGTCGGGCGTTTTCTGGTGGCCGACAAGGGGCGCGTCACCGTGTATGCGGCGCGTGTGTCCGACGATGGCATGACCTTGGAAGATGTGTTTGTGCATACCCGTTTGACTGACGCAGAAGGTGTAGAGCGCGCGGCACGGGCGCGATTTGTCGAGGATGCCGAGGGCTATCGTCAGCTGGTGCTGGAAGACGGGCAGCGCTATGACGGCGTGATCGGGCAGGGGGATTGGCGCGTGCTGCGCTACGCCGAACACCGGATTGATCTGGGGCTGGAAAAGCGCGACCCGCAAACGGCATCGCGCAAGCATTCCGCCATGCCTTTGCAGGCTCTGTTGCAGGACACCACGCCGCAGGCACATGCAGAACTTGCCAAGCGCGTGGCGCAACCCTTGAGCGCCTTTTTGCTCGGCTTGCTGGCCTTGCCTCTGGCGCGCGCTGCACCGCGTCAGGGGCGCTATGCTCGCTTGGGTGCGGGTGTGCTGATTTATGTGGTGTATTTCAACCTCATCACCCTGGCGAGCAAGGCCATCGAGGATGAGCGTATACCGATGCTGCTGGGAATGCTGGCTCCGCATGGACTGATGCTGGCTCTGGTGCTGGTGCTGTATTGGCGACAGGGCGCTTTCGTGCGCGTGCAGCGCAAGGATGCTCCCCCTCAAGTGGATACACCCACAGTGGTGACCTCCCATGCGGCTTGACCTGTATGTCTTGCGCGCGGTACTCGGCGGCACGCTGGCCACCTTGGGTGTTGTTCTGGCATTGGCGATGATCCTGCTGTTTCTGGATGAAGTGGACAAAATCAGTGCGGCCTACACCTTGTTCAATGCGCTGATGTTTGTGCTGTTGATGTTGCCGGGTTACATGCTGGAATTTTTCCCGCTGGCGACGCTGATCGGTAGTCTGGTGGCTTTGGGCGCGCTGGCGGCGGGCAATGAAATTACCGCCATGCGTTCGATGGGCTTGTCCTTGGCGCGCATCTCCGTGCCCGTACTGATGGCGGGGGTGTTGCTGGGTTTGATGGGCATGTTGATCGGCGAAACCCTCGGCCCCTGGGGACAAAGCGAGGCGCGTTTGATGCGTGCGCAGGCGCTTGGGCAAACCTTATCCTTGCAAGGCGCGGAAGGTTTATGGGTGCGTGAAAAGCGTGCCGAATTGAGTGGTGGCGAGCGCTTTGTGCATATCGACCTGGTCACGCCGGGCGGCGAAGTGCGCGGCGTGCGGGTGTTCGATTTTGCCGCGAATGGTGCTTTGCAGGGTGCCATGCAATTTGCGCAAGCCAAACCGTTTGAGGCTGGCTGGCTGGCTGAACAGGTGGGCTCAAATCAATTTTCTGCTGAACGTATCGAAAGTGCTTTTGAATCCCAACGCAGGCTGGAAAGTCTGGTGCAGCCCAATGTGCTGAATGTACTGGCGGTGATTCCGCAGTACATGAGCCTGGGCGAGCTGTGGCGTTATGCGCAGTTTCTGGACAAAAATAGCCTGAAAAGCGAAGCCTACTGGCTGGCGTGGTGGGGCAAGTTGCTCGCGCCGCTGAGCGTGGTGGCCATGCTGCTGCTGGCACTGCCATTTTCGCTGGCCACGCGCCGCGCGGGCGGGGCAGGGGTGCGGCTGGTGATTGGTATCGTCTTGGGCATGGGCGTGTTTGTGCTCTCGCGCTTGCTCACTCAAGGCAGTTTACTGGCCGGATTAAGCCCGATGTTTGCCGCCATGCTGCCGCCCGTGATGATGCTGGCCGTTGCCATTTGGTTTTTGTATCGACAGGAGAGTCGTCATGTTGCTTGATGTGAATGCTGGGCAGGAACGCATCAGCATCAGCCAGTTCACCGAAAAGGCGTATCTGGACTATGCCATGTACGTGATTCTGGATCGTGCCCTGCCGCATATCGGTGACGGCCTGAAACCGGTGCAGCGGCGCATTATTTACGCCATGTCCGAGCTGGGTTTGTCGGCGGCCTCCAAGCATAAAAAATCCGCTCGCACCGTGGGCGATGTGCTGGGTAAATATCATCCGCATGGCGATTCGGCCTGCTACGAAGCCATGGTGTTGATGGCGCAACCGTTTTCCACCCGCTATCCGCTGATTGACGGGCAGGGCAACTGGGGCTCGGCGGATGAGCCTAAGTCTTTCGCCGCCATGCGTTATACCGAATCGCGCATGACGCCTTACGCCCGCTTGCTGTTGAGCGAGCTGGAGCAAGGCACGGTCGATTTTCAACCCAACTTCGATGGCACACTGGAGGAGCCGGTGCTGTTGCCCGCACGCGTGCCGAATGTGCTGCTCAATGGCACCACCGGTATCGCGGTCGGTATGGCGACCGACATTCCGCCGCACAATCTGCGCGAAGCCATTCACGCCTGCGTGCACCTGCTTGACCACCCCGATGCGGATGTAGCCGCCTTGTGCGAACACCTGTTGGGGCCGGATTATCCCACAGCGGGCGAGATTATTACCTCGCGTGCCGACCTGCTCAAAATGTACCAAAGTGGGCAAGGCTCAGTGCGCCAGCGCGCGATTTATGAGATTGAAGACGGCGACATTATCGTCACCGCCCTGCCGTATCAGGTGTCCGGCAGCAAGGTGTTGGAGCAGATTGCCGCGCAAATGCAGGCCAAAAAACTGCCGATGGTGGCGGATCTGCGCGACGAATCCGACCACGAAAATCCCACCCGTCTGGTGATTTTTCCGCGTAGTCGCAATGTGGATGCCGATGAATTGATGAATCATCTGTTCGCCACCACCGATCTGGAACGCAGCTATCGCGTCAACATGAACATCATCGCGCTGGACGGACGGCCACGGGTGATGAATCTGCGCGATATGCTCGGCGAGTGGCTGCAATTCCGCATCCAGACCGTGCGCCGCCGCGTGCAATGGCGTTTGGATCGGGTGGAAAAACGCCTGCATATTCTTGACGGCTTGCTGATTGCCTATCTGAATATCGACGAAGTGATTTATATCATTCGCCATGAAGACGAGCCTAAGCCTGTGTTGATGGCGCGTTTTGCGCTCTCTGATACCCAGGCCGAAGCGATTCTTGAACTCAAGTTACGCCACCTTGCCAAGCTGGAAGAAATGGAACTGCGCGGCGAACAGGCCGACTTGGCCAAGGAGCGCGACGCGCTGCGCGCACTGTTGGATAGCGAGAAAAAACTGCACGCCAAGGTGCGCGAAGAGCTTCTGGCCGATGCCGCAGCGCATGGCGACGCACGCCGCGCGCCGCTGATTGAAGCAAGTAGCGCGCAGGCCCTGGATGAATCCGCGCTGATTCAAAGCGAGCCGGTGACCGTCGTATTGTCGCAACAAGGCTGGGCGCGCTTGGCCAAGGGGCACGACGTGGATGGCAGCGGTCTGAACTATCGCGCCGGGGATGGTTTTCTGGCGCAGGCCATTGGACGCAGTACCCAGCAAGCCGTGTTTCTCGACAGCACGGGGCGCGCCTTCAGCACCGCAGCACACACCCTGCCTTCGGCGCGCGGGCATGGCGAGCCACTGACCGGGCGTTTTTCACCCGCAGCTGGCAGTAGCTTTCAGCATGTGCTTCTGGCCGTGCCGGAGTCGCGCTATCTGTTTGTTTCCAGCGCCGCCTTTGGACTGATTGCAGAGCTCCATCAGTTATTTAGCCGCCAAAAGAACGGCAAAGCCTTTATGACTGTTCCCGAAGGCGCGCATCTTTTGCCGCCCTTGCTGCTACCCCCGCGAGTACCAGGCGCCGCCGACGAGCCGCTCTACCTTGCCACGCTGGGCGGCGGTCACTTGCTGGTCTTCCCGCTGCAAGAGCTGGTCGACGAAGCGCGTGGCGGGCGCGGCAGCAAATTGATCGCGCTGAACAAGGATGAAGCGTTGCTTGATGTGACCCTGTTACGCAGCAAAGACAGCCTGCGCGTACATACCAGCGGGCGCTTTCTCAACCTCAATCCAGCCGACTGGGTGAGCATGTTGAGCCAGCGCGCACGTCGTGGTCGCCCCTTGCCGCGCGGATTTACCCGTGCAGAACGTCTGGAAACCCTGTCCAGCGATTGAATTATTCATCAAAACCCATATCAAATAGCCCAGTCTGTTTTTTCACCTAGAGGTCTTTAGCACACCATGAAGCGCATCCTACTCTTCGTCCTTACCAACATTGCGGTGATGGTCGTCATCAGCCTGATGTGGTTTATCGTCTCCAGCGTATTTGGCCTGGGTCAAATCCAGAGCAAAGACGGCCTGAACCTCACCTCATTAATGATCTTCTCCGTGCTGGTCGGTTTCACCGGTTCATTCATCTCGCTGATGATGTCCAAGTGGATCGCCAAGCGTAGCGTCGGCGCGGTGGTCATCGAACAACCCAGCAACCCGACCGAGGTCTGGCTGGTTGAAACCGTGCGTCGCCAAGCCAATGCCGCAGGCATCAAAATGCCTGAAGTGGCGATTTACGACTCACCCGAAATCAACGCCTTTGCCACCGGCCCAGGCCGTAACAACGCGCTGGTCGCCGTCAGTACTGGCTTGTTGAACTACATGAACCACGACGAGGCCGAAGCGGTGATGGCGCACGAAATCGGCCACGTTGCCAACGGCGACATGGTGACCCTGACCCTGATCCAAGGTGTTGTTAACACCTTCGTGGTGTTCTTCGCCTACGTCATTAGCTACATCGTGGATCGCGTGATCCTGAAAAACGACGAAGGGCAAGGCGTGGTCTTTTTTATCGTCAATATCGTGGCGCAGATTACCTTGGGCTTCCTCGCCAGTGCGATTGTGATGTGGTTCTCGCGTCAGCGTGAATTCCGCGCCGACGCCGCCGGAGCCCAGTTTGCCGGCAAGCAGAAGATGATTGCCGCACTGGAAAAGCTCAAAGCCATGCACGAGCCCAGCCATCTGCCCGAGCAAATGGCCGCCTTCGGCATCAACGGTAGCAATATCCAGAAGATGTTCAGCAGCCACCCGCCGCTGGACGAGCGTATTGCTGCTTTGCGCAATGCCGCTTGATTGTTAACTGATTAGAATTGAACAAGGCCGCGTTAAGCGGCCTTTTTTTATGGCGGGGTGTGCACCCCTGTTTATAGGCGAGGTGTAGGACGAAGCTGGGACGAGGGTGTTGTACGTTGTAGACGGAAGCATCCTGAAGTCCAAAGCCCTGACCTGATCAACATGTCGAATGCGTGTTGCCCGAGTCGGTTATCGTTTTTATCACCGGAATTCAGCAAAAATGAACCAAGAGTCCATGGTGTCCTCGCTCAAGCACGTATCGGTCAATCCAACGCAGCGGGGAGGCTATGTTGCACTCCAGCGTACCAGCGCCATGCTCGCTTTGTTGGGCGTGTCGTTCCTATTGCTTGCTGGTTGCTCCGAGGACGAGCAGCCACAGCCCCAAAACGCTGCTGCGGATATGGAGCAACTGGTCATTGTGGGTGAGCCTGGCGATTTGACGATGCGCTCAGCCATTGAGGCGCGTTTCCGCCAGGTTCGAAGCGCCGGGATACAATCGCTGGAGGCTGGGCGCGACGTGCTATTGCTGGACGCGCGGCTGGAAAATCCACTGAGCATCACCGAACCCAACCACGCCTTTCGCCAAGCCTTCGATGCCGGCGTGCCCATTCTCATCATGCACATGGATGATGATTTCGAGCGCGCCGTACACCGGATTCTGCCCAGCCTGCTGGATGTCGGCTACACCGGCCTGGCGCTGGTGATCCCGCCGCGTGCCGGATATGGTCATCACGATGGATCCATCATGCACATTACGCGCAAGGACGCACGGAGCGAGCCTTGGAGCGCCACCAACACCGCAATCAACAGCTTGCTCGATCAGCTGCATCAACCCCACCCGGCGCGCGCGGCATCCTCGGACTCGAACGGCGATAGCTGTTCGTCCGTCGATGCCAACCTGTGCTCATTCGTGCAAAAAACGCCGCTGGCGCGCATCAGTATCATCAATGACTTTTCCGCCGACGGTATATGTCTGACACGCGACTGGGAGTACGTTGATGCCTATGTAACGCGTCCGATCCTGGCGTTGAACTTCGACTCCACTAAGCATGATCAATCGCCCCAGTGCCCAAGCCAAATCATCAACTTCTATCCCGTGCTTTATCTCAACGATACGGTCAATGGTCCGAAATCACGTGTGGTTTCGTTGGGGATGGATGCCAATCTCAACCCAGGGTCGCTTTCCCAGCGTGATAATAATGCCGCATTCTGGTACCAGACTTATTTCAACATGCAGGTGCGGCCCGCCGTATGGACGGGCTCCGATCTTTGGCTCACAGGTATTCAGTGGTTGGCCAACCTGCCGCATTCGGCCAATAACCAACATTCGATGACGGACTCCACCGGTTGGTCGCTCAATGTCGCCGCCAAGAGCAACGGCGAGGTAAGCGGAGGCGGTAGTGTTTCCTTTAGTCATTCGGTGACTAACTCACTTAGCGATTGGAAATACATTGATCACACGACGCAGAGCAGTTCAGAAGGTACCCCTTGGGCGTTTACCGCAATGCAGGGATTCCCCTACGCGGGCGATTCGAGCGAAGATTGCGACGGATTTGGCGATGTTTTCAACTGGCTCGGCGTTAAATGCCACTCCTTGCCCCAAGGTGTCCGTTACGACACGATCCCTGACCTTTCGCTCGCCACTGCCATCATCAATGGACTGGCCGTTTGGGATATTGGATCAGACAATAACGCCAGCAAAACAGCTGTGTTCACCGTGTCGACGACCACGAGCTTTGATGCTGTCGGCTGTGGACGTTGGAGTAAATCCAATTTCGCTGATGCGCCGAGTATGATAGGGAACACTGCACCAATAGATGATGTCGGTGATTACGATTGCGGCGGGATATCCTTTGTGAATTTGGGGAAGAGCGGCTCCTGGACACGCCGTGTAAAGACGGTCGCCAACAAAAGGTTTGAGATTGACCTGAGTTTGTTGCCTATTGGAAATTGAAAGCCAACATTGACTCCCGCACAGCCGGTTCAAGCGAGATCGTAACGATCCGCGTTCATCACCTTGACCCAGACGGCCACGAAGTCCTGTACGAACTTGGCCTGGTTGTCGTCTTGGGCGTAGACCTCGGCATAGGCGCGCAGGATGGAATTCGAACCAAATACCAGGTCTGCGCGGGTGGCCGTCCACTTGAGTGCGCCGCTCTTGCGGTCTCGAATCTCGTACAGGTTGGCACCCTTCGGCACCCAGCTCCAGGCCATGTCGGTCAGGTTGACGAAGAAGTCCGTGGTCAGGGCACCCACACGCTCCGTGAACACGCCGTGTGCCGTTCCAGCGTAATTGGTACCCATCACGCGCATGCCTCCGGCCAGACAGGTCATTTCATGTGCGGTCAGGCCGAGCAACTGGGCACGGTCGAGCATCAGCTCTTCCGGGCTGACCACATAATCCTGCTTCAGCCAGTTGCGGAAACCATCGGCCACTGGCTCCAGCACCTTGAAAGACTCCGCATCGGTCATCGCGTCCGTCGCATCCCCCCGGCCAGGCGCAAACGGCACGCAGATATCGAAGCCCGCCGCCTTGGCCGCCTGTTCGACACCGACATTGCCTGCAAGCACAATCACATCAGCCATGCTGGCACCGCTGGCGGCGGCAATCGGTTCCAGCACGGCAAGCACCTTGTTTAGCTGGGTAGGTTCATTACCTTCCCAATCTTTTTGTGGTGTCAGACGGATACGTGCGCCATTGGCGCCGCCGCGATAATCCGATTGGCGGAAGGTGCGGGCACTGTCCCAGGCGGTTGCCACCATCTCGCCAATCAACAGCCCACTGGCGGCGATCTTCGCTTTGACGGCATCCACATCGTAGTCTTTGCGTCCAGCCGGCACTGGATCCTGCCAGATCAGCTCTTCGCTGGGTGACCACGGGCCGATGTAGCGAGGAATCGGTCCCATGTCGCGGTGGGTGAGCTTGAACCAGGCACGGGCAAATGTTTCGGAGAAATTCACCTGATCCTGCGCAAAACGTTCGATAATTCCGCGATAGATGGGATCCATCTTCATCGCCATGTCCGCGTCAGTCATCACCGGGTTGTAACGAATGCTCGGATCTTCCACGTCCACCGGCTTGTCTTCTTCGCGGATATTGACTGGCTCCCATTGATGCGCACCGGCGGGCGATTTTTTCAGCTCCCACTCATAACCTAGCAGCAGCTTGAAATAGCCGTTGTCCCACTGCGTTGGGTGGGTCGTCCACGCACCTTCAATGCCGCTGGTCACCGTATTGCGCCCCACGCCACGACTGGTATGGTTCATCCATCCCAGCCCTTGCTCGGCTATGTCCGCACCCTCGGGGCTTGGACCCAGGTTTTCGGCATGGCCATTGCCATGGCATTTGCCGACGGTGTGGCCGCCTGCGGTCAGCGCTACAGTCTCCTCATCGTTCATTGCCATGCGGGCGAAGGTCTCGCGCACTTGAAGCGCGGTCTTCAGCGGGTCAGGATGGCCGTTGACGCCTTCCGGGTTGACATAAATCAACCCCATTTGCACGGCAGCCAGCGGGTTTTCCATCGAGGCCGGATCGGCCACGTCGTCATAACGCTCGTCGGAAGGCGCCAGCCATTCCTTCTCTGCGCCCCAATAAGTATCTTTTTCCGGGTGCCAAATGTCCTCGCGGCCAAAGGCGAAACCAAAGGTTTTCAACCCCATCGATTCGTAAGCCACGGTACCCGCCAAAATGATCAGATCAGCCCAACTGATCTTGTTGCCATATTTCTTCTTGATCGGCCACAGCAGACGGCGTGCTTTATCAAGGTTGGCATTGTCCGGCCAGGAATTGAGCGGCGCGAAGCGCTGGTTGCCGGTGCCGCCGCCACCGCGACCGTCGGCCAGACGATAGGAGCCTGCCGCATGCCAAGCCATGCGAATCATCAAGCCGCCGTAATGCCCCCAATCGGCAGGCCACCAGTCCTGACTTTCGGTCATAAGCTGCATCATGTCGTGCTTGAGCGCCGCGAAGTCGAGCTTTTTGACTTCCTCACGGTAGTTGAAATCCTTGTCCATAGGATTGGTCTTGCGGTCGTGTTGATGCAGGATGTCCAAGTTCAGCGCCTTCGGCCACCAGGCCATATTGGATTCGCCCGCCGAGGTCAGGCTGCCGTGTATTACCGGGCATTGTCCGGAAGAAATCGGGGGGCTTTGATGAGAAACCGGGCATTGGCCGGGTGTCGTCGCATGGGTGTCGTTCATCTGCAAACTCCTGTCGCCGCATTGTGGTTATTTCTCCCGTCGATCATGGCGAGGACTCGACGAGAATCAGGTTTGGAGCTGTATGTGCGCACCGAACCCGTCTGCGGGTTATCTGTCCCCCGCAAGCAGATACTAGGAGATGCCAAGCGGGTTTGATAAATGAATTGTTCCAATCGTTCTGATGTTTCAAAACTATCAGCGGAATGGGTCAATGCCAGCGCTACAGGATAAACACGGATTTTCAGTCAACAGATTTTCAAGATTTTTGGCTACACTCGTTCCAGCCCTGTTCGAGAGGGCGTAGCACCACAACTCCAGGAGATGAAACATGACAATGAAAAGCACACTTGCCGCACTGCTGCTGGGTGCAAGCATCCTTGCCCCTGTCCTCGCCGATGAAGCTCAGGAAAAAGCCATTGAGTACCGTCAGTCGGTCTATACCGGGGTTGTAAGCCCAAACCGGCGGAATCTATCCAGTTCGCCAAAGCTTAGTTTTCTGGGAAGAACAGGCAGTCGTGTCACCAGCCGCCATTTGAACCTGTCGATCATCGGCTGAAGGTTTATTATCACGTTCCTCCAATCCAATTCAGGGTCACGGTGGCAAGAACCAGATAACGCACTAGCTTGGCCACGGTGACGATACCCAGAAAGGAAAAAAACGGTTCGCGCAAGACCCCGGCCGCCAGAGTCAAAGGATCGCCGACGATGGGTGCCCAACTCAACAGCAGCGACCAGCGGCCGTAACGGTGATACCAGCCGGCAGCCTTCTGCAAGGCGTCTGGTTTGATGGGAAACCAGCGCCGGTTCTGAAAATGTTCAAGGTAACGACCCAACCACCAGTTGATAGCTGAGCCCAGCACATTGCCGACAGTCGCCACGGTAATTAGCATCCAAACCGGTTGCTTACCGGCCAACAACAGTCCGGCAAGAACCAGCTCGGATTGAGCGGGCAACAACGTTGCGGCCACTAGCGCGGCAGAAAACAGTCCGACGTACGCTGCCAAATCAACCATAGCTACCTTGTCCCTCCACTTGGCTCAACATGTAGCATCCTGTGGCGCTTTCATCGATTTTCCTTGCATGATCTGAATTCCGGCATCTTGACAGCCAAGCCGCCGGAATTCACGTGGCCGCTGCGCGAAGGATAACGGGTTCCCCCGCGTTATACCGGAGCCGGCGGCACGCTTTCACAATTTCAGCTCACCCGCTTGATTTGCTCGTAGTCGCCCGAGGTCTTCAGCGTGATGGTTATCTCCGAACTAGAGCGGTTACGCCAGAACCAGCCATGCTTGCCGTCAAAGGCGGCGACAATGGCGCCCGTGTCGTTGGTGGCACCGCGTCCCTTTCCGTATCCGTGATAGAAGCCCTGGGGTGCGCTGACTGGATCTCCGTGGGTGTCGAAGTTAACAAGCCCCCCGGCGCTCGTCCACTCGTAGCGGACGCGGGCATCCTTGCGCATGGAGAGCTTGATTTCAGCCCCCTGGTCAGGCTTTAGGACAAGGGTCATTGTGTGTTGTTGCGCGCCCTTGGTCTTGGCTGGTGCATCAAAAGCTGCCTGAGTCACGGGGCGAATGACTTGCGCCACGCCGGCATTCTCAATCGGCATCGTCGCCTTGACGTTCGCTTCAGCGGCGAGCGACACCTTGATTTCCCCCATCTTGGTCAGGCCGAGCACACGGCCGATTCCGGTGGGGTCGATGCCGCGTTCTGCCGGCAAAATCGTGGTGACGAGGAGAATGATCGCAATCAGCGCCGCGATGACGGTGGAGAAAAGCAGCTTGCCGGCACTCGGGAGTTCAGCGCGGGAAGGAAAATTGGTGTTGTACATGGTAAAGACTCCAAATAATTCAGGAAACGAACAGGCCGGTAAGCTGATACCCGACCAGCGTGAAACCGGCGCTCATCATGGCGACGTTGGCGGTATAGGCGTGCTTGAAAAATCCGGCGGTACGGCGCCAGTAGCCCATCGCGATCAGGATCGTGCTCAGGGCAAGCAACTGGCCGATTTCGACACCGACGTTGAAGGCCAGCAGGTTGGGCAGGAGTCCATCACCCGCAATCTCGAACTCCTGGAGTTTCGCGGCCAGGCCAAAGCCATGGAACAAGCCGAAAATCAGCGTCGCCGCCTTGGTGTTGGGCTGCACACCGAACCAGCGCTGATAGGCACCAAGGTTGTCGAGCGCTTTGTAGACTACGGACAGTCCGATGATTGCGTCGATCAGATAGGCATTCACATTCACCCCGGCGTAGACGCCGTACAGCATCGTGGTCGAATGGCCAATCGCGAACAAGGTGACGTAGAGCGCGATGTCCTTTCGTTTGTAGAGGAAGAAGATCACGCCGGCCAGAAACAACAGATGATCGTAGCCCGTGACCATGTGTTTGGCGCCGAGATAGATGAAGGGCAACAGATTCATGCCAGAGATTTCCTGGATGTAGCCCTTGTCGCCCGCGGGTCAGCAATTGTTTCTTGCTTTTTATTGTATGCGGCATGGCACGCCTCGAATCTGGATTGGTTGGAGAAAATACTGGGGTCTAGTATATCGGGTTTATGCCGCAACCGCCCTCAGGCGCCTGGAATGCGGACACGCAGCAGTTTGATTGAATTTACGAACACCAGCACGTCCGGGCCCAAATGGATGATAGCGGCCTCGATTGGGCCAATCCAGCCAAGCAGCGCCGCCGTGATACCGAGCACATGGACCACGCCAACGCCAACAAACAGATTTTCCTGGATGGTTCGGTAAGCACGCCGTGCGATGGCGCGCGCCGTCGCGATTTTCGCCAGATCATCCGTCATCAAGGCAATGTCTGCGGCTTCGAGAGCGGCCTGCGTTCCGCCGCCGCCCATGGCAATACCGACATCGGCACGCGCCAGCGCCGGCGCGTCGTTGATGCCATCCCCCACCATCGCCACGCGGTGTCCCTGGGCTTGCAGTTCCGCGATGGCGCGAACCTTGTCTTCCGGCATCAGGTCGGCACGGACTTCATCCACCCCCAGGCTCTCCGCCACGACTTTCGCGGTGGCGGCATTGTCGCCGGTCAGCATGACGATTCGCTTGATCCCGCTCTTTTTCAGGTTGTCCAAGGCGTCCTTGGCGCCCGGCCGTACGGTATCGGCGATGAAAATCACGCCCGCGAATTGTCCATCGACGGCGACATGCACCGGTGTTTGCCCACTCCCCTCAAGCGGCGGGATTTGTGTCACGGCATTCTCACGCAACAGCGCCACGTTGCCGACCAGAACCGCGCGCCCGTCAACGGTCGCTTTTACGCCACGCCCTTGCAACTGCTCATACTCATCCGGCTCCAGCAGGGCGACCTGGTGAAGGACGGCGTAATCGACCACGGCTTTTGCGAGCGGGTGCGCCGAGCGGCGATCTGCGACGGCCGCCAGACGAAGAAGCTCGGGTTCAGGGAACGTCGGGTGGTGGGACTCGACCCGTACGACTTCGGGCTTGTTGGCCGTCAACGTGCCCGTCTTGTCGAAGACCATCACGTCCACCTTGGCCAGAGCTTCCAGATAGACGCCGCCCTTAATCAGGATGCCTGTCCGCGCCGCACGAGCAATGGCGGCGATCATGACCAGCGGCGTGGCCAGGCCAAGTTCGGCCGGAGAGGTAAAGATCAGCAGTGTGACGACAGTGCGCACGTCACGCGTCACCAGATAGACCGCGATCAGGAAGATGAAGACCACGGGAATCAGCCATGCCGCCACCTTGTCGGCGAGCTTCTGCACCGGGGCACGTTCTGCTTCGGCGTTTTGTACCAACGCAATGATTCGGGCAAAGATGGTGTCCGTGCCGATCTTTTCCGTCTCAATGTCCAGTGCGCCGGATTCCACCACCGTGCCGGCGAAGACGGTCATGCCCGGCTCCTTGTCTTTGGGCAGGCTTTCGCCGGTGATCGGCGCTTCGTTGACGGAAGCTTGTCCGCTGACGACGCGACCGTCCACCGGAATTCGTTCGCCAGCCCGTACCAGAATCACATCGCCTTGAGCAAGTTCGGCAATCGGGACCGTCCGCTCGCCGCTCGTGCTGCGCAGCAAGGCAACTTGCGGAACCGAGCCAATCAAGGACTGGATTGAAGCTCGGGCGCGGTCTGTATTCAGTTCGGCGATAAATTCTGCGATCAGAATGATGACCATGAGTACCGCACCCGCAATGGTTTCTCCGCCGAGGACAGCGACCAGCGTGGCCACCGTGACGAAGATCTCCGTGCCGATCTTGCGTTCGTGGATGAGGTCAAGGATTCCGGTTTTGACCAGCGGATAGAGACCGATGGCGACGGCGGCGTACAACACCGGAATCGGCAGGATTTCTTGCCAGTACAACAGGGCAATGAGGCCGGTCAGGAGAATCCGCCCGACTTCGACCCAGCGCTCGTGTGTCATGAGCGTCCACCAGGTTGATGCGACCGGATTGGCGGGCAATGACCCCATTTCTTTCTTCAGCGTTTCTGTTTTCAATGCGAGTCTCCGTGATTACGAACGAGCGTGCCTGGCAACAAATGTTGATGCCCTGAATTTACACCATATAATATACTATCCCCATGTATAGGATATAACCCGATGACAACACACGCCTCTCACCCGGACATTGTGAAGCGACTCAAGCGCGCCGAAGGTCACCTCAAAAGCGTCATCGCCATGCTGGAGAAAGGACGCGGTTGTCTGGAAATTGCCCAACAACTGCAAGCCGTCGAAAGTGCCGTCAGCAATGCCAAGAAAACCCTGGTGCATGACCATATCGACCACTGCCTTGAACTGGCAGTGCGTGAAGACACCCAAGGCGCGGATGAAACCATCCGTGAGTTCAAAGCCATCACCAAATACCTATAAGGCGATTTTCAGTGACTGAATTTTCCACCCTATTACAGCAGGGCGCATCCAACGCCTGGCTATTCATTCCCAGCGCCATCTTGCTCGGTGGGTTGCATGGTCTTGAACCCGGCCATTCCAAGACCATGATGGCAGCTTTCATCGTGGCTATTCGCGGAACGCTGACGCAGGCGATCTTGCTGGGGCTGGCGGCAACGATTTCCCATACCGCGGTGGTGTGGGTCATTGCTCTCGGCGGGATGTATTTCGGGCAGCAATGGGACGCAGAAACAAGCGAGCCTTATATGCAAGTCGCGTCCGCCGTATTGATGATCAGCGTTGCCGTCTGGATGATGTGGCGAACATGGCGGCAGCAAAGAGCTTGCTTTCGCGATCTCGGAAATGAACACGATCACCAGCATGACGAGGTGAAGCACATCGACACCGGCCACGGCATAGTGCGGCTGGAGGTGTTCGAAGATGGCGTGCCTCCCCGTTTCAGGCTCTTTCGTGATGGCAAGCACGGTCATGTCTGGACGTCCGATCAGGTACGAATCGAAACAGAAAGATCAGACGGTAGCCGTCAGGCGTTTACCTTCGTGCAGCGCGACGGCTTTGTGGAATCTGAGCAAGAGATATCCGAGCCGCATGAGTTTGTCGCCCGCCTGCGCTTAGGCCATGAGCACCATAGCCACGACTATGACGTGGAGTTTGTCGAACACGATCACCATCACCACGCCATTAAAGACTATGACGAATTGGATGTGTCAGCGCCGGGCTACCAAGACCCGCACGAGCTGGCGCACGCCAATGACATCCGCCGTCGCTTCGCCAATCGAGAGGTGACAACTGGGCAAATCATCATGTTCGGGCTGACGGGTGGGCTGATTCCATGCCCGGCCTCGATCACCGTCTTGCTGCTGTGCCTGCAACTGAAAAAGATCGCTCTTGGCGCAACGCTTGTTTTGTCTTTCAGTATCGGCTTGGCGCTTACGATGGTGGTATCTGGCGCACTGGCCGCCTTGAGCGTGAAACACGTTTCCAAGCGATGGAGCGGCTTCGGCGAGTTCGCCCGGAAAGCACCGTACTTTTCCGGTGCGTTGATCCTGCTGGTAGGCTTTTATGTCGGTTACCAAGGATTACACGCCTTGGCATGATCGGGTGCCTTGTCAGGTTTGACTATACCCTAACCTGATGTCAGGATCGCCTGTCTCGCAACGTCAGAATAGAGTATATTTTGACTTTTATTGACACATGCCGCGAAAGGTCATAGATTTCTTCCTGACATTTTCGTTTTGGGAGGCGTTTTGCAGGGGCAACGTATCGGCTACGTCCGGGTCAGCAGCTTCGACCAGAACCCGGAACGGCAACTGGAGCAAGTTGAAGTCGTAAAGGTGTTCACCGACAAGGCATCGGGCAAGGACACCCAGCGGCCGGAACTTGACGCACTGCTGTCCTTTGTGCGCGATGGCGATACCGTGGTCGTGCACAGCATGGATCGCTTGGCGCGTAACCTGGATGACCTTCGCCGGCTCGTACAAAAGCTGACCAAGCGCGGTGTGCGCATCGAATTCGTCAAGGAAAGTTTGACTTTCACCGGCGAGGACTCGCCGATGGCGAACCTGATGTTGTCCGTCATGGGCGCGTTTGCCGAGTTCGAGCGCGCCTTGATCCGCGAGCGGCAGCGCGAAGGTATTGCGCTTGCCAAGCAGCGCGGAGCCTACCGGGGACGCAAAAAAGCATTGTCGCCCGAGCAGGCGGCCGAACTGCAACAACGAGTTGCAGCTGGCGAACAGAAAGCGAAGCTGTCTCGCGAGTTCGGCATTAGTCGCGAAACCTTGTACCAATACCTGAGAACGGATAACTGACGATGCCTTGTCGCTCACTCTTGTCCGCCGTCGGGCGCGAGAGTTTGTTGCTTGGCAAAACGGGAATGCGGCATGCGCGGTGACAGTAACGAGCGACTGACCATCCTCACGGAAGCAGAAAAGACAGCGCTCTATGACATTCCCGATTTCGATGATTTCCAGCGCATAGAATTTTTTGCAATGACCGAGGCCGAACGCTCCTTGGCTTTGCAGCGCAGGGGTATCTTGAAACAAATCTATTGCTTGCTGCAAATGGGCTACTTCAAGGCCAAGCAAGCGTTTTTCCAGTTCACCCTGGATGAGGTGCCGCCAGAAGATATCGCGTTCTTGCTGCAACGGTATTTTCCTGGACAAACGCTTACGGTCTCGCCGCTGAGCGCAAAGGAATATTACGCGCAGCGCAGAGAAATTGTGGCTTTGTTTGGCTACCGCCTTTGGGCAGACGATGACCTGCCGACATTACGCGACAAGGCAAAACTGCTGGCCCGCACGGACGTGACCCCCACCTTTTTACTGGCTGAATTGATGGTGTTTTTGGTTGGCCAACGCATCGTGCGGCCAGGCTACTCCACGCTGCAAACCATTATCAGGGACGCACTTACTGCCGAGCGTGAACGTCTGGAGCAATTGGTCGAAGCCGCATTGGCCGACGCGACACGCAATGCGATCCAGCAATTGCTGGTGCGAGAAAACACCTTGTCCGATTTGGCCGCGCTCAAACAGGATGCCAAGAGTTTTCGCCATGGACAGATGAAGTTGGAACGCCAAAAGCGCCTCACGTTGACTCCCCTGTATGCTATCGCCAAAACACTGTTGCCAAGCCTTGAAATCTCGCAACTCAACATCGCCTACTACGCCAGCCTCGCCAATTTTTACACCATCTACGATTTGCGGCGACTCAAGCCCGGCCAGACCGACCTCTACTTGCTGTGTTACGCCTGGCAACGTTACCGGCAGCTCACGGACAATGTGGTGGAAGCCTTTGGCTACCACACGCGGCAACTCGAAGACGATACCAAGGCCGTCGCCAATCAACAGGCGGCCCAAATACACAACGAACGGCAGCAAGCAACGCCAAGGGTGGGTGAACTGCTCTTGTTGTATGTGGATGATACGCTCACCGACGTGACGCCATTCGGCACGGTGCGCCACCGGGCATTCCGCATCATGCCTGAAGAGAAGTTGCGCTCGACCGGCAAACTCCTGACTGAGAAACCTGTCAGCCAAATGGATCTGCGCTGGCAAGCGGTGGACAAGCAAAGCGGGCTTTGCACGAAGAATCTCCGCTCGCTGGCCATAGCGCTGGATTTTGAAAGTTGCACGCCCAGGGGCAAAGCCTGGCTCGCCGCACTGCAATGGATGAAGACGGTCTTTGCTCGTCAGCAGCGACTGGCTAAGCAGCCTCTGGAGGAAGTACCACTGCGCACGATTCCCACCCGCTTGCGCAGCTTTCTGTTGGCCTTCGACCCGGAGGGAAAGCCGGTCAGCCTGCGTGGCGACCGATATGAATTTTGGGTTTACCGACAACTGCGTAAGCGCCTCGATATGGGCGACATTTACCTCAATGACAGTGTGCAACATCGGCGTTTTGCGGACGACTTGGTGTCCATGGAGAACAAGGCCGACGCACTCAAAGCACTGAACATACCCTGGCTACGCGAGCCTGTGGAGGTGACGCTTGATGCACTGTTCACTGAACTTGATACGCAATGGCGAACATTCGATGAGGAACTTCGCTGCGGCAAGCTCAAACACCTGGAGTTTGACCCGGATAAGCAAATACTGACTTGGCACCGTCCCAAAGCGGACAAGGACAAGCAACTGCAACAGGGTTTCTACGGCAAGCTCCAAGCGCGCGACGTTGCCGATGTTTTTCGGTTTGTTAATGCGCAGTGCCATTTCCTGTCCGCAATGACACCTTTACAGCCACGCTACGCCAAGAAGATCGCCGACGAAGACAGCTTGATGGCGGTAATTATTGCGCAGGCCATGAACCATGGCAATTTCAGCATGGCCGAAACCTGCGATATCCCGTACCACGTCCTGGAGGCCACGCATCAACAGCACCTGCGCCCGGCCACATTGATTGATGCGAACGACAAGATCAGCAATTTCATCGCCAGTTTGCCCATATTCCCTTACTACTCTATTGGCATGGACGTACTCTATGGCAGTGTTGACGGGCAAAAATTTACCTCTGCCAAGCCCACACTCAAGGCTCGCCATTCACGAAAGTATTTTGGTGGGGGTAGAGGAGTTGTGGCCTTCACCTTGCTGGCCAACCATGTGGCGTTGCAAACCGAACTGCTGGGCGCAAACCAGCACGAGAGCTACTGGGTGTTCGACATCTGCTACAACAACACGTCTGACATCGTGCCGACCACGATCACCGGCGATATGCATTGCATCAACATGGCCAACTTTGCCATTCTGTACTGGTTCGGCATGAATCTCGCACCGCGTTTTACTAATTTGCAGACGCAGCTGAAGCACCTCTATTGTGGTTCTGACCAAGGAGGGTATTCGAATTTCCTGATCCAGCCGGTGGGACAGATTGACCGCCACCTGATTGCCTCGGAGAAGGCGAACATGGATCACATTGCCGCCACGCTGGGACTCAAGGAGATGAGCCAAAGCGTGCTGATGCGCAAGATTTGCACTTTGTCCGGGCATCACCGTACCCGCAAGGCCATTTTTGAGTTCGACAAGCTGATCCGAACAATCTATACGCTCCGCTACTTGCGCGATCCTCAACTACAGCGCGATGTTCATCGCTCAGAAAACCGCATTGAATCCTACCACCAGTTACGATCCACCATCGCCAAGGTAAATGGACGGAAGGAATTGACTGGGCGCACCGACTTGGAGGTTGCCATCAGCAACCAGTGTGGTCGCCTGATTGCAAATGTTGTAATTGCGTACAACTCCATGCTGTTGTCAGGTATGTTGAATCGTTATCTGGCTACTGCCAATGAAAAGGCGCTGGATTTGCTGCGAAGAATCTCGCCAGTGGCATGGCAACATCTCCATTTCCTGGGGCACTACGCATTCCGTGACAAGGGCCACCCCATTGACCTAGACGCCATCTTGGCGGGGATTGACTGGGAATAGCTGCCAGTTTTGGTATTTTGGACAAATTCCGCCGGTTTGGGCTTAGAACCCCATACCGTGGTCGGCTGGAACTTCAAACCCATGGGCGCAATGATCAAGGGTGAAAAACCCTACAACGCCGCCGAGTTCCAGCGCATGGCAGAAAACGTTGCCTTTATGAGCAAACTTGCTGCCGAAGGTTTTATTCCCGGCAGCGATGCCAAAGCAGGCGATACGGCCGCCAAGGACGAAATATGGAAAAAGCCCGAAGACTTCAAGGCCAAGATGGCCGACTTTGAAAAGGCCAGTGCTGAATTGGCCACGGTGGCCAAAGGCGGTGACCTGAATGCCATCAAACCCATGTTCGGTAAAACCGCTGAAACCTGCAAGGCTTGCCACAAAGCCTTTCGCAATGATTGATTATAGCTCCGGCACGAATTAGCCTTGAGCGTAGGTCGGGCTTTAGCCCGACATGTCGGCATGAATGCCGACCTACAATCACGGATAAAGCTGGCCGGATCAATAGCTTCAACGGTGGAGGAGCGGCGTCCTCGCCGCGAAGAGCCATAAACGAGCAGTCCTGTCGGACGAGAGGCGAAAGGACTGCTGTGTAACTAAACCACGTTCACCAACCACACTACACCGACGGCCACGCCCACGGAGAGCACAAAACGCATCCAGGGCGTGGCCGTATTTTCTTCACCGTCCACTGCACGATCGGCCGGTGCACAAGCCTTGCCCGTCACCATCGGACGTACCAGATTCTGCCTCCCCAGCCGCCAGTACAATGCAATCGCCAGCAGATGCAGACCGATCATGCCCAGCAGCAGATTGAAATTCAGCTTGTGCAGGCTGGTCAGCCATTCCCGCGTGCTGGATGACAGTAGATGCGCCAGCGACCCCTGGGTCATCACATCATCATCCGCGAACAAGCCCGTACCCGCCTGAAGCAGCGTCAAGACAATCAGCCCCAGCACCGAAAACGCACCCAACGGATTATGCCCCAGATGCAACACCTTCATCTGCTCGCGCAGACTGCGCGCATAGGCCAGCGCCAGCTTGGGCGAGCGCACGAAGCTGGCAAAGCGCGCCGTGCGTGTGCCCAACACACCCCACAGCAACCGGAACAGCACCAAGCCCAAAACCGTCTGCCCCGCCCAGATATGCACGCGCATGGCATCCAGCTCAACACTTGCCCAAGCCGTCACCATCGCCGCTAGCAACAGCCAGTGAAACAGACGCACGGGAAGATCCCACAAGGCATAACAGCGTTGGTTGGTCATGAGTCACCCTCATTAAGCTGATGTTTTTGGATTCAGACCCGAATCAAATAAACCTTCTCAACCAGCGGCATTCCCTTGAACACGCTTTCCTCGCGGTGCAACAAAACCAAGCCATGCGCCGGGGCAAACAGGCGTTCGATTTCGGCCTGCTCGACGGAAAATGGCGGGCCGCCGCTGGTGGAGTACTCCATGCTGATCAGCAGGATTTGACACCCCTTGGGCAAAATCTCCAACAGATGCCGCGCATAATCCGCACGCATTGCAGGCGGCAATGCCACCAGCGCGGCACGGTCGTACACCGCGCGCACTTCGCGGCAATCCTGTGCACTCAGATGAAAAAAATCGCCGCATAACAGCGTCATGTCCGGCAAGTTATAGCCGCAATAATGATCGTGCTGCACCGGCTTCCCGCTCAGGCCGTGCTCATCAATGAACGCCTGCAAGGCGAGTTGGCTCAACTCCACGCCCAATACCGGATGCCCCTGCCGATGCAGCCACAGCATGTCCTTGCTCTTGCCGCACAACGGAACCAACACCTCGTCACCCGGCGCAAGCTTCAGCGTAGGCCAAAAGCGTTGCAACAGCGGATTGATTTCCGCTTGATGAAAGCCGATTTGTTTGAGCGACCAACGCTCGTGCCAGTAGTGATGTTCCATGCAGTATTCCTGATGTTTTATCGTTCCCACGCTGAATTGGGGGGCGAGTCTTGAATGGCGGACGGCTCTCGTTGGCAGGCAGGGTGTGGGCGTATTGGTCGTCCTGGTCCTGCTCCTGCTCGTCACTGGCCGGTTCGGGGCGCGGCAGGTCGAGCAGTTCGCACAGTTCGGTGAGAAAAAGCTGGTAATTGGCGCGCTCGGAGCCGGAGGAGACGCCTGCGTCCCAGCGGGTGATGAAGGCGTCGAGGTTCATTGGCAACTCGCTTAGGGTGTGTCGAATATCGTTTGTTGTGATGGCGTTTGCTGCGCGGAGCCTTGGCTATTGGCGGCGCTGGCCAGCATTTCCTGGGCGAGTTTGCGCGTTTGTGGGGTGATGTTGACCCCACCGATCATGCGCGCGAGTTCGTCGATGCGGGCGGCGGGGGTAAGCGCGTGGATGATGGTGCGGGTACTGGTGGCATCTTGCTGTTTGTGCACGTTGAGGTGGTGTTGGCCTTGGGCGGCGACTTGGGGCAGGTGGGTGACGCACAGCACTTGGCGTTCGCGTCCAAGGTCGGCGAGCAAGCGGCCGACCACTTCGGCCACGCTACCGCCGATGCCGGTATCGACTTCGTCAAAGATTAAGGTGCCGACTTCACCTTGCGCGGCGGTTTGCACGCGCAGGGCGAGGCTGATGCGCGAGAGTTCGCCGCCGGAGGCGACTTTGTTGAGCGCTTGCAGCGGCTGGCCGGGGTTGGTGGTGACCAGGGCTTCGATGGCATCGAGGCCGTGGGCAGTGAAGGCGGCGTGTGGGTCGTGTTGCACACGCAGTTCAAATTGGGCGTGCGGCATGCCGAGGCCGCGTATGGCGGCGGTGACGGCGGCGGTGAGGCGGGCGGCGGCCTGTTGGCGTGAGGCGGAAAGCGCGCTGGCGGCGTACTGGTAGCTGGCGACGTGTTGCGCGAGTTCGGCGCTGAGTTGTTCCAGCGATGCGCCGCTGTGTTCGAGGGTGTCGAGTTGCTCTTGCAGCGCGTGCTGGTGGCTGTGCAGGTCTTCGGGGCGCACGCGGTATTTGCGCGCGGCGTCGTGCAGAGCGCTAAGGCGGCTTTCGAGCTGGTGCAGGCGTTCGGGGTCGAGTTCGAGCGCATCAACATAGCCGCGCAGGCTGTCGATGGCTTCAGAGATGAGAATTTCGCCTTGTTGTAGCAGGTCGAGGCTGGGTTGCAGGCTGGGGTCGTCGCTGAGGGCGAGGCTGAGTTGGTGGGTGATTTGGTTGATTTGAGTATGCAGGCTGCGCTGGTCGTCGCTGCCTTCGTCGAGAATTTGCAGCGCGCCGTGGGTCAGTGTGATGAGTTTGCCAGCCTGGGCAAGGCGACGATGTTCGCTTTCAAGCTGTGGCCATTCATCGGCTTCAAGACGCAGGGCTTCGAGCTCGCTGAGTTGGTGTTGCAGCAGGTCGATGCGTTCGCTGCGCTGGGTGTCGCTTTGGCGCAGGGTTTCGAGTTGTTCGTGGGTGGTTTTCCATGCGCCATAGGCCAGGCGCACGACGTTGAGTCGCGTGTCGTGGGCGCTGTAGGTGTCGAGCAGGTCACGCTGCACGGCGGGGCGCAGCAGGTGTTGGTGTTCGTGCTGGCCGTGAATATCGACCAGCAGGCCGCCGAGTTCGCGCAGGGTGGCGAGGTTGACCGTGCGGCCATTGACGAAGGCGCGGCTGGCTCCTTCGCGCACGATCACGCGACGCAGCAGGCAGTCGCCGGATTCGTCGTCGAGGGCAAGTTCTTGCAGTTTTTCTTGCGCTTGTGGCTGACTTTCGAGGGTGAAGAGGGCTTCGAGCTCAGCGCGATCACTTCCGGGGCGGATCGCTTCGGCACCGGCGCGGTCACCGAGCAGCAGGCCAAGCGCATCGACCAGGATGGATTTGCCCGCGCCGGTTTCTCCGGTCATGACGGTGAGGCCGCCTTCCAGTTCAAGTTGTACCGTGTCGATAATGGCGAAGTTACGGACGTGGATGTGACGCAGCATGGGGTGGCTCGTGCTTGGGAGGTGGGTAGTGGAAACGTGCTTAAGGATGACCGCCCCAGTGGAGCTTGGCGCGCAGGATGTGAAAATAATCGTAGTCAGCCGGGTGAATGAGTTGCGCGCTACGCGGGGAGCGGGTGATGCGCAGGCAGTCTTCGGGTTCCAGGTCGATCATGCACTGTCCATCGAAACTGACCAAGCTATTCGCACGGCTGTGACGTGTGGCGCGAATTTCGATCACCGAGGTGGATGGCACGACGATGGGGCGATTGCTCAGGGTGTGCGGACAGATAGGGGCGAGCACCACGGCTTCCAGCCCCGGCGTGAGAATAGGGCCGCCGGAGGACAGTGCGTAGGCGGTTGACCCGCTGGGTGTGCTGATGACCATGCCGTCCGAGCGTTGGGTAAGTAGGTAGCGGCCATCAATATGGGTTTCAAATTCGATCATGCGCACGGCGTCGCGCACTTTGTATACAAAGTCGTTAAACACATCGCTGCTGTGAAAGACATCACCATGACGCATTACTTCACCGCGCAATAAAAATCGCTTTTCGAGGCGGTATTCGCCCTTGAAAATGCGCTCAATGCGGCTGGTCATTTCATCGGGGGAGATATCGACCAGAAAGCCAAGGCGACCCAGATTGACGCCAAGTACGGGCTTGTCGTAGGCCGCAAGGCTGTGCGCAGCATGAATTAGAGTGCCATCTCCGCCCACAGCAATGACCAAATCACTACGCCGCCCAAGTTCGTCGCGTGTAGCACGCGGATAGCCGCGCAAGCTGGCGTGATCGGGCAGGGTGGCCTGATCGAGCAAAACCTCACGCCCCAAGCTGCTTAGACAGGTGAGCAAACGCTCCAGCGTATCGAGGAGTCGATCATCTGAAGGCTTGGCGAGCAGGCCGATGGTTTGAAAGGAGGATGGCATGAGCGCGTGGTCTGTCGTTTGTTGCCGCTTACGATAACAAAGCCCTGCGCGAGAAGGTATGGTTTGGTGTCCTCGACTGGATTCGAACCAGTGGCCTGTCCCTTAGGAGGGGACCGCTCTATCCATCTGAGCTACGGGGACGCGGCGCGCATTCTAGCACTTTGGGCGTTAAGGTGGGACTGTGCGCAAACACGATAAGCAGGTCATCTTGTTCATCCATGCTATCAACGGTACGATCAGAAAGTCACAAACTTGGGTTGTATATGAAACACGCAGATGAACCCCGCGTCCGGCGCGATGCAAAAGATGCGCCTGCTACCCTTCCTCACGCGCTGTCCGATGGCGCGCCCTCCTTACAGCGTAACGGGGGTATGGTCTGGTATTTTTTTGCACCCGCCCGCAAGCTATGGAGGCTTATTCATAGTGCGGTTGTCGGGGTGACAATACTGGAACTGCTACCTAGGCAGCAGCTTGAGGCTCAAGGGGGGGCAGGGCATTGGAAAGCCAGCGGTGATGATCCTCAGTTCCGTTTGCGACCACGCAATCCGGAGCTGATGCGTACGTCGGGATGGTTCATGCTCAGTTATACGTTCGAGGCTGAACACCCAGTCGCAATGCAGGTTTTCATTGATTGTGGTGAAGGCTTTGAGGAAAATACGGCCATCAGTCTGTCCGTGGATGCACCAGGGCAGGTTGATATTCCCCTGTATTTGCCGAAAAACGTGCGTGGGCTGCGCCTTGATCCCGCGTCTGCCGCAGTCAGTTTTCGGATTGGAACACCTCGCTTGGTTAGACTCAGGGAGGCTCCGGGGCAAGCCGTGCGGCGCAGTGTTACCACTAGCCTTCCACAGTACACATTTGCGCATGCCAGATTCCTGTTGAAGCCGCTGCATCAGATCAGTAGAAACATGAATGAGGGCGCACACTGGTCGTCTCACGGTGAGGATCCATATTTCCGGTTGGACATTAAGGAAAAATCGGCTTTTTTTGTTGGTTGGTGTCGACTTGATCTTGCCTTGCACGGCACGCACCGACGTGCCGATGCAAAGTTTTATTTTGATACCGGCAACGGCTTTAACGAAGCAGAAACCTTACGGATCAGCGTGCTCAATGATCGCCCGGTACAGCGTATTTTCCGCTTCGTGCATGCGCCGCGCGCTATACGCTTCGATCCCATGCAGGGTGTTGGTGATTTCAGGGTCGATACCCTGCGTTTTGAAAGGCTTGATGAAACGCAGGCCAAGAGCGCCATGCTGCGCCATCTTGTCAGTACTGAGGCTGATTTTGCCGGATATAACACAGAAAAGGCATTGAAAAAGATCGTTACGGAAGCGCAGGCTGAAGGGAAGCGTACGCTGGATCATCTGTTGGCGCGTTATGAGCAATGCGTGGATATTCCCCTGTCCACAAACATCGCTTATGAAGAATGGATTGAAAGCGTCGAAGCAGCGAGCCTGCCAGATAAGCTAACGATACAAAGCACACTGGATGCCATGCGCAGTACCCCAAGTCTTTCCATCGTTATGCCAGTCTATAACACGCAGGAAGCTGATCTGCGCGCCTGTATTGATTCAGTGTTGGCACAATCTTATCCGCACTGGGAACTCTGTATTGCCGATGATGCGTCAACCAAGCCCCATGTGCGCCGGATACTGAACGAATATGCACAGAAGGACGCGCGTATCCGTGTGATTTACCGCCCACAGAACGGTCATATTTCCCGTGCCTCCAACAGTGCGCTGGAACTTGCAAGTGGCGAATTTGTTGCCCTGCTTGACCACGATGATGCACTTTCTGAACATGCCCTTTACTTTATGGCGCGTGCCATCAACGACCATCCTGAAGCACAGATTTTTTACAGTGATGAGGACAAAATCGACAGCAAGGGTAAACGCTTCGAGCCGCACTTCAAGAGCGATTGGAACCCTGATTTGTTCTATTCGCATAATTATGTGTCGCATCTTGGTGTATACCGGCGTGATCTTCTACGTCGTATCGGTGGTTTCCGTGTCGGGGTCGAGGGCAGTCAGGATTATGATCTGCTCCTACGCTGTCTGCCGCATGTTGAAGCTGCGCAGATTATTCATATTCCTCGGGTGCTTTATCACTGGCGCATGGTTGAGGGCTCCACAGCGCTTGCATCGAAAGAGAAGAACTACACGACCGATGCCGGTATCAAGGCGCTCAGGGATCATTTCGCCGAGCGCGGTTCCGAAGGTATCCGCGTGAGCGCAGGGTTGCTTCCGAACGTTTATCGTGTGCAAAGGCTCATTCCTGTTCCCGCTCCCTTGGTCAGTTTGCTGATTCCTACGCGTGATCGCAAAGCCATAACTGAAGTCGCCGTGCGTAGTATTCTCGACAAAACGACTTATGCCAATTACGAAATTATTATTCTTGATAATGGCAGTGTTGAGCCGGAAACCCTTGCCTGGTTCGACGCCATCCAGCGGGGAATAAAAAGCGTCAGGGTTATTCGTTATGACCATCCGTTCAATTATTCAGCCATCAATAATTTTGGTGTACAGCACGCCAGAGGCAGCTTGATTGGATTGATTAATAACGATGTGGAGGTTATTAACCCCAACTGGCTCACCGAAATGGTAAGTCAAGCTTGCCGCGAGGATATTGGATGTGTTGGCGCGAAACTGTATTACAGCGATGGAAAAATCCAGCATGCCGGAGTTATTCTTGGCATAGGTGGCGTTGCTGGACATGCTCACAAGTACTTTAATCAAAACCACCACGGATATTTTAGCCGACTGAAGTTGGTACAAAATATTTCTGCAGTCACTGCAGCTTGCCTGCTTGTTCGCAAGGAGATCTACGAAGCTGTAGGTGGGTTGGATGAAGAAAATCTTAAGGTCGCTTTCAATGATGTGGATTTATGTCTTAAAGTGCGTGAAGCGGGTTATCGTAACCTATGGACACCCTATGCCGAGCTTTACCATCACGAATCTGTTAGTCGTGGCAAGGAAGATAGCTCTGAAAAGCAGGCGCGCTTCCGCAAGGAGGTTGAATTCATGCAAGAAAAATGGGGTGAAAGCCTTAGACATGATCCCTATTACAACCCGAATCTGACTCTGGAGCGGGAAGATTTTTCAATTGGAGTTTAAATGAGAGTCGGCGTAGCTTGTATTGTGAAAAATGAGTCACCTTATATTCTCGAATGGGTTGCTCATTATCATCTTCTTGGATTTGACAAGATTATTGTGGGCGATAACCTGAGCAGTGATGACACACTTTTAAAGTTGCAGCACCTTGCACGCATGGGCATCGTTGACGTATACAGTTTTGACCATCCGTCAGGTAAGCCACAGATTCATTTCTACGATCATGTATCCAGCTTGTACAGCGATCAACTGGATGCCTTGTGTTTTTTTGATGCTGATGAATTTATTTTCCACAAAGATGAAGATATAAATCCACGACATGAAATATCGAAGTTATTTCGGGATCATCAGGTGTCTGCTGTTGCGGTTAACTGGTGCACCTATGGATCATCCTCAGAAAAGGATTTTCGAAATGAATTGCTTACTCGGCGTTTTTTAAAGCACAGCACGGAAAAATTTGGTGCTAATAAACACTATAAATGCGCCGTAAGACTTGAGTCCATGTTCGGCATGCTTAATCCGCACCATCCTTCGGTCATGTCAGGAAAAATTATCAACGCCGAGGGCAATGTTGTTGAGTATGAAAAACGAGACTGCATCACACTATACGGTTTAAGTCATACTGTTTCATGGGAGAATTTGCGTATCAATCATTATTTTTGCAAATCAGAACAGGAGTTCCGGGAGATAAAAATGCCAAGAGGTCTTGCCGATTCAACAGGGATGCGCTCAATGAGTCATTTTCATGCCCATGACAAAAATGATCGCTGTGATTTCAGTGTAGATAAACACGCTACGAAAATAGCTGACTTGATTGCCTATTGGGGTATGACGAATGAATAGCATGTTATTTGTGCATATTCCTAAAACAGCAGGAACGAGTTTTAGGATATCGCTGGAAGGCGCGCTCGGCTCCGGAAATGTTTTTTATGATTATGGAGTGTCGTCAGAAGAGTCAAAAGGGGCTCATTTTGAATTCATGTATGGTGATGGCGGAGCCAAGCATGAAGATCTTCGTTTGTTGATGGAAAAATACAATCCGTCTTTATTGTATGGGCACTTTCAGGCGAAAAAATATATCGATTATTTTTCGCATGGTCAGGTTGGAATGTTTTTCAGGGATCCTGTGGAGCGAATGCTTTCCGATTTCTTGCATTTCAAAAGGCATCTTGGTTTTAAGGGTGATTTAAAGGATTTTTGTTCAAAACCTGCATTCAGAAACCGGCAGTCCTGGTTTTCCACAGGTATTGATATACAAAAAATGGGTTTTATCGGCTTGACCCATCGATACGACGAGTCTTTGAAGGTTTTTGCGGACTATACCGGGGTTGCCCTGCCTTGCTTACGACTTAACGCGGCTCCCGCGCAACAGATTGACTTATCAAGCGAAGAGCTTAGATGGTTGCTGGATGCCAACGAAGAAGATATTGCGCTTTATAAAAAGGCTCTTGCCATTTTTGAAGAGCGCATCCATGCCAAGCCATTGTCCGAGCATCCGAAGCTTATAGCGTGCATAAATCTGATTGGAAATCATATTCAGGGGTGGGTGGTTTCTGAATCTTCCTGCGAATGGAATCCTTGGTATCACATGTATCTGGATGGTGAGTTTTTCGTCAGCTTCAAAGCTGATGTGTACAGGAAGGATTTGAAAATCAATGGTATTTCAAGGTCTGGTTCAGCTGGCTTTCTGATCAACATTGGAAAAACCAAAGTTGTTTCGCGCGTAGATATTTGCCATGAAAAGCATATCTCGACTTCATTCATGCAGATGGATCTGGCGAACAGGTAACGTCCCGTGTTTTTAGCCCGTTCAGTGCAAACCTGTAGCGTGTTGGTCGAGCTCTATTCAGGGCTTTGCATCATGATTTTGCCTGTGAGCGAGGCTGCTCCGCCGTCAGCCCACGCTCATACCAGCCGCGCGAGCGATTGACGATGGCGACCACCGACAGCATTACTGGCACCTCGACCAGCACCCCGACCACGGTGGCCAGCGCCGCGCCGGATTGCAGGCCGAACAGACTGATCGCCGCCGCCACTGCCAGCTCGAAGAAATTGCTTGCGCCTATCAAGGCTGCAGGCCCTGCCACGCAGTGCGCCACACCAAAGCGCCGACTTAGCCAGTAGGCCAGTCCCGCGTTGAAGTACACCTGGAACAGAATCGGCACGGCCAGCAGGGCGATAATCAGCGGCTGCTGGATGATCTGCTCGCCTTGAAAGCCGAACAGCAATACCAGGGTGGCCAGCAGGGCGAACAGGGATAGCGGTTGCAGCCATTTGAGAGCGCCATCCAGCGCCGCCTCGCCGCCGCGTGCAAGTAGCATCCGCCGCCAGAGCTGGGCGAGCACGACTGGCACGACGATATACAGCAGCACCGAGAGCAGCAGGGTGTCCCAGGGCACAACGATGGCGGCCATGCCCAACAGCAGCCCGACCAGCGGCGCGAAGGCGAACACCATAATGACGTCGTTGAGCGCCACCTGGGTGAGGGTGAAATTCGGCTCGCCGCCGGTCAGGCGGCTCCAGACGAAAACCATCGCGGTGCAGGGTGCGGCGGCCAGCAGGATCAGCCCGGCAACATAGCTGTCGAGCTGATCGGCGGGCAGCCAGGCAGCGAACAGGCCGTAAATAAAAATGGCGGCGAACAGCGCCATGGAAAATGGCTTCACGCCCCAGTTGATAAACAGGGTCACGCCGATGCCGCGCCAGTGACGACGCACCTCGTGCAGCGCGCCGAAGTCGATTTTCAGCAGCATGGGGATAATCATCAGCCAGATCAACACGGCGACCGGCAAATTGACATGCGCGACCTCCATGCCGCCGATGACTTCGAATACGCCCGGAAAAAGATGCCCCAGGCCGATGCCGAGCAGGATGCACAAGGCCACCCACAGGCTGAGATAGCGCTCGAACAGGCTCATCGACTGGCCAGCGGCCTTGCGTGCGGCGACTTCGCATTGGGCGGACATGAGAGAACTCCGGGGATCAGTTGCAGCAGGTACTGCCGCCGCAACAGGCCGCGCCCGCAACAGGCTGGCCGGGGACGATGCCGAACAACTGGTTCATGCGCGCGTCGGTGCGCTCATCGGCCAGGGTTTGGGTGCGTTCATGGGCGCGGTCACGGATTTCACGCGCCAGAAAAATGATCTCGGCGATGTGTTCGGCGCTGACGTTTTGCTCACTCAGGCGCTGAATCAGGCATTCGCCGTCGCCGGGGCAGTTGCTGGCGACGCGCGCGGCCAAGCGGATCATGTCGGCCAGGATGGGGGTTAAAGTGCTCACGTGGAATGCTCCTGCGGATTTGAACAATGGGTGGAGACAGGCTCGGAAGGAGACAGGTCGGCAAAGCTTGGTTGCAAGGTGGCGTGGTCGATATGAAAGCGCGCGTGCAGCATGTCCTGTGCTGAATGCAGGACGCGCTCCCAGTCGTGCGCCTCACGCAACGCCAATTCGGCCGTTAGGCCGATGATCTGACCGTGGATGCGCCAGACATGCACATGCCGCGCCTGTTCTACGCCCCCAAGGGCGTTCAGCGCAGCGCGCACCGCATCCAGATCGAGATCCAATGGCACGCCGTCCAGGAGCTGATGCACCGCCTCGCGCAGCAGCCCGAGCGCGGAAAAGCCGATCAGGCCGCAGATCAGCAGGGAAAGCACGGGGTCGAGCCAGTACCAGTCCACGAACAGCAGCACGACGCCGGTGACTAGGGCAACGATGGAGCCGAGAATATCGCCCATCACATGCAGCAGGGCACCGCGCACATTGATGCTGTCGCCCGCTGGCCACAGCAGGCGGGCGACGCCGATATTGACCAGCAGGCCGATCAACGCCACCCAGGCAATCATCTGGGCGTTGACGACCGGCGGTGATTGCAGGCGTATCACCGCCTCGTAGGCGATCATGGCGACCACGATCAGCATGAGCACGGCATTAAGCAGCGCGCCGAGCATTTCCACCCGTCCGAAGCCGAAGGAATGGCGCTGATCCGCCGGGCGCTGCGCCAATAGTGCGGCGACGGCGGCCAGTCCCAGCGCGAAGGCGTCGGTGACCATGTGCGCCGCATCGCCCAACAGGACAAGCGCCCCCGACCACCAGCCCGCAGCGGCCTCGATCAGGGCGAAACCGAGAGTCAGCCCGACCGCCAGCCAAAGCACGCGCACCGGAGCCTGGGCATGGTCATGCGCATGGCTGTGTCCTTGATGGGGGGGCTTCTCGTCGTGGTCAGGGTTCATGGGTTTCTCCGTCGTTTATTGGCCTTCAAACTGAAGGTAGGTGCGGTTCATGACGGTCTTGTGCCAAGTGTCATAGTGCTTCAGGTGCTTGAACTCCGGGCGATCCGCATTGGCCTTGATAACCTCGTCCATGGGTGCCATGTCCTGCGCCGCCTTGCCGATCACGTTCACCAGGAAGGCGTAGTAGTCGCCGCTGTCCTTCTTGGCCTTGGCCATGTCGCACACCTGGCCGTGGCCGGGGATCACCGTGGTCGGGTTGAGCTTGACCAGCTCCTGCCACGCCGCCCAGGCGTTCTTCACACTGGAGGTGTCGTGCACGCCGAGCATACGATCGACATAGACCAGGTCGCCGCTGATGGCGATTTTTTCCTTGGGCAGCCACACCATGCTGTCGCCGGGGAAGTGGGCGTTGGTGTACATGACTTCAAGGTTTTCACCGCCCAGATCAAGCTTGGCGGGCGAGTCCTTGAGAATGCGTGTGGCATACGCCGGTGTGGTGCCGTCCATGCGCTCCTTCAGGGTCTTTTTCAGCGCGTCGATCTGCTGCGCGCCCACTTTTTTCTGCGTGGCGACTGTGCCTTCAAAGGCGATCACTTCCGCGCCCTTGTCAGCAAAATACGCATTGCCCAACCAGCGATGATCCTGACTGCCGGTATTGATAACCCATTTCACCGGTGTTTTGGTGACGTTGGCAATCGCTTTTTCGATGCGCGCTGCGCCAACCTTGCTCGCGCCGGAGTCCACCAGAATCACGCCGTCCTTGGTGAGGATAAAGGCCTGGTTGTTGTTGAGGCCGTCATTGTCATAACTGCGGTCATCAATCTCGCCGACGATGGCGTACACCTTATCGCTGACCTTGGTCACGTTGAGCGGCGCGTCGGAGGCGAATGCGCCAAAGCTTACGAGCATGGCGGCGGGGATGACCAAACGATTGGTTAGGGTCTTGAGCATGGGCGAGCCTCGATACAGGTAGAAAAAAATTCGTCTGGAATTATATCTACAAAAACGTATATTTAGCCTATCGAATGTTTTTATAGAAAAAGATGAGGGTGGGGCATGACTGTTCGCGTTGCAATCAATGGTTTTGGCCGCATGGGTCGTTTGGGTTTTCGCGCGGCCTGGGGCGGGGCGGATTATGAAATTGTGCATGTGAACGAAATCGCCGCCGATGCACCCTCGCTGGCGCATTTGCTGAAATACGATTCGGTGCATGGCCGTTGGGCGCGCGAAGTGGGCAGTGAGGCCGAGGCGATTATCGTGGATGGCAAGCGAGTTTCCTACAGCATGGAAAAAGACCCGGCCAAGATCGATTGGGCGGCTCTAGGCGTGGATATTGTGCTCGAAGCCACCGGCAAGCTGCGCACGGTCGAGCAAATTCAGCCGCATTTCGAGCGCGGCGCGAAGAAAGTTGTAGTTGCCGCGCCAGTGGTGGGCGCGCTGAATATCGTCATGGGTGTGAACGATCATCTCTACGAGGCAGACAAGCACGACTTGGTCACTGCCGCGTCATGCACCACCAACTGCCTGGCGCCGCTGGTCAAAGTGATGCACGAGAACATCGGCATTCTGCACGGCACCATGACCACCCTGCATGATTTAACCAATACCCAGACCCTGATCGACAAGGGGCACAAAGACCTGCGCCGCGCCCGCGCCAGTGCACTCTCCCTGATTCCGACCACCACCGGCTCGGCCAAAGCCATCGGCGATATTTTCCCGGAACTGAACGGCAAGTTGAACGGCCATGCGGTGCGCGTGCCGCTGATGAACGCTTCGCTGACCGATTTCGTGTTCGAGGCCAAACGCCCGACCACAGCGGAGGAGGTCAACAGCCTGTTTAAGGCCGCCGCACTGGGCGAGCTTGCGGGCATTCTCGGTTACGAGGAGCTGCCGCTGGTTTCCATCGACTACAAGGACGACCCGCGTTCCGCTATTGTTGATGCGCTTTCCACCCTGGTCATCGATAACACCCAAGTCAAGGTCATGGCTTGGTACGACAATGAATGGGGCTATGTAAACCGCATGATGGAGCTGGCGGCCAAGGTGGCGCGTGGTTTTTAAATCAGTATTAGCCACAGAGGGCACAGAGATCGCGGAGATGTGTCGGGTGATAAGCGGGCTTGCGCCAACTTATCGATTCGGCACGAATGATTCGTGATAAACCGTTCGGGCTGAGCCTGTCGAAGCCCTACATGAAGGCTCTTCGACAGGCTCAGAGCGAACAGTTGTCACGGTGCTTAAATTGTCGAACAAATAGGATGCAGCGCAACCAGCTTAGCCACTACTTCTCTGTGCCCTCTGTGATCTCTGTGGCTAAAAACCTTCTTCCCGAGCACCCAACATGACATCCGACATCCGCAACTACGCCATCGTCACCGGCAATTACTGGGCGTTCACTCTCACCGATGGTGCGCTGCGCATGCTGGTGCTGCTGCACTTCTACAATCTTGGATACAGCGCGTTTGAAATCGCCATGCTGTTCCTGTTTTACGAGGTGTTCGGCATCGTTACCAATGCCGTGGGCGGCTGGCTGGGCGCGCGTATCGGCGTGAATCGCACCATGCAGATCGGCACCGCCTTGCAGATTGTCTCGCTCGCCATGCTGCTTGCTCCGGCTGCCTTGCTGACCGTGCCCTACGTCATGGCGGCGCAGGCGCTGTCGGGTATCGCCAAAGACTTGAACAAAATGAGCGCCAAGTCCTCGGTCAAACTGGTGGCCGGGGAGGGCAACCTGTTCAAATGGGTGGCGGTGCTTACCGGCTCGAAGAACGCGCTCAAGGGCGTGGGCTTTTTCCTCGGCGGTTTTTTACTAGCCGTGTGGGGCTTCCACGGCGCGCTATGGGCGATGATTGCGCTGCTGGCCGTCGGTTTGGCCGTCACTTTGACCTTGCCAGGCGGGCTGGGCGTGGTGAAGGGCAAGCCCAAGTTCGGGCAGATTTTCTCCAACACTCCGGCGATCAACTGGCTGTCCGGTGCACGCTTCTTCCTGTTTGGCGCACGCGACGTGTGGTTCGTGGTTGGTTTACCGGTGTATTTGCACGCGGTGCTGGGTTGGGGCTTTGCCGAAGTCGGCGGATTTATGGCCTTGTGGGTGATCGGCTATGGCTTTGTGCAGGCTGCCGCGCCGGGCTTGTGGAGGAAACCGGGACATTCTCCCGCACGCGGCGCGGTGGTCGGCGGAGCGCTGGCCTTGGCCGTTGTTCCGGCGGCGATGGCCTGGGGTATGCAGCAAGGTTTTGACCCGACGCTGATCGTGATTGGCGGACTGGGGCTGTTTGGTGTGCTCTTTGCCCTCAATTCTTCCGTGCATTCCTACCTGATTCTCGCCTACGCCGAAGGCGACAAAGTGGCGATGAAGGTCGGCTTCTACTATATGGCTAATGCGGGCGGGCGGCTGGCAGGCACAGTGCTGTCGGGTTGGGCGTACACGGCGTGGGGGCTGGAGGGCTGTTTAGTGGCCTCCAGCCTGCTGTTGCTATCGGCGGCGGTGCTGTCGCTTAAGTTGCCCAGCGGACAGGCGGTATAAAGCAGGCATCGTTCGTAGCTACACCTTGTCCTCCAGCTTGCTTTGGCTCAGCATGATTCCGCGAACGTGCTGAGTGTTGTCCCCGGTCAGCCATCAGTCTTGTGCGCTCCCTCCTATACAAACTTGCTAGAGGTTCAGTATGAAATTTCGATTTGGCGGTGTTGTTTCCATGCTTGGCGCATTGTTGTTCGGTTCGGTTCAGCCCGTGACGGCGGCAGAAGCGGCGTATATCGCGGTCAGCAGCGATGTGAGTTTTCAGGCGATGGGGGAGTACGATCAGAGTAAGCTGAATCAAATCCTGTCCACGGATCGGCAGGCGTTTGAGACCATCCCTACCGGCTTGAGTTTTCCGCAGGTGGGCAATGCGGTGAGTCTTTATCGGGTGAAGTACCGCACGGTCGTCCCGGAAAAAAACAATCGCCCGGTTGAGGTGAGCGGCTTGATCGCGGTTCCCAAGACCAAGCAGGCGTCCTTCCCGATGGTGTCTTATCAACATGGCACGGTATTCAGTCGCACCGAGGTTCCTTCGTTTCTGGATCAGTCGATGGAAACGCAGCTGATGGTGGCGCAATTCGCCGGTAATGGGTATGTGGTGATTGGGGCAGACTATATCGGCAAGGGGATTTCTAACGAGCCCGACAGCTATATGGTGAAAGAAAGCACGGCGCAAGCGACCTATGACATGTTGCAGGCCTCGGGCAAGGTGTTGCAGCACCTCGGCGTCAAGACCGACGATCTGTTTCTGAGCGGCTGGTCACAAGGCGCGTGGGCGACCCAGGTATTTCGCAACCGGCTTGAATCCTTGCAGGTTCCAGTGAAAGCCGCTGCGACCGCCAGCACACCGAATGACCTGTATCTATTGATGACCCGCTGGATCAATAACCCCACCGCGCTGGATGTGGATTGGATTGTGGGCACGGCTTCGTTGTTGATCGGCGCGTATGGCGAGTATTACGGTATGCCCGGCTTGAGCGCAGTGGCGGTTAACCCCGCCTATCAGAAAGCGCAAGACGAGTTTTATAGCAACAAGATCGGTTGGGAAGGGGCTTCCAGCGTATTTCCAAAGAAAGTCGCGGACTTTTTCCAACCGGGCTTTTCTCAGCAAAGCTCCTTGGTCGCCAACACCTTCTTCCGCCGTTTGCAGGAAAACCAGGCCTATCAATGGCGTTTCAGCACCCCTTCACGTTATTACTACGGCGAAGTGGACGAGGTGGTCACACCGTATATCGCCACCTTGCCAGAGGCATATCAAAACACGATCAATGGCGCAGCCGTGAGCGTGGTTTTTGCCGGTAAAAAAGCCGACCATCGAGGCACGTTTGTCTTTGGCATTCTGGATCAAAAGAAGTGGTTTGATTCCTTGCGCCAGTAAGCCACGACGTCAAAAAAGGCCGTTTTTTCAACGGCCTTTACATTTTGTATACTTTTAATGGTTTAGATCAGAGGAGTAATCGATATGTCGTTTGTATTGCATTTGATGGATGCCCCCGATGTTTTTGACACACCTGGTGCGGTGGATTTTATCGAGGAACAACGCGAGTTCGCTCCGGCGGATAACCCGAAGTTCGACGCTTTTGTGCAGGATATTATCGAGATTTATCCCGATCTCTCAGAGGACGATCAGGATGGGGATGATGAGCGAAACCTGTGGGATGAAGGGCTGGATAGTGAAGCGTCATATGGCAATGTGAAGGAGCTGGTGGTCAACGTCGACATCACGGAAGAGGACGTGGAGGCTCTGGTAGCCGCGGCGTCGCGGCATGGTTTGCGTTTGTATGACGAAGAGGGGGAATACCTTCACCCAGTCATTTAAGCGCCTGTTTACGATCTCGTGTTCACGATCTCCGGCGCGCGACCCTGCTTCCGCGTGGGAACGCTAAACTTTTCTGCCAACTTTTCTGCGAGGGTGGTGGTGTCGTTTCACCCCGCCCATTCACGCACCACGTCCCACGGATTGCCGCGCACCTTGCCCGTGCAGTCTGTGCTGGGCGTGCCCATGGCGAGATAGCCATACAGTCGTTCATTCTCTTCAAGCCCAAGCTGGTGCGTCAGCCAGGAATCGGCGCAGCGTTGACCCGAAAGCCACACGCTGCCGTAGCCTAATGCTTGCGCCATCAGTTGCATGTGTTCCGCCGCCGCGCCAAGCGACATCATCTGCTCCCATTCCGGTACGTTGGCGCTGGCTTGGGGGTTGAAGATCAACAGGATCAGCAAGGGCGAACGCGTCGGTTTATCACGTTCACGTTCGAGCTGCTCAAAGCTAGCCTCCGGCTGACGACGGTGCAGGCTTTCGGCGAACAACTCGCCCAAATGCGCCAAGGCCGCGCCGCGCACCAGCAGAAAGCGCCAGGGTTGCAGGCCACCGTGATCGGGTGCGCTCATGGCGGCTTGCAGGATAAGATCCAGATGCTCGCCTTGTGGCGCGGGTTCGGCAAGATATTTGGCGGGGGTGGCGTGGCGCGCCAGCAGAAGTTCAACGGCTTGGGAGTAGGGCATGGAATCAGTCCGGGTATGTCTAAGGCGCTGGATTGGGGTAACGACGATGGACAAGCTCAATTTTTTCGCGCAACTCGGCGGGCAAGGTCACATGCCGTGCAGCAAGGTTCATTTCCAGTTGTGCGGTTGAGGTTGCACCGAGAATCACGCTGCCGACAAAGCCTTGCTCCAGTATAAAAGCAATCGCCATTTGCGCAGGATCAAGACCAGCTTCGTGGGCGATGCGCACATACTCCGCTGTGGCTTCGGGGACATTGATTTTGGCATAACGCTGGCCGAACTGTGGGAAACGCTGGATGCGACCCTCTGCTTTTGCATTGCCCAAAAGCTTGCCGCTTAACCAGCTAAACGCCAGCGGGCTGTAGGCCAGAAGCGGTATACCTGCGTAGTGACAGGCTTCGGCCAAGCCGCTTTCAAAGCTGCGATTGAGCAGGTTATAGGCATTTTGAATCGATGCAATACGCGGCAAGCCGTGCTTTTCCGCCAAGCGCACAAACTCGCTTACGCCCCATGGCGTTTCATTGCTTAAACCGATATAGCAAACCTTGCCGGACTGCACAAATTCATCCAGCACTTCAAGCTGCTGCAAAATCGGTGTGCATTCGCGCACGCGCCCGGCATCAAACGCTGTTTCGCCAAACATCGGCACATAACGATCCGGCCAGTGAATTTGGTAGAGGTCGATGTAGTCGGTACGCAAGCGGCGCAGACTGGCTTCCAGTGCTGCACGCATCTGCTTTGCTTCAAGGCGGGAGCCACCACGAATCCAATCATAGCCACGCGCCGGGCCGGTGACTTTGCTGGCCAGAATAATATGGTCACGCGCTTGATGCGCCAACCAGTTACCCACATAGGTCTCGCTCAGCCCCTGAGTCGCTGCACGCGGAGGCACGGGATACATCTCGGCCACGTCGATAAAGTTCACCCCATGCGCCACAGCCAGATCAAGTTGCGCATGCGCTTCGTCTTCGGTGTTTTGCTCGCCGAAGGTCATGGTGCCCAAGCTGAGCACGGAAATATCAATATCCGTCCAGCCTAATTTCCGATAACGCATTATTTCCATCCTCGTCGTTGAAGCCGCCCAGCAAAGTTTACAGATTCGCGGTCAACAATTGCATACCAACGTGATGCACTAACACCCCATGAAACATGAAGTATTAGCGTGATTGCCTGATATGTTGCAAATATTCACAATTAACGATGCGTGTTTGACCTAGACTCGGTACAGCAAATTCAGGAGATTTGACTATGCGTATCGCCGTGTTCAGCAGCAAACCCTATGACCGTGACACCTTCACCGCCGCCAATGCGGCACATGGTCACAGCCTGCAGTTTTTCGAGGCCGCACTGAGTGTGGAAACCTGTAGTCTGGCTGAAGAGGCCGAAGCTGTGTGCGTGTTTGTGAACGACACGGTGGATGCACATCTGTTGCGCTGCGTGGCCGGATGCGGGGTGAAAACAGTGGCCTTGCGCTGTGCCGGGTTCAATAACGTTGATTTGCCCGTGGCCAAAGAGTTGGGAATAAACGTGGTGCGTGTTCCGGCCTATTCGCCGTATGCGGTGGCGGAGCATGCCGTGGTGCTAATGCTGACCCTGAACCGTAAAACGCACCGTGCCTACAACCGCGTGCGCGAGGGCAATTTTTCGCTCAATGGTTTGCTGGGCTTTGATCTGCACGGTAAAACAGTGGGCATTGTTGGTACCGGACGCATTGGCGCGGTGCTGGCGAAAATCATGACCGGTTTTGGCTGCACGGTGCTGGCCGAAGATGTGTACCTCAATCCGGATTGTGTAGCGCTGGGCGTGCAGTATGTTGATCGCCACACCCTATTCAGTCAGAGCGACATCATCAGCCTGCATTGTCCGCTGACGCCGGAAACGCGGCATATCATCAATCCTCTGAGCATTGCGCTGATGAAGCATGGAGTGATGCTTATCAATACCGGTCGCGGTGCCTTGATTGAGACCAGGGCAGTGATTGCCGGGCTGAAATCCGGACATGTTGGCGCGCTGGCTATGGATGTGTACGAGCAGGAAGAAGGCCTGTTTTTTGAGGATCACTCCAATGAAATCATCCAGGATGATTTGCTGGAGCGCTTGCTGACCTTCCACAATGTGCTGATAACCTCGCATCAGGGTTATTTCACCCGCGAAGCCCTGTCCGCGATTGCTGAAACCACGCTGAATAACCTCAGTCAGATTGAGCGTGGTGAGGTGTGTGCGAATGCGCTCTAAGTAGATGCTGATTTATTCCATCCATGGAATAAATCAGCAAGCCTCGTTGCGGTACACGCCCGCAACGGTCTTCACGAATCAATGGCTTGCGCCATTGTTCGTGTTGGGGCATCCATGCCCCAAGCGGAAATCGCTGAATAAATCAGCGTTTCCCTAACTCACTCGTGCCGCAAGGCCTCGATCGGATCGAGTTGTGCCGCGCGGCGTGCGGGAAAATATCCAAAAATCACGCCGATCGCCGCTGAAAACAAAAACGACAGCAGGTTGGTCGTTGGGTCGAACAGGTAGGGAAGCTGCATCACTGCCGCCAGGCTAATTGAGGCTACCGTGGCCAGCATAATACCGATCACACCGCCGAGTGAGGACAGCACCACGGCTTCGATCAGAAATTGCAGTAGGACTTCGCGCTCCAAAGCACCTATCGCCAGACGGATGCCAATCTCGCGGGTGCGCTCAGTCACTGACACCAGCATGATGTTCATAATACCTATCCCGCCCACCAGCAGACTCACGGCCGCCACGGCACCGAGCAGGGTGGTCATGACCTTGGTGGTACTGGAAAGGGTTTCAGTAATTTGACGGGTATCGAGCACGCTGAAGTTGTCATCTTCGTTGTCGGTAATATTGCGCCGCTCGCGCAGTAGCAAAGTGACTTGGCGCTTGGCTTGTTCGATAGCGGCTTCGTCCTGAATCGAGATGCTCAGCGCCGCAATATCCAGCTTTCCGGTGATGCGCCGTTGCGCGGTTTTCAGTGGCAACACAATCACATCGTCTTGATCCGAGCCAAAGGCAGATTGCCCCTTGCTCGCCAGCAAGCCAATGATCTCACAGGAAAATTTTTTCAATCGAATGGATAAGCCAATCGGGTCTTGCGTGCCAAACAACTCTCGCCTTACAGTCTCGCCGATCACACACACCGCCTGACCGCCGCGTTCTTCAGCTTCGGTAAACTCACGCCCGGCGGTCAGTTGCCAGCTCCCTGTGGTAAACCACGCATCCGTACTGCCATTCACCGAGGTGCTCCAGTTGCGCGCCCCGGCCACCACGGTCATGCCGCGCGTGACCGTGGGCGCAATGGCGCGTACCAAGGGGATTTGTTCCTGGATCGCCTGCACATCGGCCATTTTGAAGGCCGGCGCACCGGATGTCGCTCCAGGCCCCAAGCGTTGCCCGGGACGCACAATCAAAAGATTGCTGCCCAGACTGGACACCTGGTCGGCAATCGCCTGGGTCGCGCCCTTGCCGAGCGTGACCATGGTAATCACCGCCGCCACACCGATGACAATACCCAGCATGGTCAGGAATGAACGCAATACATTGCGCCGAATCTCGCGCATGGCGAGCAAAAGCGTACTCCACAACATCAGTCAGGCTCTCCGTTGTGTTGCAGGCGCTCAACGCAACCATCGCGAAAATGAATCACGCGGCGCGCGTATTCCGCCATATCCGGCTCATGCGTCACCATAAGCACGGTAATGCCCATGTCCTTATTCAGCGCGGCCATTAACTGCATGATTTCATGGCTGGTTTTGCTGTCCAGGTTGCCGGTGGGCTCGTCGGCCAACAAGACCTGCGGACGGGTGACAATCGCCCGTGCAATCGCCACACGTTGCTGCTGCCCGCCGGATAACTCGGCAGGTGTGTGGTGGCCAAAACCCTCCAAACCGACGGATTCAAGCGCAGTCTGTGCCGCTTGATGGCGTGCCGCCAGTTTTTCACCACGATAGAGCAGGGGAAGCTCGACGTTTTCCTGTGCTGTCGTGCGCGACAGTAGATTGAAGCCTTGGAAGATAAAGCCCAGATAGGTGCGGCGCAGCAGAGCGCGCTGGTTACGATCCAGTTGCTCGACCGGAACCCCCTGAAACAGGTAACTGCCACTGGTCGGTACATCCAGACAACCCAAAATATTCATCACCGTGGACTTGCCCGATCCGCTCGGCCCCATGACCGCCACAAAGTCGCCCTGGGTGATGCTCAAATCAACACCGCGCAAGGCTTGGAAGCTGGCCGTGCCACTGCCATAGACCTTGGTGATCTTTTGCAGCTCAATCAGCGGAGTGGCGGCGTCATTCATGGTTTTGCGGTCACTTGCTCAACAATCACCGCCGCACCTTCGGTCAGTTCACCGGCTAATACTTCAGTGAGTGTGCCGTCCGTCGGACCGACCTTGATGTCGAGGGGGACTGCGCTCCCATTACGCAACACATACACTGTTTGCATGCCATTCCCATTGGCTTCCTTCTTGCCCGCACGCTGCGAGCTACTGCGCGGCATTTTGGGCACAAGGCTGGATAACACACTCGAACCGGAGTCAGTTGGTTTTATAGGTGTCGCGTTCGGCTTAAAACGCAAGGCAGCGTTCGGCACCAAAAGAACCTGCTCACGATTCAGTGTGGTGATTTCTGCGGTCGCCGTCATGCCCGGACGCAGGCTTAGATCATCATTATTCACTTCCAGCACTGTGGGGTAGGTCACCACGCCTTCCTTGACCTCAGAGCCGAAATTGACCCGCGTGACCGTGGCCGGATAACGCCGATTGCGCCATGCGTCTACGGTAAACACGGCGCTTTGCCCCATTTTGACCTGTCCGACATCCGCCTCATCCACCGAAACAAGCAGCTGCATGCGTGTCAAATCCTCAGCCAGGGAGAAGAGCACGGGTGCCTGCAAGGAGGCCGCCACGGTTTGTCCCGGCTCCACTTGACGCGCCAGCACCACGCCGTTGATGGGCGAACGAATCTCCGCCTTGGTCAGATTGGTTTGGTCGGAATTCAGCGTCGCCTCAGCTTGATGCACATTGGCGCGGGCGAGCTCAACATTGGCCTGGGCGCGCGCCAAATTCGCTTCGGCGGTATTGACTTCAGACGCAGATACCATCTGCCCATTCGAGCGTTTGGATAGTTCATTCAAACGCTTCAACTGGCTCCTGGTTTCGGTCACGGTGGCTTGTGCCACATCCACCTGCGCCACACTTGCGGCGAGCGCCGCCTTGGATTTGTTCACCTGATCCTGAAAACGCCGCGCATCCAGGCGCGCCAGCGCCTGCCCTTGGGTCACATGATCGTTATCGTCCACCAGCACCGTTTCCAGAATGCCGGAAAGTTCACTGCCCACATCCACCTGATTGATCGGCTCAAGATTACCCGTGGCGGACACCTTGACCACCAAGTTACCGAGGCTTGCTGCTTCGGTGGTGTATCTGGGCGCATTGTCTTTCTGTTGTGGACGCAGCACCCACCAAGCACTCGCGCCAATCAGCATGATGAGCACAGCAAACCAGAACCAAGGCCGCTTGCGCTTGGCGTGCAATTTAAGCTTGTCTTGAATATCCGGGATGGGAGAGGTGTTCATGCATGCAAACCCGACTGAAACGAAGAGGCGCCGAAAGGCTTCGGCGTGATGGATTCTACACAGTCAGCTTGGGAAGTTTATGCCGGAAGTATGGAGACACGATGGATTTTTTAATACGAGGGGCTTACGCACATGAAGGGTTTTGCGTAAAAAAACCCGCCTGATAGCGGGTTAGGGTTAGTCTGGCGTAGCTCGCGCGCGGTTACTTGGCCTTGTAAGCCGCAACCACCTTGCCAAATTGCTCGGCAGTCAACAGGCCGCGCAGAAAATCCACGCATTTGGCGCGCATGGTCAACAGCTTGGCTTCGTTGGCGGTGATTTGTTCGATCAGGCTTTTGCGCTCATCGTCAGCATTCAAGGCCAAAATAGTGCCTCGCAACTTGGTGCGCAGTTCAATTTGCTCCTGTTCAACCGCTTTGCGCTTGATCGGAGCCTCCGCCATCCAGGCCTCCAGTTTGGCTTTTTGATCCGCGCTTAAACCAAGCGTGTCGGCCTGTGCTTTGACCACAGGAACCAGTTCGATAATCGGGCTGGCAAGTTGCACAGCAGGCTCTGCCCAAGCAGCAGACTGCGCAGCGATCAGCAGGGTCAAGCCAAAGCCAAGTGCGGCCAATTTGCGTAAGTTCATCATCGCTCTCCTGAAGATTTAGAAAGGTTAGAAGGTCGTATCAACCCGTGCCCAGAAGGAAATACCGGGCTCGTAAATCCGATCCTGCGGATTACCAAACACCCCGGAATAGGCACGGTTGACATGTTCGGCATACAAGGTGTCAAACACGTTATCTACACCGGCTTTGAGTGTGGTGTTTTTGGCGACGGTATAACTGCCATACAGATCCAATACGCCGTAACTTGGCGTTTCAATCGTATCGAGGCCGCTCAATGTGTCGATATTGTCTTGTTGGGCAGCAAAGCGCACCCGCCCTCCCGCGCCCCAGACACTGGTCATGTACTCCACGCCTACACGCCCGTTCAGAGGAGGAATTTGCGCGATATTGCGGTCATCGGTAGTGTTTTCTGCATTCACATACGCCAGTGAACCATAGGTTTGCCAGTTTTGAACGAACATCCACTGTGCCGACGCTTCCGCACCCCACAAGGTCGCGTCCACATTGCGATAAATCGTAGACGATGGACTGATGCCCGCAATCGCACCACGATTAACGTCGCGCAACACATAATCAGTTACGTCGTCATAAAACAGCACGGCATCCCATTGCAGCTTGTTGGCTTTTGATGTGCCACTCAGGCCGACATCCAATTGATGATGGATTTCTGGGTCAAGACTTGGATTACCAATCCAGGTAATGCCTGTAGGCGAAGCTTGGAGCATATAACGCTCGGTGGCATCGGGCTGGCGCACGCTACGGCTGATCCCGGCAAACACGGTTAATTCCTTGTCAATGTCCTGCTCATAACGCAACAACCCGCCTACAGCCGTGTTGTCCTGATCGCTTTTGGCGGCATTCCGAATCGCAACTGGCACCATTGGGTTGGTGGCAATGCTGCTACTCAGCGAACCGTTCACGCTGGAGTTAACTCCATCCACACGCAGCCCTGCCTTGAGGCGTTGTGCGGCTGAAAAACTGTACTCACCCTCGACAAAACCGCCGACGCTAGAAAACTCGGCCTCTGGCCATAGCCAACCTAAAACTGCGTTGGGTGTAGCACTGGCTGGGTTATTGATCCAACCCTTGCGGCTGACATCCTGGTAATCCATACCGTAATTCAGTTTAAGCGCGCTCATGGGGGTTGAGGTCAAGGTCAAACGCATCCCCTGTGTAACCACTTCCGAGGGCGCCGCACGATACATGGCTTTGTTGGCCGGGGGGGTGCGCAATGAGTAGTTGTCCATCAAGTGATCGACATCGCTACGCCAAGCTTCGAACTTCACACCGCTCACCACACCATCGATTTTTTGATCCCAAAACTTGAAGCGATAAGTGTTCATGTCATCCTTGGGGGAATCCATGTTTGCTCCGGCGTACAGCGTGTTATCGGCGCGCACCAAATCGACATTCAACTCCAAGCCAGAGTTGGCATCCAAGCGATAACCCAGTGCTGCGCCGCCTGAGGTTTTGGTGGTCGCCGAAGGCACCACGCGCCCATCACCATCTTCATAGCTATCCGTATCCTGATACCCGCCATAAGCACGCAGGTAGGCCGAGCCGTTACTGAACAAACCGTCCACATACGCCGCTCCGCCTGCGCCGTTGCTGGTGCCTGAAATGCCGGCGCTGCCTTGAATACCTTCCTGGGCGGCCTTATCCGCGGTGTCACGTTCAAATAAAATCGTACCGCCGCTACCACCTAAGCCATAAAGCACACTTTGTACGCCTTTCTGCACCACAACACGGTCATAGGAGGGTAGAAAAGCAAAGCTGGTGGGCGGATCCATGCGGTTGGGACAGCCACCATGCACATAACCGCCATCGAGCAACACATTCAACTGTGTCGCGCTTTGGCCGCGCACAATCAGGTCGAGCCCATGCTGGCTCATACGACTGGCGGACACCCCGGGAACCTCCAGCAAAGCCTCAGCCGCATCCACTGGAATACGCATATCTTGCTCATTGGGCAGGATAACATCGACGTTGGGTGAACTGATCAACACGCCGTCTTGCACTTGAATCGGCTCCAAATCGTCAGCCAAGGCCAGGCTGGAACCCGCTCCAAACATGGCCACAGCGAGCAAACTTAAACGGAATACGGGGTGAGCGGAGCGCTGCGATGCAGACATTAAGATGTCTCCTAAGTGGTAAATAATTTATGACGGGCATTCTACGATAAGTAAAACACCCAAGAACATTGAAATTACTTATAACAAACGGAGACCGCTTGCGCGATCAGGTTATTTGACACAGTTAACACGCGAAATGACGCAATAAATCGATTTTGAAACACAGCAACTTTCACGCTCTGCGTGTGTGCACTTTTGTCATATAGAAGCCTTGTTTGTATGGCATGATGCCGATGGTTAACTCAACCCAAAATTCAACCCAGAACTTAAACCAGTGGAGGGCTTTGCATGAGCGGATTACCTGAAAACCTTAGCTTTACTGATAGCCATGCTTGGTTGCGTCAAGATGACGATGGCTTGGTTACACTGGGCGTGACCGAATATGGTCAGTCTTTGCTCGGTGATTTGGTGTTCATTCAATTCCCCGAAGTGGGCGCGCATATTGATGAAGGCGATGTCATCGTCACCCTGGAATCCGTGAAATCCGCTTGGGATGTGCTTGCTCCCGTGCCCATGACTATTGAAGACATCAATGCGGAATTGCTCGATCAACCTGAGCGTGTGAATGAAGAGGCCTTCGGTGAAGGCTGGCTGGTGCGCGTGCGGGTTGAAGAGGGCCTGGATATGCTGATGGATGCCGATGCCTACAAGGATTTTGTGAGCGAGTAAATCGATGGCGTCAGAAAATACAGGGTTTCGCCGCATCATTTTGGCGGCAAAATATTCGTGGCAAGGTTTGACCACCTGCTATCGCAAAGAAGCAGCCTTTCGCCAGGAAATGTGGTTAGCCATTGTGCTCGCCCCCGTGGCGCTGTGGCAGGGGGACAATAACCTTGAGCGCGCCTTGTTGTTGGGTAGTTTGTTCATGATTTTGATTGTCGAGCTGTTGAATACGGGGATCGAAAATACGGTGGATCGCTTTGGTGGTGAACAACACAAGCTTTCCGGGCGTGCCAAAGACATGGGTTCAGCAGCGGTTATGCTGACTATCCTCATGACCACCATTCTTTGGCTGTTGTTGCTACTGGATTAGATTGACGTTCGGCACGAGGCTACAATTGAAGTCGTCGATAAAGCACGAGATGCAATAAAACCCACAGTAATGCGGCCGTTATTGTGGTGTTTACAACGCCGAATAATCCCGCTGAAGGCAATAACAACGACAGAATGCCGTACTGCATCAAACTCAGTACGGCAACCCAAACCGCTTGCTGAAACACGGAAAAAGTCAAAAGCAAACGTCGTGTTGCAAGGGTTAAAGCACTCGCCAGAGTAAAAATAAGCGCATGCGTACCCAATGGTGTGCTATTTGCGGCATCCAGAAATAAACCTGCACTCCACGCCAGGCCAATGCCCATCATGCTGGGGAGATACAAAACCCAAAACACCACCATGACCAGCAACCACGGAGCACGCCATGCACTCAGTTCAGAGGGTAGGGGAATCAACTCAAGCAGCAAAGCCAGAATAAGACTACCCACCACCATCAAGCCTAAAGCCAATTTATTGCGCATGTGTTGGAGTCTGGGCGGGAGTCTTTTCGGGCTTCACGCTCGGTGCAGGGGGTGGTGGCAGTAGCGGCAATGACCTACTCTCTGGCGTGCTCGCCGCGGAGGGCTCAGATAACTCGGGTGGCGTGACATGTGGTTCACGCATCCACACCAACACCACATCGCGCACATCATGCAGTTCGGCCATGGGGCGCGCGCGGATATCAGCAAAAGCTCCGCTTTGCTCAGGTGAAATACGGGTAATCGAGGCCACGGGGAAGCCCTCCGGAAAGCCTCCACCCAAGCCTGAAGTGAGCAACACATCGCCAACCACCACATCGGCCTGCTTGGGCAGATGATGCACGCTGACCTCATCCAATATCCCAGCCCCCTGCACAATACCGCGCAGCCCAGAGCGTGCCACGCGCACCGGAATCGCATGTCGCTCATTGGTCAGGGGTAGGATTTCAGCCGTGTTGGCTCCCACGTGCTGCACCTGTCCAAGTACTCCTGTACCCAATAGAGCCGCTTGCCCCACATACACGCCGTCACGCGCACCACGGTTGATTAAAATCGTTGGGTTGTTGGTATCCGTGGCGTTACGTAAAACCTGAGCCAGCATCACATCAACTTCCAGCGCTGCTACCGCATTCAGCGCCTGCCGCAGACGTTTGTTTTCCTGCTCCACCGACCAGAAGGTTTGCATCTGCGCCTGCAGGAGCTTGTTATTGGCCTCAAGTTGCTGATTTTCTGAATCAAGTGCCTCGCGCGAGCGTAGAGCATCGCGAGTATCTTGCCAAAACTGCCTAGGAAAAGAGGCTGCACGCTGCATCGGTTCAAGCAGACTCATCAAACCACCACGTAACCCTTCCAGCAAGTGCAACCGTGAGTCGGCCAAATACACACCCACGGCCGCAAGAAGCAACATAGCCAACCAAACTGGTCGGCTGTGTGCGCTGCGAAAAAGGCTGGCCACTTTAACGCTCTAATATGCGATGTTTGGCATGGCGGGCGGTGGATCCAGGTTATTCGACGGAAAACAGCGGGCTATAGCGCTCGTCGATCAACTCCAGAACCCGACCACCCCCACGTGCAACACAGGTTAATGGATCATCCGCCACAATAACCGGTAAGCCGGTTTCTTCCATCAGTAAACGATCGAGGTCATGCAGCAGGGCGCCGCCGCCAGTTAGCACGATGCCAAATTCGGCAATATCCGAACCAAGCTCAGGTGGCGTTTGTTCGAGCGCTGTACGCACCGCCTGCACAATGCCATATAGCGGTTCTTGTAGTGCTTCAAGAATCTCATTGCTATTGAGAGTGAAGCTACGCGGCACACCTTCGGCAAGATTGCGCCCCTTGACCTCGATTTCACGCAAATCGCGTCCGGGATAGGCACAGCCAATGTCCTTCTTAATGCGCTCTGCAGTCGCTTCGCCGATCAACATGCCGTAGTTGCGGCGCACATAGCTGATGATTGCATCGTCAAATTTGTCACCGCCGATACGCACGGAGGCAGAGTAAACGATACCGTCCAGAGAAATCACTGCAACTTCAGAGGTTCCTCCGCCAATATCCACCACCATTGAACCGCGTGGCTCCTCCACATTAATGCCCGCGCCAATCGCCGCCGCCATCGGCTCTTCAATCAGATAAGCCTTGCGCGCACCCGCGCCGAGTACGGATTCACGAATCGCGCGACGTTCTACTTGCGTCGCGCCAACGGGTACACACACCAGAACACGCGGGCTTGGACGCAATAAACCGTTGCTATGAACCTTGCGAATAAAGTGCTGCAGCATTTTTTCGGTCACATGAAAATCGGCAATCACGCCATCACGCAGTGGGCGTACTGCACTGATGTTTTTCGGCGTGCGCCCCAGCATTTTCTTGGCCTCTATACCAAACGCCTGAATTGCGCTTTGCCCGCCATCATGGCGAATGGCCACCACCGACGGCTCATCCAACACAATGTTCTTGCCACGCATATAAATAAGCGTGTTGGCGGTTCCAAGGTCAATGGAAAGATCCGCAGAAAACATACCAAACAGATTTTTGAACATAATGTATTGATTTATAAAAACAAAAGACTCTAAGGGTATTGTGTTGATCAACGTTAAAATTAACCAAGTTGTCCACTGTAACAATGCCCCGCGTCTTGGGCAAGACTTCATGCTGTGCTACATTCCGGAGTCAGTTTTTAGACTCAATGCAAGACGAGCCCATTATGTCGATTACACCTACCGAGGTGATGAAAATCGCCCATCTCGCCCGCATGTCGATCCATCCTGATGATGTCGAGCGCTACGCGCAAGATCTTTCTGGCATTCTCGACTTGGTGGCGCACATGAATCAAATCGACGTGCAAGGCGTTGAACCTATGGCACACCCGCTGGACATGAGCCAGCGCCTGCGCGCCGACCTGGTCACAGAACCTAATCAGCGCGAACTGTTGCAGCGCCATGCGCCCGCCGTCGAAAACGGCCTGTTTCTCGTGCCTAAAGTTATTGAATAGGGTGGTTAAATAATGAGCTCACTCCATTGTAAAAGCCTCACCGAACTGCGTGGGATGCTGGATGAAAAGCAGATTTCGGCTCAGGAGCTTGCGCAGCACTTTATCCAGCGTATCCAAACGCTCGATGGCGCGCTGAATAGCTTTGTTAGTGTGACCGCAGAACAAGCCTTGCTCTCTGCACAACAGGCTGACCGCCGGATTGCGGCCGGGGAGGTCAATGCGCTGACCGGCATTCCGTTGGCGCATAAAGATATTTTCTGCACCCAGGGCATTAAAACCTCCTGCGGCTCACGCATGTTGGACAATTTTATTGCGCCGTATGACGCCACCGTGGTTGAGCGTTTGCAGCAGGCGGGCACGGTGATGCTGGGCAAGCTGAATATGGATGAGTTCGCCATGGGCTCGACCAGTGAGTCCAGTTTTTACGGCGCCACCAAAAACCCTTGGGACACGCAAGCCGTGCCCGGTGGCTCTTCGGGTGGCTCTGCGGCGGCGATTGCAGCGGGGCTGACTCCCGTGGCCACCGGCACAGACACGGGCGGCTCGATTCGCCAGCCTGCCGCATATTGCGGTATCACCGGGCTCAAGCCGACGTATGGGCGGGTGTCACGCTTTGGCATGATTGCCTATGCATCATCCTTGGATCAGGGTGGCCCGATGGCGCGCTCGGCCGAGGATTGCGCTTTGTTGCTGAATGTCATGGCGGGCTTCGATCCGCGTGATTCCACCAGTAGCGAACAAGCCAGCGAGGATTACAGCGCGCAGCTCAATGTTGATTTAACCGGGCTTAAAATCGGCCTGCCGCGCGAATATTTCGGCGCAGGTTTGGATGCAGGCGTTGCCCAGGTGATTGAGGCGGCGATTGCCGAATTCCGCAAGCTGGGGGCTGAGGTATGCGAAGTCAGCCTGCCCAACAGCGAACTGGCGATTCCCGCCTACTACGTGATTGCGCCCGCTGAGGCGTCGTCCAATCTTTCGCGCTTTGATGGTGTGCGTTTCGGCCATCGTTGCGACGCGCCCAAGGATTTGACTGATCTGTATGAGCGTTCACGCGCCGAAGGTTTTGGCGATGAAGTCAAGCGCCGCATCATGATCGGAACCTACGCGTTATCGTCCGGCTATTACGATGCGTATTACCTCAAGGCGCAGCGTGTGCGTCGTCTGATTGCCGACGATTTCCAGCGCGTATTGTCTGAGGTTGACGTGATTATGGGCCCGGTCACACCGAGCGTGGCGCCGAACTTGGGTGAATCACTCAAAGACCCGGTAGCGATGTATTTATCCGATATTTACACCGTGCCCGTAAACTTGGCCGGGTTGCCTGCCATTTCGATTCCTGTGGGCTTTGCGCAAGGCCGTCCGGTTGGTTTGCAAGTGATTGGCAAGGCATTTGCTGAAAGCCGCTTGTTGAATATCGCGCACCGTTTCCAGCAAGCGACGGATTGGCATCGGCAGATACCGCCAGCGTTTAAATGAACCAGCGTTTATAAAAATGAGTCACAGAGATCACAGAGCACACAGAGGTCAATCCAAACTGCTTGACCTCTGTGCTCTCTGTGTCCTCTGTGGCTAAGTCAGGATTATTGAGTTTGGGGCACTTCAGCTCTGCTTCCTCTGCGGCTAAACAGGATTAAAACCATGCAATGGGAAACCGTTATCGGGCTTGAGATTCACGCCCAACTTGCCACCAAAAGCAAAATCTTTTCCGGCTCCTCCACCGCCTTTGGTGCCGAGCCGAACACGCAAGCCAATGTCGTGGATCTGGGTATGCCTGGCAGCTTGCCTGTATTGAATGCCGAAGCCGTACGTCTGGCAGTCACTTTTGGCTTGGCGATCAACGCGGTGGTGAATCGCCGCTCCATTTTTGCGCGCAAAAACTACTTTTATCCTGATCTACCCAAGGGTTATCAGATCAGCCAGATGGATTTGCCCATCGTGGCGCGCGGTGAAGTTCACGTTGAAATGGACGACGGCACGCACAAAACCGTCGGCCTGACCCGTGCGCATCTGGAAGAAGACGCGGGCAAGTCCTTGCACGAAGATTTTCACAATATGACCGGCATCGACCTGAACCGCGCAGGTACACCACTGCTGGAAATTGTGTCTGACCCCGACATGCGCTCGGCCAAGGAGGCCGTGGCCTATGCCAAAACCATTCACAGCCTGGTGCGCTATTTGGGCATGTGCGACGGCAATATGCAGGAAGGCTCGTTCCGCGTGGATGCCAACGTGTCGGTACGTCCCAAGGGTCAGGCTGAGTTTGGTACTCGTGCCGAAGTCAAAAACGTCAACTCCTTCCGCTTTCTGGAGCGCGCCATCAACTTTGAAGTTGAGCGCCAGATTGATGTCTTGGAAGGCGGCGGTACGGTGGTGCAGGAAACCCGTCTGTACGACCCGGACCGGGATGAAACCCGCTCCATGCGCAGCAAGGAAGAAGCGCATGACTACCGCTATTTCCCTGATCCCGACCTTTTGCCTGTCGTGCTGGGTGAAGCTTTTATTGAGTCCGTGCGCGCCGGGTTGCCAGAGCTACCACAACAGAAAAAGCAGCGCTTTGTCGAGCACTACGCTCTATCAGCGTATGACGCCAACCTCCTGACCGCAGAGCGCGAGCTGGCCGATTACTTCGAGAACGCGCTCAAGGTGGCGGGTTGTGAACCTAAACTTGCCGCCAACTGGGTGATGGGGGAGGTCTCCGCCGCGCTTAACAAGGCCGGGCTGGACATTGCGCACAGCCCGGTCACGGCCAACATGCTTGGCGGTTTGCTGGCGCGCATTGCCGACAATACCCTCTCAGGCAAGCTGGCCAAGGAAGTGTTTGAAGCGATGTGGGCGGGCGAGGGCGACGCGGATGCCATCATTGAGAAAAAGGGTCTGAAGCAAATTACCGATGAAGGCGCGATTGCAGCCATTGTTGACGCTGCACTGGCACAGTTCCCCGAACAGGTTGCTGAATTCCGTTCCGGCAAGGACAAGGTGTTTGGTTTTCTGGTTGGCCAGGTGATGAAGGCCGCCAAGGGCAAGGCTAATCCTGCGCAATTGAATGCCGTTTTAAAGCAACGTTTGGAGAGCTGAAGTGAACGCCAAGGATCAACTGCATCGTTTCATCTTTTTAGGTACACAAGGCGATGAGCGTCTTGCGCCGGTGCGTGGCGAGCTGGTGCAGCTGGATCGTTCCTGGCAAGCCTTGCTGGATCGTAGCAAATACCCACCCGCCGTGGCCGAGCTGTTGGGGGAAGCCGCTGTTGCGGCTGTGTTGCTAGCCGCCACCCTGAAAATTGACGGCAAGTTGACCTTGCAGATCGTGAGCGACACGCCCATCAGTGAGCGCACCCACGCAGCCGGAAAGCCTTTGGCAGTCCATCTTTTGGTGATGCAAGTCACCTCCAAACGCGAATTGCGAGGCCTCGCACGTTGGCATGGAGATGCACTTGCGGATGACACACGCGGTTTGAAATTACTGGCGGGCGGGCGGCTGGTGATGACCATCGAAACTGCGCGCGGCGAGCGTTATCAAGGCATTGTTCCCCTTGAAGGTGAGCGCTTGGCACATGCCTTGCAAGGCTACTTTGAACGCTCCGAGCAATTGCCTACGCGTTTATGGCTGGAGGCTGATCTACATCATGCGACCGGTTTATTGGTGCAGAAAATGCCGGAACACCATGCGGCGGTAGACGATGAAGACTGGGCGCGCATTGTTGCACTGGCTGATACGGTGACGCGTGATGAGTTACTGGACTTACCGGCGGAAACCTTGTTGCGTCGCTTGTTTCATGAGGAAGATCGGCGCATCTACACGCCGGAGCACGTTCACTTTATGTGCACATGCACACGCGAGCGGGTGGGCGACATGCTGCGCGGCCTGGGTCATGAAGAAGTCGCCAATACGCTGGCCGAGCTGGGGGAGATTGAGGTGGATTGTGAGTTTTGCAATGCCCGTTATGTGTTTGATGCGGTGGATGCGGCGGCCTTGTTTGTGGACTTGCCGCATTCGAGTGCGCAAGGGCTGCATTGATGCCAATGCGTAGAGTGCGCCGCGCGCACCGATCCGGCGGGTGATGGTGCGCACGGCGCACCCTACGAGTGCCCTCGCCCACGAGGGGCGAGGGCACTCAAAACACGCTTTGAATAGAGGATGACAGCATGAGTGATGAGGTTTCTGCGGGCGACGACATCACGGCGGGCTGGGGCAACAAGGCACCGCAGCGTCAGGAAAAGGACGAGCAGTTGCGCCGTTTACACCTGCTTGACGAGGAAGTTGAACGCATCATTTTGGCGCGTCAACATCCGGTGACCGGGCTCTTGCCCGCCAGCACCGCTGTGAGTGCGCATGGCGATTACACCGATGCGTGGGTGCGTGACAATGTGTACAGCATTCTCGCGGTGTGGGGTATGGGGCTGGCCTACCGGCGTGCCGACCTTGATCCGGCGCGCACCTATTTGCTCGAGCAAAGTGTGGTCAAGCTGATGCGTGGCCTGTTGTTCGCCATGATGCGCCAAGCGCACAAGGTCGAAGCGTTCAAGAAATCCCAGAACGCACTGGATGCGCTGCACGCCAAATACGACACCAAAACCGGTGGCGAAGTGGTTGGCGATGCAGCCTGGGGGCATTTGCAGATTGATGCGACTTCACTCTATCTGCTGATGCTGGCGCAAATGACCGCCTCTGGCCTGCGCATTGTGTTCAATCAGGACGAAGTCGATTTTGTGCAAAACCTTGTGTACTACATCGGGCGCGCCTATTCGACACCCGATTTCGGCATTTGGGAGCGTGGCCACAAAACCAACCACGGCATTCGCGAGCTGAACTCCAGCTCCATCGGGATGGCGCTGGCCGCGTTGGAAGCTATGAACGGCTTCGACCTGTACGGTGGCGAGGGTGATGAAAAGTCAACCGTGCATGTTTTGCTGGATGAAATTGCACGCACGGAAATCACGCTAAAAACCTTGTTGCCGCGCGAGTCGAACTCAAAGGAGGTCGATGCTGCCTTGCTGTCCGTGATCGGTTTTCCGGCGTTTGCCGTGCGCAATATGGCGATTGTGGAGCAAACCCAGCGCGATGTAGTGAACAAGCTACAAGGGGCATTCGGCTGCAAACGTTTTTTATTGGATGGTCACCAAACCGTCTTAGAAGATCAATCCCGGTTGCATTACGAGCCGCATGAACTCAAGCAATTTGAGCATATTGAGGCCGAATGGCCACTATTTTTCACTTATTTGCTGCTGAATAATCTTTTTCTTGGTAAATCGGTCGCCGCAAATTTTTATCGTGAAGCCCTTAATCGCCTGACGATTAAACAGGATGGCATGGCGCTGTTGCCCGAATTATATTTTGTTCCTGCTGATCGAATTGAGGCCGAGCGGGCACAACCGGGCAGTCAGATGCGTCAGGCGAATGAAAACCTGCCGCTGGTGTGGGCGCAAAGCCTGTTTATTCTCGGCAAGCTGATCCAGGATGAATTGCTGCATCCCGCCGACATTGACCCGCTCGGTCGGCGTTTGCGCTTGGGCAAGCGTTACCATCGTCCGGTACAGGTCGCGGTCATCGCAGAAAACCTGCATGTGCAGGAGCGCCTGGAGCGCGTGGGCATTCGCGCCGAAGTATTGCAACAAGTCAGCCCGGTGCGCGTGGCACATTCGCGCAAGCTGATTGAATTGTTCAGTGTGTTAGGGCGTAGTTTCAAGCTTGGCATGACTGGACGACCGGCACGCCGGATGCGCGTACTCACCACCTCGCGGGTGTATGCACTGGCCGGTCAGCGCGTGGTGTTTGTGCCGCAGATTCTTGACCGGGATGATTTTTATCTGAATCTGGATAACGTCTATCTAACCCGTCGCCTGCGCTCGGAAATCGGCTTTGTGCATCGTTATTGGCGCGAACCGGGTATGCCGCTCATGGCGCTTTGGATTACCTGCGAGATGCTAAATGCGGCAGATAGCGAACACCTGCTCAACCTACTGCGTGAGCTAAATAGCGGCGAACTTGAGGGTTATCCGGTACGCACCGGTCGCGTGAGCCAGCTTATGCAGAACTGCGCCGCCGAGCATGTTTACACCGCCGAAAGCTTCAGTCTTGAAGATGATGGCTTGCCGCGCACGGCGATCTATCGCTCTTTTTTACCCGAATCTCAGGATGTGCCCCAACCTTTGAGCCATGCTGAATTTAGTGCGCTTAATTTGGACGACACCTCAGCGGCTTTGTTTGCTGCACTTGCATCCAGCGGTAACCCCTACGTACATATTGAGTATCTCGTTACTCTGTGTGCACGACATGGCGGCGATGTCCTTACTCCATTTAAGCACCCCGTGACGCAACAGACCTTGATCTTGCGCGATCTAACCCAGGATGTATTTGACCGGGCAGGGCGGCTACGGTTATGGAGTGTGTTACGCCGCGCCGCTGACTTGCTGGGTAAAGCTGATACCCAACTTGAAGTTGCGGTAATGGATATTCTGGTACGCCAAAAACAGCTTGCTGTCGGGCGTGCCTATAGTCGTCGTGCCATTATTCATGCACCGATAGGCAACCAGGAAACGCTGGCCATGATTCGCAGCTTCTGCGGGCAGGATGAACGCGAACGCATTCTTACCCAAGAACTTATCGTTTATCTCGGTCACATTGCCAAGAATGAATATGACCTGATTCGAGACATTTTGACTCTGCGTATTGGGCATTTATTGCAATTACTCATTGCGGGTTTGGCCGCAGAAATGAATTTATCCCTCGACGCAGCTTTTGATGCGCTGCTGGATAAACCACCCCATCGTTTATTTGCGCGTTTACATGCCTTGCTGGAGCATTTCGACGATGAAGAGCGTAGCTTGGGTCGGATTGAATCACTGCATATTTCGACCACGCCCAGCCAGATTGTCGCGGTGCAATTCAATAAGGACATGGACGCCACAGGCACGGCCAGTGCCAATGAAATTAGTGCTATCGAAGACTGGCTGCTGTGGCGACAGGCCAAAGGCGCGATTGGGCGTTTGCCCGAGCGTTTTTATCCGCAAGTTTGGGATGTATTGCGCCACTGCCGTGCCTTGGTCATCGGTGACAAATACAATCGCAAAAATCGACTGGATAGTGCGCAATTGCTGTCTGAAAATACGGCTTGGGAAAAGAATTTTGCCCTGCGTGTCGATCACCTGTTGAACAAAATTCTGGCCACAGAATACCGTCAACTCGTGATTGAAGGCATTGGCGCACTGGTGGCTGTATTGCAGGTCAACCCCAATCTGCGCTTTGAAGATGATTTGGTCATGGACGTGCTGATTGGTCACGCCGTGCGCCTTGCATGGCTGGATGCTCACCCAGGCGATGCCGCGCGTTATGGCGAGGTTCGTGACCTTGCCTGGGAAGCCTTTTATCGCCACCCTCCGCATGACGTTGCCATATTTATCACGCATGCACTTGAGTTTTTGGTGGCTGAAGGTTCCTCCGCGCATCTTGTACTTATTGAGGAGTAAAAACATATGTTTCTGGCAGGCGATATTGGCGGTACCAAAACCGTTTTAGCACTGTACAGCCTGCATGAAGGCGCGTTGGTGTGTGCGAAAGAGGCTTCGTTTCCAAGCCGCGAACATGCGCGCTTTGAAGACATTGTTGACATCTTTTTGGGCGCGCATCCTCCCGCGCTGCATGGTGCATCCTTCGGCGTTGCCGGCCCGATTGTTGATCGGCGTTGCATCACCACCAACTTGCCCTGGGTGTTGGATGAGTGCGAACTTGAAGTGCGCTTCGATTGCCCCGTGCGCTTGCTGAATGACCTGGAAGCCGCTGCCTTGGGCATGTTGCACCTGCCCGCTGAACAGCGCGTGTCGCTATCCAATGCCCGTCGTAGCAAGAGCGGCATGATGGCGGTTATCGCGGCCGGAACCGGCTTGGGCGAAGCCTTGTTATTCTGGGACGGTACGCGCTATCACGCGCAACCCACTGAAGGAGGACATTGCAGCTTTGCGCCGACCAGCGCTGATGAAGATGCGTTGTTGGACTACATGCGCAATCAACTCGGTGGGCATGTCAGCATTGAGCGCGTCCTGTCCGGCCCTGGCCTGTTCAATATCTGGCGTTTTTTGCGTGACACTGAACGCGGTGCCATGGACGCAGCCGCCATGCAAGCCATTGAAATTGCAGCGGATCCGAGTGCTGAAATTGCCATGCATGCAATCGCAGGTTCGGATCCCGTCTGCGTGCATGCGATGGAAATGTTCGCGCATATTTATGGAGCGGAAGCCGCTAATCTTGCACTGAAATCACTCGCGATTGGCGGTGTACTGGTCGGCGGGGGCATTGCCCCCAAGATTTTGCCCTTCCTGCAACGCGGTGCGTTTATGGATGGTTTCCTCAACAAAGGCCGCTTCCGTGGCTTACTCGAAACCATCCCGGTCGAAGTCGTGTTGGAACCCCGCGCACCCTTGATTGGCGCGGCGCACATGGCGCGTAGCCTCGCGCAGGTATGAGTCGTAACCCACTGCGCGGCCTCTACGTTATTACCGATAGCGCGCTTATTCCTGATAACCAGTTCAGCAACCGGGTGGCCGCCGCCCTGCGCGGTGGGGCGCGCATCGTGCAATACCGCGACAAGCGCGACTTACCCGCCATGCGTCTCAAGCTCGCCACGGATATGGTCTACCTATGCCGTGAGCATGGTGCGCTGAGTATTATTAACGATGATATTGAGCTTGCCGCCAGCATCGGCGCAGACGGCGTGCATATCGGTAAGGATGATGCGGACTTAGGCCGTGTGCGTGAACGCTTGGGGCAGGGTGCGATTATCGGCGCGTCCTGCTACAACCGCCTTGATCTTGCTCTTGAAGCGGAAAAACGGGGTGCGGATTATGTGGCGTTTGGTGCGTTTTTTCCCTCGCAGATCAAGCCGGATGCTGTGCCCGCAACGTTGGAATTGCTGGGCATGGCCAGGCAGAAACTGCATGTGCCGATATGCGCGATTGGGGGAATTACAGCGGAAAACGCCGCACCTCTCGTCACAGCCGGTGCGGATATGCTGGCCGTGATTTCGGATGTCTTTGCTGCACCGGATATTGAAGCAGCCTGTCGCCGTTTTGCCCCTTGGTTTGTGTGAATGATTCGGGTCTAATGCCTGCCACTCAATAACCTGTATCTTGTTTAGGAGCTGCCCATATGTCCCGTTCACACGACCTTTTTGTTCAAGCTCAAAAACACATCCCCGGCGGTGTTAATTCACCGGTACGTGCTTTCCGTGGTGTCGGTGGTGACCCGGTGTTTTTCGAGCGGGCGCAAGGCGCGTATGTGTTTGATGTGGATAACAAGCGTTATGTGGATTTTGTCGGTTCCTGGGGGCCGATGATTGCTGGACACGCGCATCCTGCGGTGATTGAAGCGGTAAAGGCGGCGGCTGAGCGGGGCTTGTCGTTTGGTGCGCCCACAGCGGTGGAAACGCAAATGGCGGATTTGTTGTGCGAAATTGTGCCGTCGCTGGAAATGGTGCGCATGACCAGTTCAGGTACCGAGGCGACGATGAGCGCGATTCGTCTGGCGCGGGGTTATACCGGGCGTGAGACGATTGTGAAGTTTGAAGGCTGCTATCACGGGCATAGCGACTCGCTGTTGGTGAAAGCTGGTTCGGGGATGTTGACGCTGGGTGTACCGAGTTCGCCGGGTGTGCCAGCGGCGCTGGCCGAACTGACCTTGACCCTGGATTACAACAATTTGGCGCAGGTGGAGCAGGTCTTTGCCGAGAAGGGGAGCGAGATTGCGTGTGTGATTGTGGAGCCGGTGGCGGGCAATATGAATTGCATTTTGCCGCAACCTGGCTTTTTGGAGGGTTTGCGTGCGCTGTGTACCAAGTATGGCGCGGTGCTGATTTTCGATGAGGTGATGACTGGTTTTCGTGTGGCACTCGGTGGTGCGCAAGAGCATTACGGCGTGCTGCCGGATTTAACCACGCTGGGCAAGGTGGTAGGCGGCGGAATGCCGGTGGGCGCGTTCGGCGGTCGGCGCGAAATTATGGAATACATTGCGCCGCTGGGGCCGGTGTATCAGGCCGGGACGCTTTCGGGCAATCCAGTGGCCATGGCAGCGGGACTTGCGACCATGGCGCTGGTGATGGAATCGGGTTTTTACGAAACCTTGAGCGCTCGCACGCAGAATCTGTGTGACGGTTTGCGTGATGCCGCCAAGGATGCTGGTATCGGCCTGACCACGAATAACGTGGGCGGTATGTTCGGTCTCTTTTTTACCGATGATGACGTGGTGAAAGATTTTGCAGGAGCAGGGCGCTGTGACATGGCGCGCTTCAAGACCTTTTTCCACGGCATGTTGGAGCAGGGCGTTTATCTTGCGCCAAGCGCGTATGAGGCTGGTTTTGTATCCGGAGCACATGGCTGTGCCGACATTGATGTAACGGTGAATGCAGCGCGCAAGGTGTTTTCTGCTATGCAATCTCAATAGCCCCGATTTACAAGGGTTTATTATCGGCGTGGATGTGGATATAAATGGAGTCTATTAGCCTGGTTTGGAGATAATGGATGCGTGCCCTGTTTGTTGCTGCCTTGTTATTTGTTCCTGGCTTGGTTTGTGCCGATGAGGTGAAACTGCTCAAAGCAGGTGATCCGATCCCGGCTTTCAAGCTCAATGACCAACACGATAAACCCTACCCCGTGCCCGCAGATACACGCCTGATCGTATTTACAGCGGACAAATCGGCGGGGGATATGATTAACGGCTTGCTCAAGCAGCGCCCAGCGGATTTTATGACGCAGCGCAAAATGGTCTACATTGCCGACATCAGCGCTATGCCCGGCTTTATCACCAACATGGTTGCCCTGCCCAAAATGCGCGATTACGCTTACCGAATCGCGATTGGTGCAGAGTCGGAACAAACCGCCATGCTGCCGCGTGCGGTCGATAACGTCACCGTCATCAAAACGGATACGGGCAAGGTTGTATCAATACAGCAGTTCAAGGAAACCGAAGTTAGCCAGCTCGATGCGACTTTGAACGAAGCGCCAGCTACTCCTGCAACCAGCAAACCGTAGATCAGCTTTGGGTGAAAAGCGTAAAATGGCTCCGGCAATTATCAAAACAAAATATCGGGAGGGGAGTATGCGTAAGTTGACTCAATCGGTCGTTGTACTGGGTCTCGGCCTTGCGCTGTTGAGCGGATGTTCAAATATGAGCGCACGTGAACAGTCCACGCTAACCGGCGGAGCGATCGGCGCGGCAGGTGGTGCTGTGATCGGTAACCAGTTTGGTAACCCTGTGACGGGAGCTCTCATCGGCGGAGCCGCAGGTGCTGCAACGGGCTTTTTTATCAACCGCCATAACGGCTCAGAAGAGTGAAATAAGGGAGTACTCCACATGAAGAACATGATACTGATCGTTGTTGTTGCAGCAGGAGTTGTATTTCTTGGCGGTTGTGCAGAGATGGATCAACGCCAACGTTCAACGGTCGCTGGCGGTGCCATCGGCGCAGGGGTCGGGGCGATTATCGGCAATCAATCCGGTAACCCGGTGACCGGAGCGGTCGTTGGTGGGGCAGCAGGTGCGCTGATCGGAAATCAAGTTGCACGCTAACAACCAGTAATGGTCAAACGTTGTAATTCGTCATCTTGTAATGAAGTAGGCATCGGACAACGACCTGCTTCATTATTTACAGCTTTAATTTAACATAATATACATTATGCGCAGTTATGCATTAAGCGCCTGCGCGGTGTTGCAGGCAGGCATTCGCAAAAAAAAGCCCCATCACAAGATGAGGCATTCCGTTGGGGTGCGTGCGACTAGGCCGTTAAGCTGTCACATGCTTGCTCTGGTAATCGGCAATGGCTGCCGCAATGGCATCTTCAGCCAGCACTGAGCAGTGAATCTTCACCGGAGGCAGTTCAAGCTCTTCGGCAATATCCTTGTTCCTGATTTGCTTCACTTCATCCAGCGTCTTGCCTTTAACCCACTCGGTCACTAGCGAACTGGATGCAATCGCCGAACCGCAACCGTAAGTCTTGAACTTGGCATCTTCAATAATGCCTTGTTCGTTAACCTTGATCTGAAGACGCATCACATCACCGCACGCAGGCGCGCCAACCATGCCAGTGCCCACGCTAGGATCTTCCTTGTCCATGCTGCCAACGTTGCGTGGATTTTCGTAATGGTCAATGACTTTATCTGTATATGCCATGTCCGTATCCTCTTGAATGAATGTCTAAAAATCAGTTAGTGATGCGCCCACTCCACGCTACTTAGGTCAATGCCATCTTTGTACATTTCCCACAGTGGTGAAAGCTCACGCAGTTTTCCTACGGCTCGTTTCACCAGAGCGATAACATAATCAATCTCTTCAACCGTGGTGTAGCGGCCAAATGTAAAGCGAATTGAACTGTGCGCCAGCTCATCATTTCGCCCCAGCGCGCGCAAAACATAACTCGGTTCCAAGCTGGCCGAGGTACAGGCCGAACCGGATGACACCGCAATGTCTTTCAAGGCCATAATCAGCGACTCACCTTCGACGTAGTTGAAGCTGACATTGAGGTTGTGCGGAACACGTCGCTCAAAATCACCGTTCAAATAAACTTCTTCCATATCCTGCAAACCCGCCCACAGACGGTCGCGCAACATACGAATGCGCTCATTTTCACTCGCCATTTCCAGCCCGGCGATGCGGAAGGCCTCGCCCATACCGACAATTTGATGCGTGGCCAAGGTGCCCGAACGCATTCCACGCTCGTGCCCTCCTCCATGCATTTGCGCTTCAACGCGAACGCGCGGCTTGCGGCACACATACAAGGCTCCGATGCCTTTCGGCCCGTAGGTTTTGTGTGCAGAAAAGCTCATCAAATCGACAGGAAGATCTTGTAGATCGATTTTGACCTTACCCGTCGCTTGCGCCGCATCAACATGAAAAATGATGCCTTTTTCGCGGCATATCGAACCCAGTTGTGCAATATCTTGCACCACGCCGATTTCGTTATTCACAAACATGACCGAGGCCAAAACCGTGTCTTCACGCAAGGCGGCGCTGAATTTTTCAATATCCAGCAGCCCATCAGGCTCGGGGTCAAGGTAAGTCACCTCGTATCCCTCGCGCTCCAAAGCACGGCAGGTATCAATCACCGCCTTGTGCTCGGTGGTCATGGTGACGATATGGCGGCCTTTTTTCTTGTAAAACTGCGCAGCCCCCTTGATGGCCAAGTTATTGGACTCAGTTGCACCCGACGTCCAGACAATCTCTTTGGGGTCTGCGCCCACCAGCGCCGCCACCTGGTCGCGCGCATCTTCCACCGCTTCCTCTGCCTTCCAACCGAAAACATGCGAGCGTGATGCAGGGTTACCAAAATTACCTTCTGCGGTGAGGCAATCGCACATTTTCTTGGCCACGCGCTCATCAACAGGCGTTGTTGCGCTGTAATCAAGATAAATCGGAAGTTTAAGCGTCATTTCAATGTCTCGGCCTTGATAAGCGAAAAGCGGCATTCTAGATCAAGCCGCCTGTGAAGCCATGGCCATCGGCACGGCGCGGTGGACACTGGCAGGCGCACTCAATGTTGGGGCTTGCGAGCGCAGGAAATCTTCCAGACTCATATCCGCCAAAAAACCGTATAATTTTTGGCTAAAATCGTGCCACATATCATGCGCCTCACCGCGTGCGCCACGACGGTACGATGCAAAAAAGCGCTCACGCTCGGCTGGGGAACGATCATCTACGGCATCCATAATCTGCGCCATATTGATCTCAGATGGATGATTTGCAAGGCAATACCCTCCTCCCGGGCCGCGCACACCACTTACCAGGCCATGCTTACGCAAACGCGAAAAAAGCTGCTCCAAGTAGGATAAAGACATCCCTTGAACCTGTGCAATATCCGACAAGGTCATCGGCCCGCGCCCGCCGTGTGCAGCAAGGTGCATCATGGCAGTGATCGCGTGGCGTGATTTGGTAGATACTCTCATGGCTGAGCCTCCCGATAACTTTGATTAATAAGCTGAGCTTTACCTTAGCTCCTTTGTCGGGAATTTAATCTTCCCGAGCAAATTAGTCAAGAATTCAGATTAGAAGTTCAGCGTTTAGGAAACAGATGCTGACGATGTAACAAATAACGCAGCCACTTGTACAAAAAACGATTCAAACGCCAGCGCACATCCAGGCAGCGCTCACCCGTTCGTCCCATGGCGACGCAATCTCGCCCACGTAATCGACCTGCAACAGCCTCGGCAACACTCGCGTCATGGTAGATGCGCACATGAATATCCGGCGCCTCATTGACTCCGCCATTTTCAGCGGGAAGACGGTAATACATGCGCAACACCGTCGTGAATTTATCTTGCTGCACGATTTCAATATAAAGCGGCAGCCCGCCACGACCTTGCGAGCACTCAACTCCAGCAAGGCCTGACATCGACGGCATCAGCCGGCGCAGCAAAATAAAATTCGCCTCATACAGCTCCATGAGTGCTGCAAAACTGCGCACACGTGGGGCTGGTACGGATGAAACTACACTTAAAATTTTAGCCATGGTCGGCATCATACCAGCTTGCCAAACCGAGCTTACCCTACAGGATCTGCTTATCGTCGCATGACATCCCGTCGGGCTTGAGTGATTATCACGCCCCCTGCCATATCCGCGCTTAGAGCTTTTTTACAATCTCGCTGAACGGCGCAACGGGCTCTACGAATCAAAGGCCTACGCCGTTGTTTAGCGTTGGGACATCTGCGTCCCAAACAGGAAGCTCTGAGTTTTTCAGGATCCCCCTTGATTCTATTCGGCAGCAGGCATCGCCGTACCGATCTTGTCAATCTCGGTCTTGATGCGCAGCTTGTCCAGCTGACCTAACGGCAGACTGGAGAACAGTTTGATGCGGTTTTCCAGTACACGGAATGCTTCACGGAAAGCCAGCATTTGCATCATCTCATCGCCCTCGGTGGCCACCGGATCGGGTACGCCCCAATGCGCGGTCATCGGTTGCCCCGGCCATACCGGACAGGTTTCATTCTTGGCCTGGTCGCACACGGTAAACACGAAGTCCATGCTTGGCGCACCTGACTGGGCAAACTCGTCCCAGGATTTGCTGCGCAGTCCTTCGGTCGGAAAATCCAGGCGTTGCAACAACTCCAGCGTCAGTGGATGGACTCCACCACGCGGGTGGCTGCCTGCACTGTGGGCGTGAAAGCGATCTTTGCCCCAGTGATTCAGCAGGGCTTCAGCCATAATGCTGCGCGCGGAATTGCCCGTGCACAGGAAAAGAACGTTGTATACCGGTTGCTCCATCGCACATTCCCCTTTCGTTTGTTCTGATTCAAGGTTCGACACTATGGAAAACTCCGGCGCACAGCTCCCCGCTTTGCCCATCAACGCGCACCGATCTGCTTGCCCCTGAGTCGTTAAACTAAAGGCGGGCAGTGCGACATCCAATACCGCCTGCATCCAGTCAGGCAGCTCGGGCGTGATGCGGTAGTGCATCCAAACCCCTGCGCGGCGCGCCTGCACCAGACCAAGATCGCGCAGCAGGCTCAAGTGACGCGAAATTTTGGGTTGCGCTTGCGCTAGGGTGCGCGTCAACTCGCAGACACAGATCTCGCCCTGCTTATGCAGCAAAGCCAGACAACGCAAACGGGTCGAATCGCTCAAGGCGTGGAAGAACTGATGGCTTTCGATTTCCATGGGGCTAATATATGCGAAATACCGTATATTTTGATGAACCCAACGTGACAGATCAATGCTGCAGGGTGAATGCCTTATTTTTCAAACGGATGCGCGCAAGCGGGCATGATTCAAAGCCAGCCACTGCAACAGGATGATCGGTGTGGCAGAACAGATCAGACCTTGCTGCAACATCGACATAGCCTCTTCTCGCGGCACCACGCTGACGCGGATGTCTTCCTGCTCATGCTCCAGGCCGAACAGACCACCGACATTGTGGCTGTCCACTTCGGCGTAGTACATGAACAGGCTTTCCGTAGTGCCGCCGGGGCTGACCCAGCAGCGCGTGATGTATTCAAGTCGCAGGGGAACAATCCCCGCCTCCTCCTGCATCTCGCGCTGCACCACATCTTCAAGCGCTTCCCCCTCCTCGATCATGCCCGCCGGAAATTCGCGCAACCATGGCCCGTGGGGAGCATCCAGACAACCGGGGCGAAATTGCTCCAGCATCACCACCACATCGCGTCTGGGGTCATACGGCAGCACCGCCACCGCATGGCCGCGCTCGAACATCTCGCGGGTCATGGTTTCGCTCCATCCCCCGGCAAACAATTGGTGGCGCAGGTGATAGCGCTCCAGGCGGAAAAACCCCTGAAACAACACCTCGCGCTGAAGAAGTTCCCACTGCATACTCTCCAAGCCTCCTTTATTGACAGGCAACATTATGATGATGCCCGATGCTGACGATGAATTGTTACAGGCGCTCGCTGTCTTGATTGGACGCGAGGCGCTGATTGAGCAGCGGCGGCTGCGCGTGGTCGAGATCTTGCGCAGCGGCCCCAGTCTGGTGCTGGGCGAAATCGGTGCGGACAGTATGCAGGAAAGCCTGTACGGACAAGCTCGCCGCCGTGCGCCACGCCATTTTCAGGTCACGCTGCGCAGTGAGATTGGCCAGCAGCTGCACCCGGTGGCGCGCGCGCTACTTAATGAGGAAGAACAGGCGCGCTTTTTACGGATACTGTTCACGCAATAAGGCCGCCACGCGCAGCAGATCGTCCTGCGTATCCACCCCATGCCCCGGCGGCTCGTCTACCACATCGACATGAATGCGTACCCCGTGCCATAGGGCGCGCAATTGTTCGAGCTTTTCCAGCCCCTCAATCGGTGCTTCCGGCCAAGTGGCGAAGTCACGCAAAAAGCCAGCGCGATAAGCATATAACCCCAAATGACGAAAACCGTGCTCGTGCGCCGCACCCTCCTCCACCCCGAAACGATCACGCTCCCAGGGAATTGGCGCACGGCTGAAATACAAGGCAAGCCCGGAGCGATCACGCACCACCTTGACCACATGCGGGTCGAACATGTCACGTGCGTGGTGTATTGGCGTGCAGAGGGTAGCGATACCCGCCTGAGGGTAGTGCAGCAGATTGGCCGCCAAGCGATCAAGCAAAGCTGGCGGAATCAGCGGTTCGTCACCCTGTAAATTCACCACGATGGCATCGTCCGCCCAGCCCATGATCTGCACCACCTCGGCCAAACGGTCGGTGCCGGTGGAGTGTTCGGGCGAGGTCATGACTACACGAACGTCTAGCCGTTCGCCGACTTCGGCAATACGCGCATCATCCGTCGCCAGCACAATTTCCTCAGCCTGTGCATGTCTGGCCGCCTCAAGCACATGCTGCACCAAGGGCTTGCCCTCAATTTCCAGCAGAGGCTTGCCGGGCAAGCGCGTCGAAGCGTAACGCGCCGGGATAACCAGTTTGTAGCTTGCTTGGTTCGTCATTCAAGCCGCCGCCGGATGCTTGGCACGCAGGGCTTCGGCTTCCTCCTCGCCTAGAGTACGCGCCTCTTCGGGCAGCATGACCGGAATGCCATCCCGAATCGGATAAGCCAGACGCGCGGCAATCGAAATCAGCTCTTGCGCGCCCTGGTCATACACCAGCGGGCCTTTGGTGAGTGGGCAGGCCAGAATTTCAAGCAGTCGTTTGTCCATCACGCAAAACCTCCAAACGGGAAAAAATAAAGTCTTCAAACTCTTGATCTAATTCAGCTTCCACTGGGATAAACCAGTGATTGCGCCATTGATGTGCTTGAGCCAGTGGCTGGCATTTTACGGCATCCTTGGCGGTCATAAGCAAGGGGCGGGTATGAAATTGCTGCAATTCATCCGCCGTAAACACATGGTGATCGTCAGCAAAATCATGCGTCTCAATCGCCAAACCCAAGCCGCGCAACATACTGAAAAAACGCTCTGGGTGGCCGATTCCTGCCAGCGCATCGCACTTTTGCCCCACAAAATCGCTTAACGCACGGTGTGAACCATCGACAAGATTCAGCGCCGCACCGGGTTGCAAACACATCCCCCATTGGCGCTGCGCTGCATAGCTTTCGCCGCCGTGCATGATGATTGCATCTACTTCCTTTAGCCGTTGAGCAGGTTCACGCAACGGCCCGGCGGGCAGACAACGCCCGTTGCCTATGCCATTGCCTTGGCCACGCGCGGCATCCACCACGGCAATCTCCAGATCACGCGCCAGTTGCAGATGCTGCAAACCGTCATCCAGCAACAGCACATCCGCACCCAAGGTCAAAGCCGCCTGCCCGGCACGAAAACGCTCGGGATGAACCAACACCTCGACTTCGGGCAAGGCGCGCTTGAGCATCAGCGGCTCATCGCCCACCTCGCCAGCCAGACTACCCAGCATGACCCGGCGCGGCTCACCCTTGATTTTCGCCCCATGTCCACGACTGAGAATGGCAGGTCTGTAGCCCTGTTCGAGTAAACGCCGCGCCAGCCAAAGGGTGAGCGGCGTTTTGCCGGTACCACCTACCGTCACATTGCCAATGGCAATCACCGGAACAGGCAGGCGTTGTGCCGTCTTGCGCCCCGCGCGATACGCCAGCACACGCCGCCGCGCCAGCCAACACCACAACCAAGCCAGCGGCGCGAGCGCAAGACTGCGCCAGTCATTAGGATGTTGCCAAAATTTCGGGGTTTTCATGTGCGCAGTTTAGAGCATGCCGATGGCCTTGCATCCCGTTTTCGGTTCACCAAATATAGGCGTGACCCATCTTGGCGGCTCAAACCGTCACGTCATTCACGGCGCAGTATCTTGTCAACCAGCAGGTTGATCCAGGGGATGCTGTGGAAATGGGTGCGCATGGCCTCGTAATCGTATTCCTCGCGGATCCAATCATCCAGACTGATGCCGCTCTTGCGTTTGGCGGCAACGTAACTGTCGAAAAAGTGGTCGAGAATCCCGGTGCGGGCATAGCGGTAGTGCCAGTAGGGCCACAATTTGAGCTGATGAGTTTCTTCGATCGGAACGTTTTCGATCCAGTGCAGGTAGAGTGTCGCCATGAAGCCGGCTCGGTCTGCACCCGACATGCAGTGAAAAAGCGCCGGGTATTCGATTTCCTGCAACAGCCGTTTGGCTTCGAACAGAACCTCCGGGAGGTGCGTGTCCCGCGAGTACATTCGCAGATCAATGTGCCGTACACCTTCTTCGGCGCAGATTTCGCGTTCCAGCGCCACGGCAGGCGTATCGGGGGCACGCAGATTAATCACCGTGCGCAACCCATGACGGCGAATGCGCGCGATCAGTATCCAGGGCGGCAATTGACCCGAACGGAAGGCTTGTCGTCCCACCGGGTGAAAATTGATGGTCAGCAGCAGCCGCACCCAGCCATGTTCGTTGAATATGGCGTGCCTATAGGCTCTGCGACGCTCTTTTGGGCTAAGCGATGGGAATTCAGACATCCGTCATGAGCCTCATTGGCGAATCATTACGCCGCATTAAATTGCAAACGATACAGCCGTGCATAGGCACCATCCTGTGCCAGCAAATCCTCATGCCTGCCCTGCTCGACGATTTTCCCGGCGTGCATGACCACAATCACATCGGCTTTTTGAATGGTGGACAGGCGGTGAGCAACGATAAACGTCGTGCAACGATGCAGCAGATTGTCCAGCGCGCTTTGAATCATGCGCTCCGAAGCGGTATCTAGCGCGGAGGTTGCTTCATCCAGCAGCAGAATCGGCGCATTTTTCAACAGGGCGCGGGCAATGGCGATACGCTGGCGCTGGCCGCCGGAGAGTAGCACGCCGCGTTCGCCCACCCGCGTGTCAAACCCCTGCGGCAAGGCCTGGATAAACTCACTGGCCTGCGCAAGCTCTGCGGCACGCACAATCGCCTCACGCGGCGCACCCTGCATGCTGCCGTAGGCAATGTTATTGGCCACGCTGTCATCAAACAGGGTGACTTCTTGCCCGACCCAAGCGAATTGGGCACGCAAGTGATTTAGCTCAAGGCTTTGAATATCCACGCCGTCCAGCAGAATGCGCCCTTGATTCGGCTCGTAAAAGCGGGTCAGGAGATTCAATAGCGTGCTTTTGCCGCTGCCGGATTGACCGACAATGGCCACGGTGGATCCGGCGACTACATCCAGCTCAATCCCGTGCAACACCCCGACAGGCGTACTGTCCACCGCAGCCTCACGGTAGCTAAATGAGATGTTTGCAAATTGCACGCGCCGCCCAGGTTGTTGAGGTGCGGCGAGCGTGTCGCTGGCGGTATTGCGCTCTTCGGTTTCATCCAGCGTCTGGAAAAGCTGTTCACTGGCCGCAATGCCTTTTTGCAGCATGGCGTTCAGATTGGTCAGACGCTTGATCGGCTCAAGAATCATCGCCAGTGCAGTCAAAAAGGAAATAAATGTACCCACGGTAAGCACTTCCAGACGTTCGCCACTGGTGGCAAACGCCACCAGCGCCGCCACGGACAGCGCGACCAACAATTGCACAAACGGTGTGGAGGTGGCGCTGACCGCTTCCATTTTCATCACCGCCACACGGTTGCGCTCGTTGACCTCGGCAAAACGCGCCTGCTCATAGGCCTCGCCGCCATAGAGCTTGACCAGTTTGTGCCCACCGACCACTTCATCGGATACCTGCGCCAGCTCGCCGACCGAGGTCTGAATGCGGCGGCTGTAACGGCGGAAGTGGCGGCTAATCAGGCTGACCAATAGCCCCACAATCGGCGCCAGCACCAGAATAAACAACGCAAGCTGCGGACTGATCCAGAACATCCACGCCAGCAAGCCGATGACCGACAGTCCATCGCGCACCAGCACGGTCAGGGCTTCGGTCGCCGCTGCGGCGACTTGTTCGACGGTGTAGGTCAAGCGTGCCAGTAAATCACCGGATTGGGCGTGATCAAAAAAGCGGCTGGGCAGGCGCATGAATTTCTCGAACACTTGCTGGCGAAGGGTCGAAATCACCTGCCGCGCCACCCAGGTCATGCCGTATTTGGCGGCGAATTCGCTGACCCCGCGCACCAGGAAAATGCCGATAATCGCCCAGGGAATCCATGCACCCACGCTCATGTCACGCGCGACAAAACTGCCATCCAGCAAGGGCTTAATCAGCGCAGCAAAGGCCACATCGGTCAGTGATGCGCCGATCATGCCGATAATCGCCAGTGCAAACACCATGCGGTGCGGGCGCACATAAGCCAAAAGACGGCGGTAGGTGTCCAAGCCACTTACCGCTGGGGAGGAAGCTTTTTCACTCATTTTGCGAACTTGGGTCTGTCGCCAAGCCGATATGCAGCAAACCCGCCGCCTTGGCCGCGTTCAGCGCCTGCACTACAGCTTGATGCTCGGTACGCGCATCGGCTCGAATCAGAAGCACGGTCTCCTCAGTGCGCTCCGGCAGCTCACGCAGGCGCACTTCGAGCTGCTCGGGCGCAAGCGC
>NCGK01000036.1 GCA_002281735.1 Gammaproteobacteria bacterium 28-57-27
TCAAATCGCCGCCCGCCTCATAGCCCTTCTCGTAGATAACCAGCTGAACAGTACTTTTCCTTGACCCGAGATAAAGGGTTCTCGCTTTGCCTCTCTCCCAGTCGCCCTGCATGTTGATCGCTATATCGTGTTCTTTAGCGTATGCCCTCAACGGATCGGTAATTGCGTCGAACAATCCCGGAGTCACAAAGTCGATACAGGAATCGAGGCGTGTTACCCGATGAACTCCGAATGATCGCAACCAGGTGGAAACCTCAGGCGCATTTTCTCCGGTCGATATGACGTGTACGCCCGGGTTACCTCCCCACCATACCTGGCAGACTGTTTTCTCGATCCTTGAGAACTCGACGCCTGTCTCATAACCGTTTTTAGCCCGGCATGGACGCATGTCAGCAAGATCCGACTTTCGTTCAATGTATCGAATGAAATCCTCCTCATCTACGCCGTGAAAAGTCGCCTGATACCAGTCGAACCGTTCCATGACTTAGCCCCCTTTTTTGCCGTATTCATACCCGGAATGCCACCAGTCCGTTGACACCTCATCGAGCGCTTTTGGTGCCTGTTTTCTCTTGTTTTTCTGAGCTGCAACTAGTCCAGCGTCCCAATGGACAAGAAATTCCTTGGGAACCCGCGCCCTTGTTGGCTTCTGGTGGTATTTAGAGAGGGGAGAAACACCCTTAGAAAGTGAACCTGACCCCCGTGTTACTAGGGGGGGGTCAACTTGGGAATTCGACGCTTCCCGGACTCCCTCAATCATCCAGTCCATTTGAGCCAAACAGCCCCCCGATGACTTAACCATATCCCGTTCGACAGACTCTAAATTTCGCTTCAATCCCTGTCGAACTTGTTCAGGCGCATCCATAGCGGCTTCCAAAAGAGCAACCGTACGCATCAAGGGCGGGTAAACCGTATCGAGGATATCGGCGATCAATGCGCCCTTGCTTGTTCCCTGGAGCTGGGCAAGTCGGTCGAAAACGTCATAGACATGTTGATTGAGTGTGACGGTTATGCGTGGCTTGACTGTAGGCATGCGATTCTCTCCGGTAGGTGCACACCTACAACTTAGCACACCTCAAGGGATAGTGTGCTAAGACAATCGGAAAACAACGCCCTGAGGGTGGCCCTACGCAGGCGAGAGGCGACGAACCGGAGAACGCTGTAGAGACAGCAGTTCGAGAGAAGAGGCCGCACGCTGTAGAAAAAGCATCGAGTCGCCTCAACCGTTCGCCCGCTCCAGACCATGACGCCGAAGCGGTTTGCAACGTGAGCAGTTTTGAGAAGGGTGGAGCGCGTAGAGCAGCAGCCTTGGCGAACGACAGAGGGCAGAACAGAGAGCCGAATCGAGCGAGTTTGAGCCGCGCCCAGCGGGGGCGCTCCGCTACCCTTGTGCGCGGCTCAAACTCACACTGATCAATGTAATGCGTCTTTTTCTGTGATATCGCGGATTAGATGAAGATAAGGTTCGATGGCTTCAGAGTCGCCCTTAATCAACTGAGACTCGAGCTCCATGCAGTTAATCTCATCTGTCATCGCATCGCCGAGAGACTCATAGCCGCCTATTTCGTCCGCCCATCGGCGAATTACTGCCCCGTACTGCTTGAGCATGGTTCGTCGCGCCCGCTGATCGTCCGATGGCTTCCAGACAGTGCCAATGGACTTTGGCGTCAATGAACTCCATCCAAGGCCCTCCAGAGCCTCACAGAGCCACCTAGAAGCCCCGAAAGCATCCTTTGGCGTCCACATGGCCACAAGCTCCCCCTTTTGACGACCCTTGGGGAATACACGCACCTCCATGCGTACCCAATTCAAATCGCCGCCCGCCTCATAGCCCTTCTCGTAGATAACCAGCTGAACAGTACTTTTCCTTGACCCGAGATAAAGGGTTCTCGCTTTGCCTCTCTCCC
>NCGK01000037.1 GCA_002281735.1 Gammaproteobacteria bacterium 28-57-27
GCCAACCGTCATCACTCGCACCACGGCTTTTCTGGTCGATTTTCTGCCCATCATCCGCCGCACGCTGACCCGCACCGGCTTCGTCATCGACCACATCCATTACTACGCCGATGCGCTCAAGCCGTGGATAGCTCGGCGCGACCGCTTGCCTGCGTTCCTGATCCGGCGCGACCCGCGCGACATCAGCCGCATTTGGGTGCTGGAGCCGGAGGGGCAGCACTATCTGGAAATTCCATACCGCACCTTGTCGCACCCGGCTGTCACCCTCTGGGAACAACGACAGGCGCTGGCGAAATTGCGGCAGCAAGGGCGCGAACAGGTGGATGAGTCGGCGCTGTTTCGCATGATCGGCCAGATGCGCGAAATCGTGTCCACCGCGCAGAAAGCTACGCGCAAGGCGCGGCGCGACGCGGATCGACGCCAGCATCTCAAGGCAACGGCAGTTCTTTTCAAAACCACGCCACCACCGGACGCGGACATGGCTGACCCGCAGGCAGACAACCAGCCACCTGCCAAACCGTTCGACCAGATTGAGGAGTGGTAGCCGTGGAAGAATATCCCATCATCGACTTGTCCCACCTGATGCCGGTGGCCCAGGGCTTGGCCCGTCTTCCGGCGGACGAACGCATCCATCGCCTTCGCGCTGACCGCTGGATCGGCTATCCGCGAGCAGTCGAGGCGCTGAATCGGCTGGAAGCCCTGTATGCGTGGCCGAACAAACAACGCATGCCCAACCTGCTGTTGGTCGGTCCAACCAACAACGGCAAGTCGATGATCGTCGAGAAATTCCGCCGCACCCACCCGGCCAGCTCCGACGCCGACCAGGAGCACATTCCGGTACTGGTCGTGCAGATGCCATCCGAACCGTCGGTAATCCGCTTCTACGTCGCGCTACTTGCCGCGATGGGCGCGCCATTGCGCCCGCGCCCACGGCTGCCGGAAATGGAGCAATTGGCGCTGGCACTGCTACGCAAGGTCGGCGTGCGCATGCTGGTGATCGACGAATTGCACAACGTCCTGGCCGGCAACAGCGTCAACCGCCGGGAATTCCTCAACCTGCTGCGTTTCCTCGGCAACGAGCTGCGCATCCCGCTGGTCGGGGTCGGCACACGCGATGCCTACTTGGCGATCCGCTCGGACGACCAGTTGGAAAACCGCTTCGAGCCGATGATGCTGCCGGTGTGGGAGGCCAACGACGATTGCTGCTCACTGCTGGCCAGCTTCGCGGCTTCGCTCCCGCTGCGGCGACCCTCGTCGATTGCCACGCTGGATATGGCCCGCTACCTGCTCACGCGCAGCGAGGGCACCATCGGCGAGCTGGCGCACCTGTTGATGGCGGCGGCCGTCGCTGCCGTGGAGAGCGGTGAGGAAGCGATCAACCATCGCACGCTCAGCATGGCCGATTACACCGGTCCCAGCGAGCGGCGGCGGCAATTCGAGCGGGAACTGATGTGAAGCCAGCGCCACACTGGCCACTGCATCCGGCTCCCAGGGAAGGCGAAGCCTTGTCTTCGTGGCTCAACCGCGTGGCCCTTTGCTATCACATGGAGGTGTCCGAGCTGCTGGAGCACGATCTTGGTCACGGCCAGGTTGATGACCTGGACACCGCGCCACCACTGGCGCTGCTGGCGATGCTCTCCCAGCGGAGCGGCATCGAGCCGGACCGGCTGCGTTGCATGAGTTTCGCCGGCTGGGTGCCTTGGCTACTGGACAGCCTTGATGATCAGATTCCAGACGCATTGGAAACCTATGCGTTCCAGCTCTCGGTACTGCTGCCGAGACTCCGCCGTAAGACGCGATCCATCACGAGCTGGCGTGCCTGGCTGCCCACCC
>NCGK01000038.1 GCA_002281735.1 Gammaproteobacteria bacterium 28-57-27
ACTGGCTTTGAGAAATCAACCCAGCAGTCCCCTGTGTGCATGCCTGAGACGCCCCAAACGTGTGCTATACTTGTGCTCATGCGGTTGGATTTCCTATCCAATCCACCCGATGATGCTGGGCCTGCTGATCGCCTTCTGGGCCACGCCGGTGATGACGCTGTCGCATCTCTTGTTCTCGACCGTCATGTCGATCTACGTCTTCATCGGCATCCACTTCGAGGAGCGCGGCCTGCTGCGCGTCCTGGGTCAGGATTACGCCGAGTGGCGCGGCAAGACGCCGATGGTGCTTCCGTTCTGAGGCGCAGTTCGCGCCTGAATTAATTTAACTCAAAGGAGAATGTTTCATGCCAAGGTTTGTGATTGAACGCGAGATTCCCGGCGCCGGGAAAATGTCCGCAGAGGAGTTGCGCGGCGCCGCGCAGAACTCCAATAGCGTGCTGCAGGCACTTGGTCCCGAAATCCAGTGGGAGCACAGCTATGTGACGGGAGACAAGATTTTCTGCATCTACAGCGCGCCTAGCGAGGAGCTGATTCGCGCCCATGCGCAACAGTCGGGCTTCCCGGCCAACAAAATCACGCCGGTTGCGGCCGTCATTGATCCGACGACGGCCGACAGTTGAAGTAGTCAGTCGCGGGCTCCAGTGCCCGCGCGATGAACTGCCTCACTTCGCCAGCTTGCCCTGCAGCTCGGCCACGGTTTCCGGGTTCACCAGCGAGGACAGGTCGCCCGGACTGTCGCCCTTGTACACCGCCCGCACCACGCGGCGCATGATTTTCATGTTGCGCGTCTTAGGCAGGTCGCTGACCAGCAGCACCTGCCTGGGGCGGTAGGACGTGCCCATGCCATGAACGACCGCTTGCGACAGTTCGGCCTGCAGCGCCGCGTCCGCCGCCACGCCGGGCATGGGCACGCAAACGCAGACGATGGCCGAGCCCTTGATCTCGTCGGGCACGCCGATCACGGCCGCCTCCGACACCTTGCCGGTGCCGGTGAGCAGGGTTTCGATCTCCGACGGGCCGGTGCGCTTGCCAGAGACCTTGATCGTGTCGTCGCTGCGCCCCAGGATATAGAACAGGCCGTCCTCGTCGCGCATCGCGAAGTCGCCATGCACCCAGACGCCGGGAATGGTGCGCCAGTAGCTGTCGAGGTAGCGCTCGTCGTCCTGCCACAGGCTCTTGGTGAAGCCGATGTTGGGGTTGCGCAGCACCAGCTCGCCGACCTGGCCCGCGCCGACCGGCTGACCGTTGTCATCGACGATGTCGACCCCGGCGCCAAGCCCGCGCGCGCCGAACGAGCCCGGCCGCAAGGGATGGTGCAGGGTGCCGGTGAAGTTGCAGCCGCCCACCTCGGTGCCGCCGACGATGTTGAGGAAGGGCAGACGCTCCTTGCAGACGTGCTTGAAGAACCAGCGCCAGGTAGTACATGGGACTGGTCGGTCAGCCGTCGCGCGAGTAACCGGTGCGAATAACCGCCGAGAGTACACCCCGATCAAAGCCAGGCCAGACCAGCAGGCGCT
>NCGK01000039.1 GCA_002281735.1 Gammaproteobacteria bacterium 28-57-27
CGCACTGCAACAATTCAAGGACGATTACGACCGCAACCAGCCACTTTGGCGCATTTTGCCGGGATTCATCGCCAAGCATCCAGTGTATGAGCGCATGGGACTGAAGGATCTCTGCGACAAGCTGCATGGCATGTACAGGCAGTATGACGTCGCGCGTCTGACCACCGAAATGTATCTCTCCGACATGGTTCCTGCCATGCGCCCGGCGGACGCCTGGGCGAAGATGGCACACCGCCAGATCGAGCGCGTGCCGGTGGATGAGTTGGAAGGCCGCATTACCGCCAGCCTGGTCACGCCCTATCCACCGGGTATTCCCCTGCTCATTCCGGGCGAGCGCTTCAACAAAACCGTGGTCGATTACCTCAAATTCGTGCGCGAATTCAACAAACAACTACCCGGTTTTGAAACCGATGTGCATGGTCTCGTCGCAGAAAAAATCAATGGTGAGACCATCTATCACATTGATTGTGTAAAGGATTAAGTCACGTCCATTGCGCCACCAGCCCCTGCCCATTAAGGTGCAGGGGCCTTTTAACCGAATGAGGAACGCCCCCGATGAGCAATTTCTGGGATTTAATGTGGCTACTGTTGACGAGCTTTTTCATGGTGATCTACCTCATCATCATGTTCCAAGTGGTTATCGACCTATTCCGCGACCACAAACTTGGCGGTGTCGCGAAGGCCTTATGGATTGTCGCTCTGATTATTGCCCCGTTCCTTAGCGTCTTGGCCTACCTGGTCGTGCGCGGCTCGGGCATGAGCGAGCGCCAAATGGCCGCCATGCAGCACAATCGCGCCGAAGCCGAGTCCTATTTGCGCAGCATGGTGCATGTAAAATCCCCGGCAGAACAAATTGCCGATGCCAAGGCCTTGCTGGATGCGGGCACGATCAGCGTCGATGAGTTCAATACACTCAAGGCCAAAGCGCTAGGCTGAAACGCGTTATCTAGGTAGATGCTGATTTATTCCATCCATGGAATAAATCAGCTCGCTCATCGCGGTACATGTCCGCGATGGCTCTCATGAATCAAAGACTTACGTCTTTGTTCATATTGGGACATCCTGCCCCAAGCGGGAAACACTGAATAAATCAGTGTTTCCCTAGCCTCAAAAATGCCGCACTTGAATGCGGTATTTTTATTGCTCGGCATCCAACAGGCTACATTGTCGTAGTCCGGATGAAGCCCTGTAGAGTGGATAAGCGCAGCGCATCCACCCTACGTCCCAGAAGCACACGCGGATTTTTAACGCAACGCATCCCAAGCGTAGAGCGCGGCATCAAGCACGCCCGTTTCCTTTTCAATACCCTGCACGAATAACTCGGTAGACGCAGGCCCCATCACCAGCCCATTGCGGAAATGTCCCGCGTGCAAAAACAAGCCCTGAATCTCGGGATGCGCGCCAAGGTAGGGAATCCCCTGCGGACTGCCCGGGCGCAG
>NCGK01000040.1 GCA_002281735.1 Gammaproteobacteria bacterium 28-57-27
ATGAATCGCCCCGGGTTTCAAGGAGGCCATTTGGTTTAAGTCAGGCCGCCATCGCGGTTTGACTGGCGAGGTGCCGGTAATAGTTTGCCTCAGCTTCTGCCGGAGGGATATAACCGATTGGTTCAAGTAGTCTTTGGTGGTTGAACCAGTGCACCCATTCCAGGGTGGCCAGTTCCAGCGATTCCCTGGTTTTCCAGGGTGCCCGGCGGTGAATCAGTTCCGTCTTGTACAGGCCATTAATGGTTTCGGCCAAGGCGTTGTCGTAACTGTCGCCTCGGCTGCCCACCGAGGGTTCAATCCCCGCTTCGGCAAGTCGCTCCGTGTACCGAATGGAGACATATTGCGATCCACGGTCGCTGTGATGAATCAGGCCATCCCGTTCCGGTTGCCGGGCATACAGCGCCTGCTCCAAGGCATCGAGGACAAAATCGGTGCGCATCGAAGGGCTGACTCGCCACCCGACGATCCGGCGAGCAAATACGTCAATGACGAACGCCACATACAGCCAACCCTGCCAGGTCGAGACATAGGTGAAATCGGACACCCAGAGTTGATTCGGGCGATCTGCCTTGAATTGTCGGTTGACCCGATCCAGTGGGCACGGCGCAGCATGATCAGGCACCGTGGTGCGCACGACCTTGCCACGCCGAACACCTTCCAGTCCAAGATGTTTCATGAGTCGCTCGATCGTGTAACGGGCGACCATCACACCTTCTCGATTCAACTGGCACCAGACCTTTTTGGCACCATAGACCTGCATGTTGGCGTGCCATACCCGCTGGATCTCTGACATCAGCATTTCATCCCGTTTGGCCCGGGCGCAACGCAAGGCAGGGTTGATCATCCGTGCGGCATAACGCCAATAACCGGATGGGGCAATCCGCAAAACCCTGCAGATTGGCTCGACCCCGTAACGGTGCCGGTATTGGTCGATAAAGACCATCATTTCTTTTTGAGGCGGTCGAGCTCCGCCTGTGCGAAAAACGCACTAGCCAAACGCAGAATCTCGTTGGCCTGACGTAATTCCTTGACCTCCCGTTCCAGTGCCTTGATTCGCTCTCGCTCCTGAGTGCTGACGCCATCTCGGCGTCCCGTGTCCACTTCGGCCCGCTTGACCCATTCGTTCAGCGTCGCTGACGAACAGCCAATCTTTGGCGCGATCGATTCAATGGTCGCCCACAGCGAGGAATAGTCACCCCGATGCGTTTGTACCAGGCGAATCGCCCGCTCCCGAACTTCAGGGGAATATTTGTTGGTTGTCTTGGTTTTCATGGCTTCATTCTCTCAAGAGTTGAAGCCTCCTCATATCCCGGGGCGATTCAATCACGATTGCTGCCGTTTCTCCCTCAGAAAGATCGATGTGGCCCGGTGCTAATGTGCTGGGATCGGGTGCACTTCGGTAGATAACACTCAGGCCGGTG
>NCGK01000041.1 GCA_002281735.1 Gammaproteobacteria bacterium 28-57-27
TGGTCTTGACGTTGATTCGCGGCGCTTGGGTCATGCCGCTGATTTTTTCCGGTATACCGTTGGCAGGCTTGCTGGAAAACATCATTTACACGCCGATCATGGGGCTGCTGGAGTCAAGGCAACGCCTAGAGGCCGCCATATGGCTGATGATTTTTGCCTCGTATCTGCAATGGACACTGCTGGGCACCTTGTTGTCGTACCTCTGGCAAATCGTGCGCTATCGGCGTTTTTTGGCCACTCAGCCCAAGGAGACGGTTTGATGCGATTGATTATCCAACCTGGCAGCCTGTCGGACTTTAGGAATCGTAGCGAAAATCTGGCTGGGCGAGGGCAGATTTTGACGCTTTTGCAGGGCAATAGTGGGTTCTATTGCCCAAAAAAGCGGCGAAATACGCACCGTCCAGACGGATTTGCAGCCGATTCTCCTAAAGTTCGACAGGCTGCTTGCTCAGTTTCGATCCATTTGAGCGGGCAGGGTGTGTCATGAACATTGTTTTGCTGCACGGCATCTTCGATAGCGGACGCATTTTCGACAAGCTGGTGCGCGCGCTTGAGGCCGAAGGGCATGTTTGTCATGCGCCATCCATGCAGCCCGCGGATGGGCGGCACGGCATTCACCACCTCGCGTGTTCGGTCGAGCGCTATATTGCTGAGCATCTGCCGCAAAATGCGCCTTTCCTGCTGGTCGGTTTCAGCATGGGTGGCATCGTGTCGCGCCAATATCTTCAGGTTTTGGGCGGGTGCGAGCGTGTGCCGGTGTTTTTCTCCATTTCCTGCCCACATGCAGGCTCACTGGCCGCCTATCTGTATTTTGGCCAGGGCGCGCGGGATTTGCATCCGGGAAGTGCGCTGTTGACACAGCTACAGGCGAGCGAGGCGACCCTGGACGGTATGCAAATTCACAATTACTGGACGTCGCTGGATCTGGTCATTATTCCCGCGAGCCATTGCCGCTGGCCGAGGGCGGACAGCGAAATGGATGCGCGCGCCTTACTGCATCGTTGGATGCTCAGCGACCGTCAGGTGTGTGCGGATATTGTGCGCCGGGTTGGCGAAGCAGCCGCCAGGTTAGAACCGCCTCAACGAGACTAAAGTCATGCGATTTCCTACCACCAGCTCCCCGCATACCGCGCCCATCAACGACCTCAGTCGCCTGATGCGTCAGGTGTTGCTGGCCTTGATTCCGGGCAGTCTGGTCGCGATCTATTTTTTCGGCTGGGGCGTGCTGCTGAATATCGTGTTGGCGGTGGCGGTGGGTTTGTTGAGCGAAGCCGCCATGCTGGCGCTGCGCGGGCGTCCGCTTAGGCCGTTTTTGAGCGATGGCAGCGTGATTGTGTCCGCCTGGTTGTTGGCGGTGTGCCTGCCGCCACTCGCGCCGTGGTGGATTCC
>NCGK01000025.1 GCA_002281735.1 Gammaproteobacteria bacterium 28-57-27
GGCAAACTTTCTTCCGAGCGCCAGTTGCTGTGCAAACGCGGCACATCACGCACAATCAGGCCTGCCGCATGAACGCGCGGGTCTTCTTCATCCTCGGCGTTCACACCCGTATTGCCAATATGCGGATAGGTCAGCGTGACCATTTGGCGGCTGTAGGATGGGTCAGTGAGGATTTCTTGATAGCCCGTCATGGCCGTATTGAACACGACCTCGCCAACGGACAAGCCATCCGCACCCACCGAATAACCGTGGAACAGACTGCCATCTTCAAGCGCGAGTAAAGCAGGAATTTTTTCAAACATGGCTGGCACACACAAAAACGGGACGATTCGCGGCTTCGCGCACCATCCCGTTAAGTTGATAATTAAGTCGGCGAACTATAGCAGACGCGCCTGCAAGCGTCCATGTGAACGATTGATGACCATATTGCAGACAAACACTTCAACGCAATCCAAGCACATCCTGCATATCGTACAAGCCGGGCGCACGCCCCTTCACCCAGCGTGCCGCATGGACTGCCCCGCGCGCAAACGTCGCTCGACTGGAAGCCTTGTGAGTGATTTCAACGCGCTCACCCAGCCCCGCAAATAGCACCGTATGGTCACCCACGATATCGCCACCGCGTACCGTGGCAAAACCTATCGACTTAGGATCACGCTCACCAGTGATGCCTTCTCGCCCATACACCGCACAATCATTGAGATCGCGCCCCAGAGCACTCGCCACTGCATGACCCAGCGCCAGCGCGGTGCCTGAAGGCGCATCCACCTTATGACGATGATGCGCTTCGATAATTTCGATGTCATAACCATCGTTTAGCACTCGCGCCGCCGTATCCAACAGCTTGAGGCACAAATTCACCCCAACGCTAAAATTGGCCGCCAGCACGATAGGGATATGCGTCGCCGCAGTCTCAATCATGGCGCGTTGCTCGGCACTGAACCCCGTCGTACCAATCACCATCGGCACGCCCGCCGCCACACACAGTGGCAAATAATGCAGTGTGGCTTCCGGGCGGGTGAAATCAATCACCACATCCGAACCCGGCAACACCAAAGCCAGATCATCATGAACAGGCACATCCTGCGTTCCAACCCCTGCCAATGCCCCCGCATCCATGCCCAGCAAATTGCTGCCGCCGCGCCCCACCGCCGCATGCAGACACATCTTATTCGACGTTACCAAGGCTTCAATCAACGCACGCCCCATACGGCCGCCACTTCCGGTAATCGTTACACTCAACATCATCGTCTCTCCTTAAAACAGCTCCTCAGTCACCTGCGCATCGCCAAGGCTCTCGGAAAGCTCCGCAGGCGGCAACATTTCAGACACCACCGCCGTGGTGTGCAGCGCATGCCGCCCGTCAAAAAACTCCCTGATTGACCCAGGCGCACCATTTTCAACCAGCATTCCACTGGCCGGGTCAATGCTCGCCGTAACGACACCCTTCGGCGGCTTATTTTCCTGTAGCGGCACATCGGCCAGAGCCACGCGCATAAAATCAATCCACATCGGCAAAGCCGCCGAACCACCTGTTTCCTTGCGCCCCATGGAGTGGTAATCGTCATACCCCACCCAAGCCGTGGCCACCACACCCGGACCAAAACCACAGAACCAAGCATCACGCTGATCATTCGTAGTGCCTGTTTTACCCGCAATGTCTGGCCGCTTCAACGCGCGTCCCGCGGCCGCACCCGTGCCGCGATGCGCCACGTCGCGCAACATCATATTTGTCAACCAAATGTTCTCTTCCGCCACAACTCGCGGCGCGGCACCAGGCTCACCCGGCGCGCAGGTATCGCATAACTTGGGTTTAGGTTGCTCAAACAACACGACACCATTCACATCCTCTACGCGCTGAATAAAATAGGGCGCAACGCGATAACCACCATTAGCGAACACCATATACCCCGAAGCAAGCTCATACGGCGTGAGCGCGTAACTCCCCAATGCCAGCGAGAGCGTTGGATTCCACTGTTGTGTCGGCAAGCCAAACAATTTGGCATGATTCAGTGCCACCTGGGGCGTAATGGCATCAATAATGCGCACCGACACCAAATTTTGTGAACGCACCAAAGCCTCGTGCAGCCGCGTGGGCCCATACGAACTGCCGCCGTAATTTTCCGGTTTCCAATCCGCGTTATTGCTGCCCTGACCAGAGAAAACCAGTGGCGCATCACTAATCACACTCGCCAAGGTAAAGCCATTCTCCAACGCTGCCGAATATAAAAATGGCTTAAACGATGACCCCGGCTGACGTTGCGCCTGAAAGGCCCGATTGAATTTACTCAAAGCAAAATCAAACCCACCACTCAAGGCCAGCATCCCGCCGCCCTGCGGATCAAACGCCACGAAAGCACCAGAAATTTCGGGGATTTGAGCCAAGGTGACCACGCCCTCCTTGAGCGTACTGTCACGCTGACTGCGCACGCGCACGACATCCCCCGCAACCAGAGCCATCACCACCCTGTCGTTATCCTTACCCAAACTTGCCTTAACCCACTTCAAAGATGGCGCATCCAGCTCATGCGTCGCACCCACGGCGTCCACCACCTTGACCTTCTGTGCGCTGGCCTCTAACACCACCACCGCTGCAAGACCCTCAACCACGCGCTGCGCCTGCGCCAGAGTTGCCGCAGCAGCAACGTCTCCCGCCGCCAAATCAGCATGCGACTCGGCACCTCGCCAACGGTAGCGACGCTCGTAATCGAGCAAGGCATCCTGCAAGGCCTGGGTCGCAGCAACCTGCAAACGCGGATCAATGCTGGTGTAAACGCGCAAACCCTTTTCGTAAGCTGCCTCACCGTACTCCTGCAGCATGCGCGCCCGCGCCATCTCCGCCACAAACGGCGCGTGCAACTCCACGGTTGCACTCAAATACAGCGTACTACCCACCGGCTCAGCCAAAGCCAACTCAAGCTGCGCCTGCGGCAATTGACCAAGATCAAACATGCGTCCGAGCACATAATCACGACGAATTTTCGCCCGCGTCGGATTAATGATCGGATTATATTTGGAAGGTGCCTTTGGCAGACCTGCCAACATCGCCGCCTCGGCAGGTGTCAGCTGATCCATGGTCTTGTTGTAATAAATTGAAGCCGCAGCCGCGATACCGTACGCACGATTCCCCAAGTAAATTTTATTCAAATACAACTCAAGGATCTGCCCCTTAGTCAGCTCATGTTCAATTTTGATCGCCAGCAGAATTTCATTAAATTTTCGGCTATAGGTTTTTTCGCTATTCAAAAAGAAATTTCGTGCTACCTGCATGGTGATCGTACTGCCGCCCTGCCCCTTGTGACCGGTGCGCAGCAACTCCCACGCCGCACGAAACAAGCCTTGCCAATCCACGCCCGGATGCTGATAGAAACGATCATCTTCTGCGGCAAGAAAGGCGTTTTTCACTAGCGGGGGCACTTGGTCAATCGTCACGGGAATGCGCCGCTTTTCGCCAAACTCTGCCATCAAACCACCCGCACGGTCATAAACACGCATGGGCACTTGATACTGTGTATCGCGCAGTGAATTGACATCTGGCAACTCTTCGCTATAAACATAACGGGCCACCCCCCATGCCGACAAAGCAATCAGTACCACAAAAACAACAAGATACAAGACAAACTTAAAAATGAATGTTAGAAATGACATATTAGCCGGTGAAAGTTAAGTCTGTGGGTGGTACATCAACACAGCCTAGCCGCTGAACTGCGTGATGTTGAACTTATCCGCAGCTTGCTAAAAGCGAGACTGCACGCCACGATACCGCAAAAGGCTCCGAGAGAGGAAAACGACTCGTGTTTCGACGAACCAAAAAAACACCGCTGCTGGGACTGGACATCAGCTCATCGTCCGTCAAGCTGCTTGAACTCAGTCAGACCGCCAACGGTTACCGCATTGAAGCCATCGCTATTGAGCCGCTGTCTGAGCGCGCGATTCAGGATAAAGACATCGTCGATCCTGAGTCCATCGCATCTGCCATCCGCAAGGCGGTGAAAGAATCCGGCACACGCGCCAAGCAAGCCTGCATCGCCATCCCCGGTAGTGTCAGCATCTCTCGCGTAATCACCCTGCCTGCCGACCTCAGTGAAGCCGAACTAGACATGCAGATTCGGATTGAGGCCGAACAATACGTCCCCCATGCCATGGATGATGTCAGCTTGGACTATGACATCCTGGGATCCACCGCAGGCAACGCGGAAAATATCGACATTCTTATTGCCGCCGCACGCACCGAAAAAGTTGAAGCTCGACAGAGTGTTGTGGACATGGGTGGTTTGCATGTTGAAATCGTCGATGTTGAACCCTTCGCGCTTGAAAACGTTTACCGCCAGATTTTTGAACCGAAACTGGACAAAATGCAGGCGGATAGCGGCGTGGTTTTGCTTGATATTGGTGCCAACAACACCGCAGTGAATGTTTTTCATCAAGGCAACATGATCTACACCCGCGACCATCCATTTGGTGGTCGCCAACACACCGAAGAAATCATGCGTCGTTACCAGTTGAGCTATGCCGAAGCAGGTCGTGCCAAGCATCAAGGCGGCTTACCCGAAAGCTACGAAACAGAAGTCTTACTACCTTTTGTCGAACTCGTCGCCCAACAGGTTGGACGTTTCCTTCAGTTTTTCTATGCCGCACACCCAAGCATTCCTCTCACCCGCATCCTATTAGGTGGCGGCGTCGCGAGCTTGCCCGACTTAAGTGAGCGCATCGCCATGAATACAGGGGTCGAGACGCAAATTGCCAACCCCTTCGTCGGCATGACACGCTCCGCACAAGTTTCTGGTGCCGCCGGAAGCCGGATGCTGAATGAGGATGCGACCTCCATGCTCATCGCCTGTGGACTCGCACTAAGGAGCTTCGACTAATGCCGCGTATTAACCTTTTACCTTGGCGTGAAGCTCTACGCAAAAAACGCCAAAAAGATTTTGTTACCCACGCCGGACTCGCGCTGATTGGCGCTGCAAGTATTGTCTTGCTCGCCCATGTCACCGTACAAGGGCAAATCGATCACCAGATTGAACGCAATACCTACCTTGGAAAGGTCATTACCGATCTCGATAAAAAAATTGAAGAGATCAAGACCCTTAAGAAGAAACGTGATGATTTGGTTGCTCGCATGGGGGCTATTGAAAAGCTCCAGTCTACCCGTAGCCTGATCGTCAAGCTTTTCGAAGAGCTCGCACGCACCACCCCGGAAGGCATCGTCCTCACCAATGTCTCCATGGGCGAAGGGGCATCCACAGTGAAAATCAATGGATTCAGCGACACCACTGCGCGCGTTGCCGAATATCTGCGTGGCCTGAACAAGAGCGACTTACTCGACAACGCAGAAATCATCGGCGAAGGTATCCTCGCCAAAGATTCAACTGCAGCGGGCAAGAGCGCGACTCCAAAAAAGACACAAGCTGGGTTTGATGGCAAATTTGCCTTCTCCATCAATGCCATCATTACTCCCACCGCCACGATGACTGATGCTGAAAGCAGCTCGGAGAGCAGCAAGCCATGAACCTCATTAAAGATCTGCAATCCATCGACGATCCCAACAATCTTGGTAGCGCGCCGCTCAATGTGCGCATCACTTTACTGGCTCTCATCGTAGTTGCCGTACTTGGTGCCGCCTACTACCTTGACATCCAGAGCCTGCAGGTTCAGCTCGAAGCCGAACGCGCCAAGGAACCCACCTTTAAAGACCAAATTGTTGAAAAACAGCAGCTCGCCGCCAATCTTGAGGCTTACAAAGCCCAGCTGGTAGAAATGGAACAAACACTCCAGTCCATTCTACGTCAACTACCAAACAAAAAAGAGATTGAGAATCTGATTGTAGACGTTGCCCAAACTTCGCTGGCCGATGGCCTGAAAAACGTACAGATTCAAGCTCTCCCTGAAGTGCACTTTGACTACTACGCCGAAGCGCCCTACGTTCTACGCTTTCAGGGCACCTATCATCAACTCGCCAAATTTGTAAGTGATGCCTCCGCCTTGCCGCGTATCATCACCCTGCACAATTTTGCCACTATCACGCCCGCAGCCGACTTCGCCAAAAACAAAGAGCTTGACCTCAAAATCACCGCCAAGACCTACCGTTACCTTGACGATGAAGAACTTAAACAAAAAGCAGCCGCTAATCCTGCGGCCGGCGCTAAAAGGTAAGGAGCTGCAAGGATGATATGCACATCTAAAAACCTGACTTTTGCGCTTATCGCGCTTAGTCTACCTTTGCTCCATGGATGCACAGATGGCACAAGCGACTTGCAGGCTTTTGTTAATGAAACCATGCAAAAGCCTGCGGCAAAGGCCATCCCGCCGATTCCCCAGCTCAAGCCCTATACCCCCTTCATCTACAGCGCCTTTGACTCGCGTGACCCATTTTCCGCGCCCGAATATGCCGAAGAAGAAAAAGTCGATAACGGCATCCGCCCAGACAGCAATCGCAGCAAGGAACCCCTTGAAGCCTTCCCCTTGGATGGCATCGGCATGATGGGCATCATTGAGCGCAACAACCGCCCAGAAGCCTTAGTTAGCGCGCCCAACGGCACCATTCATACTGTCGTCGTCGGCAATTATCTTGGGCAAAATTTCGGCAAAATTACCGGCATCCAAGAAACCAAAATCGATTTGATTGAAATCCTCCCCGACGGCAATGGCGGTTGGATGGAAAAACCCGCCACCATCACCATGAAAGACTCAGGAACCCAGGGTAAATAAAGCCATGATGCAGCCAAACACTCCCAAAAATCGCCTGACCCAAGCTATAACGCTTGCCCTAGGACTCAGCATGTCCTCGGCCTGGGCTGCCAACGCAATCAAAGACATCAACGTCGATCTGCTTACCGATGGCTCCACCCAGATTCGTTTCATCATGGCTGAACCCATGCAGGCCACGCCCTCTAACTTCGTCATTGAAGAACCGGCACGCATCGCTTTGGACTTCCCGGACACCCGCTTTGATGCTGCCAACAAGCTGCGCACCATTGACATCGGCAATGTGCATGATGTGCGCTTTGCGGAATCCCAAGGCCGCGCGCGCGCCATCATTAGCCTTGGGCACAGCACACCCTACGACATTAGCCTTGCGGGTAATGATGTCATTCTAGCCATCAAGAATATCGGCGCCGGCAATGACCTCCCCTCGCAGGCTAACGTAATCGAACAAGGCGTAGCGCCCGCCGCAAGTGCCTCGGCCGCTGAGCAAACCGCAGCCACCTCACCGCAAGTCGACTTCAAAATGGGAGCCAAGGGCGAAGGCCGCATCCTCGTCAACATGCCATCCTCCAATACGCCGATGAACATGAAAACCGAAGGTAAGCGCCTCATCATCGACATGCCTTCCACCCAACTGAAGGAAGGACAATACGACGTTTCCGACTTCGCCACCCCGGCGCAAACCGTCACTGTAGAAAACAAAGGCCAAGGCTCGCGCTTGACTGTTGAAAACAATGTCGCCTTTGAAAACATGGCCTACCAAGTCGGCAATCAACTCACCATTGAAATTCGCCCTGTACCAGCACCAAATGCCAATCAAAATAACCCCTTGGCACCGAAGACTTTTACCGGCGAACGCCTGACCCTCAAATTCCAGGACATTGAAGTTCGCCCACTGCTACAACTTCTGGCCGACTTCACCAACCAAAACATCGTGGTCAGTGACAGCGTACAAGGCAACATGAGCTTGCGCTTGGATAACGTGCCTTGGGATCAAGCGCTCGACCTCATCCTGACTACGCGCGGCTTGGCCATGCGTCAAAACGGCAATGTCATGTTCATCGCCCCTGTAGCTGAAATTGCCGCTCAGGAAAAAGCCCGCCTTGATCTGATTCGTCAGAATGAAACCTTGGCGCCGTTGGTGTCCGACTTTATCCAAATCAACTATGCACGTGCCCAAGACATCGAAAAGCTGTTACGTCCGGCAAAAACAAGCAGCAATGTAGGCGCTCTTGGAGCGGCAACAGTTGCAGCCAGCCATGGTTTTCTGAGCCCACGCGGCACCATCACTGTCGACGAGCGTACCAACACGCTCTTGGTCAATGATATTGCCGACAACCTTCAGCGTATCCGTGATCTAGTCAAAAAACTCGACTCACCGATCAAGCAAGTACTGATTGAAACCCGCATTGTGATTGCCACCGACAACTTCGCGCGTGAACTAGGGGTCAAGTGGGGTGTGACGGGTGTCAATACAGGTTCCAACGGAACGACGGTCTATTCTGGCAACAACACCGCCACCAATCAGATGTTGTCCAATATCGTGGGTGGCAACGTCGCCGGCAATATAGTCACAGGCCCATCGCCCGGCTTCTCCAGCACGGTAGCAAATCGCTATAACATTAACCTGCCTGTGACTGATCCGATGGGCACACTCGGCCTGAGCATCCTCGGATCCAACGTCTTGGTAGACATGGAAATTTCCGCCATGCAGGCCGAAGGACAGGGCGAAATCATCTCCAGTCCGCGTGTGCTTACGGCGAACGGTCAACCCGCCTATATCAAACAAGGTAAAGAAATCCCTTACCAAGAAGCCAGCTCCAGCGGTGCGACCACCACGTCCTTTAAAGAGGCCGTGTTACAAACCATCGTCACGCCCCAGATCACGCCCAATAACAACGTGATTATGGACATTAAGGTACAGAAAGATGAACCCGACTGGACACGTTCCGTCAACGGCGTTCCCCCGCTTGACAAGCGCGAAGTCAAAACCAAAGTTCAGGTGAACAACGGTGAAACCGTGGTGCTTGGCGGCATTTATGAAATTTCCAATGTCAACCAGCTCGACAAAATCCCCTTCCTGGGTGACATCCCTTGGATTGGCCGAGCCTTGTTTAGCAAAACACTCAAAAACAGCCAAAAATTCGAGCTACTGATCTTCGTCACCCCACGTATCGTTGAAAACGGCATGATGACCGAAGTTCAAAACGTTCAATAAGCTTCATGCCACATTTAAGAGATTGCACCATGCTTAACAAACTTCGCCGACTGGCACTTCAGTTCCTCACGATCATCGCCCCCGTCGCCCTACTTACCGCGTGTGGTGGTGGCGGTAGCGGCCCCAGCGACCTAGTGAGCACCACCCCCACACAAAGCACCCTCTCCATTACCCTTGCCGCTGCGGCGGCCAGTCTGAATGGTGGCGACAGCACCACCCTCACTGCTACTGTCACTGACAGCAGCGGCAAAGCTGTTGCTGGGCAAAGCGTTGCTCTTGACTTCGGCAGCAACCTATCCGGCGCGACCCTGTCCAGCACCACCAGCGTCAGCGACAGCGATGGCAAGGCCAGCGTACGCTACACCGCAGGTGCCAGCGCTGGCTCCGACAGCATCATCGCCACTGTTACAGACGGCAATGGCAAGACTGCCAGTGCCTCGGTCAGTATTACAGTGTCTGCGAGCTCGTCGGGCAGCACCCTGCGCGTAGCACTGGCTGCAGCCAGCACCAGCCTCAATAGTGGTGAAAACACCGCCCTCACCGCGACAGTCACCGACAGCAGTGGTGCCATCGTCTCCGGCCAAAACGTCACTTTCGCCTTCGGCACCAACCTATCCGGCGCAACCCTCTCCGCCACCAGCGCAACCAGCGACAGCACCGGCAAAGTTGGCGTGCGTTACGTCGCAGGTGCAAATTCTGGCACCGACAGCATCATCGCCAGCGTGACCGACAGCAATGGCAAAACCGCTAGCGCCTCGGTGAATATCACAGTGTCTGCGAGCTCGTCGGGTAGCACCCTGCGTGTAGCACTGGCTGCAGCCAGCACCAGCCTCAAGGGTGGTGAAAACACCGCCCTCACCGCAACAGTCACCGACAGCAGTGGCTCCATTGTCTCAGGCCAGAGCGTCACTTTCGCCTTCGGTACCAACCTCTCCGGCGCAACCCTCTCCGCCACCGACGGAACCAGCGACAGCACCGGCAAGGTCGGTGTGCGTTACACCGCAGGTGCCAGCGCCGGTTCCGACAGCATCATCGCCAGCGTGACCGACAGCAACGGCAAAACCGCCAGCGCCTCGGTCAGTATCGCGGTGTCTGCGAGCTCGTCGGCCAGCACCCTGCGTGTAGCACTGGCTGCAGCCAGCACCAGCCTCAATGGTGGTGAAGACACCGCCCTCACCGCAACCGTCACCGACAGCAGTGGTGCCATCGTCTTCGGCCAAAACGTCACTTTCGCCTTCGGCACTAACCTCTCCGGCGCAACACTCTCCGCCACCAGCGGAATCAGCGATAGCACAGGTAAAGTTGGCGTGCGCTACACCGCAGGAGCCAGCTCAGGTACCGACAGCATCATTGCCACCGTCACCGATGCCACCGGCAAGACCGCCAGTGCCTCGGTGGCCATCACAGTGACGGCTACTGCAACAGCCAGTACCCTGCGTGTGACGCTCACCGCTGCTGACTCCAGCCTCAATGGCGGTGAAAACACCGTGCTG
>NCGK01000042.1 GCA_002281735.1 Gammaproteobacteria bacterium 28-57-27
TGTGGACAGCCAAGCCAGGAACTTCTCCAGAACATCCTGCCGGCCGTCCTCGGGCAACGCGTCGAAGTGCGCCCACAAGGACTGGTTCCGTTTCATCTCCGCCTGGGCCTTCTCGCGACGCTGTGCTTCCAGGCGCTCCTTGGCGGTTTGCTTCACTTTGGCTTCCTCTTCGCGGTCCTGGTCGTGCTGGCTCCGCCTGATGGCAGCGCCCTCCTTCAGCGCCGCGAGGAAGTAGGGGGCGATGTCCTTCACCTTGCCGGCGTTGTAACGGGACAGCACGTAATCCATTGCTCCCAAGATGGCTGCCTCCGCGTTTTCACTGCATACCCGAGCAGCAACTTGTGCCGAAAGGCAGAACTCGTTTTGCAGGCGAGCAGGGATCGGATTCGGCTCAGTCAGAAGTTTGCCGCTCTCTCGGACGGTTGTTTCTGACCCGGGAATGCGCTCACCTGTATCGCCCCCGTTTGGGGCAACAGCCGGGGTCTTACCGCCTTCTGCAACAGCATCCGACCCCGATGCGTCCGAGGGTGGCGCAGGTACGAACTTGTCCACCCTTTCCCTCGGCGGTTCTATCTGCATGGATTGCTGGAGGTTTTCACCGATCAGGAATCGGACTTCTGCAACACGGCGGGCCTGCCGCTTCACTTCGATGGTCAAGACGAGATCGGTCACCGCGTTGACCTCCCGGAGCGCAGGCAGGATTACACGCTCATTGAGTTTCCTGTAGTCCTCGTAGTAGGGATCACGTGCCCCAAGAAGTGCCCTGATGGCCTCGACCGGAAAGGACGGCGTTTGCCCCAGTTTTCGGAAGCGCGCGCAATTTTCGTATAACGCCAAGGCATAGCAGGAGTGGAAGCGGCGCACGATGTCGATGTCGAGCAACACATAGAACTGGGGATTGAACAGCTTCGCCCGGAGGTGAGGGCTGTAGGCGTAAGTACAGACCCCATCAATGATGTCCGCGCTGGCCAGCAGGGTGGAAACGCCCCACTCCCGTTTTCCGGCTTCGTTCAGGATGTCCCACTCGATCGTTGTGCTCGTGAGGCCCTTCAACAGATCCTTGATGCGAGCGATGTCGTGGCTGTCATAGCCGATCAGGTCGACGAGTTGGCTGACCGGTATACGATGAATCGAGATGCTCAGGTTCGGCAGCTCATAGTAGGCATTGAGCAGAAGCGCGTTGATCAGCTTGCGCTGAACCAGAGAAACGTTGTTGGTGATGTGGACCGCCTCGACGCATTTTCTGACTTGGCGAGTACGGGTCTTTCTCGCTGTTTTCTCGGTGCGTTTCCCGGTCGGGAGGCTGGCGTCTTTGGTCACTACAGATACTCCCGTGCCAAGAGCCTG
>NCGK01000043.1 GCA_002281735.1 Gammaproteobacteria bacterium 28-57-27
GTTTGCCTCAGCTTCGGCGGGCGGGATATAGCCGATGGGTTCGAGCAGCCGGATGTGGTTGAACCACGCCACCCATTCCAGCGTCGCCAGTTCGACCGCTTCCCGCGTCTTCCATGGGCCACGCCGGTGGATCAGTTCAGCCTTGTACAGCCCGTTGATCGTCTCGGCCAGCGCGTTGTCGTAGCTGTCGCCCTTGCTTCCGACGGAGGGTTCGACACCCGCCTCGGCCAGGCGCTCGCTGTAACGGATGCTGACGTACTGCGAGCCCCGATCTGAGTGATGCACGAGGCTGCCGTCGCGTTCGGGCTGACGGGCGTAGAGCGCCTGCTCCAGCGCATCGAGCACGAAGTCCGTCGTCATGCTTCGACTCACCCGCCAGCCGACGATGCGCCGGGCGTACACGTCGATCACGAAGGCCACATACAACCAGCCCTGCCAGGTCGAAACATAGGTGAAGTCCGAGACCCATAACTGGTTCGGACGATCCGCCTTGAACTGGCGATTCACCCGGTCCAGCGGACACGATTGTTTGGGGTCCGAGACCGTCGTGCGCACGACCTTGCCGCGAACGGCGCCGCGCAATCCCAGGCTGCCCATCAGGCGCTCGACGGTGCAGCGCGCGACCTCGGTGCCTTCGCGCTTCATCTGCCGCCAGACCTTGTCCGCGCCGTAGACCTGAAGATTGGCCTGCCAGACGCGTTCGATCTCGGGCATCAACACATCGTCGCGTTGCACACGCGCACAACGCAGTGTCGGATCGCGCTGGCGCGCGGCATGGCGCCGGTAGCCAGACGGGGCGACCTGCAAGACCTTGCAGATCGGCTCGACCCCGTAAGTGTCGCGATGCCGGTCGATGAAATCGTTCAGGACTTGAGTCGGCGGTCGAGCTCCGCCTGGGCGAAAAACGCGCTCGCCAGCTTCAGAATCTCGTTGGCGCGGCGCAGTTCCTTGTTCTCGCGCTCCAGGGCCTTGATGTGCTCGCGTTCCTCACTGGTAATGCCGTCCCGCATACCGGTGTCGATTTCGTGCTTGCGCACCCATTCGTGCAACGTCTGGGGAACACAGCCGATCTTCGGCGCAATCGATTCAATCGCAGCCCATAACGACGGATACTCGCCACGGTGCTCCTGCACCATGCGGACAGCGCGTTCGCGGACTTCAGGGGAATACTTCGGGGTGATCTTCTTGCTCTTCATGGCTTCATTCTCTCAAGAGTTGAAGCCTCCTCAAAACCCGGGGCGGTTCAGCGGAGGCTCTTTCCCGACAACGCCAACGCAATCACGGAAATCTTGCCGAACCTTGCTCCGGGTGAGTGCGTGGTAGTCGGCGACGCAGTGCTGCTGCC
>NCGK01000044.1 GCA_002281735.1 Gammaproteobacteria bacterium 28-57-27
TTGAACCGCCCCGGATTTTGTGGAGGCTCCACCTCTTGAGAAAATGGAGCCATGAAAAAATCAGTGAAGTTCTCCCCCGAAGTCCGCGAGCGCGCAGTGCGCCTGGTCACCGAGTGCCGTCAGGACCATCCATCGCAGTGGGCTGCCATTGAATCGATCGCAGTCAAGATCGGCTGCTCGTCGCAAACCCTGCACAGCTGGGTGCGTCGGCATGAGACGGACACCGGCCAGCGTCCGGGCGTGACCACGGCCGAGGCGCAACGCGTCAAGGAACTGGAGCGCGAGGTCAAGGAACTGCGCCGCGCCAACGAGATCCTCAAGCTGGCCAGCGCGTTTTTTGCCCAGGCGGAGCTCGACCGCCGACTCAAATCATGAGGGCATTCGTCGATGCACACCGCACATCCTTCGGGGTCGAGCCGATCTGCCAAGTGCTGCAGATCGCCCCGTCAGGCTACCGGCGTCATGCCGCGCAGCAGCGCGATCCGGCCCTGCGTTGCGCGCGCGCCCGGCGCGATGAATCGCTGATACCGCAGATTAAACGCATCTGGCAGGTCAACCTGCAGGTCTACGGTGCTGACAAGGTCTGGAAGCAGATGAACCGCGAAGGCGTTGAAGTCGCCCGCTGCACCGTCGAGCGGCTCATGCAACGCCTGGGCTTGCGCGGCGTCATCCGCGGCAAGGTCGTGCGCACCACGATCAGCGACGCCAAGGTACCGTGCCCGCTGGACCGGGTCAACCGCCAGTTCAAGGCGGATCGTCCCAACCAGCTCTGGGTCTCGGACTTCACCTACGTCTCGACCTGGCAGGGCTGGCTGTACGTGGCCTTCGTCATCGACGTCTTTGCACGGCGCATCGTCGGCTGGTGGGTGAGCAGTTCAATGCACACGGACTTTGTTCTGGATGCCCTGGAGCAGGCGTTGTACGCCCGGCAGCCCGAGCGCGACCGCAGCCTGATCCATCATTCCGACCGGGGCTCGCAGTACGTCTCGATCCGCTACAGCGAGCGTTTGGCCGAAGCCGGCATCGAGCCCTCGGTGGGCAGCAAGGGCGACAGCTACGACAACGCCCTGGCCGAGACGATCAACGGGCTCTACAAGGCCGAGTTGATCCACCGCAGAGCGCCCTGGAAAACCCGTGAGGCGCTGGAACTGGCCACGCTCGAATGGGTGTGCTGGTTCAACCACCACAGGTTGCTCAAACCGATTGGGTATATCCCGCCTGCAGAAGCTGAGGCAAACTACTACCGGCAACTCGCCAGTCAGGCCGAGACAATAGCCTGACTTAAACCAAATGGCCTCCACGATTCCCGGGGCGGTTCA
>NCGK01000002.1 GCA_002281735.1 Gammaproteobacteria bacterium 28-57-27
GAATATATTGAACTTGAATTAAAATCATCAGAAACAAGTGGTCTAGTTAAATTTAATGATAATGGCATTCAAAGTGTATATGTTGTCATGCCTATGCGAATCTGATTTATGATAATTAACTCACTTCACTTGGAAAATTTGCGTAACATAAAAAGTGCAAGTATTTCATTAGGTGAAGGTGTTAATGTATTTTTAGGTGTTAATGGATCTGGGAAAAGCTCGTTGTTAGAATCCGCGCATGTTCTTGCAACGGGTAAAAGTTTTAGAACATCTAAAATTGATAATCTAAAAAATTTTGATAGTGATTATTTTACGATTTCTTCAAATATAAAAAGAAATGGTCTAATAAAAACGGTTGGGTTTCGTAAAGATAAATCAAGTTTCGATATTAGGGTGAATGCAAAAAATGTAAATCGTTTGTCTGAGCTGGCGCTTAATTTCTCACTCGTTACATTTCATTCTAATTCTATATTTCTAATTGAAGGTGAGCCACAATACCGTAGGCGTTATATTGATTGGTGGCTTTTTCATTCCGAAAATAAATTTTATTCAGAGTGGTTACGTTATCAAAAATTATTGAAACAACGGAATGCTGCATTACGAAAAGAAATTTCTTATATGCATGTATGGGAAGAATCATTAGCAGAATCTGGTGAAATCCTGAATTTATTTAGAAAATCAGCCGTAGAAATATTGATGGATGAGCTTATCAGTTTAATAAATAATAATAATTATTCATCATTGCTTTCTGGTTTTTCATGGCAATATAATTATGGTTGGCCAAAAGATGAAACACTAGCTTCGTCACTAAAGAGAAATAGACAAAGAGATATTCAATATGGTTTTACTTCAGTAGGGCCGCATCGAAGTGATCTCCGATTTTTATTTCATGGGAAGGACGCAAAAGACATGCTTTCACGTGGCCAACAAAAAACTTTATCTTTACTCATGTTGATGGCGTTAGCGTCTATTCACAAAAAGTTATTAAACGAAACACCTGCATTCATGGTCGATGATATTTCTTCGGAATTGGATAGCGCTCATCGTTACAACCTAATCGAACAAATTATAGATTTTGGTGGGCAGTTATTACTCACAGCCATTGATGAAAATGATTTAAAAATCGCAACGTCGACACCAATTAGTAAGTTTGTGCTCCAGGAAGGCGAGGTTCTCGTGCTATGATCGTGAACATTGACTTAATGGCTTGTATAGAACGCTCATGACTTCCGACCAAAATCTAATGGAACATCCTGATTTAGTTAAAGAAATTGATCATCCTCACGTTTATGATTCAACTTCAATCAAGGTTTTAAAGGGACTTGATGCGGTTCGTAAGCGTCCAGGGATGTATATCGGTGACACAGATGATGGTTCCGGCCTTCACCACATGGTGTTCGAGGTTGTTGATAACGCGATCGATGAAGCGCTGGCGGGGCATTGCACTACGGTAGATGTCGTGATGCACGCTGATGGCTCGGTGAGCGTTGCCGACGATGGTCGCGGCATTCCTGTTGATATTCATGAAGAAGAAGGGCGCTCGGCGGCAGAAGTCATCATGACGGTGCTGCATGCGGGTGGGAAATTTGACGATAACTCCTACAAAGTTTCCGGTGGCCTGCATGGTGTCGGTATTTCAGTAGTCAACGCATTGTCGGATTTACTTGAACTCACCATTCGCCGCAACGGAAAAAAATACCGTCAAGAATATAACCTTGGTGAACCGCTTTACCCGCTTAAAGAAATAGGTGAGGCCACCGGTACTGGAACAAAAGTTCGTTTCAAACCAAGTCCTACTATATTTACTAAACTTGAATTTCATTATGATATTCTAGCCAAACGTTTGCGCGAGTTATCGTTTCTTAATTCAGGTGTGCGTATTCATCTACAGGATGAAATTAGCGGTCGAGACGATGTTTTCATGTACGAAGGTGGTATTCGTGCTTTTGTAGAGCATCTTAATCGAGGCAAAACACCAATACATCCTACCGTTATTTATATTCAAGGTGAGAAAGACGGCATTGGTGTAGAAGTTGCGCTGCAATGGAATGATAGCTACAACGAAGGCGTGTATTGCTTCACTAATAATATTCCACAACGTGATGGCGGTAGTCATTTGGCTGGTTTTCGTGCGGCACTGACTCGCACGCTCAACCAGCATATGGAAAAAGAAGGACTATTTAAAAAGGCCAAAGTGGATGTTGCAGGAGATGATGCGCGTGAAGGATTGACGGCGGTTCTTTCTGTAAAAGTACCGGATCCTAAATTTTCTTCTCAAACCAAAGATAAATTGGTGTCTTCTGAAGTCAAAGCACCCGTTGAAAATCTTATTGCCGATATTTTGCGTGATTTTTTGTTAGAGCGACCAAGTGAAGCTCATGCGATTACTGGAAAAATTATTGATGCAGCACGTGCGCGTGATGCTGCACGCAAAGCGCGTGAACTGACACGGCGCAAGGGCGCATTGGACATTGCAGGTCTGCCTGGAAAACTTGCCGATTGTCAGGAAAAAGATCCTGCCAAGTCTGAATTATTTCTGGTGGAAGGTGATTCTGCGGGTGGTTCGGCCAAACAAGGTCGTGATCGCCGTACGCAGGCGATTTTGCCACTTAAGGGCAAGATCCTGAATGTTGAAAAAGCGCGTTTTGACAAAATGTTGGCTTCAGCTGAAGTAGGTACATTGATTACTGCCTTGGGTACAGGCATTGGGCGAGACGATTATAATCCTGACAAGTTACGCTACCATCGAATCATTATCATGACCGATGCGGATGTGGATGGATCGCACATACGCACTTTACTTTTGACTTTCTTCTATCGCCAAATGCCTGAGTTGATTGAGCGTGGTCACATTTATATTGGTCAGCCACCTCTTTACAAGGTTAAAAAAGGTAAGCAGGAACAATACGTCAAAGATGATGTAGAAATGGATGCCTATTTGTTGCAGCAGGCTATTGATAATGCACGTTTGCATGTTTCTGCAGATGCACCACCCATTACGGGTTCGGCACTTGAACAATTAGCGCGTGCTCACCTGTCTGCGCGTGTGGTGGTTAATCGTCTGGCGCGGCGTTTTGATCGTGCAGCGATTGATAATCTACTGAATATGCCGCGTTTATCTGCAGCAGATTTAGCTTCGGCAGCGAATTGGGCACATCGTTGGGCTGGCTTGCTGAATGAGGGTATGGATGCACGTGTACAGCATCGTGCCGAAGTTATTACGCTTGAAGGTGAATCAGTCATCCGTTTGACAAGAGATCAGCATGGGCTAAGTCATAGCTGGGATTTTGATACGGATTTCTTCAACTCCAATGATTATCGTTTAATTGCTGAACATTCTGATCGAATACATGGTTTGCTGAATGTTGATGCGATCATTCGTCGTGGTAATGATTCCAAGTCTGTGCGCAGTTTCGAGGATGTAATCAAGTGGTTGTGGGATGAGGCACGCAAGGGCCTGAGTATTCAACGCTATAAAGGTTTGGGTGAAATGAATCCTGAACAGCTTTGGGAAACCACAATGAATCAAGAAACACGTCGCTTACTACAGGTTCGTATTGAAGATGCCATTGCGGCCGATGAGGTGTTCACTACCTTGATGGGTGATTTGGTTGAGCCACGCCGTGATTTTATCGAGCGACATGCGTTATCCGTAAATAATATCGATATTTAATATTGATTTTGAGACGTTGGAGATGAGCTTGCTTCATGAGGCTTTCGATAGCGAAATTCAGCAAGCTTTGCTCAGATTGTCTGAGCAGGATCGTCAATACATTGTTGGACACCCGGATGCAGCACGCTCTTATCCATTGGTTTTTGCGGCCAGTCCTTTTATTGTTGAATCACTTGTTCGTCAAAAAGATTTAATATCCGACCTCATTCAAAGCCACGATTTATTCTCTTCCTATGATGGAATCAGGCTAAAAAAAAGCCTTTCGCATTGTTTAACTAAAATTCACGATGAAGCTGGATTATTGCGGGCTTTGCGCCAATTCCGCCGTCGTGAAATGGTGCGGATTGCTTGGCGTGATTTAGCAGGCTGGGCCGATACTACTGAAACTTTACGTGAGCTAACATGGTTGGCGGACGCAGCTGTGCAAGGCGCTCTGGAATGGTGGAGCTCACAATTACAGCTTCGTTACGGTCAGCCGCGTGATAGTTTGGGTAATCCTGTCGGTTTGGTTGTGCTCGGCATGGGCAAGCTCGGCGGGCATGAACTTAACTTTTCATCCGATATTGATTTGATTTTTGCCTTTGATGATGAAGGTGAAACCGACGGCGCTAAATCGCTCGATAATAGTGAATTTTTTACCCGCCTTGGCCAGCGCTTGATTCGTGCGATTGATGCATTAACCGAAGATGGTTTTGTGTTTCGCGTGGATATGCGTTTACGTCCTTGGGGTGATGAAGGCCCCTTGGCCTTAACCTTTGAGCAGATGGAGCTGTATTACACGCTGCATGGCCGTGAGTGGGAACGTTATGCGCTCATTAAGGCGCGTCCCATGGCGGGTGATTTGGCGGCGGGCGAGCGTTTGATGCAACAGCTGAGGCCTTTTGTTTATCGGCGCTATTTGGATTACGGTGCGTTTGGTCAGTTGCGCGAAATGAAGAGCTTGATTGAGCGCGAAATGGCCAAAAAAGGCATGCGCGACAACATAAAACTTGGCCCAGGAGGAATTCGTGAAGTCGAGTTTATTGGCCAAGTATTTCAGCTTTTACGCGGTGGACGTGAAGCGGCGCTTCAGCAGCGCAGTATTTTGAACATACTGCGTGTTTTAGCAGATGACGGTATTTTAAGCGGCGAAGAGTTGCATACTCTCACGCAGGGTTACGATGTTTTGCGTCGGGTGGAAAATCGCTTACAGGCGGCGCGCGATCAGCAAACCCAACTTTTACCCGAAGCCCCCCATGAGCAATTGCGCCTTGCCTTGAGCATGGGTTATGCAGATTGGAATGCTTTTATTCAAGCCTTAAACCACTTACGTGCTGAAATTCATCATATTTTTCGCCGGGTATTTCGAGTGCTTGATGACAGCACGCCGAATGAAAGCTCCCTTTTGGATGAACTATGTCGCGGTGCACTGCATGGCGATGTTGCTGAAAATACTTTGCTTGCCGAGGGTTTTCGCCAAGATCAGGTCGCTCCGGTGCTTGCTTTGCTGCAAGAATTTTTGCAAGAACGCTTCATACATAGCTTGAGTGATACAGCGCATGCACGCTTGATGCAGCTTCTGCCGCGTGTTTTGCGCGCGGTTACTGCCTCACCGCAAGTGCTAGAGATTCTCCCACGCTTGTTTGCCCTGCTGACGCGCATTGGAGGGCGCAGCGTCTATTTGGCGCTGCTGCTGGAAAACCCGCCCGCGCTGGATCAATTGGTGCGCCTGATTGCTTCCAGCCCCTGGATTGCCGGGCAGCTTACGCGCCACCCCATTTTGTTGGACGAGTTGCTGAATGCACGCGCCTTGTATGCGCCGCCCAACGCGGATGAGCTACGTCTTGAGTTGCGCGATATGTTGGCGAATGTGGCGGATGGCGACATTGAGCGCCAAATGGATGAGCTGCGCCGCTTCAAACAAATCAATATGTTACGTGTGGCAGCGGCCGACATCATGGATGTTTTGCCGATTATGCAGGTTAGCGATCACCTCACTTGGATGGCTGAAAGCGTGCTTGATGAGGTTTATCGAGAATCCCTGCGTGAACTGGTTCAGCGGCATGGCTCGCCCGCTTGCCTGGTTAATGGTCAGGCCTACGCGCCCGGTCTTGCGGTGATTGGTTACGGCAAACTCGGAGGCTTGGAGCTCGGCTACGGTTCGGATTTGGATATTGTTTTTCTGCACGATTCGGCGGGTGAACAGCAAGAAACCGACGGCGATAAAACCATAGACAATGCGCAGTTTTTTGCTCGCGTCACCCAAAAAATGATTTCGCGCATGACGACGCAAACCCCCGCCGGTATTTTGTACGAGATTGATACTCGCCTGCGCCCCGATGGAGCCTCGGGTTTATTGGTTTCAAGCCTGAGTTCGTTTGCAGATTACCAGCTTCATCATGCCTGGGTTTGGGAACATCAAGCCTTGGCCCGGGCGCGCTGGGTGGCGGGTGAGCCGAGCATCAAAGCGGCGTTTGAAGCGGTGCGTCGACAGGTTCTGTGCCAAGCGCGAGATGCGCAAGGTTTGCGTGCCAGCGTGGTAGAAATGCGCCAAAAAATGCGCGCCGAACTGGATCAAAAAGACCCAACAAAATTTCATATCAAAACCGGCGTCGGTGGCCTGACAGACATTGAGTTTATCGTTCAATATCATCTGCTTGCCTATGCGCACGCACATCCGAACATCGTGCGCTGGACTGACAATATTCGCCAACTGCAAGACCTTGCACAGTCCGGGATTCTTGAGATCGAAGAAAGTGCCAAACTGGCCGAGATTTACCGCCGCCTGCGTGATCGAGGGCATCGCCTTGCGCTGGAAAGCCGCAAAACCCTTATTGATGCGCAGGAATTCGAGCAAGAGCGCGCGTTTGTGCGCGAAGTCTGGCTGCGCAGGATGGAGCCTGACGCGGCTTCCATGCCATAATTCCGAAATATTTAGAGCGGCGATTTTTAGGCCAATAATTTTCAGGCCAGCAAATTTCAGGAGTTTATTGAGATGGCAACCCTCCCCACCATGGCTGACCGCGACGGTCTCATTTGGTATGACGGTCAAATGGTTGACTGGCGTGGTGCCACCACCCACGTTCTTACGCACACCTTGCACTATGGCATGGGCGTATTTGAAGGCGTGCGCGCCTACAAAACCGACAAGGGCACGGCCATCTTCCGCCTGCAAGACCACACAAAACGTCTGCTTAATTCGGCTAAAATCCTGCGTATGAATGTTCCGTGGGGTGCCGACGAACTCAACGCTGCACAGTGTGCGGCGGTGCGCGAAAACAAGCTCGAATCCGCCTACATGCGCCCGATGTGCTTTTACGGCGCCGAAGGCATGGGCTTGCGTGCGGACAATCTGCAAGTTCACGCCATCGTTGCTGCCTGGACTTGGGGTGCCTACCTTGGTGCGGAAAACATGGAGCGCGGCATCCGTGTGAAGACCTCCTCCTTCACCCGCCACCATGTCAACATCACCATGTGCAAGGCCAAAGCCAACGGCAATTACATGAACTCCATGTTGGCGCTGCGCGAAGCACTGCAAGATGGCTACGATGAAGCCATGTTGCTCGATGCTGAAGGCTATGTCGCCGAAGGTTCGGGTGAAAACATCTTTATTGTGCGTGATGGCGTTATTTTCACCCCTGATTTGACCTCAGCATTGGACGGTATCACCCGCCAGACTATTTTCACCCTTGCCACCGAACTAGGTTTTAAAATCGTCGAAAAACGCATCACCCGTGACGAAGTGTATATTGCCGACGAAGCCTTCTTTACGGGCACCGCCGCCGAAGTTACGCCCATCCGCGAAGTGGACAACCGACCCATAGGCTCAGGCACACGCGGCCCGATCACCGAGCGTTTGCAAACACTGTTCTTCGATGTTGTTCACGGCCGCAGCCCGGCGCACCTAGGCTGGCTCACCCTCGTTTGAGAGTAATCGCATGAATCCCAACACCGCGGCTCACCCGCAAGACTTCAAAACGCCGAATACCTTAAAAGCGATTCAGGTTAGCCGTAGTGACTTGCCGGTGCATTGCCCGCGCGACGGCGAAAGCCTGTGGAACTCGCATCCGCGCGTGTACATTCCGGTGGAAGAAAACGGCGGTCAGGCGCGTTGTATTTACTGCGGCGCGTTGTACGAATTGGTCGATTGATTCCCTTGTAGAAGACCCGTTCTCGGGGCGATGCCTATTCGCGGCGGGGACGCCGCTCCTACAGTCTGGAGGCGAGGCGCCCCATGCAACTTCTGCTCAACAATCCCCTCTGGATCGTCATTATCGTGGTGACGATTCTGTTGCACGCCGCCTTTTTTATCGGCTTTCGGCGTGTGATGCGTAAGGCTAAGGAAGAGCAGGCGAATGACGGGGCATAATGCCAGCTCTACTTGTTTGGCAGAATGTGTAGCGTTTTACCGCCTGCTTTTAACAAATGAGGTCACGCTCCGGCTTCTTTCTTGATGTCATGAAAGAACCGAATTGCTTTTGCGTAAGCCTGTTCGAGTTCTGTACCTACCGCGCAATTTGAATGACTTGTTGTAAGCCATGCCAGCCGATCAGTTGCTAGTTCTTGAACATTTTGGAGTTTATCCCTTAACTCAAGGGTAATCTGATGATTACGAGCGTACATGGTTTGGAGCCTAGTCAGTTCAGCGCGGAGTTCCACAGCTACTAGCTCCGTTTTCTCATATGAGGTCGTCATTGAGTGAATTTGCAATTGCCCCGGTCTGTCGTTCTCTTCATCGCAAGACAAAAATACCTCACCATCTTGTGAATAGATATACAACTCTTCCCCGGATATCTTGGCCAAGTTCAAAAACTCGACAACTTCGCTTGTATTCTGGATTCCAAATGCGCGGAAATCCATGGCAAACGACTCAGAACGAAATCTAAAGGGTGTAACAAAGCGCACCTTAAGATCAGAGTTAGATAGCTCAAAATTGGACACGTAGTAAATGCCGCACGGAAAACTCATGACCAGATACCTCAGAGTTAACATGTTTTACGCAGACTGAACGGAGTCTGCATGAATCCTAACATTACGGAATAGTACGTGTAGCTTGGGCTGTAAATCCCAAGCCGTGCGTGAATATTTTTTGTTCTCCTCTTGGCAATATGCATACCAACCTCCCCATGCGCATCGAACACATCCGCCAACGCCTGCGTGCCCACGGTGCCTTGCCTTGCCACGAGCATCGGGTTTTGCAGTCTTGGGTGCAACTCAGGTCGCTGGATAACCGTTACAGCAAGGCGGAAGATTTTCTGCCCAAGGCTGTGCGTGCCGAATTACCCGCGTTGTTGGCCGAGCTGGAAGGGCTTGCTCGCGTGCGTTCGCGGCATGACGATGACGAAGGTTCGTCTCGGTTGCTGGTGGAGCTGGCCGACGGGCAGACGGTGGAAAGCGTGCTGCTGCCGCGTGATGGTCTGTGTGTTTCCACCCAAGTCGGCTGTGCAGTGGGCTGTACATTTTGCATGACCGGACGCGAGGGTCTTTTGCGCCAGCTGGGCAGCGCCGAGATCGTCGCCCAAGTGGTGTTGGCGCGGCGGCTGCGTGCGGTGAAGAAGGTGGTGTTTATGGGCATGGGCGAGCCTGCGCATAATCTGGACAACGTGCTTGAAGCCATCGAGTTGCTGGGCAAGGAAGGTGGCATCGGCCACAAGAATCTGGTGTTCTCTACGGTCGGTGACAGGCGTGTGTTCGAGCGCCTGCTGCAAGGCGCGGTCAAACCGGCTTTGGCGCTTTCGCTGCACACCAGCCGCGCCGAGCTGCGCGCGCAACTGCTGCCGAAGGCACCGCGCATCGACCCCGAGGAGCTGGTGGCGCTGGGTGAGGCCTATGCCCGCGCCACCGGTTATCCAATCCAGTACCAGTGGACGCTGCTGGCAGGCATCAACGACAGCGCGGAGGAGATGGAGGGCATCGTTCGCCTGCTCTCCGGCAAGTACGCCATGATGAATCTGATCCCTTACAACACGGTGGATGCGCTGCCGTATCGCCGCCCTGACATGGCGCGCACCGCCGAGATGGTGCGCGCGCTGCACCGGCGCGGCATTCTGGCCAAGATGCGCAATTCTGCCGGTCAGGAGATTGACGGCGGCTGCGGGCAGTTGCGGGCAAGAACGCTGGTGCGGATGGATCTGCCTTGCTAGCAGCCTGTCGGGCTTTAGGAATCGCAGCGAAAATCTGGCTGGGCGAGGGCAGATTTTGACGATTTTGCAGGGCAATAGTGGGTTCTATTGCCCAAAAAAGCGGCGAAATATGCACCGTCCAGACGGATTTGCAGCCGATTCCTAAAGTCCGACAGGCTGCTAATCCGTTGGCTTGCCGGGTTGGTTGTTACGGCGGGCTTCACGCAGCATGAAAAGGTAAAGCCCCTCCACTTTCTCTCGCGCCCAAGGTGTTTTGCGCAAAAATTTCAGGCTGGATTGTATGCTCGGGCCATGGGTAAAGCAGCGCAGCGGAATGCGCTCGCCCAACTCGACCCAGCCATAGTGAGCCGCCAATGCGGTGACGATGGTTTCTAGCGTAAGGCCGTGCAGGGGGTTGTGGGGTTGCGTCATGTTCATTGGTTGTACAAAACTCAGCCGTGCAAAAGGAGATGATCGACGGCGGCGGAAAGATCATCAAACACCGGCGTATTTTCCGGCAGCCCGCCCTTGAGCAGCGTGCGCTCGCCCTTGCCGCTGCGCACCAGCATCGGGCGGGCGTTGACGGCAATGGCGGCTTCCAGGTCGCGCAGGCTGTCACCTATCACTGGTACACCGACTAGGGAGCAGCCAAAGTGGGCGGCGATTTCTTGGTACATGCCCGGCAGTGGCTTGCGGCAGGTGCTGATCTCATCGGGGCCATGTGGACAGTAGACGAGGTAATCCACGCGCCCGCCGAGTGCAGCGAGCAGCGCGCGCATTTTCTGGTGCATGGCGTGCAGGGCGTCTTCTGTGTACAAGCCGCGCGCCAGTCCCGATTGGTTGGTGGCGACTGTGACCGTCCATCCGGCCTGGGTGAGGCGCGCCATGGCTTCCAGGCTTCCCGGCAGCGGAATCCATTCATCCACGGACTTGATGAAGTCGTCGGAGTCCTGGTTAATCACCCCGTCGCGGTCGAGGATGACCAGTTTGGAGCAAGGCTTCATGCTGCGGCATCCTTGAAAGCATCGTCGATCATTGCACACCAGATATGCGCAATCAGGATATGGCATTCCTGAATGCGTGGTGTCTCGGAGGATGGGGCGATCAGCGCGTGATCGAGTATTGTTTTGAGCGCGCCACCAGTGCCGCCAAGGAGCCCTAGCGTAGTCACGCCGAGTGCACTGGCGGCTTGGATGGCCTCAATCACATTGCGGCTATTGCCGGAGGTTGAGATGCCGATCAGCACATCACCGGGGCGGGCGAGCGCTTCGACCTGGCGTGAAAAAACGGCATCGAAACCGAAATCATTGCCGATGGAGGTGAGCGCCGAGCTGTCGGTGGTCAATGCAATCGCGGGCAGGGCACGCCGCGAGTGACCAAAGCGTCCGACCAGTTCTGCGGCGAGATGTTGCGCATCGGCCGCGCTGCCACCATTGCCGCAGACGAGGATTTTTCCACCGGCGCGCAAGGCGGCAATCAGCATCTTGCCGTGGGCTTGAATCATGCTTTCTTGCGCGCTCAGTGCGTCGATGGCGGCTTGGTGCTGTTGAATATGCTGGCTGACAAAGGACACAGCGCTTTCCTTATCTATTAGAATGCCCGCAAGCTTAATGCAGAACAGCTCCGAGTTTCAGCCCTCAATGATCGTATTCCATGCTTTTTGATCTCCCCGACTTTTCGTGTGCACAGGTTTTGGTGGCTGGCGATGTCATGCTTGATCGCTATTGGCATGGCGCAACTTCGCGCATTTCGCCAGAAGCGCCGGTGCCAGTGGTGCGTGTTGATACCGATGAGTCGCGGGTCGGCGGGGCGGGCAATGTAGCCTTGAATATCACGGCGCTAGGTGCGGGCGCAACGCTGGCGGCGCTGGTGGGCGAAGATGAAGCAGCGGAGACCTTGCGCAGTCAGTTGGGCGCGGGGCGTGTGGTGTGCCGACTTTTGGCCAGCGCCAGCAGCCGCACGATTACCAAGCTGCGGGTGCTCAGTCGGCATCAGCAACTCATTCGGCTGGACTTTGAGGATGCGTTTCCTGCCGAGGCGGCGGCGGCCATGCCGGACGCGGTGGCCTCTGCCTTGCACGGCGCAGGCGCGTTGGTGCTGTCGGATTATGCCAAGGGTGCATTGGCTCAAGCTGCGCAGATGATTGCGGCAGCGCGCGAGGCCGGCGTGCCGGTGGTGGTTGATCCGAAAGGTACTGATTTTGCGCGTTATCGCGGCGCGAGCGTGCTGACGCCGAATCTGACGGAATTTGAAGCCGTGGTCGGCGCATGTGCGGATGACGACACATTGGTGCAGCGCGGCGAGGCTTTGCGTGATGCGCTGGGGCTGGAGGCACTGCTGATTACGCGCAGCGAGCGCGGCATGACCCTGCTGGAGCGCGCTCAGCCGCCACTGCATTTGCCGACGCGCGCGCGCGAGGTGTTTGATGTGACCGGCGCGGGCGACACGGTGGTGGCGGTTTTGGCGGCGGGTCTGGCCGCAGGCTTGGGTTTGCCGGAAGCCACTGCGCTGGCCAATCTGGCGGCCGGGGTGGTGGTGGGCAAGCTGGGCACAGCCACGGTGTCGCTGGATGAACTGCGCGAGGCTATGCACGGACACAGTCCCTTGCCGACCGGGGTCAGCGATGAAGACACGCTGCTGCGCATGGTGGCGCGGGCGCGGGCAGCCGGCGAGCGCGTGGTGATGACCAATGGCTGTTTCGATATCCTGCATCCCGGTCATATCGCCTATTTGCAGCAGGCGCGTGCGCTGGGTGAGCGCCTGATCGTGGCGGTGAATAGCGATGCTTCGGTGCGTCGTTTGAAGGGCGAAACCCGCCCGGTGAATAATCTGGACACGCGCATGTTGATGTTGGCGGCGCTGGCTTCGGTGGACTGGGTGGTGCCGTTTTCTGAAGATACGCCAGAGCGTTTAATTTGCGCGCTGAAACCCGATATTCTGGTCAAAGGCGGGGATTATCGCATCGAGGATATTGCCGGTGGCGCCTGTGTATTGGCGGCAGGTGGCGAAGTCAAGGTATTGAGTTTTGTCGATGGGCATTCAACCACGGGCACGATTGCCCGCATCAAGGAAATGACAACATGAACAGTCGCACGATTATCGTGACCGGTGGCGCGGGTTTTATTGGCAGTAATCTTGTTTATGGTTTAAATGCCAAGGGCATCACCAATATTATTGTGGTGGATGATTTTAGCAACGGACATAAATGCGTCAATCTGGCAGATGCCAATATCCGTGATTATATGGATAAAGAGGTTTTCCTGAGCAAAATCGAAGCCGGATACGATTTTGGCGCGGTGGAGGCAGTATTGCATCAGGGCGCCTGTTCCAGCACGACGGAATGGGATGGGCGCATGATGATGCGCGAGAATTATGATTATTCCAAAGCCCTGTTGCATTGGTGTCTGAAGCGGCGCATTCCTTTTCTGTATGCTTCATCGGCCTCGGTCTATGGCGCGGGCTCGGTATTTTCAGAAACACGCGAATACGAGCACCCGCTGAATATGTATGCTTATTCCAAATTCCAGTTTGACCAATATGTACGCAGCCTTCCGCAACATAATAGTCAGGTGGTGGGTTTGCGCTATTTCAATGTGTATGGTCCGCGTGAGCAGCATAAGGGCAGTATGGCCAGTGTGGCCTATCATTTTCACCATCAGCTTTTGCAGCATGGCACGCTGCGTCTGTTTGACGGCTGTGATGGTTATGCTCCCGGTGAGCAACGCCGTGATTTCATTCATGTGGATGATGTGGTGGCGGTGAATCTGTGGTTATTGGAACATTCGAAAGTGCGCGGTATTTATAATCTGGGCACCGGGCGAGCGCAGAGTTTCAATGAAGTGGCGCAGGCGGTGCTCGATTTTCACGGCCGTGGTTCGATTGAATACATTCCCTTCCCGGCGCATTTGCAGGGCGCGTATCAAAGCTTTACCGAAGCTGATATGCGCGCCTTGCGTGAAGCCGGATATGACGCACCGTTTTTGACGGTGCAGGATGGGGTGGCGCGTTACCTTAACTGGCTGACATCACATTGATGAACCCGTCCGCGCCGCGCGTGCTGGTGGTTGGCCCGTCCTGGGTCGGCGATATGGTGATGGCGCAAAGTCTGTTTTGTGCGCTCAAGCAGCATCAGCCTGACATGCAGATCGACGTGCTTGCGCCCGGCTGGTCGCTGCCCTTGCTCAAGCGTATGCCGCAGGTGCGGGCGGGTATCGAGATGCCATTGACGCATGGTGAGCTGGGCTTGCGGCGGCGCTGGCGTCTGGGGCGCAGCCTGCGCGGCAACTACGAGCAGGCGATTGTGTTGCCCGGTTCGCTGAAGTCGGCACTGGTGCCGTTTTTTGCTGGCATCAAGCAGCGCACCGCGTTCTTGGGTGAGCAACGTTATGGTTTGATTAACGATATACGCGCCCTGGATAAAGAAGTCCTGCCGATGACGGTGCAGCGCTTTGTGGCGCTGGGTCAGGCGGCGACGGATGCGCAGCCGCCAAGATTCGCCGCGCCGCGCCTGCGTGTGGATGCAGACAATCAGCAGCATCTTGTGCAGACGCTAGGCCTGTCTTTGCACAAGCCTGCCGTGGCGCTGATGCCAGGCGCGGAATATGGCCCGGCCAAGCAATGGCCGCTGGCACATTTTGCCGCCTTGGCGCGCGAGCTGGTGGCACAGGGTCAACAGGTGTGGGTGCTCGGCTCGAACAAGGATCACGCGGCGGGCGAGGCGATTGCGCAGCAGGCGGGCTCCACCCGCGAGGTGCTGAATTTGTGCGGGCGCACGCAACTGGTGGATGCAGTGGACTTGATCGCGCTGTGCGCAGCGGCGGTAAGCAATGACTCCGGGCTGATGCACATTGCGGCGGCGCTGGATATTCCCAGCATTGCGCTGTACGGCTCGTCCACACCCACGCACACGCCGCCTTTGTCGGACAAGGCGCGGGTCATCTATCTTGCGCTGGAGTGTTCGCCATGTTTCAAGCGGGTGTGTCCCTTGGGGCATACCCGCTGTTTGAGCGAGATCACCCCGAAGCAGGTGCTGGCGATGCTTGAGGATGTGTCATGAAAATTAGCGGTTTCACCTTCCTGCGCAATGGCGTGCTGCTCGGTTATCCGTTTGAGGAAAGTATCCGTTCGGTGCTGCCGCTGGTGGATGAGTTCATCGTCGCGCTGGGGCCATGCGAGGATGACACCCGCGCGCGCATCGTGGCCATCGGTGATGCCAAAATTCGCATTGTGGACACCGTCTGGAACGAGGTCATGCAGGATCGCGGCTTTGTCTACGGTCAGCAGAAAATGATTGCCCAGTACCAGTGCAGCGGCGACTGGGCGTTTTATCTCGAAGGCGACGAGGTGGTGCACGAACGCGACCTGCCCGCCCTGCGCGCGGTGATGCAAAAGCATCTGCATGATGCCGAGGTTGAGGCGTTGGTGTTCGATTATGTGCATTTTTATGGTGGTGCGGCCTGGCGTTCCGTGTGTCCGGGCTGGTATCGCCGTGCGCCGCGCATTATCCGCAATACGATCCGCAGCTATGCACCGGATGGTTTGTTCTGGGTGGTAATGAATAAAAACAAGCGTGGCCGTTATCCGCGAGCCGCACTCACCGGCGTGCCGATCTATCATTACGGCTTTGCGCGCAGCATTGCCGCCATGCGCGAAAAAAATGCGCGCGTGGGGCGTTATTGGGGGCATGATCACCCACTGTTCAACGGTTACAACATGGATCCGCAAGGTCTGGTTCCGTTCACCGGCGAACATCCTGCCATCATGACGCACTGGCTGGCACATGACGCCGAGCAGGGCTTTGTGCCTGATCCGCATTACAAACTCACCCGCCGCGAGAAGCGTTATCGCTGGAAAGCGCGCGTCGAGCGCTGGTTGGGCGTCGATTTGACGCAAAGACATTTCACCCTTGTTCGTTGAGATTGACTCATGTTTACGTCCCAAAATCGCGCAGAAATTTTTGATCTGCAAGCCAAGCGCATGGTGGTGCTGGCGTTTGCGGCAACGGTGTTATCGACGGCTTTGCTAAGCATAGCGGCAGGCTTGGTGGTGTTGTTCTGGTTACTTTCCGGGCGCTTTGAAGCCACCTGGCAGCGTGTCAAGAGCGAGCCCGTGGTCTGGATGGCGTTGGGTTTGTGGGTGATGAATCTGGTGGGTTTGACCTACACGCCCGCGCCGTCGGGCGAGGCGATTGAGGGCGCGGGCAAATATGCCAAGTTGTTGCTCCTGCCGCTGGTGCTGTTTCTTATGGACGATGTGCGTTGGGTGTGGCGCGCGCTGTACGCTTTTCTGGGCGCGCTGACCTTGGCTGTGTTTGCCTCGTACCTTGAGGGCTATGGCATTACGCCTGACTGGACAGCGAAGGGCGATGCAACGGCCTTTGCCGGACATATCACGCTGAGTCTGTTCGAGGCGCTTGGGGCATTTATGGTCTTTACGCTGGCGCGCTTTGAACCACAACGCCGCGCCTTGTGGATTGTTTTGGGTCTGTTTTTCCTTTCGCACCTGTTCGTGTTGAATACCGGGCGTACCGGGCAGGTGTTGGTTTTGGCGCTGATCGTCCTGTTTACTTTCCAGCTTTGGCGCTGGCGCGGTGTGCTGATCGGCGGGATGGTGGCTGTGGTGCTGATTGCCGGGGCGTGGTTTGGCAGCACGCAATTCCAGCAGCGGGTTTTGGCGGGCGCACAGGATTTGCAGCAGTTCCAGCAAGGCGAGGCGCGCACCTCGTTGGGCGCGCGTCTCGATTACACGCTCAACAGCCTGAAAATTATTCGCGACAAGCCGCTGACCGGGCATGGCACGGGTAGTATGGGAGTGGTTTATCCGGCTTATGTTTCGGTGCAGGGCAGCCTGACGGATAACCCGCATAACGAATACATGATGGTGGGGATGCAATGGGGGGTGTTTGCCATACTCCTACTGGTGGGCATGTTCATTGCCATGGGGCGTGTTAGCGGGCAGCTCACGCCAGAAGCCGGGGCGATGATGTGGGGTGTGCTGGTGGCTTATGCGTTGGGTAGCGTGTCCAATTCGCTCTTGCTCGATCATCGTGAGGGCATGATGTTTGCCATGCTGGTTGGACTGTTGCTGGCCTGGCGACCTGAGGCGTTGGCTGGGAAACCCAGTCCTGAGTCAGGCTCCAGATGAAACTCAGCGTGGTGCTGATTACGCTGAACGAGGCCGAACGCCTGCGCTCCACGCTGGAGGCAGTGGTTTGGGCGGATGAAATCGTGGTGCTGGATGCGGGCAGTACGGACGCGACGCTGGAGGTTGCGCGCCGCTTCACCGACAAAGTGGTGGTGGATGCGGATTGGCAGGGCTTTGGGGTGCAGAAAAATCGTGCGTTGGCCTTGGCGACGGGCGACTGGGTGTTGTCACTGGATGCCGATGAGGTCGTGCCACCCGCGCTGGCGCAAGAAATCCGCCTGACCCTGCAAAACCCCGATGCGGAGGCGTACGCCATTCCGCGCCTGTCCAGCTTTTTGGGGCGCGATATGCGGCATAGCGGCTGGTGGCCGGATGAGGTGGTGCGCCTGTTTCGGCGCGGCACGGCGCAATTTTCCGCTGATCTGGTGCATGAGCGCCTCATGGTTGAGGGCGAGGTCGGGCGGTTGCAACAGCCCCTGCATCATGCCAGTTTCAGCTCGCTGGAGCAGGTGCTCGACAAGGTGAATCGCTACTCCAGTGCCGGAGCCGAGCGCCTTGCTGCGCAGGGGCGCAAAGCCAGTCTGGGTACGGCCATCGGGCGCGGGCTGTGGACGTTTTTCCGCACCTATGTGCTGAAAGCGGGTTTTTTGGACGGGCGTGAGGGCTTTATGCTCGCCGTGTCGAATGCGCAAGGCGTGTATTACCGTTATCTCAAACTGATGTTGTTGAATGAAAAGGCCTCGCCATGACGACGGTGAGCGTGATTGTGACCACCTACAACCGCCCCGACGCGTTGGCCAAGGTGTTGGCGGCGTTGTTATGTCAGAGCGTGAAGCCGCTTGAAGTTCTGCTGGCCGATGATGGTTCCGGCGAGGCCACGCGGCAGTGTGTGCAGGTGTGGCAGGCACAAGCTCCTTTCCCGATTTGGCATATCTGGCACGCGGATGATGGCTTTCGCGCGGCGGCGATTCGCAATCGTGCGGCGGCGCGGGCGCAGGGTGATTACCTTGTTTTTCTGGACGGCGACAGCATCCCGTTCGCTGATTTTGTCTTGCGGCATGTCTCCCTGGCCGAGCAAGGGTATTTTGTGACCGGCAACCGCGTGTTGTTAGCTGCAAAAATGACGCAGCAAGTGCTGGAGAACGCGGCCGACCCGCTGCATTGGTCGCCTGCGCGCTGGTTTGCGGCGCGTGGGCAAGGGCTGGTGAATCGCTTGCTACCCTTGTTGCGCCTGCCGGATGGCGCGTGGCGCAAGCGTCGGCAAAAAGCGTGGCGCGGGGCGCGCAGTTGCAATATGGCCATCTGGCGCCGCGATTTTGTGCAGGTGAATGGTTTTGATGAGAGCTATGCCGGTTGGGGGCATGAAGATGCCGATCTGGCCATGCGCCTGATTCGCGCTGGCGTACTGCGCAAAGATGGGCGTTACGCTTTGCCGGTATTGCACCTCTGGCACGCGGAAAACCCGCGCCAGCTTGAGGCGGCCAACCGTGAGCGCTTGCAGGATGTGATCGACGGAAAACGCCCGATTCGTGCCACACTTGGCATGGATCAATACCGAGCAAACTGAGTCATGCCCATACCCATTTTGATGTATCACCAAATCGACACGCCACCCGCGCGCGGTACGCCGATGCGCGGCATGGTGGTGTCGCTCAAGCGCTTTGCGGCGCAGATGTGGCTATTGAAGCTGTTGGGTTATCGCGGCGTGTCTATGGGCGAGTTGCAGCCCTATCTGCGCGGTGAAAAGGTCGGCAAGGTGGTTGGCCTGACGTTTGACGATGGCTATCTGAATACATTGGACAATGCCGCGCCTGTGCTGAAAAAGCTTGGCTTTTCAGCGACCTGCTATGCGGTGAGCCAGCGTCTCGGTGGGCATAACGATTGGGATGCGGCCATGGGTGTACCGCAAAAGCCGCTGATGAACGCGGTGCAGTTACGCGCCTGGGTGGCGGCGGGCATGGAGGTCGGCGCGCACACGCGCAATCATCTTGATTTGACCACGCTGGACGACGACACGGCGCGCGAGGAAGTCACGCGCTGCAAGCACGAACTGGAAGAAGCCAGCGGCGCGGACGTGCGCCATTTTTGCTATCCCTACGGGCGCTTTAACCCCAGTCATATGCACTTTGTGCGCGAAGCGGGCTACCAGACAGCGACGACGACGCAACGTGGGCGGGCGGCGATTCATGGCGATTTTTTCGCTCTGCCGCGTGTGTTAGTGGCGCAGGCCACGCTGCTGCCGCAATTCGCGCTGAAAATCCTGACGCGCTACGAAGATCAGCGGGGGCTGAAGTGAGTCTTGCGCCGAACAAACGCCTGCGCATTGCCATCATTACGCGCAATTTTGCCACGCACGGTGGCGGCGCGGAGCGTTATGCGGTGGCGATTGCCGAACAGCTGGCCGCGCGGCATGAGTTACATGTGTTTGCGCAAGCGATTGAGCATGACGATGCGCGCATGACCTACCATCGCTTGTCGTCCATGCGCAAACCGCGCTGGCTCAACCAGCTTCTGTTTGCGCGGGAAACGGCTCGCCTGACGCGCACGGGTTTTGACATCGTGCATTCGCATGAAAACGGCTGGGCGGGACAGATGCAGACGGTGCATGTGCGTCCCATGCGCCACAATCTTTTGCCGCCGGGCAGCGGGTTTGCTCGCCGTTTTGTGCAGTGGTTGAAAATCGGCATCAGTCTGCGCTTGATGACCTATTTGCGCCTTGAAGCGGCTCGATTCAAGCCTTGTCCGGGGCGAGCGATTGGCGTGGTCTCAAGCGCCTTGCGCGATGAAATGGCGATAAGTTACCCGGCCAGTCGCGCGTGCGTGCATGTTATTTCGCCGGGAGTGGTTACTCCCGCGCATCTACCCAGCCAAGGCGAGGCGCGTCACGCACTTGGCTTGCCGCAGGATGGTGTAATGCTGTTGTTTGTGGCCAATGATTATCGGCGCAAGGGGCTGGATACCTTGCTTGAGGCGTTGAAACTCCTTGTAGGTGCGAATTCATTCGCACATGAGCCCATTGCTCATATTGATGTGCGAATGAATTCGCACCTACAGCCAAAACCCGTTCATCTTCTGGTCGTCGGCAACCCCGACCAAGCGCAGGAATACCAAGCCCATTGCCTCAGCCTGGGTCTGGATGAGCGCGTGCATTTTCTTGGTCGTCAGGCGGACATGCAGCCAGTGTACGCTGCGGCGAATCTGCTGGTGCATCCCACCCGTGAAGACACGTTCGGCATGGTGGTGCTGGAGGCGATGGCGCAGGGTTTGCCGGTGATCGTCAGTCGCGCGCCTTTTTGCGGCCTGAGTGCCGAGTTGGGCGCGGACGAGGCGCTGCTGCTGCATGATCCGTATTTGGTGGACGAGCTGGTCGCCGCTTTGCACGGCCTGCTGGATGATGCTCCCCGACGCGCTGCCTTGGCTGAAGCGGGGCGCAAGGTGGCGGCACGTTATGATTGGGCGAAACAGGCGCAACGCTACGAACAGCTCTATTTTCAGCTCCTCGCGGAGCCGTCTTGATGCACATTCTGCTGCTCAAAACCTCCTCGCTCGGTGATTTGGTGCATATGCTGCCCGCGCTGTCTGACGCGGCCAAAGTCATCCCCAATCTGCGCGTGGACTGGGTGGCGGAAGAAAGTTTTGCCGCCGTGCCGGCCTGGCACCCCGCCGTGGATAAAGTCATTTCCGTCGCCATGCGCCGTTGGCGAAAAAATGTACTCCAATCATCAACATGGCAGGAGATTGGCGTGGCACGGCAGGCCATGCGCGCAACCCCCTACGCGGCTGTGGTGGACGCACAAGGTTTGCTGAAAAGCGCGTGGATGGCGCGCTGGGCTGGCCAGCCGGTGACCGGCTATGATCGCCATTCCATCCGCGAACCGCTGGCCAGCCTGTTTTATGCCCATCGCGTGGCGATTAGCCGCAAACTGCACGCGATTGAGCGCAATCGTCGCTTGCTGGCGGCGGCGCTGGGTTATGACATGGATGCGCTGCCGCTGGATTATGGTCTTTCGGGTTTGGCCGTAGGTGCGGGTGCGGGCTTGCGCCTACCGCCCGCCTATATCCTCGCCCTGCACGGCACCAGCCGCGAAGACAAAGAATGGCCAGAAGATCACTGGATTGCGCTGGGTCATGGCATGGCCGCGCATGGCCGCGCCCTGGTTCTGCCCTGGGGCAATGCGCGTGAAAAGGAGCGCGCCGAGCGCATTGCCGCCACCGTGCCGACGGCGCAGGTCTTGCCGCGTCTGGGGCTGGATGCTCTGGCCGGGGTCATTGCCCGCGCCGATGCGGTGTTGGGTGTGGACACCGGCCTGATGCATGTTGCCGCAGCACTGCGCAAACCCGGCTTGGCGCTGTTCCCGGCCACCCTGCCAGCGCTGACTGGCGTGCGCTCGGAGCCGGATGCGCCACAGATTGCCAGCCTGATGCCCAAAGATGATTTGCGCGCCGAGGCCGTGTTGGAGCGCCTCGTTGATGTGTTGGTGGATGCGCTGGCATGAGCTGGTGGCGGGGCGTGTACAGCGCGGCACTTGCCCTGCTCACCCCGCTGGCTTTCGCCCGTCTGGCATGGAAAGGGCGCAGCAATCTCGACTACCGCGCGCGCTGGGGCGAACGCCTTGGTTTTGTATCGACGTTCCCCGTGAAACCGCGTTTGTGGATTCACGCGGTATCCGTGGGTGAAGTCATTGCCGCCACCCCGCTGATTCGCACCTGGCAAACGCAGCATCCCGACTGGGCAATACTCGTCACCACCACCACGCCCACCGGCTCGGCGCAATTGCGCCGCAGCTTTGGCGAGAGCGTCGAGCATGTCTACCTGCCCTATGACCTACCCGGCGCGGTGCGGCGATTTTATGCGCGCACCCAGCCGACACGCGGCGTGATTATGGAAACCGAACTGTGGCCGAATCTGTTTGCTGAAGCCAAACGGCGCGGTGTCCCGCTGCTGCTGGCGAATGCGCGCCTGTCGGAGAAATCCATGCGCGGCTACGCCAAGTTGCGCGGTCTGGTGGCGGAAACGCTGGCCTGCCTGAACCTGATCGCCGCCCGCGATGCGCAGGATGTGGCACGCTTTATCGCCTTGGGCGCGCTACCGGACAAGGTCGAAGCGCTGGGTAATCTGAAATTCGATCTGGATATTGCGCCAGGCGTGCGCGAGCGTGGGCAGGCGTGGCGCGCGCAGTTTGGAGCCGAGCGCTGGGTGTGGATTGCCGCCAGCACCCATCCGGGTGAAGACGAACAGGTATTGCAAGCGCATCGTAAGGTGCAGGAACAGCGTCCAGATGCCTTGTTGCTGCTTGCGCCGAGGCATCCCGAGCGGACGGACGAACTTGCCCGCTTAATTCAGGCGCAAGGGTTCGCGTTTGAGCGGCGTTCAAATCTCAATGTAGGCGCGAATTCATTCGCACATCCCTCTCTGGGGATACCCCATGTGCGAATGAATTCGCACCTACCGGAAAGCGCGACGGTGGTTCTGATCGACACCTTGGGCGAGCTGATGGACTTCTATGCCGCTAGCGATGTCGCCTTTGTCGGCGGCAGCCTCGTGCCGCATGGCGGACACAATCCGCTGGAGCCACTGGCGCTGGGTTTACCCGTCATCAGCGGCGAGGCGGTATTTAATTTCGCCGAAATCTACGCCGCCATGCAGGCTGAAGCCCTGGTCATCTGGGCTCACGATGCGGAGAGCTTGGCAACCAGCGCACTCGCAGCACTCGGCATGCCCAAAAGCCCGCGCGGTTTGGACTTCTTGAGCCAACATCGCGGCGCAGTGGCGAGACTATTGGCGCGAATGGAAGAGTATTAAACCCGATCACCTTGAAAAACTCATTTGACCAGGTAAGTAGAAAAATGCGAAAAACTAATTATATTGGATTACTACTCGCCACCACGATTGCCTCGACAGGTTTTGTTTCCCCTGTGTTTGGGCAAGTTTATAAATGCCAACCAGATGGGAAAATAATTTTTCAAGGAACCCCTTGTGGTGATAACAGTGCAACAATGAGTTCAAGCACAACAACTGTTACAACTGCAGCAGATATGCCTTGGTCTGGGCTAAAATTCGGCATGCCTATGCGGGACGTTGAACAGCTTTTTGCAACACGAAAATTTGAAAAAGACATAAAGTCTGAAACGCTGACAATTAAGTCTCTTGAGGTTTTAAATACAAACCACGAAGTTGTTTATCACTTTCTAAGTGGTGGATTTCAATGGTTTGATGCATTTGCCGAGCTTAAGGTTTCAAATGTTCAAGCAAAAAATATCTTCAATAGTAATTTGGCAGAGTTTCGAAGAAGATATGGAAAAGAGCATCTAATTGAAACATTAGAGGAAACTCGTGGATTCACTGGTGGTGCGGAGTGGCGAATTAAAAATGGGAGCTTGGAGCTGGGTATTAACCCCGGAAGTCCGCAGAATTATCGCATGCACATTATTTTTCGTCCGCAATCAGAGCAGGATCAAAAAAAGATCGATCAACTGATAAATTCAATACCATAACAACATGCTCACGCCGCGATAAAGTATTTGCGTGGAAATGGGAGGGTGCTCTCAAACACCAAGTGCAACGAGCTGATCAATGTTTGGCGGTGGTGCGGCGTGACTAGAGTCCTGCGAGGGCGTGCTTGAGTGCTTCGGTTTTGCCGATTCCGGCGAACGGCTCGCACTGGGTTGCTTGGATGAGCTTTGGATGCATGCGCATAAACCGCCGCATCATGCCCCGAGATCACTTGAGGCGCGATTTGCGCACCGCAATGCGCTGTTGAGCGAGAGCGCAAACAGGTTCTATCGGTCTGTGTGGTGGCGAATCTGACCCAACCCAGATGCAATTCTTTCCCCTGTGCATTTCTATGTTAGCTGGCGTACAGACCCACTTCCGCGCCTGTGATTAATGGGAGGGGGCATGCTCAACTGCCTTTGCGGTTGTCCAAAGCACCAGTATTGCGATCGGTCAGGCATTGACTCCCGATCCCTCAATGATTTAACAGGCGGGCAAATGAAAAATTTCAAGCGTATCTCCGGCAGGTTGCCGTGGCTCATGGTTATTAGTGTGAGCAGCTTATTGGCTGCCTGTGGTGGCAGCGGTCAGGATCCGATTTTGGGGGCAGGCAACGTTGATGTCGTGGTACCTGTTGTACCCGTAGTACCCGTGGTACCCGTTGTGCCGGTGGTGCCTGTAGTGCCTGTAGTGCCACCCTCTGTCGCACTCGCGGTGACCGCAGTGACTCCATTGCCCAATGCAACTCGAGTCGCCGTCAACACCAAAACCATTACGGCAGCGTTCAACAAGCCCGTGGACGTGGCCACGCTCAATGCCGACAGCTTCACTCTGAACTGCCCGGCAGTAGCTGCCGTCGCAGGTGGTGTTGACAGTTATGCTGCGGCCAGCCAGACCGTCAGCGGTGGCGTTGTCACTTATGTGGCGGCCAGCCAGATCGCCACCTTGACCTTGCCTGCAAACACGCTGCTTCCTGCTAATACTGTGTGCCATGCCACGGTCACCACCGCAGTCAAAGACACTACGGGTCTTGCCTTGGCGTCTAACTATGCCTGGCAGTTCAGCACCGGTGCCACGCCAGACACCACGGCGCCTACCGTGACGGATACCATCAACAACAATGGCGCCACCGATGTCGCCATCAACACCAAGGTCGGCGCAACGTTCAGCGAAGCCATGGATCCGTTGACCATCACCAACACCAGCTTCAAGTTGAAACAGGGTGCCACCATTGTGCCCGGCACAGTCGGCTATTCTGGTGTCAGCATGGTCTTTGTGCCGACCGCCAATTTGTCGCCCAACACCACCTACACGGCAACGGTCAACACAGCGGCCAAGGATCTGGCGGGCAATGCCTTGGCCAGTGACTACGTGTGGAGCTGGACCACCGGCGCAGCGCCAGACACCACGCCGCCTACCGTGACGGACACTATCAACAACAATGGCGCAACCGGCGTTGCCATAAACACCAAGGTCGGCGCAACGTTCAGCGAAGCCATGAACCCGCTGACCATCAGCAATGCCAGCTTCACGTTGCAACAGAGCCTCAGCGGCGCCGCCGTGGCAGGCAGCACCAGCTACTCGGGTGTGAATGCCATTTTCGTGCCCCTCAAGGTGTTGGCATCCAATACCCAGTACACCGCCACGGTTACGACCATGGCGGCTGACCTCGCGGGCAACCCGATGGCAAGTAATTACAGCTGGAGCTGGACCACCGCGCTGGCAGCGGACACCACCAAGCCTCGCGTCATTGGCACCATCAACGACGATGGCGCCACCAACGTCGCCACCAACACCAAGGTCGGCGCGACCTTCAGCGAAGCGCTCAACCCCTTGAGTGTGACCAACGTCAACTTCACGCTGAAGCAAACTGTGAGCGGAGCTGCTGTCGCGGGCACCACTCGTTACTCGGGTGTGGACGCCGTGTTCACTCCATCGGCCAACCTGCAAGCGAGCACCCAGTACACCGCAACCGCCAAAGGTGGCGCAACCGGCATTGAAGACCTGGCTGACAACACGATGGCAGCTGACTATAGCTGGAGCTGGACCACCGCTGCCGCACCCGACACCACGGCGCCGCTGATCACTGCGGTGAATCCGGCTGACCTGGCTTTGAATGTGCCGGTAACCAGTACCGTGAATGCCACATTCAATGAGGCCATGGATCCTTTGACCATCAACACGGCAAACTTCAAGGTGGCAGGTGTTGCGGGTGTGCTGAAATTCAATGCCCTCACCAAGGTCGCCACGTTCACCCCCAACGCCCCGTTCACAGCGGGCACCACGTACACCGCCACGGTGACCCGAGGCGTGGCTGACCTGGCCGGCAATACATTGGCGAACGACAAGGTATGGGTTTTCTCCACCGCGGCCATCCCGGTTGTGCCCCCCGTCATTCCATTGAACACAGCCGCAGCGTTTGGCACCTTTGGTGGTACCGCCGGCATGACCAACATGGGCACGCTCAGCCAGATCAATGGCGACATTGGCACCACGGCAACCGGCACCTCGATGGTGACCGGCTTCCATGACACCTTAGGCGACATCTACACCGAAACACCGGCCAACATAGGCTCAGTCAACGGCACGATCTACACCTGCACCAACTCAACCACGGGTCCAACCTCCGCTGGCGTGAATGCAGTGGCCTGTGCCGCTGCGACACAGGCTCGCCTGGATGCACAAGCGGCCTATCTGGCGCTGGTGGCCATGCCGGTGGGCGGCGCAAGTCCAGCGCCGGGCGCCAACCTGGCGGGTGTGACTTTGCTGCCAGGCACCTATGCCGCACCGGGTGGGGCCTTCATGATCCAAGGAGGCAACCTCACCCTGGATGCCCAAGGTGATGCCAACGCCACCTGGGTGTTCCAGATGGCGACCACGCTTACCGTGGGTGGTCCGGGTGCGGCGTTCCCACAAAGCATCATCCTTGCGGGGGGCGCTCAGGCTAAAAACGTGTTCTGGCAAGTGGGCAGCTTTGCCACCATCAACGCAGCCGGTGGCGGCAGCATGGTTGGCACCATCATTGCGCAAACGGGCGCATCGTTTTCCACCGCCGGTAATGTGAACATCGTTACGCTCAATGGTCGCGCACTTTCCCTGGGCGCCTCAGTCACGCTGGTCAACACCGTCATCAATGTGCCGGCTCCATAAGCCGATCCATACGACATCAAGCTCACTCATCAATTGAAAACAAGCATCGCCCAACTCAACACGCCCCAACCCAACAAGCTTGGGGACGGTGATGCCTTTTGGAGAAAATCATGACATACGCAACACGCAAATACGTCAGCACCACAGGCAAGCTCAGCCTGCTGACACTGGCGCTTCTGGCATCCCCTTTCGCCATGGCAGAGAGCCTGGGCTGGTACGGCGGTGCCAACATCGGCCAGTCCAACGCCACCATTGATGACGACAGAATCACCAGCGACCTGCTCAGCCGCGGCTTGGTCGCGGGCTCTATTAACGACGACGATCAAGACCTCGGCTACAAACTGTTTGCGGGTTACCAGTTCAACAGATATTTATCAGTCGAGGGCGGTTACTTTGACCTTGGTCAGTTTGGTTTCAGCACGACCACCACCCCCCAAGGCACTCTGAACGGTGACATCCGGCTCAGAGGGTTGAATCTGGATGCGGTAGGCACCTTACCCATCACGGACAAGTTTTCCGCCTTTGCGCGCGTAGGTGTTGCCTACGCTCAGGCGAAAGACACTTTTTCGGGTAGCGGTGCGGTCAGGGTGCTTGACCCCGACCCAAGCTCCGAAGAAGCCAACGTTAAATTTGGTTTGGGTCTGCAGTACGCCTTTACTGAGGCGTTAAGTGTGCGGGCTGAAATTGAGCGTTACCGCGTTGACGATGCCATAGGCAACACGGGTGATGTAGACATGGCTTCGATTGGCTTGGTTTACCGCTTTGGCGGTACAACGACGCCAACGCCTGTGGCATATCAAGCCGTACCGGAGCCCGTGGTGATAGCTCAGGCCGCGCCGCCGCCCGCGCCCACCAAAATCACGTTGTCCGCTGACTCCCTGTTTGACTTTGACAGCGCCAAGGTCAAATCTGCAGGCTGTACCGATTTGGACAAGCTGGTGGCTGATTTGCGCAACGTTGACTTTGACGTGATCAACATCACAGGCCACACCGACCGTATTGGATCACAGGCTTATAACCAAAAACTGTCAACCCAGCGCGCCGAGGCGGTCGGCAATTACCTGATGACATCTGCGGGCATCCCGGCTCACAAAATCAGCACCAGGGGCGTCAATGGGTCTGACCCTGTGACCAAGCCAGGTGATTGTGTGGGGCAAAAAGCCACGCCGGCCTTGATTGCCTGCCTGCAGCCTGACCGTCGCGTTGACATCGAAGTCACCGGCAAACAACGCTAACCCTTAGACGCTGTTATAACGGTGCGGGCATGGATCAACCGCACCGGATTTTGATGCCTGCGGATTAAACCGCAGCATCATCCTCTTCACCCGTGCGGATGCGAATGGCGCGTTCAATATCGCTAACAAAAACCTTGCCGTCACCGATCTTGCCGGTTTTGGCGGTTTTCAGAATGGCATTGACAATCGCGTCCACCTGCGCATCGACCACGACCACTTCAATTTTTATTTTTGGAAGAAAATCAACCACATATTCCGCGCCGCGATACAGCTCGGTATGCCCTTTCTGGCGGCCAAAACCTTTCACTTCGGTGGCGGTCATGCCGGTCACGCCCAGCTCCATCAGTGCTTCGCGCACATCGTCCAGGCGGAAGGGTTTGATAATGGCTTCGATTTTTTTCATATTCATCTCCAAAAAAAGACCCGCTGTAGCGGGTCGTTAAACACGGCTTAAAGCCAGCTTACTCGACTTTTAAGGCAATAAACAACGGTGACCCATCACGCACCAGGCGCAGCGCCACCGGTTGACCTGACTTGAGTTTGCTGGCGGCGGTTTTCAGGTCGCTCACGGACTCAAGTTTGACGCCTCCCAGCTCCATCAGCACATCGCCAGGGCGCACTCCGGCGCGTCCTGCCGCCCCTTCACCGACGCTGCGTACCAACAGGCCATGCTTCACATCCAGCTCTTTAAGTTGGGCATCAGTCAAAGGCTGCACTGCCAAGCCGAGCGAGCTTTCGCCGGGTTCAGTCGTTGGGGTACTTGCGCTCGCTTGGTCGTCCTTGAGCTTTTCAATGGTCGCGCTCAAGGTCTTTTCCTTGCCATCGCGCAGGATGCCCAATTCGACCTTGGAGCCGATGGCGGTGGCGGCGACCTTGGCCGGAAGCTGCGCCGTATTATCAATGGCTTGGCCATTGAACTTCAGGATCACATCGCCGGATTTCAGGCCAGCCTTGGCGGCAGGGCTATCGGGTTGCACCTGCGCCACCAGCGCGCCGCGCGGGCGATCCAGGCCAAACGACTTGGCGAGGTCAGCGTCAATCGGCTGGATCATTACGCCTAACCAGCCGCGCACCACCTTGCCGCCCATACGCAATTGGTCGGCGACTTGGGTGACGGTGTTGATCGGAATGGCAAACGACAAGCCCATGTAGCCGCCCGAGCGCGAGTAGATCTGCGAGTTGATGCCGATCACTTCGCCCTTGGTGTTGAACAGCGGGCCGCCCGAGTTGCCGGGGTTGACTGCGGCGTCGGTTTGGATAAACGGCACATAGGTGTCGTCGGGCAGGTTGCGCGCCAAGGCGCTGACAATGCCTTGCGTGGCGGTAAAGTCCAGGCCAAACGGTGAGCCGATGGCTAGCACCCATTCGCCGACTTCGACTTGATCGGAGTTACCCAAGCGCGCCACGGGCAGGCCACTGGCCTCGATTTTGAGCACGGCCACATCGGTGCGCTCATCCATGCCGAGCACTTTGGCGGGCAGTTCGCGCTTGTCTTGCAGGCGCACAGTAATGCTCTCCGCGTCTTTGACTACATGCGCATTGGTCAGAATGATGCCGCTGGCGTCGATAATAAAACCCGAGCCCAGTGACTGCACCGGGCGTTGATTGGGCATGCCGCCGCCGGGTTGGCCTTCGTAAAAGTGCTTAAACAGCTCATTGAACGGGTGGCCTTCGGGAAACTGCGGAATACCACCGGGCGGCATACCCTGCGCCACTTTCGGGCGCTTTTGCGTGGTGCTGATGTTGACCACGGACGGGGAAACCTCTTTGACGGTTTGCACAAAGTCGGGCAATTGCGCCTGTGCGCTCGTCAGCGGCGCGCCGCTCAAGGCCAGCATCGCGGCTAGCAATGAGGCTTTGAGGATAGATGGTTTATGCAGTACGGCTGGATTCATTACTAAAGCTCCTTAATCAACGGTTCCGTGAATCGTGGTGTTTGGAGGTGGGGCATCCGGCGCAAGTTCCCTTGATGGACTGGTGGCAAAGCCTAGTGCTTCGATTTGGCTTTGCAGGGCGTGCATCGCAGGCACCAGCTGATCGCGTAAGCCCTTCAGGCCAAGCTCAATACGGCGGCGGGGTTGTTGTTCGCTGGGCAGCATCGGCAGACTGAATAACTTGAGTGCGCTGTATTGCTGCTCAAAAGCGCGCATGAGTTCGAGCAACTGGTTTTCCGAGGCGTCCCACACCCATAGGGATGCTTCGTCATAATCCGCATTGCCTGCGTCTGCGAAATGCGTATGCAGCACCCAGTCGAGCATACGATGCGCCATTTCTGGAAAACCAGGCATAAAGTAGCAAGCATGCAGTGCAAAACCGGGAACATTATTCATCGGATTAGGAATGAGTTCGCAGTTCTCCGGTAGGTCGGCCATCAGCACGCGGTAGGGAAAGGCCTCCTCAGCGAACTGGGCAATAATCTGCGCCTCGGCTTCTGAATGGCGGATGAGTTGGCGATTAAACGCATGCGCCGCCGCTTGGCGGGTCAAATCATCCGGGGTGGCGCCAATGCCGCCAAAACAAAACACGACATCGGCATCGTCGCGTGCCTGGCGTAGCGTGCGCACGATCAAATCCATCTCGTCGCCAATAATGCGCACCCACGCCAGGCGCAGGCCGCGCGCATTCAGGCGCTCGATCATGGCCGGGATGTGTTTGTCTTGCCGACGACCGGAAAGAACCTCATCGCCGATAATAACCATGCCAAAACGCGGGGGAAGCGGGGTCGTGTTCATGGGTGCTTACTTTATTTTTTTGCCACAGAGAGCACAGAGATTTGAGAGGGTGTGAATGAAGTGGTTCGCGAGCATGGTTCTCTGTGTGCTCTGTGGCTAAATTTTTTAGGTCGATTCAGGCGCGTGGCCGTGGGTGCGGGCATATGCTTCGGTGAAGGCGGACTGTTGATCGTCGCTGGCTTCCTTCTGATATTGCGCCTTCCAGTCTTCGTAGGGCATACCGTAAACCTGTTCGCGTGCCTCATCCATGCTTAGTTCCACGCCTTGTTCATCGGCAGCGGCTTTGAGCCACTTGGACATGCAGTTGCGGCAAAAGCCGGAAAGGTTCATCAGGTCAATGTTTTGCACATCCGTGCGCTCTTGCAGATGCGCGACCAGGCGGCGAAAAGCAGCGGCTTCCAGTTCAGTTTGGGTCGTTTTATCCATGTCAGGCATTGGCCTCATCCGGGGTATAGGTTTGTAAGGTCACCGCGTGCAAATCGCCGCTGGCAATCAAGTCATTCAGCGTGGCCATCACGCGGCGATGGCGTTTAATCAGGCTTTCATCGGCAAAGCTGGCGCTAATCACGCGCAAATTAAAACTGCAACCTTCGCCGGAAGGTTGCACCTGCGCATCGGGGATGGCCTGTTGAATGCGTTGAATCAAATCGTTGGGGTTCATGCCATGCTCGGGGTGATGGGGTGGGCGGAGATTGTAACGTGCGCCCCGGAACCTGCGCACACTATTGATCCAGCCTAAACGTTTGCTAAACCGGCATTCGTGTGGGAACACCGTCTCGGCGCGATGCTTCATGGCACGAAAACATCGGCTCGGGACGAGCCTCCTACACCCACAATTGACCTGATCAGCAAACAAAACAATGCTGATCGCAAGTCTGCGTTATACACTCACTCGGGTGACAACCTGTTCTCATTAAAGGAGATTTTTATGCAACGTCTTTTTTCCAAAGCATTTTTCGGCTTGTTGGCCTTGTCGAGTGTCGCCTGCTTGCCTGCGCTGGCATGGGCTGACGAAAACAGCAACACCGCCACCAGTTCCCTCACCGATGCCAACTCAACCGTGAACAAGGCCGTGCAAACGCTGAAAGACTTTTCGGCCGATCCGAATATGTCTTGGTACCGCGACAATGTGGTCAAGTCCAAGGCTGTATTTATTGTGCCGGAGTTCATTAAAGCGGGCTTTATCTTGGGCGGCGCGGGCGGCACGGGCGTGGTACTGGTGCGCGATGAAAAAAGCGACATTTGGCGCGGTCCGGCGTTTGCCACCATCGGTTCGGCCAGTTTTGGCTTCCAGGCCGGTGGCTCAGTGGCTGAAATTGTGATGATGGCCATGACCGACAAAGGGCGTGACGCGCTGTTGAGCACCAAGTTTCAGTTGGGTGCGGATGCAAGCGTCGCGGCAGGTCCGGTGGGTACCGGTGCGCAAGCCGCCACCGTGGACATTATCCAGTTTGCGCGCAGCAAGGGCTTGTTCGCTGGGGTGAGCCTGGAAGGCTCCGTGATCGCGGTGCGTGACAGCCTGAACCATGCCTATTACGGCACCCCCGTCAATCCGGTGGATATTTTGGTGCTGGGCAATGTCAATAACCCGCATTCCGATGTTCTGATTCAGGCACTTACCAAGCGCGCGGGCAGGTAACTCAACGCCACGATCCTTGCGTTATTGATGCGCGCAGATGCGAGCTGCGCTGCGCTGCGCATGTGAGCTTGGGCTCGGACCCGACGCGCAAGCAGGCAGATAAAATTGATCTGTCCGCTTGCGCGTTTCTTTTTCCTCAGCTAAGGTAGTAATCAATTACTATCTTTATTCGAGGTCTGCTGGTGGAAACCCCTTCAAAACATCTTCCCGCCGAGGAGCGGCGCGCCGCAACCGTCGAGGCGGTCATTACGCTGGCCGGTGCGCAAAATCCCAGCGAGATCACCACGGCGGCCATTGCTAAACACATGAATGTTACGCAGGGTGCGTTGTTTCGGCACTTCCCCAGTAAAGACGCGATTTGGCAATCGGTGATGGATTGGGTGGCGAGCAAGTTGCTGGCGCGCATTGATCGCGCCGCCTTGGGCATCGACTCGCCGCTCGCCGCGTTGGAAGCCATGTTTATGACCCATATCGAGTTTGTGGCCGAGCATCCGGGTGTGCCGCGCATGATGTTCGGTGAGTTACAACGCGCTGAAAGCACACCGGCCAAACGCATGGCGAGCAATTTGCTTTTGCGCTATGGCGAGCGTTTAAGTCGCTTGATAAACTTTGGTCAAGCCTGCGGTGAGATTGACGCAGGTGTAGATACCGGCGCGGCGGCGACCCTATTCATCGGCACGATTCAAGGTTTGATTATGCAGTCGATGTTAGCTGGGGATATGGCGCGGATGCGAGCCGATGCGCCAGGGGTGTTTGCAATTTACCGTCGCGGCATTGGGAGTTCGCTATGAAATTATTTTCCATCAATGGCCGCGCGCTGGCGCTGTTGGCCGTGGTTGTGCCTCTTGTGGCCTTACTCGCTTATGTCGCGCTGCGTTCTGGGCCTTTGGCACCGGTGGCTATTACCGTCGCCACGGTGGAATCGCGCGCGCTAACCCCTGCATTGTTTGGCATCGGTACGGTCGAGGCGCGCTACACCTACAAAATCGGCCCTACGGTGGCCGGTCGTATCCAACGGCTCGATGTGCAGGTGGGTGATGTTGTTAAAGCGGGACAACTTTTGGGAGAGATGGATCCGGTCGATTTAAATGACCGCATCCGCTCGGCTGAGGCCGCACTCAAACGCAGCGAAGCGGCGATTAAAGAGGCACAAGCGCGGCAGGTGTATGCGCAAACCCAGGCGCGCCGCTATGAGCAATTACTGGCCGCGCATTCCACCAGCGAGGAAGCGTTGGCAAATAAACGCCAAGAGCAGCAAATTGCGGATGCCGTTTTGCTTGGCGCGCGCGAGGAAGTCACCCGTCTGCGTGCCGATGTCGCCGGGCTTGAATCACAAAAAACCAATCTGCGCTTGATTGCTCCCGTCGAGGGTTTGGCCGGGGGTTTGGCCGAGGGTTTGGTGGTAGCGCGCGATGCTGACCCGGGCACGACGGTGGTGGCAGGGCAAGCGGTGGTGGAAGTAATTTCGCCCGATAGCGTGTGGATTAACACGCGTTTTGATCAGGTGAGTGCCGCCGGTTTGGCGGCGGGCTTGTCGGCAAGCATCACACTGCGCTCGCGCAGCGGGCAAGGCTTGGCCGGGCGCGTGCTGCGCGTCGAGCCCCTGGCCGATGCGATCACTGAAGAAACTCTCGCCAAAATCACTTTCGATCAATTGCCCAAGCCCTTACCGCCCGTCGGTGAGTTGGCTGAAGTCACCGTGACATTGCCCGCTCACCCGAGTGCCCCGGTGATTGCGAACGCGGCATTGCGCCAAGTCAATAACCAGTTGGGGGTGTGGCAAATTGATCAGGATCAGTTGCGCTTTACGCCCGTGACCTTGGGTGTGGCGGATCTTGAGGGGTATGTGCAGGTACGCAGCGGGCTTAAGGTTGGCGATCAGATCGTGGTCTACAGCGCAAACACCCTCAGTACGCGCAGCCGCTTTCATGTGGTTGAGCATCTGCCCGGGGTGGCACCATGATTAGCCTGGCCGGGCGCGATATTCTGCATTCGTGGGGCAAATTTGTCTTTACGGGCATTGGGCTTGGGTTGTTGATCGGGGTCACCCTGGTGATGGCCGGGGTATATCGCGGCATGGTGGACGATGGCAAGGTGCTGCTGGATAACAGCGGGGCTGATTTGTGGGTGGTGCAAAAAAACACCCTTGGCCCGTATGCCGAATCATCCAGCCTGTATGACGATCTGTATCGCAGCGTGCTGGCCATGCCGGGCGTGGCGCAGGCAGCGAATGTGACCTATTTGACCATGCAGGTACAAAACAACAACCGCGATGTGCGCGCCATGATCGTTGGCATCATGCCCGGTGAGGTGGGGCAACCCGGCTGGCCGCCACAGCTGGTGGCAGGCAGGCAGATTACCCGCAGCCATTACGAGGCCGTCGCCGATATCGCTACAGGCTTTAAGTTGGGCGATACCGTGGACATCCGCCGCAACCGATACACGGTGGTCGGACTCACCCGGCGCATGGTGTCCTCCGCGGGCGACCCGATGGTGTTTATTCCGCTCAAAGATGCGCAAGAAGCGCAGTTTCTTAAAGATAACGATGCCATTTTGCAGCAGCGCCGCCGCACCACAGAAAACCCGGCGTTTAATCGCCCCGGCGTGCCCGGTCTACTGGATGCGGTGATTGCCTCACAAAGCACAAATAACTATGTCAATGCCATTTTGGTGCGCATTAAGCCGGGGTATCTTTCGCACGATGTGGGCGCAAATATCGTGCGCTGGCAGCGTTTGCAGGTGTATGACCGCGTGCAGATGGAAGCGATCCTTATCGGCAAGCTGATTGCCACCTCCGCCAAGCAAATTGGTATGTTTCTCGTCATCCTGGCGGTCGTGAGTGCCACGATTGTTGCCTTCATTATCTACACCCTCACCATGGACAAAATCCGTGAAATTGCGGTGTTAAAACTACTCGGCACGCGCAATCGCACCATTGCTTCAATGATTATGCAGCAGGCGATTGCCTTGGGCGTGATTGGTTTCGCCGTGGGTAAAATTACCGCCACCTTCGCCGCACCGCTGTTTCCTAAATATGTTTTGCTCGTTCCCAGCGATTCGTTGGTGGGTTTTTTTGCCGTGTTGGTGATTTGCGTGCTCGCCAGCCTCATTGCCATTCGCATGGCGCTCAAGGTCGATCCGGCCGAAGCGATTGGAGGATGATGATGAGCGGCAAAGGGATTCGTATTGAAGACTTAAAAAAACGCTATGGCACGGGCGATGCCGCCGTGGATGCACTCAATGGCGTGGACATGCAGGTCGCTCCGGGCGAGGTGGTCGGGCTGATCGGCCCTTCGGGTTCGGGCAAAAGCACCTTGCTCAAATGCTTGGGCGCAGTGATCGAACCCAGCTCAGGCTTGATGGCGCTCGGTGATGAGGTGATTTACCACAACGGCTGGAAAGTACGCGATTTACGTGCGTTGCGGCGCGATAAAATCGGTTTTGTCTTTCAGGCACCGTATTTGATTCCGTTTTTGGACGTGACCGACAACGTCGCTCTGCTACCCATGTTGGCCGGTATCCCGAATGATGAAGCGCGGCGGCGAGCGGTCGAGCTATTAACCGCGCTGGACGTGCAGCACCGCGCACGCGCGATGCCCTCCAGGCTTTCAGGCGGCGAACAGCAGCGCGTCGCCATTGCGCGCGGCTTGGTCAATCGCCCACCCATTATTCTGGCAGATGAACCGACCGCCGCGCTCGATAGCGAGCGCGCCCTGGCGGTGATCCGTATTTTGGAAGACATGGCCAGCCAATTTGAAACCGCCATCATCGTGGTCACGCATGACGAAAAAATTATCCCCACCTTTAAGCGTACCTACCACATCCGCGATGGCATCACCTACGAAGAAGCCGGTGAAGGCCGCCTACTCAACTCAGCAGGAAAACTTACATGAACATTCAAGCGCATAACCGTCACGCACATCCACGCAGCTCTGATTTCCAGCCGCATCGTCGCCGCATGATGTTTTTTATCGGCGCGACATGGTTCGCTGTGAGCAGTGCGCTGGCTCCAGCTCTGACCCACGCCGCTGATCAAGCCGAACCTCTTGCCTTGCGTAGCATCATGCAGGACATGAAACGCGATATGCAGACCATCACTGGCGCAATCGCAGAAGAAGATTGGAAAACCATCGTCGAGCTGGCACCGAAGGTTGCCACGCACCCCGAACCGCCCCTCGGTGAAAAAATGCGGGTGATGGCTTACCTCGGCACCGACGCAGCCAAGTTCAAAGGCTTCGACGCGCAAACGCATCAAGCCGCACAAGCGCTTGAAACGGCGGCAAAACAAGCGGATGGCCTCGGTGCTATCGCCGCCTTTGCCAAGGTGCAAAGCAGTTGTTTGGCGTGTCACCAGAACTTCCGCTCCTCTTTCGTGAGCCATTTTTATGAACAAAAATAATGAACGACATCGTTCATCCCTTCGGGCATCGTCCCTCATCGCTCTCAGCACACTGGGGTTGATAAGTGTGGCACTGGCAGGATGCACGGTCGGCCCGGATTTCACCCGCCCCGAAGCGCCCCGCGTGGCGGATTACACCAGTACGCCATATACCACCCAAACCGTTGCCGCGCCCATCGCCTTGGGGCAAACCCAGCAGATCCAAACCGGGCTCGCGGTGGAGGCGCAATGGTGGCACGCCTTCGGCTCGCTCGCGCTGGATCGTTTGATTGAACAAGCGTTGACGCATAGCCCCACCTTGGCCGCCGCCCAAGCAACCTTGCGTCAAGCTGAAGAAATCTATGCCGCCCAAGCGGGGAGCACCCAATACCCGCAAATCAATGCGGGGCTGAACGCCCAGCGCCAACAGTTCAATCCCAGCGCGCTCGGGCAAGGCGGCGAATCGAAGACGTTTAATCTCTACAACCCCAATATCAGCCTCGGCTACAACCTGGATTTAGTCGGCGGCAATCGGCGCGCACTCGAAGCCTTGGCCGCGCGTACCGAATACAGCCGCTTTGAACTTGAGGCCGCCAAGCTCACGCTGGCCAGCAGCCTAGTGGCCACGGCCATCCGGCGGGCACAGTTCGCCGATCAAATTCAGGCCACGCGCGTCATCGTGCAAAACCAGGAAGCTCAACTCAAACTCACCCAAGACCGCCTGCGTCTTGGTCAAGCCGCCCTCGACGAAGTGCTAACGCTACAAACCCAACTGGAACAAGTGCGCGCAACCCTCCCGCAATTAACCACGCAATGGCAGCAAACCGAGCATCTTCTGGCGGTGCTGGCTGGCCAAGCGCCGGGAGCAAGCGAAATTCCGGCGTTTACCTTGGCTGACTTCAACTTACCGGCGAAACTCCCCCTCATGATTCCCTCGGCGCTGGCGCGCAGTCGCCCGGATATTCAGGCCGCTGAAGCCCTGCTGCACGCGGCCAATGCCGATTACGGTGTTGCCCTGGCCAAGCTCTACCCGCAAATCAATCTGAGCGCGAGCTTGGGTTCACAGGCATTGACCACGGGCGCACTGTTCGGCGGCTCCTCCACGGTATGGAACATGGTCGGCCAATTAACCCAGCCGTTGTTCAACCCCGGATTACCCGCTGAAAAACGCGCTGCGCTGGCCGCCTTGGATGCCGCCGCTGCCCATTATCAAGGCGTGGTGCTTGAGGCCTTGCGCAGTGTTGCCGATAGCCTGCGCAGCATTGAAAACGATGCACAGGTGTTGCAGCACTTGGCCGCCGCCGACAGCGCGGCGCAAGCCGCCATGCAGTCGGTCAGCCGACAATACAAGCTCGGTGCCGCGAGCTATGTGCAGCTCCTGATTGCCGAACAACAAGCGCAACAAGTGCGCATCAATTTGATTGCGGCGCAATCCCAACGGCTCATCAATAGTGCGGCCTTGTATCAAGCACTAGGCTGCGGCATGGGTGCTTAAAACCTGTTCACGATCTCGCTGAACGGCGCATTGCAGCGCGGAATTCGGCAGCAAAAACAGGGTTTGGCAGGGTGGGTAAGCGTAGAACTCGGACGGGATAGTCTCCCCCTTTTCCAAGTAAATGCTGATTTATTCCATCCATGGAATAAATCAGCTCGCTCATCACGGCACATGTCCGCGATAGCTCTCATGAATCAAAGACTTACGTCTTTGTTCATGCTGGGGCATCCTGCCCCAAGCGGGAAACACTGAATAAATCAGCGTTTCCCTAAAGGGGGAGAGAGGGCGGCGCGCTCTACTCTTTTGCGATCAACCGAGCGGGCGTGCCGGGGGTACGGATACTGTCGGGTTAAAACCCGGCCTACGTTAAAAAATGACGTTCCAATTTAGAATTGGAATTCAGCGAGATCGTGAACAAGTTCTTAGAAAGAATCCGTGCTCTGTCCCCTGTTCTTCCCCTATGTCTCGTTACTTTCAAGCAGGCTTTGAATGCTGTAGATTCACGGGGTCAAGACTAAAAAATAGCGCGCTTGGGGTGGGCTTCGGGGCGCTGCTGCATGGGGAACATAAAATGCGCATTACCCGCAAAGTCTTTACCGATTTGGCCATATGGATGGCACTCTTCGGCCTGGTTATCGGGGCTATTTTCCCTTTTTTCATGCGTGCGCTTGGCGTGCCGGTTGAGCTGGTTATGACCCCCTGGTTTTTTCTGGCTTGCCTGAGCGCTGGCGCCGTCGTGGGAGCGGCAAACCAGGCGTTGGCGCGCGTGGTGGTTGGGTCGCGCCTTGAGTTGCTGGCCGAGCGTATGGATTTTGTCGCCGCCAATTTGCGTGGTGTGGCGCTTTTCGATCGCAGCACCTGCGAGGTGGAGGATTGTCGAGTCGCGGATGATTCGGATGATCAGATTGGCGCGAGCGCACGCGCGTTCAATTCTCTCGTGCATGCCTTGGCCGAGTCCTACCACACAGAGCACGCCGTGCAGAATTTTTCTGATCTGATGGTCAGTCATATCGAGCTGGGGGCGCTGACCGAGGAGGCGCTCAAGCATTTGATGGCGGATAGCGGCGCAGCCGGTGGCGCATTGCTGTTGGCAGAAGAGGGTGAGCTCCGGGTGCATGCGCGTCAGGGCATGCGTGAGGATGCCGCTTTCGTGCGTAGCGATCAGTTGCACAGGGCGATGAATGAAGGCGGCATCTGCCTGATCAATATTCCCGAGGGATTGATGGTCGATGGTGTGGTGGTGGAGTTTCGTCCGCTGGAGGTCTTTATCGTTCCCATTCCCTACAAGGATGTCTCTTTGGCGGCCGTGGTGTTGGCCAGCGCCACGCCCTTCCCCGAGGGGGCGCGCGCCCGTCTGGAGATATTCCGCCGTGCGCTCTCGCTGGCGTTGCGCAACGCGATTGCGCATGACGACCTGAGACGCTTGGCGGCCATGGATCCGCTCACTGGAATTTACAACCGTCGCTTCGGTTTGCAACGACTGAAGGACGAGTTCAGCCGTGCCGTGCGTGCTGGATCAGCACTGGCCGTGCTGATGCTGGACTTGGATCATTTCAAGGTCGTCAACGACACTTACGGCCACCTGACGGGCGATCGTGTGTTGATGAAACTGACGCATCTGGCGCGCTCGCTGCTGCGTGAAGGCGACGTGTTGTTGCGTTATGGCGGAGAGGAGTTTCTGGTTATTTTGCCTGGTGCCTCCAGCCATGATGCCGCATTGATGGCCGAGCGACTGCGGCACGCGGTGGAGGATGCGAGCATTACGTACGGTGAGCAAAGTTTTCATATAACAGTGAGCATAGGTGCCGCGTCTTATCCTGAAGTGAACATCGATAATCAGGAGGCTCTCGTGCAGATTGCGGATACGCGCCTTTACCAGGCTAAGGAGAATGGGCGGAACCGCGTCGTGGCGAATTGAGATCCGTCATGGAGCCCGGATGAGACGCTAGACAAAGGGTCAATACTTGATGCCTCTCCCTAATGGACGGATACCCGGCATTTGCGAATGCCCCGCGGTGACTCAACCCCCATCTCTCCTTTGCAGCCGCAGTTGCAGCAATGTTCCCGCCAAAATAATCACAAACAACACAAAGGCCAGTGCCGCTGCAAAGCCCATATTCCACCAGCGGAAGCCTTCCTGATACATCAACATCACCAGGGAAAGCGTGGCATTGGCTGGGCCGCCCTGGGTCATCACATACGGTTCGGCGAAGAGTTGCAGGTAGCCGATCATGGTCATCAGTGCGACGAACAGAAAGGTGGGCGCAAGTTGTGGCAGGGTGATGTAGCGAAACTGCGCCCAGCTTCCTGCGCCATCCAGACGCGCGGCTTCGTACAGCCGATCGGGAATGGCCTGCAATCCGGCAATGAAAATAATCATGTTGAAGCCAAAGTTTTTCCATGCGGCCATGAGGATAATCGCGGGCATCGCCCAGTCCGGGTCGCCCAGCCAGTCGATGGGATGGATGCCAAACACGCCGAGCATCTGATTCAGCAGCCCGGCATCGGGGCTGTACAAGGCGCGCCACACCACGGCGACTGCGACCAGGGTGCTGACCACGGGCAGAAAATAAATGGTGCGAAATAGGGTGCGACAACAGGTCAAGCGCGCGTTCAGCAACAAGGCTGCGCCGAGGCTTAGTCCGACCGAAAGCGGCCCGCCAAGCAAAACAAAGTAAAAGGTGTTGCTCAAGGCCGTCCAAAACAGTGGGTGTTCAAACACTTGGCGGTAGTTGTCGGGACCGATCCAACGCAGGGCGCTGGGGTCGCCAATGGCATAAATATCGAAATCGGTGAGCGATAACAGCAGCGCGGCCGCAATCGGCAGCAGGAAAAATACGGCGATTAAGCCGAGTGCGGGGGCAAGGAACCAAAAGGCGGCGGGGAGTTTCATGGTGTTTTTATTTTAGCCAGCGAGGGCATGAAGACGGGTGTTCGTCCATGTTGTGTTGCTCGAACAAGCCCCCTCCCCCTTGATGGGGGAGGGTTGGGGAGAGGGTGGCAAACGTTGAATGTGGCGAAATGTTTGAAGCTTGCGCCCCCTCTCCCCAGCCCTCTCCCGCAAGGGGCGAGGGAGTAAAAGCCCGCTTAGATTGCCAAGACTCACGGTGCCGCCCTGTCCATCAACCAGCGGCGTTTTTCCAGCATGGCATCGGCTTCCTGATCCATCGCGGTCAGTGCCTGTTCCTGGCTTTCCAGCCCCCGCGCCACACGCTCGGCATGACGCATGACCAGGCTGGCGAGGCGTTCCCACTCCGGCACGGGCGGCACGCCTTGCACCTGTTGCAGTTGTTGCCAAAAAGCGTCGATACGTGGCGCTTGTTGCAGCTTGCCCATTGACCAGGCGCTCATGCGCACCGGTAAATCGCCGGTGGCGCGGTAAAACTCAAGTTGTTGTGGCGGTGCGGATAAAAACAGCAGTAACGCACGCGCGGCCTGCGAGTGTGGGCTTTTGGCGTTGATGGCCAGGCTCGCGCCGCCGGCAATCGACCGACCTGGATAGGCTGTGTCGTCGGGCACGGGTAGAGGCGCAGTCGCCCAGACCTCGCGCAGTGCAGGCGGCATTCGGCGCTCGAACTCGCCCAGATTCCACGGCCCGCTCACCAGCATGGCAATGCGTCCGTCGGCAAAGGCCTGGTACACATTGCCCACGCGCAGCTCGCCACCCACCTCGGCCAAGCCCTCCTGGAACAGGCGGATATAAAAGGCAAAAGCCGCGCGGAAGGCAGGCTGTTTGAATGCGCCATAGCGCCCATCGTCGCGTAAAAGTTCGGCCTGTTGTTGCAGGCTGAGGGCGATCAAGGTCTGCCATTCGCTAAAGGGCAGGATTAGCGGCGCGCTTCCGGTATGGGCGCGCAAGCGGCGCAGTGCGTCAATCCATTCGCTCCATGTTTGCGGCGCGCGCGCCACGCCCGCCTGTTGCAACAGATCGGCACGGTAAAACAGCAGGCGCGTGTCGACGTACCACGGCAGACCATAAAGATGGCCACTCATCCGATTGGCTGCCAGCACGCCGGGAAAAATATCCGCCTGAGCCTCGGCGCTCAGCACATCATCCAGCGGCGCGAGCGCACGCAGCGCGACAAATTCCGCCAACCAGGTATTGCCCAACTGGAACACATCCGGCAACGTGCCGCCGACATGCGCAGTCAGCAGTTTTTCATGCGCCGAGCTCCACGGAATCTGTTGCACGCGCACCTTGATGCCGGGGTGTGCGCGCTCGAAGGCGGGTAACAGGCTTTGCACCCGCTCGCCTTCGCTGCCCATGACCCAAAAATCCAGCGTGATGTGGTTTGAGCTTTCCTCATGCGGCGTGCAGCCCAGGACTAGCCCGACCAGCAGAATCAAGGCGAGTCGGCGTTTCACGGATAAATATCCGGCTCGCCTTGTGGCCGCGTTTTGAACAGCTTGAAGCTCCACATGTACTGCGTTGGGTCGCGCCGAATCATGGCTTCCAGCGCGGTATTCATGCGCAGGGCTTCCTCCTGCGGACTGGCCCGCTCGGGGAGTGGCAGGGCAGGCTCGATGTACATGTGATAAATACCTGTGTTTGGATCAAGCCGGGTGAAGAAGGGCAGCGCGCTCGCCCGCCCCTGCGTGACCAAGCGTCCCAGCAGAGGCAGCGTGGCTTTTTGCACCCCAAAAAAGGGCGCAAACACCGAGTGCGCCGCGCCATGATCTTCATCCGGAATGTAATACGCGGCCTGCCCCGCTTTCAGTGCCTTGAGCAAGGGGCGCAAGCCATCCTGGCGGGTCATGAGTTGACTGCCAAAGCGTGTGCGCCCGTAAATCAGCCAAGCATCCACAAACGGCTGGTTGGTTGGGTTGTATGGCCCCACCCCGCCCCCGCAGGCCACCGTCACGGCAGCGGCGCCCATGTCCAGCCCCACCACATGCCCGGTGACGAACAAAGGTGCACGCCCGGCATTTAGCACCGCGTCCAGATGCTCGCGGCCATGCACCTGCCAGCGCCGCTGGATGGCGGCATCACTGCGCAGCCAGAGCACGCCCAAATCCAGCATGGCTTGCCCGGCGCGTTCCGCCGAGGCCAGCGCCACTGCATCGCGCGCGGCGGCACCCAGTTCAGGAAAACATAGCTCCAGATTGATCTGCATAATGCGCCGCCGTTTGGCATTGCGCTGCAGCATCTGCCGCCCCAGCCATGCACCCAGGTTCATGCGCCAGCGTACCGGCCACCAGGCCATGCCCCATAACAGCAGCATCGCCAGCCACAGACCGAAGTAGCGCGGATGCCATAACGCACGCTGGCGTAGTGGATGGCTCGGACTCATCGCTGCATTCCCACACAGGCCGCACGCGCACGCATGCCCTGCGTCAGGTTGCCTGCCAAGCCATCTTCACGGTAAGCCAGAATGCGCAGCGGCTGACAAAGCTCAAGCAATTCATTCGGCGCAAGCAGAAAGTCGGGGTTGGACGGGGTGCTTTGCCCTTCCACGCGCTGCGTGGTGAAGGTCTGGTAAAACAGCAGTCCGCCGGGACGCAGGGCGGCGATCAGCGCGGGAAACAGGCGACGCTCAAGAAAATGCGCCACCACAATCACATCCAAACTCGCTGGCTCAGGTGGCTGCTCCACCACATCGCGCACGGCGGCGGTCAGCGTCAATCCACGCGCTTGGGCTTCAGTTTGCAAACGCGCAATGGCCTGTGCAGAGCCATCCCACGCGCTGACCTGCAATCCACGCCCGGCAAGGTACAGCGCATTCGCACCCAGCCCGCAGGCCAAGTCCAGCGCCTGCCCTTGCCCTTGCGTGGGCGTGGGCAGCAGATGCGCATACTCGCGCAACACCCAGGCCGCTTCGCCTGCACCAGCATCGGCGGCGGCATAACGCGCATTCCACTTACATTGCCCATGACTTGGAACAGACATGCGTCGTGCCCTTAACGCCGCCAGAAGGCCGGGGTAAACAACACCAGCAGGGTGAAGATTTCCAGTCGCCCAAGAATCATGGCCAGACAGCCGACCCATTTCGCGGCATCCGGTGCCGATGCAAAGGTGGAGGATACATCGCCCAAGCCAGGGCCGAGGTTAGTCAGTGTGGCGGCTGCTGCGCCAAAGGCGCTCACTTCGTCCAGACCCACAGCCTGCATGAACAACATCAACAGCAGCAGGATCACCACATACGCGGAAAAAAAGCCCCACACGGCCTGGATAACCCGCGTTGGCACCACATGCTCGTTCAGCTTGACCAATAACTCAGCCTGCGGATGAATCAATTGCCGTAGCTCCCGAAAGCTTTGCTTCAAAATCAGCAGCACGCGCATCACCTTCATGCCCCCGGCCGCTGAGCCGGTCGAGCCACCGATCAAGGCCAGAAAAATCAGCAGGATCGGCAAAAATACCGGCCACAGGGTAATGTCGGCGGTGGCAAAACCAGTCGTCGTGGCGTAAGACACCACGTTAAATACCGCATAGCGCAAGGCATCGAGCAGCGAGTCATAGGTGTCGGAGTTCCACAGCAGCAAAGTGTAGAGCAGGATCATCGACAACAGGATGGTGGTGTAGGCGCGAAACTCGGAGTCGTGGGCATAGCTGCGCCAGGAGCGTCGCGCCCATGCAGCAAAGTGCAGGGTGAAATTGATCCCGGCCAAAAACATGAACAGCGCCGCCATGTATTCCAGCCAAGGGGAGTTATAAAAACCGAAACCCGCATCATGGGTCGAGAAGCCGCCAATCGACACGGTGGAAAAAGCGTGCCCCACGGCATCAAACCAGCTCATGCCGCCGAATCGATACGCCAAAATGGCAGCCAGGGTCAGGCCGACATAGATGAACCACAGCGTTTTGGCGGTATCGGCAATGCGCGCCGTAAGTTTGTTGTCCTTCATTGGCCCGGGGGTTTCCGCCTTGAAGAGCTGCAATCCACCAATACCCAACAGCGGCAGAATGGCCACCGCCAGCACAACGATACCCATGCCGCCCAGCCATTGCAGCTCCTGGCGATAAAACAGAATGCTGTGCGGCAAGGTATCGAGACCGGTCAGCACGGTCGCACCGGTGGTAGTCAGCCCGGATACCGCCTCGAAAACCGCATCGGTCAGCGACATGGCGGGCTTGTCAGCCAGGTATAACGGCACAGCGCCCGAAAGGCTGAGTACCGTCCAGAACAGCACCACGATCAAAAAGCCATCGCGTAGCTTCAACTCTTTTTTGAAATTGCGCACCGGCCAATAAATCAGTGCGCCCAGCGAAAACAGCCAGCAAAAGCCCTGAATGAACGGCAAGACCTCGCCGTCGCCATAGTGCCAGCCGACCAGCGCGGGCGGCAGCATCGACAGACTGAAAATCATCAGGAGCAGGCCGAGAACACGCTGGATAACAGAAAGCTGCATGACGTGTCTGCTAACCGAAGAAGCTGAAGCCGACCTGGAACAGCTGTTCCACCTCGCGCACCAGGCGCTTGTCGGTCAGGAAAAGAATCACATGGTCGTTGCTTTCGATCAGCGTGTCGTGATGGGTGATAATGACCAGTTCATCGCCGCGCGCGATGGCGCTGACGCTCACGCCAGCGGGTAATTTGAGTTCGCCCACGCGCCGACCGACCACGCGCGAGGTGAGTTTGTCGCCCACGGCAATAATTTCCATGGCTTCGGCCGCGCCACGCCGCAGCGAGTGCGCGGCGGCCACATTGCCGCGTCGCAAATGCGCCAGCAGGGCGCTGACCGTAATCAACTGTGGCGCAATCACCACGTCGATAGACATGGATTCGATCAGATCGACATAGGCGGTGCGATTGACCAGCGCCATGGCCTTGCGCGCACCGAGGCGCTTGGCCAGCATGGCGGAGAGAATGTTGTTTTCGTCGTCGTTGGTCACGGCGAGGAACAAATCCATGTCCTCGATATTTTCTTCGCGCAACAGGTCTTCGTCGGTTGCGTCGCCGCCCAGCACAATGGCCTTATTCAACTCTTCAGCCAGACGCTGGGCATTCAGCGGATTGTGCTCAATCACTTTCACATTGGCCTCATCTTCCAGCGCACGCGCCAAGCCTCGACCGATGTTGCCGCCGCCAGCAATCATAATATTGCGGTAAGGGCGCTCAACGCGCCCCAGCTCTGCCATGACGGCCTGAATGTGTTCGCGTGCGGCGATGAAAAACACTTCGTCATCAATTTCGATCACGGTGTCTCCCGTGGGGTCGATGGCTTGACCACGGCGGAAAATTGCCGCCACCCGCGCATCAATGCTCGGCATATGCTGCCGAATGTCCCGAATCGGATGCCCTACCATCATGCCGCCGGTCAGCGCGCGCACCGCCACCAGACGCACCCGCCCTTCGGCAAAGTCCAGCACTTGCAAGGCACCGGGCAGGGCGATCAGGCGCTTGATGTACTCCTGAATCAGGTTTTCCGGGCTAATCACCACGTCGATTTTGAAATAGCCTTCGCTAAAAATCGTCGGGCTGTCCTTGTATTCCTTGGCGCGCAGGCGCGCAATCTTCATCGGGGTGTGGAACAGCTTCCAGGCCAGCTGGCAGGCCACCATGTTCACTTCGTCACTGTTGGTGACGGCAAGCAGCATGTCGGCATGCTCCACCCCGGCGCGCTCCAGCACGGCAGGATGCGAGGCCAGACCGACCACCGTGCGTATGTCCAGCTTTTCCTGCAAGTCATGCAGCTTGTCGGCATCCGTGTCCACCAGGGTAATGTCGCGCCCCGGTTCGCTCGCCAGCAAGCCCGCCAGGGTGGCACCAACTTGCCCTGCGCCGAGAATCACGATTTTCATGCGTCTGTTTCTCGCAGGTACGGGTGCATGGGGGGCTTATTCATCCGAATCGTCACGCTGAAAGGTATCTTTCACCCCCAGCATTTTCAGCTTGCGATACAGATTAGTGCGTTCCATGCCGGCACGTCGGGCTAATTCGGTCATGCTGCCCCGGCTATGGCGCAGCTGGGCTTCCAGATAGGCGCGTTCGAAATCATCGCGCGCCTCGCGCAAGGGCAAGCCCAAATCCAGATCCACGCTCAACCAGCCATCGCGTTCCGACACACGCATTTCGCGGTTTTCGCGCCCACCGAGGGCTTGTTGCGCTTCGGCCAGGCCGATATTGCCGCCTTGGCTGAGCATCAATAAACGCTGCACGACGTTTTTCAGCTCGCCGACATGCCCAGGCCAAGGGTAGGCGCATAGCTTGGCCATCGCCTCTGCATCCAGGGTGCATAACGGTGCGCCATCGTGCTCATGCGCCCGGCGCAAGGTGTGGTTGAGCAACAGCGGTACATCTTCGGTGTGGGCGCACAATGGCGGAATCACTAAGCCGTGCGCGCTGATGTGTTGATACAGATCATCACGGAAGCGTCCTGCATTGACCTCTTCGCGCAAGTCGAGCGCACTCGCCGCGATGACGCGCACATCCACCTCGACCGGATGCGTGCCGCCGTTGCGGGTAAAACTGCCGCCGGTCAAAACATGCAGCAGCTGAGTCTGCTCACGCTTATCCAGCTCAGCCAGTTCGGCAATGAACAAGGTTCCGCCATGCGCCTGTTCCAGCAGGCCATAGCGCACGCGCCGACGCTCCGCGCCCTTGTCTTGCAACGCGCTCGCCTCCTCGGTTTTGGGCGGCACAAGGTCTTCCTGGCCGAGCAAGGAGTGACCCAAGGCGTGACGTTGCTGCGTCGCGGCATTGACCACCACAAACGGCTGGTGGCGGCGCGCACTGTGATGGTGGATGTAGCGCGCGAAGCTCTGGCGTCCTGAGCCGGGCTCGCCGCGTAGCAGCAGCCAAGTATCACTCTCAGCCAAATGTTTGGCTTGTGCCTTGAGTGCCTGCATCAGAGTGCTGTCACCCAAGGGTTCGTTGGGGTGGCCGTTTTCGCGGCGCAAGCGAGAATTTTCTTGCGCCAAACGCTGGGTTTGCAGCGCGTTCTCCACCGTGAGCAACAATTTGTCCAGCGACAAGGGCTTTTCGATAAAGTCATACGCGCCGAGGCGAATCGCCTCAACCGCTGTTTCCAGCGTGCCATGTCCCGACATCATTACCACCGGCGCAGGCAGGCTACCGGCCACGCTGTGCCAATGCCGCAACAAGGCCAAACCATCCATGTTGGGCATCCAGACGTCCAGCAGAATCAAATCTGCGCGCCGTGCCTGCAACTGGATTTGCGCCGCCGCCGCATCCTCAGCCAAAGCTACGCTATAGCCTTCGTCTTGCAGAATATCGCTCACCGCAGCGCGGATATCCGGCTCATCATCGACGATTAAAATGTGTGCATTTGGCATAGTGTTTCCATCGTTTTCATTTAGCCAGCGGTTTGCGGGTATTACTACGCGCCCGCCAGTTTATCCACCCCGTCGTCATGCTCCAAATTCCCTGTGCGTGCAGGAAAACTCAAAAGCACACGCGCCCCACCTTCGGCCGCATTGAACACGCGCACTTTACCGGCGTGCTCTTCGACCACTTTTTTCACAATTGCCAGCCCCAAGCCCGTCCCTTTCGGCCGTGTGGTGACATAAGGCTCAAAAATATGCCCCAGTAAATCGGGCGGGAAGCCCAGGCCATTGTCCCCCACCAATAGATCGGCCAAGTGTGCTTCATTGCGTGAGTTCATGCTCAGGGTCAGGCTCACGTTAACTTCCGGTGACGCCACGGGTGGCGTGGCCTCCTGCAAGGCTTCCGCTGCGTTTTTAAGCAGATTGTGCAAAAGCTGACGTAAGCGTAGCGCATCGCCCTCAATCCAGATGGGGCGCTCATCGGTATGGAGGCGCATCCGCACCACGCCACCACGGTACAAATCCAGCACTTCGCGTACCAAGGCGGTTAAATTCACCGCAGCCATGCGTGATAGAGGCATACGCGCATACTCCGCAAAGTCGTTCACCATGTGCTTCATGGCCTCCACCTGCTGCACGATGGTATGCGTGGCGCGCTCTAAAACCAGCCCATCAGCCTCGTTCAACACCGGGCCAAGCTTGCGCCGTAAGCGTTCAGCCGACAACTGAATCGGCGTGAGCGGGTTTTTGATTTCATGCGCCAAACGTCGTGCGACCTCGCTCCATGCTGCATCGCGCTGACCCTGAATAATCGCGGTAATGTCGTCCATGACCAGCACCAGCCCGCCTTCCTCGTCGTTGATTTTGACGCCTTGTGCCCAATCGTGCGCCAGCGGCGCACCACGCACCATCAGAATGCTGCGCTCGCCATCGTTGAGCAAGCGCACCTCACGTAACAACTCGCCCACACCGTCTTGACGCAGCCAGCCTTCCAGCGCATCACACAGCGGGGTCAGATGCGCGAACGTCTCGCACAGCGCAGGCAGGTGCACATGCTGCAACTCACCCAAAGGCACGCCGAGCAGACTCGCTGCCGCTGCATTGGCATGACGCACTTGCCCGTCATCGCTCAGAGTCAGCACCCCGGAAGACAGATGCTGCAATACGGTTTCCAGATAATCACGTTGCGAATCAGCTTCATCTTTCAAGCGTCGGGTCTCTTCGGCGCTTTCTGCAATGCGTGCGGTCATGGTGTTGAACGAGCGCATCAATAGACCCAGGTCGTCCATGCGCTGCACCGGCAGGCGGCGGGTGTAATCGCCACCCGCCACCGCGCGCGTACCGAGCACCAGGTCACGAATCGGCTCGGTCAGACGCGTCGCGGCCAAAAAGGCCAACCACACTGCCGTCAACACCGAGAGCAATAGCGCCAAGCCCAGCGCCATAACGAAATTCTGTTTCAGCCCGTGACGCAGATAAATCAGCTCACGGTACTGGTGAAACGCCGTTTGCACGCTGTCAGCCAGTGTGGCCAAGCGCGCATCCACCAGGAAAATGGCCTGCAACAGGCGGTGATCGGAGGCGGCGGCATAGCGATCCAGCGGAATCACCACCCGCACGGCCAGCGAGTCTTTCGGCAGGCTGACTCTCGCATCCAGCGCCCCGGAACTCATCTCACTGGCATCCACCCCGTCCGAGGGTATCCCGCGACTGACAGGTGTACTCAAAGGCTCCAGCGCGAGATAGTGGTTGCCCTGACGCACGTGCGCCAGCACCGACTCGCCGGGGCGCTCCGGCACCAGACCACGCGAGCCATCCGCCGCTGAAGCGATGATTCGCCCGCCTACACCGAACAAGCTCATTTCAAGCGCATCGGTTTCACGGCGCAGGCTATCCAGCTCAATCACGGCCAGCTCATCGCCGCGCGGTCGTTCAGCCAAGGCTTGCTCATCGCCTTGCCCGAAGTCACCCTGCGTGGGCAGGCTGGATAGCGCGCTACCCGGCGACGCTAATTGACTCAGCCCTTGTTGCAAACTCGGCATGGTATTCAGGCTGCGCGTATCCAGCGTTCCCATGCCCTCGCTGTCGGTGAGCTGTGCAGCGGCGCGCCGCGTCAGGCGCAGAGCCTCGCGCATACGCACCTCCAGCGAGGCGCGCGACAGCTCCAGTGCATCATTCAAAGCCTGCTCAATGCGCACATCGAACCAGCTATCAATACCGCGCTGGATAAAATTCATCGAAAAGAAAAACACAATCGCCGCCGGTGCCAGACCCAACAGCACATAAGCGCGCAACAGGCGCATAGTCAGCCGCGAGCCAGGCACATGCGCACGCACGCTTTGCCACAAGCGCCACACATTGGCGAGCACCACGACCAACAGGAACAGCACTCCGCCGACATTCACGCCAAGCAGCCAGACATACATGGATTCGTAGCGCGTGGAGTTTTGCAGCGCATCGGTCAGCAAATACAACGACCCCATGAGCACCACCACCACCAACGCACTCACCCACGGGACGAGCGGGCGGATGCGCCGACGGTAGATGCTGCGCAGATAGCGTGTCGAGGTGTGCGCTTCGGAGGATGACGCGTTTAGAACGCCCATAGATACCATTCGCTTGAAAGTTGCCAATGGCTGGCAAAGAAAGCGCGCGGACGGATTGGCAGGGGCAGGCTGTCATGCACCAAGCGCAAGCGCGCGCGCCCACGGTATAAACCGGGCATTTGCAACGCTGAGGCGGGAGCCAGCCACAGCCCGCGCGGGTGGCTTATGTCATCCACCGCAGCGGCAAGGCTGGTGTAACTTTCCGCTTCCAGGCTTTCTCCGCCCGAAGACGACCACCGCACGCGGTACAGCTGGCTTAGTGCGTGGTATTCGATGCGCGCACGCCAAGCATCGGTGGAAATGTCGCGCGAGCCCCACCAGCCGCGATCTTGCTCAATCACCACATCCCATGCAAACAGTAGCGCCACACCGCTTTGCAGCGCATCATTCTGATCTTTGAACAACTCCAATTGCGCATCGGCATCCAGCCACAGTGCGTCCTCACGCAGCTCGGTGACCGCGCGTGTGACACTGACTCCACCGGCTTGGGCAAGCGGAATCCAAGCAAGCACACCGACCAAAAAAAGCAAAGCGACACGCACCATGCGAGCCAGGAATCTTCGTGGGGTGGATATGCGCAGCGCATCCACCAAGACCACCGTGGTGGATGCGCTGCACATCTCCACCCTGCATGCGGCGTTCATGCGGGTTTTTCCAGCAAGGCGTAGTAAAAACCATCCATCCCGTCTTCTCCCGCAAGAATTTGCCGACCATGCGCACAGACGCGCCCCCATGTCATTCCGGCGAGTGAAATCTCCTGCACCGAGCCCTGCGGCATCTCGTCCAAAAACGCAGTCACCCGGGCTTCGTTTTCCTCGCGCAACAGTGAACAGGTCATATACAGCAAGCGCCCGCCCGGCGCGAGCAACGGCCACAGCGCCTTGAGCAAGCGATCCTGCTGCGCGGCGAGCTGGGCAATATCCTCGGCGCGGCGCAGGCGCTTGATGTCCGGGTGGCGACGAATGACTCCCGTGGCCGAACAAGGCGCATCCAGCAAAATCACATCAAACGGTTGGCCATCCCACCAGGCCGAAGGGTTACCGGCATCGCCTGCACAAGTTCTAGCTCGCGTTTTGGCGCCAAGCCGGGCACGCGCCAGGTTCTCTTCCACCCGCTGCAAGCGCTGGGCATCGCTATCCAGCGCCAACATGTCGAGCATAGGCTGCTTTTCCAGCAGTGCCAGTGTTTTCCCACCCGGCGCGGCGCAGGCGTCCAGCACCCTCATTCCCGCCTTCAAATCAAGCAGTTGCGCACAGAGTTGTGCGGCTTCATCCTGCACTGAAACATCGCCCTCGGCAAAGCCGGGCAGCCGTTCGACCGGCGTGCCCTGCAGCAGGCGGATGCCGTGTGCCGCATGGCGTGTGGGCTCCGCCTCCAGTCCGGCCTGCTGCAAGCGCGCAAGATAAGCCTCGCGTGAGCCGTGCGCGACATTCACGCGCAGGGTCATGGGCGCGTGCTGGCGCAAGGCTTCCGCCACTGGCTCGCCTTGCTCATTACTCGGCCAGTCTTGGTTGATGCGCGTCCACAACCAGCGCGGTAAAGCGTGTTGCACTGCGGGTTCGGCCTGCTCAAGCAAGGCCAGACGAGCGTCTTTCTCGCGCATGAAATTACGCAACACACCGTTAATCAGCCCGCCCATGCGCTGCGCCTTGAGCACGGCGGCGGCTTCCACGGTGGCATGTACCGCCGCATGTTCCGGCACACGGGTATGCAGGAGCTGATACAGCCCAACCAGAATCAGGGCGAACACCTCGTTCGGTTTGGGGCGCGCCTTGAGCAGGCCGTCGGCCAAAAAGGCCAGCGGTTCGAACTCTCGCAACACGCCATAAGCCAGCTCTTGCGCCAAGGCACGGTCACGCAGCGCCAGCGGCTGCAACAAAGGTGGCAGGGCATCGCTCAAGGAGCGCCCAGAAAGCACGGCAGCCACCGCGCGTGCGGCACTGGCTCGGGTTTTGGCCATTAGTCGATGTCCTCGACGGCAGAGCTGCCGCCACAACGATCACTCTGGGTATCACCCAATACATCGCCCAACATGGGATGCGAGTTCAAAAAATCCACCGCCAGCAGAGGCTTGCCGCCGGGGCGTTGCAATTGTTGAATGCGCAGGATGCCCGCGCCGGTCGCTATGTCCACGCCGTCGCGGTGGGTGGCCAGCACACGACCCGGTGTCTCATCCTCCCCATCAATGGCCTGGTCAATGGCTCGGTCAATAGCGTGGGCACGCCAGATACGCAGGGTTTCGCCCTTCCAGCGCGTTTCCGCCACGGGCCAGGGGTTAAACGCCATGACGCGGCGCGCCAGCTCGCTGGCGGGCCGCGACCAGTCCAACAGCGCCTCGGCCTTGTCCAATTTTTTGGCATAGCTCACCAAGGCATCATCCTGAACTTCGCCCGTCAATGCTCCCGTCAGTAACACGGGCAAATGCTGCATCAACAGCGCTGCGCCCATCTCGGCCAGGCGATCATGCAGGTCTTGCGCCGTATCGTGCGGCGTAATCGGGCAGGCCGATTTGGCCAGCATATTGCCGGTATCCAGTCCCACGTCCATTTGCATCAGCGTGATCCCTGTTTCGGTGTCGCCGCATTCAATCGCACGCTGAATAGGTGCCGCACCGCGCCAGCGCGGCAGCAGGGAAGCGTGCAAATTCACGCAGCCATGCGTGGGCATGTCCAGCACCACCTTGGGCAACAGCAGGCCATAGGCCGCGACCACCATCAAATCCGCTGCCAGTGCGGCCAGCTCACGCTGTGCCTCGTCATTACGCAGACTGGGCGGCTGAAACACCGGAATGCCAGCCTCCAGCGCGGCTTGCTTGACCGGACTGGCCGTGAGTTTGCGCCCGCGACCCGCCGGACGATCCGGTTGAGTGTACACCGCCACCACGTTTGCGCCCGCAGCGAGCAGGGCACGTAGCGCAGGGACAGCAAAATCCGGTGTACCGGCGTAAATAATGCGGGGTTTGCTCATGTCGTTCTCAGAAAATGCAAAGGCCAAGGAAAAAACAAAAGTCAGCCACAGAGATCACAGAGGACACAGAGTCTTCTTGGGCATGGACGGAAGGGAATCTTTAAATAGGACTTACGCAGAATGGAGTACAACCAACGCCTATCTCTGTGTTCTCTGTGACCTCAGTGGCTAAAAAACTACTCACGCTCACGTTTCTGCAGTTTGTCGTATTTCTTCAATGCACGCTCGCGCTTGAGAGGTGAAATGTGGTCAATAAACAACCGTCCATTCAGATGATCCAGTTCATGCTGGATACACACCGCCAGCAAACCGCCGGTTTCGAGTGTGCATTCCTTGCCGTCGAGATCTTGATAACGCACGCGCACCCAGTCTTTGCGCGTGACTTTTTCGTTGATTCCCGGAATGGAAAGGCAGCCCTCTTCCATCTCCTCAATGCCTTCGGAGGCGAGGATTTCCGCGTTTACCAGCACCAGCGGCTGATTTTTTTCCTCGGAAACATCAATCACCGCAAGTTTTTGATGCACATCCACCTGCGTGGCGGCCAAGCCTATGCCGGGCGCGTCGTACATGGTGGCAAACATATCGGTAACCAAGCGACGCAAATTCTCATCAAAAACATCCACGCGCTGCGCCACCTTGCGCAGATTGGGATGCGGATAAAGCAAAATAGGCAGGCAGGCCATAGACGAAAAACACCCTCAAGGTTGGAAAGTTACGCTACACGTGCATTGTGTGCCGTATGGCGGCGTTGTTTCAATGTCAGTGCATTGTCACCCGAACACAGAATATGGTTTAGAGTTACGCATAGGACTTACGCAAAACCGCCCCAGCGGCGTTCAAACGCCTCGCCGTACTCGGTGTACTGTCTTCGGCGTTTTGCCTTGCTGGAACACTTTTGCGTAAGTCCTGACATATCTTTTTTTACGGACTTTGATAGCGTAAACACGCCAAACAAGTGTTTATATGCTATCAATCCCGAAGTACACCTGCGCCAGATGGAACCACTATGCACCCCAAGACACGCCGCTCAATGAAATTAAACGCCACAAAACTTAATGCCGCGACGTTCCACACGATGTTCCACACAAGATTTCCGTGGAGCTTGCTGGCCGTGCCCTTGTTGCTGTCGGCCTGTGCCAGCGCGCCGGATGCGCCGGTTGAGCCCGCCGCCACCGCAAGCGCGGCTCAGGCTGCACCGGCTCCTGTGGTTGCACCCTTAGCCAGCGCACAGCCCTTCCGCAAGCAAGCGCCGCTGATGTATACCGTGCAAAAGGGTGACACCCTGTGGGGCTTGGCGCAGAAATTTCTTAACAACCCCGCCGATTGGCGCAAAATTTGGTATGCCAATCCGCAGGTGCGTAATCCGGATTTGATTTTCCCCGGTGATCAGCTGGAAATTGTGACCATCCATGGGCAGCAGCGTCTGAGCAAGAAGATTGTGCCGCATGTGCGTATTTCGCCGTTGGATAAAGCCATTCCAACCCTGCCTTTCGATATGTTGAAGGGCTTCCTTTCTTATCCGCAAATTATCGAAGTGCCGCTACTGAACGATGCCCCGCGCATTGTAGGCTCGCCGTCAGATCGCTTGATTCTGGGGGCGGGCGACCGTTTTTATGCCTACGGATCCGCCCTGAAGCCAGATGAGTTGCTGGCCGTGATGCGCCCCAAGAGCATGCTGTATGACCCGGTAAGCGGCGAGGCCTTGGGTTATGAAATGGATGCTCTTGGTGTCGCGCGGGTGATTGTCAACGACGACCCGGCCACGCTTTCGCTGGTTAAGGCCAATATGCAAGTCGGTGCCAATGACCGCTTGGTGGCCATTCCGCCGGTGTTGACCCATGACTTGGTTTTGCTGCCCCCGCGTGATGACCTGCAAGCCGTGGTGATCTCCTTGCCGGAGCAGCTGACGCGGATTGGTCAGTGGCAGATTGCGGCGATTAACGCCGGTAAGCGCGAAGGGGTCGAGCCGGGGCAGGTGTTGCGTATTTCACGCCCAGGTACCGAAGGCTCCATCGACACCACGCCGATTGTGGATATGCGTGCGGTGCAAGACGCCTCACCCTTCCCGCCGAATGATGGCAAGCCGTCGATTGTGGAAATGTCTAGCAGCGCCTCCTTCCCGTTGCCAGCCAAGCCACTGGGAGATGCGGTGGTCTTTCTGGTTTATGAGCGCGTGAGCTATGCCCTGATTACCCAGACCACGCGCACAGTGCGGGTGGGTGACTGCATGGGTTCGGCATCGACCATGTGCCACTAAGCGGCATGTCGCCTGCATCAATCCGGGGCTTTGGCTTCGATGTTGAGTGACTTGGCGGCGCAGGCATGGCTTGCTCTTATCCACGCGCCGGGACTGGGTTCCCGGCGTTTTTTGCGTTTGTGGGAGCTGTTGCCCGATGCGCAGGGCATTCTTGCCGCGCCGGCGTCCTTGTGGCGCGAGGCCGGTTTGAATGCCGAGAGTATTGCTGCCTTGCGTCAGCCCGATCAGGCGCGGATTGATAACACCTTGGCGTGGTTGGCCGAGGCGCAACGTGCTCTGGTTGCCTACGATGATGTGCGCTACCCGGATACGCTACGCGTCATGACGGATCCGCCACTGGCGCTGTTTGTCATGGGCAATACCGAGTTGCTGCACCATCCCAGCCTGGCCATTGTTGGCACACGCCACCCCACGCCGGGCGGGGCGCAGAATGCACGTGCCTTTGCGCGTGATTTGGCCGGGCGGGGGGTGTGTATCGCCAGCGGGCTGGCACAGGGCATTGACGCCGAGGCGCATCAAGGCGCGCTTGAGGCACAGGGCTACACACTGGCCGTGGTCGGCACGGGGATTGATCGCGTTTATCCAGCACAACACCGCGAACTGGCGCATGCCATTGTGAACCAAGCTGGACTGATCGTGAGCGAGCTGCCACTGGGTACGCCGCCACAACCCAGTCATTTTCCACGACGTAACCGCATCATGGCAGCGCTAAGTCTGGGAACGCTGGTAGTGGAGGCTGCACCGCAAAGCGGTTCGCTGATTACCGCACGCCTGGCCAGCGAGCTGGGGCGCGAGGTGTTTGCCATCCCCGGCTCGATCCACAACCCCATGGCGCGCGGTTGTCATCAACTGATCCGACAGGGTGCCAAGCTGGTCGAGTCCAGTGCCGACATTCTCGAAGAGCTGGCAGCGCAGCTACAAACCCATCGAGTTCGCGCGGATATTGCGCCCGTCGAGAGCCTATCCCCTGCACTACCCAACCTGCCTGAAGATCACGCGCGCTTGCTGGATGCGATGGGTTTCGATCCAGTGAGTGTGGATACCCTGGTCGAGCGTAGCGGATTGACCGCAGCAGAGGTTTCCTCCATCCTCTTAATAACCCAGCTGCAAGGCCACATTAGCCCACTGGCGGGTGGCCTGTACGCCCGCTCATCACCTCCTACTACCCAAGATTGATTCCTGCGCATGAAAGAAAACGTCCTTGATGTCCTGTTGTACCTGTTTGAGTACTACATGGCCGACAACCCCGGTCAGCCGCTGGATTCCGATCGTGACGCACTCGAATCCCGCTTGGTTGAAGCCGGCTTTACCACCGCAGAAATCCGCAAAGCCTTTGGTTGGATGGATACCCTGTGGCAACGCCGTAGCCTGACTCCGATGGCGCTCCAGCATGGGCGCAATACTGCCCATGCTGATGAAGCGGCCGATGCAGTGCTCGATGAAGGTGTGCTGGCGCAGCCGCTGAAGTTGCCCAGCATACGCATTTATGTGGGTGAAGAGCTCGCGCGCCTTGACACCGACTGCCGGGGCTTCCTGCTGTTTCTGGAAAGCATAGGTATTCTCAGCCCCGTCAACCGTGAGTTAGTCATTGAACGCGTGCTGGCGCTGCCGGAAGAAGAGCTGGATGTCGAGCGCCTCAAATGGCTGGTGTTGCTCGTGCTGTTCACTCAGCCCGGTGAGGAAGAGGCCTATGCCTGGATGGAAGAGTTGGTCTACGACAATCTCAGCGGATACATGCACTGATGAGCAAGCATCTGGTTGTGGTCGAATCGCCCGCCAAGGCCAAAACGATCAAAAAATACCTCGGAGCCGACTTTGAAGTCGTGGCTTCGTATGGTCATGTGCGCGATCTGGTGCCGAAGGAGGGCGCAGTTGACCCGACGCACGACTTCGCCATGCGCTATGAGGTGATTGAGCGCAACGCCAAACATGTCGATGCGATCAAAAAATTGCTGGCCAAGGCTGATGATATCTACCTCGCACCTGACCCGGACCGTGAAGGTGAGGCGATTGCCTGGCATCTGGCCGAAATTTTGCGCGACGACCCCAAGCTGGCGCACAAGCCATTGCACCGCGTTACCTTCAACGAAATTACGCAACGAGCGGTCAAGGAAGCCATCGCCGCGCCGCGTGCCATTGCCATGGATTTGGTCAACGCGCAGCAAGCGCGTCGAGCGTTGGATTATCTGGTCGGTTTTAATCTGTCGCCCTTGCTGTGGCGCAAAATTCAACCCGGCCTGTCCGCCGGGCGCGTGCAAAGCCCGGCCTTGCGCCTGATTGTCGAGCGCGAAGAAGAGATCGAGGCCTTTGTTGCGCGGGAGTACTGGACGCTGGAAGCGCGTGTCGCCCATGCAGGTGTGGCCTTTGCTGCGCGCCTGACCCAGCTTGCCGGAGATAAGATCGAGCAATTCTCGATCACCGATGAAACCGCTGCCAATCGGGCGCGCGACAAGCTGATTAAAGCCGCTGGCGGAAAGCTCCTGGTCAAAACGGTCGAGCGCAAACAGCGTAAGCGTTACCCTGCGCCGCCATTCACCACCTCTACCCTGCAACAGGAGGCCGTGCGCAAACTCGGCTTTTCTGCCAAGCGCGCCATGAGCACCGCGCAGCAACTGTATGAGGGTATTGCGCTGGGCGAGCAGGGCAGCGTCGGCCTGATTACCTACATGCGTACCGACTCGGTGAATTTATCCGAAGATGCCTTGCGCGACATTCGCAGCCTGATTAGCGCGCGTTTTGGCGATGACCACCTGCCTGAAGCGCCGATACGCTACAAAACCAAAGCCAAGAATGCGCAGGAAGCGCACGAAGCCATCCGCCCCACCGTGGTGACCAATGCGCCGGAGCAGGTCAAGGCTTTCCTCACCAATGACCAGTTCCGCCTGTACGAAATGATCTGGAAGCGTAGCGTGGCCTGCCAAATGATTCACGCCACGCTGGATACCGTGAGTGTCGATCTGGGGGCAGGTGAGACAGGCTTGTTTCGTGCCACCGGCTCGACCATCCGTGACCCCGGCTTTATGCGCGTGTACCGCGAGGACATTGACGAGCCGAGCGCTGACGATGACGAACGCCGCCTGCCGCCGATGGAGGAGGGCGAAATCATCCAGTTGGCTGATATTGCCGCCGATCAGCATTTCACCGAGCCGCCGCCGCGCTTCTCGGAAGCCAGCCTGGTGAAAACGCTGGAAGAGTACGGCATCGGTCGCCCTTCGACCTACGCCAGCATTATTTCCACCCTGCAAGACCGCGAATATGTGCTGCTGGATGCGCGCCGCTTCAAACCGACCGACACCGGGCGCATCGTCAGTCGATTCTTGACCGACCATTTCACCCAGTATGTCGATCTGGGCTTTACTGCCGCGCTGGAAGATCAGCTGGATGCCATCTCGCGCGGCGAGGAAGACTGGATTCCGGTCATGCACAGCTTCTGGAATCCGTTCCAGCTGCGCGTGGCCGACGTGGCCGAAAATGTCAGCCGTCAGGATGTGGCGCAGGCGCGTGAACTCGGACTCGACCCGGTCAGCGGCAAGCCGGTCTCGGTGCGTTTGGGGCGCTTCGGGCCCTTTGCACAAATCGGCACCAAGGAAGACGAAGACAAACCGCGCTTCGCCTCTCTGCGCACCGGCCAGAGCATCGTTACCATCAGCCTGGACGAGGCGCTGGCCTTGTTCACCCTGCCGCGTGATCTGGGCGAACTGCCCACGGGCGAGCCGGTACAGGTCAGTATTGGCCGCTTCGGGCCGTATGTGAAATATGGCAAAAGCTATGTGTCCTTGGCCAAGACCGATGACCCCTACACCGTCACCATGGAGCGCGCCATTGAGCTGATCGAGGCCAAACAGCTGGCCGAAGCCAATCGCGTGATTCAGGTGTTCGCCTCGGGTATCCAGGTGTTGAACGGTCGCTACGGCCCATACATTAGCGATGGCGAAAAGAATGCGCGCATCCCCAAGGATAGCGACCCGAAAAACCTGAGCGAGCTGGAGTGTATCGAGCTGCTGTCCAAGGCCAAAGCGCCCGCGCCGAAGAAAGCCACGGGTAAGGCCGCGGCTAAAGCAACAGCGAAGAAGCCAGCGGCCAAAAAGACGGCGGCGACCAAGGCGGCAGACGCCGAGACTGCGACAACCAAACCCGCCGCAAAGAAGGCATCGGCCAGCAAGACGGCGACCAAAACCACGGGTAAGCCAGCGGCTGCGACCACGGGCGACGCGGATGCCGTAAAAGCGCCCGCCAAACCTCGCGTCAGCCGCGCCAAGGCCACAGTGAATGCGGAAGATGCCGCTGTGCCAGCCGCAACCACCGCCAAGCCCGCCACCCGGCGCAAGACCACTGAAACCTAAGCGTGTCCAGTGTGTATGCCAGTAACGTCCCCTCGCGTCACCCCCATCCCCGCGTGGCAGCTGCGGCGTGCGGCACGTTGGTTGCGAGCGGGTGGCTTGCTGGCCTACCCGACCGAAGCTGTTTTTGGCTTGGGATGCGATCCGCGTAATGACGCTGCGTTGCGTCGCCTTTTGGCGCTCAAACAACGCACATGGCGCAAGGGGTTGATTTTGATCGCTGACGACGCAGCCCAGTTGGCAAGCTATCTTCAGCCGCAGCCTGAATCCGTTCAAATGCGCGCCCAGACCAGCTGGCCGGGGGCGACCACCTGGCTGTGGCCGGCACGCCCGCAGGTTTCACTTTGGCTGCGCGGAGCGCACCGTAGCCTGGCGGTGCGCATTCCGGCGCACCCTGCGGCACGCGCCCTGTGCCGTGCGTTTGGTCACGCGCTTGTCTCCACCAGCGCCAACCGTGCGGGTCAACACCCCGCGCGTAACGCCCTGGAGGTGCGTCGCAAGTTGGGGGCACATGCCCCCGTGCTTATTGTGCATGGTGAGGTCAATCGCCGCGCGCGCCCAAGTCAAATCATAGACTTACTCAGCGGCCAAGCCGTGCGGAGCTAATTCAACGATGTCCAAGATTTTCATGTCCACGATTTTTTCGCATTATCGTCACGCGCTGATCGTACTCGCCCTAGGGGTATGGGGTGCGTGTGCCTTGTCACCCGCCGCAGCGAGCAGTCCGCCAGCGGCGTCTGTGCAGCTGGCGGCTCCAGATGCCAAAGCCTCCGCCGAAGCTGGCTCACCTGAGCTCTTGCAGGCGCAAACACGCCTGCAAGATGCGCAGCGGCGCATCAAGGTGGCCAAAGGCCTGCTGAAAAACGGCAATGCGGAGTTGGCAGCCATCAAGGCAACATTGGCCACTACGCCGCCGCAGCTGGTTTTGGGTGGTGTGGATATCCCCACCTTGGAAACCATGCGCCAACAGATTTTGGTCGAGAGCCAAGCCGCTGAGGCCGCCGTGCAAACGCGTCGCGATGAGGTCAATGCGGTTGAGTCGGTCAATATCGTTCAGCCGCTGCCCGTGCCAGCCACGCCAGCTGCGGGCGCGCCGATTGAGCAGCAAATGCTTGCTTCCGCGCAAGCCGCCGCCAGTGACGCCGAAAATGAGGCCTACACCCTGGAAATCAGTAGCCAGCCCATTGCTCTTCAGCTTGCGCGCGCCAAGCTGGAGCTGGCGCAGAGCGCGCAGCGATCATTGCAAGATCGTCTACGCGCCATCGACCAACGCTTGGATGCGGCACGTTTGAGCGCGGCGCGTGCCACGCTACTCGATACGTATTCCATCCAAACCTATGCGGCTTATCCAGCATTGCAGGAATTTGCTGAAAGCAATGAAAAACTCGCGCAAACCTTGATTGATCTCACTGAGCGTCTCGCCAACCTGAGTCAGGAGCGTGAGCAAATCACACAGCAAACCGCCGGGTTGAAAGAGGAGATGGCTGCCCTGGTGCGCCAGTTGGAGCAATTCGGTTTTGGTCCGATCATGGGCAATCTGCTACTTGAAAAGCGCTCCACCCTTCCCACCACCAATCGCCTCCAGCGCCAGAGTCAAGATAACCGCGCGCTGTTGGAGGCGCTGCAAACGGTGGAGGTGACGCTCAGCCAAGAGCGCCAATCCCTGCGTGACCCGCAAGCACTTATTAACAAACTGCTCGGCTCGCTGGATGCCCAGACGCAGAAGGTGATGCAGCAGGATGTGGAAAAGATGGTCGAAGCGCGGCAAACCATTTTCACGAATATACAGGAGATCAAATCGCCTATTCTGCAGGCGGTTGCAGGTATTGAGTATGCGCTTGAGGCGCAACAACGCACGGTGAAAGCCTTTAATACGTTTATCGCGCAAAACCTGCTCTGGCTTCCTAACGAGCGCCCGGTGTGGAGTCACTCCCTGGCCACCCATTGGAGCGGTCTGCAGGCCTCCATGGAGGCGCTCAAGGTTGAAGGCTTGCCACGCGCATTGCGTGAGGCGATGCAGGCTTATGCCCTACTGACGCTTTTCGTTATCGGCTTGTTTATGTTGTTATTGGGGTTGCGCTCGCGCTTGCTCGCACGCTTACAGGCCATCGTGGGCGCGGCACACCATCCACATTTTGATGTTTGGAGGAGTGCGGTACGCAGCTTGGTGCTTGCGCTGCTGTTGGCTTTGCCCGTTCCGTTGGTTTTATTGAGCCTGGGGTTGTTATTGAGCACGACCAGCTTGCCCTTGCATGGCATTGTGGCTCACAACCTTCTCAGTGCGGCGTTGGTATGGCTCAATGCCAGCTTGTTTTTGGTTCTTGCGCGTCCAGGCGGTTTGACCGAGAAAATGTTCGGCTGGAGCCCGCGTGCCTTGGCCTCTCTACGTTCGGCTTTTTATCTATTTGTCTATGTGGCCATTCCGTTGGATGTGCTGGCATCCATCAGTCTGGATCTGGCGAGTACCCTGCATGACGATGCGGGTGGCGGGCAGTTTTTACTGATTCTCTTGCTCAGCTTGCTGGCCTTTATCTTTGGGCGCTTGCTGCGACCAGGCGGGGCATTTATCAAGCATTGGCAGGCGGCGCATCCCGTACACTGGCTGAATCGCCATATCACTCTGGTTTTCGCGGTCGCGGTGGGGATCCCGCTATTTTTTGCGCTGGTAACTGCCAATGGCTACACCTACAGCGCAGGTGTGCTGACTCAAACCTACGCTTCATCGCTATGGGTGATGTTGGCGCTGATTCTGCTGGGTGGTTTTGCCAAAATGAGCTTGCAGCGCGCTTATCAACGCATTGCACGGCTGCGCAGGCAACGCGAACAACAGGACGTTGCGTTGAGCTCTGAACTTGCGGATGACGAGGTTGATGCTCCGGCTTCCGCCGAGGAGGCGCGCGCGCTGGACATGAGCCAGATTGCGACGCAAAGCCGCAAGCTGCTAAGTTTTAGCCTGAGTCTGGCCTTTGTTTTTGCCATGTATTTTGTCTGGGCACCGGTCTTGCCTGCGCTGAGCTTGCTCGACCAGGTCAATTTGTGGAGCGTGAGCCAAGTCGTGAATGGCAACACCATCAGCAGCGCAGTCAGCCTTGGGGATGCACTGCTTACGGGGGTATTGCTATTGGTGTTGTGGGTGGCCTCACGCAATTTGCCCGGCGTGATGGAGATCATGCTGGAACAATGGACGACGCATGAAGCCGGCACGCGCTACGCCATTACCACCATCGTGCGTTACATCATTATCTCGGCGAGCATAGTGATTCTGCTCGGCGGCTTGGGCGTGCAGTGGTCGCAGTTGCAATGGCTGGTGGCCGCGCTGGGTGTGGGCTTGGGCTTTGGTCTGCAGGAAATTTTTGCCAACTTCGTGTCGGGCATCATTATCCTGCTTGAACGCCCGGTGCGCGTGGGGGATTTAGTCACCATCGGCAACCAAACCGGCACCATTCGCCGCATTCACATGCGCGCCACGGTGCTCGAAGATTTCGACCGCAAGGAAATCATCGTACCGAACAAGCAGTTGATTACCCAGGAAGTCACCAACTGGACGCTCTCGGACACCACCACACGCGTGCTGGTAGATATTGGCGTGGCCTATGGATGCGATACGCGTCAGGTCGAAGCCTTGCTGCTGGAGGCTGCACGCAGCGTACCGCGCCTGCAAACCGAGCCCGCGCCGCTGGTGTGGTTTATGGGCTTTGGCGACAGTGCGTTAAATTTTCGGGTTCGTGCGTTTGTAGGTGACGCCGACATCAAACTAAGCGTGACCAGCGACCTGAATTATGCGATCGAAAAAATCCTGCGCGAGCATGATATTTCCATCCCCTTCCCGCAGCGTGATGTGCATATTCCAGGCTTGGAGGAGTTAACCACCGTGCTCAAAGACAATTTAAGTGCATCACGCCCCGCACCCCATATCGATCAAGGAGCCACCGCATGAATCCAATCTCTGCTACCACTATGACCGCTCAGGTGCGCACTTACCTGCTCGATCTTCAACAGCGTATTTGCGCCGCGATAGAACAGACTGACGGTCAATCCCGGTTTTTGCACGACGATTGGACGCGCCCGGAAGGAACAACGCCGCAGGGAGCGGCGTTGGGACGCGCAGCGTCACCCGAAGGGCGGAATCCAGGGACGGATTCCGCAAGGCACTTGAGTGGTGATGGCAAAACCCGCGTATTGAGCGAGGGCGCCGTGTTTGAACAGGCCGGCATTAATTTCTCGCATGTCAAAGGCGCCAGCCTGCCACCCTCCGCCACCGCACACCGTCCCGAGCTGGCCGGGCGGCGTTTTGAGGCGCTGGGCGTGTCGCTGGTGATTCATCCACGCAATCCGTATGTGCCCACTTCGCACGCCAATGTGCGCTTTTTCATTGCCGAAGCCGATGGACAGGAACCGGTGTGGTGGTTCGGTGGTGGCTTCGATCTGACCCCGTATTACGGTAATGACGAAGACTGCATCCACTGGCATCAAACCGCCCAAGCCGCGTGCCAGCCTTTCGGCACGGAGGTTTACCCGCGTTACAAGCAATGGTGCGACGAGTATTTCTTCCTCAAACACCGCAATGAACCGCGCGGGATTGGCGGTTTGTTTTTCGATGACTTGAACGACATCAGCTTCGAACACAGCTTTGCGGTGATGCAAAGCATTGGCGATCACTACATTCCCGCTTACCAACCCATCGTCGAACGCCGCAAGCACGCGGCCTATGGCGAGCGTGAGCGCGACTTCCAGCTTTATCGTCGCGGGCGGTATGTCGAATTCAATCTGGTGTATGACCGTGGCACATTGTTTGGCCTGCAATCCGGCGGGCGTACCGAGTCCATCCTGATGTCGCTTCCGCCGCTGGTCAAATGGCGTTATAACTACACACCCGAGCCGGGTAGCGCTGAAGCGCGTTTGTATGAGCACTACCTCAAGCCGCAGGATTGGCTGCAACAAATCTGACTACAAAGTGCGCAAACAGATGCTCGCTAAACGCGTTTGCACAGTTATACTGCAGCGCTGCGATTGTTAATATCCGCTTACTCTACGAGACCACGCATGTTCCGCCGTACCCTCGCATTTTTATCTGTTTTTGCTCTACTCGCCCTTGTTTCAGGCTGCTCCTGGTTTCAGGGCAAAGACGACGACACCCTGGAAAAAGAAGCCGCCAACACCCCGGCGGTTGATTTGTATGCCAAAGCCAGCCGTGCGCTGAAAACGGGCGACTATGAAGGTGCGATCCAAGGCTTTGAAACTCTGGAAGCACGCTACCCCTTTGGCAGCTACTCCGAGCAAGCCAAGCTGGAAGCTGCCTACGCGTATTACAAATACGGTGAACAAGAATCGGCCATCGCCACCGTTGACCGCTACCTGCAACTGCACCCGCGCGGTGAAAACGTCGATTACGCCTTGTATCTCAAAGGCTTGGCCAACCTTAAGCGCGGCTCCAGTCTGACCGATGACTACGTGCGTCAGCGTGACCATGCGCGCCGCGATCAAGGCGCGTTGCAGCAGGCGTACAGCAGTTTTAGCGAACTGGTGCGCCGTTTCCCGCAAAGCAGATATGCCGAAGAAAGCCAGCAACGCTTGCTGGAGATTCGCAACCTGATGGCCGAGCATGAGCTGTACGTGGCGCAGTACTACATGAAACGTGGTGCGTGGCTGGCGGCTGCCAATCGTGCGCAAAACCTGCTCGAACGCTACAACGGTGCACCCACCATGCCCGATGCGCTCAAGATCATGGTGCAGGCCTATACGCGTTTGGGTCTGACTGATCTTGCCGCCGATTCGCGCAAGATATTGGAGCTTAACTACCCGGATGCCGCCAAAACGCTGAATTAAAGCGCGCAGCATTTATCCAGAGCCAGCGCGCCACCCCGGTCGGATTTTCCCACCGGGGTTTTTTGCGCCCTTTTTTCCGCGGGAACCTTATAATCCACGCCAGTTTTCTTATACGAGCCATGCTCTCCATGCAAGACACCCTCTGCCTTACCGAGTACAGCCACGGCGCGGGTTGCGGCTGCAAGATTGCTCCCAACGTGCTCGATACGCTGTTGCACTCTCAGCTTGAAGCCTTTCATGACCCGCGCCTGCTGGTGGGGAATGCCACGCGTGATGATGCGGCGGTGTACGATCTGGGTGATGGACGTGGCGTGATTTCGACTACCGACTTTTTCATGCCAATTGTGGATGATCCGTTCGACTTTGGGCGCATTGCGGCCACCAACGCCATTTCCGATATCTATGCCATGGGCGGCAAGCCCTTGATGGCCATCGCGATTTTCGGCTGGCCGATCGACAAGCTGCCCGCCGAAGTGGGGCGTCAGGTGATTGATGGCGGGCGAGCCGCCTGTCATCTCGCCGGGATTCCTCTGGCGGGTGGGCACAGCATCGACGCGCCCGAGCCAATTTTCGGCCTGGCCGTCACCGGCATCGTTGATCTGCACAACCTCAAACGCAACGACACCGCGCGTGCGGGTGCGCGTCTGTATCTCACCAAGCCCTTGGGGATTGGTTTGATGACCACGGCGCAAAAATCCAAGTTGCTCAAGCCGGAGCACGCACATATTGCGCGTGACTGGATGGTCACGCCGAATCGTTTTGGCGCGGAAATCAGCGACATGGAAAAAGTGGTCGCCATGACCGATGTCACCGGCTTTGGTCTGTTGGGGCATTTGCTGGAAATGTGCGAGGGCAGTCGCGTGAATGCCCGCCTGACGCTGGAAGCTATTCCGGTGATTGAGGCGGCGCGTGAATATGCCGCACTGGGTTGCTCCCCCGGCGGCACGCATCGCAACTACACCAGCTACGGTCACAAGGCCAGCCCGATCAGCGAGGCACAAAAACTCATCCTGTGTGACCCGCAAACTTCCGGTGGCCTGTTGATCGCCGTTATGCCCAAAGGCGAGCCGGAGTTCCTGCGCCGTGCGGCGGCCTTTGGTCTGGAGCTTGCGCCCTTGGGCGAGCTGCTCGAACGTCCACACGACAGTGCGCCGGATGCGCCTTTTGTGAGTTTTGTGTGAACCCCCTGCCCCAGACGCTTCCATTAGTCAGCGATTACCGTGCGCTATTTCTGCAGCAGCGTCCCTTGCTGGATGTGCGCGCACCGGTGGAGTTTCACGAGGGCGCGTTTCCGCTCACCACCAACCTGCCGTTGTTGACCGATGAGGAGCGTCATCAGGTCGGCGTCCGCTACAAACAGCAGGGGCAGGATGCCGCCATTGCGCTGGGTTACGCGCTGGTGGATGCGCCCAGTAAAGCGGCGCGCATTGCGGCTTGGGCGGATTGGACTCGCTTGCATCCCGACGGGGTGCTGTACTGCTTTCGTGGTGGCTTGCGTTCGCGTTTGACGCAACAGATGCTGGCGGACGAGGCCGGGGTGGTTGTGCCGCGTGTGGCGGGTGGCTACAAGGCCATGCGCCGTTTTTTGCTCGACACCCTGCAACGCGAAGCCGCGCGGCAAAAGCTGCTGTTGATCGGCGGGCGCACCGGCTGCGGCAAGACCGATCTGCTGCAAAACGTGCCCAATGCGCTGGATCTGGAAGGCCTTGCGCATCATCGTGGCTCGTCATTCGGACGACACGCCCAGCCGCAGCCAGCGCAAATCAGCTTTGAAAATACGCTGGCCATCGGCATGTTGCAGCGTGAGCAGGCATCCTGCATCCTGCTGGAAGATGAAGGCCGTGCCATGGGCAGCCGTGAAATCCCGCCCAGCCTGTTTACCCCCATGAGCCAGGCGCCGCTGGTGGTGCTGGAAGCTTCACTGGATGCGCGTGTGCAACAGTCGTTCAAGGATTATGTGCAAGACAGTCTGCATGAGTTTCAACAGCTTTGCGGCGCGCATGAGGGTTTTGTGCGCTATGCCGAACAGGTGAACGCCAGTCTGGATCGCATCCAGCGCCGTTTGGGCGGCGCGCGTTACGGCGAGATGAAAGCCCTGCTGAACGAAGCCTTGCAGGCGTTTCAGGCTGGGGATGCCGACGGCCTGCATGAGTTCGTGGGTCGTCTGCTGGTGGACTACTATGACCCGATGTACGACTACCAGATCAGTCGCAAGCAGGAACGCGTCCTGTTTCGCGGCGAGCGCGAGGATGTGCTGCACTGGCTGGCGCAACAGGGAATGCTGGAGGACATGCGGGCATGACTCAGCGCGATCAAATTTACGCCACGCCGCTTCTTCCCCTCACCCCCGGCCTCTCTCCCGCTTGTGGTAGTGGAGGGGAAAACCAGATTCCGCCGTTTTGTTTTGATGAGCGGGTGGCGGCGGTATTTCCCGACATGATTCGCCGCTCGGTGCCGGGCTACGATTTGATCGTGCAAGCCCTGCCCTGGCTGGCGGCGCGCGTGGTGCAGCCGCATTCGCATGTCTACGACTTGGGTTGCTCACTCGGCGCGAGCATTCATGCCGTGCGTCACGGCCTCGCGCATACACCGGGCTGCCGCCTGCTGGCGGTGGACAGTGCAGCCGCCATGATCGAGCGTGCGCGTGAATGGCTGGCAGGTTTCCGCGCGGAGACGCCGATTGAGCTGCAGTGCGCGGATGTGCTTGATGTGCCGATTGAAAACGCCTCGCTGGTGATGCTGAACTTTACCCTGCAATTCATCCCGCAGGATCAGCGTCTGGCTTTGTTGCAGCGCATACGCGCCGGGATGCGACCCGGCGGTGTGCTGCTTTTGTCAGAGAAAATCGCCATCGAAGATGAAGCGCTGGCACAGTTGATTACCGAGCTGCACCATGATTTCAAGCGCGCGCAAGGCTATTCCGAGCTGGAGATTGCGCAAAAGCGCCAGGCGCTGGAAAACGTGCTGATTCCTGAAACGCTGGCCGCGCATCGTGAACGTCTGCTCGCCGCCGGTTTTGCGGCGGCGGAACCCTGGTTGCAGCACACCCGTTTTGTTTCGTTATTGGCGCGGGTTTGAGTCATGCAAAATATTCCCTTGGTTGATCTCGCCGCCCTGCGTCAAGAACTGGCGCATGACCCGCTGGCCGCATGGCTGGATTGGCTGCCGCAGGCGCTGGACACGGCATTGGATGACGAGCGCAATGGCAATCTGCCGCGTTTTCAACAGGCGCTGGATGGGCTGCCCACGCTGCGTGCCCAGCATGTCGATCTGCGGCGCGACCAGGTGTTGATCGGACAGGCCGATGAGGTGGACGCAGCCAGCCGCAGCCGGATCGAGCACGCCCTGCGCGGGCTGATGCCTTGGCGCAAGGGGCCATTCGAGATTTTTGGCATCCCCATCGACACCGAATGGCGTTCGGATTGGAAGTGGACGCGGGTGTTGCCGCATCTTGCGCCGCTGGCCGGGCGGCGCGTGCTGGATGTGGGTTGTGGCAGTGGTTATCACCTGCTGCGTATGCGTGGCGAAGGCGCGGCCTTGGCCATCGGTATCGACCCTTCGGTGTTGTTTACCGCCCAGTTCGCCGCCCTGCGCCAACTGGCGGGTGTGACCCATGCGCATGTGCTGCCTTTTCCGCTGGAAGGACTGCCCGAGCCCGCACAGGGCGGGCGCTTGGCCGCCTTTGACACGGTGTTTTCGATGGGGGTGATCTACCATCGCCGCGACCCACAGGAGCATCTGGCACACCTGCTGGAATGCCTGCGCCCCGGCGGTCAGTTGCTGCTGGAGAGTTTGGTGATTGAGGGCGGCGCGGAGGATTGCCTGTATCCTGCCGACACCGAAACCAACCCCAGCGGACGCTATGCCATGATGCGAAATGTTTGGAGCGTGCCTTCGGCGCAGATGCTGAAGCGCTGGATGCAGCAGGCAGGATTGAAGCAGGTGCGCATTGTGGATGAAACCCGCACCACGCTGGACGAGCAGCGCCAGACGGATTGGATGCGTTATCTGTCGCTGGCAGGGTTTCTTGACCCGCATGACCCGACGCGTACCGTCGAAGGCTTTCCCGCGCCGCGTCGCGCCATTCTGGTGGCCGAGAAGTGAGCCAGCGCGGCTTTACCCTGATCGAAGTGATGGTGGTGATGGTGATTATCGCCATTCTGGTCACCGCCGTGAGTTTGTCGCTGAAGGGCGATCGCGTGGCCGAGGCTTTGGGCGAGGAGGCCAAGCGCTTGACCGCCCTGCTGAATCTGGCGCGTGAAGAGGCGGTGATGCGCGATCGTGATCTTGGCCTGGTGCTGGCGAGCGATGGTTATTTCTTTGTGCAGCAAGCCAATGAGGGCGAGGCCGTATCCGCGAGTGGAGCCCAGAGTGAGGCCGAGGGTGAGAGCATTGACGCAACGGAGTTTATGCCTTTGGCGGACGACACGCTGTTTCGTGCGCGAACTCTGCCAGCTGGCACAGTGCTGCGTTTTGAATCACGCATGAATGCGCAGAACACGGACGCGCCGGAGATGCAAACAGAAGGTCAGTTCACCCCGAGTGTGCTGGCCTTGGCGAATGACATGTTTCTGCCGCAGGGGACGCTGGAATTGAGTAACCCGGCCACCACGCGCGTGGAGCGTATCGTTATCGAGCTGGATGGAGCGCGCTTGCTGCTGGACGGAGCCGCGCCATGATGCGCCGTGCCGCCGGGTTTACCCTGATGGAAGTGTTGGTGGCGCTAGTGATTTTGGCGCTGGCGCTGGGCGCGCTGATTAAAACGGCGGGCGACCACGCCTTGCTGGTGGCTGATCTGGAAACGCGCACTCAGGCCTTTGTGGTGGCGGAAAATCAGTTGCACCGTTTGCAGGCCACCAAGCAGTGGCCGGATGCCAGCGAGCAAAAAGATGTGCTGGAACAGGACGGGCGGCGCTGGCAGTGGCAGGCGCGCTTTGAAAGTACACCCGATCCGGACTTGAAGCGTGTGGTGCTGGATGTGCGTCTGGTCGATGTGCCGGGTGACAGTGGCGCAGTGCAGGCGCGGGTGATCGGCTTTTTGGCGCGAACCTCATGAGAAGGGCAGCACGCGGCTTCACCCTGCTTGAGTTGTTGGTCGCCATGGCGATTTTCGCCTTTATCGGGATCATGGCTTACGGCGGTTTGGCGGCGATGATTAAAAGCTCGGAGGGCTCGCGCGAGGTGCGTGAGCAGCTTGCCGCCATGCAGCGCGGTTTGCGCGTGCTGGATGATGATTTGACGCTGCTGGTGAATCGCCCGGTGCGTGATGGCCTGGGCTCGCCGCATCTGGCCTTGATGAGCGGGCGCGATGGTTCGACCTTGCTGGAGTTCACGCGCAGCTCGCGGGTGCGCCCCGGCTTGGCGCCCGCGCCTTTTTCGCGCATCCGTTACCGTCTGGAGGAAGGAGCCTTGCTGCGCGAGGAATGGAACCCGCCGGATGCGGCGCAACTGGAGCCCGATCTGGTGATGACCTTGTGGCCGAATGTGACGCAGGCGGTGTTCCGTTTTCTGCGTGATGGCGAGGAAAGCGCCACCTGGCCGCCCTCGGATGACGGGAACACAACGCTGCCACAGGCGATCAGTGTGCAACTGGTGTTCAAGGACGGGCGCGAAATCACGCAGGTGATGCTGTTGCCGGATGCTGGCCGGGGCGATGCCATGACACCCGCCAGCGGCACCAACTCCGGCACGCCCAAGTCCGACCCAGAGGGGCAGAATAAAGACACCGCCACACAGGATGCAGATCGATCATGAGAGCGCGACAGTCGGGTATTGCGCTGATTACTGCCCTGCTGGTGCTGGCGTTGGCCGTGGTGCTGGCGGCGGCGCTGACCCAGGATGGCGCGATGAGTCTGCGCCGCACGGAAAACCTGCTGCATCACGCGCAGGCCAAAATCTATCTGCAAGGCGCAGAAGACTGGGCGCGGGTGGTGCTGGCGCGGGACAAGCACGATGTCGATCACTTGGGCGAGGCCTGGGCTTTGCCTTTGCCTTCCGTTCCGGTGGAGGGGGGCGAGATCAGCGGAAACCTGATCGACCTGCAAGGCCGCTTCAATCTGAACGCCATGCTCAAGACGGACAATACGCTCGATCCCATCATGCAGCAGCGTTTGCGCTGTATTTTAGGCAAGGCGGGCAATGAGTCGCCGGAGGCCGCGCTGGATGCGCTGGCCGATTGGCAGGATGCGGATAGCGAAGTGCGCCCGCAAGGTGCGGAAGATGAGGTGTATCGCGGGCGACCCCATCCTTATCGTGCTGGCAATCAGAGCCTGCAGGCACAAAAGGAGCTGTTGCTGATTCAGGGCTTTAGCGCCGAACAAGTGCGCGCCTTGCGACCCTGGGTGGCGGCGTTGCCACCGAGTGCGAGCCTGAATCTGAACACCGCGCCGCTTGAAGTCTTGAGCTGCCTGGACGAATCCGGCGATGCCAGCCTGTGGGAAACCTTTGTCGCCGAGCGGGAAAAAACCCCGCTCAAGGATGTGAATGAGTTGCTCGGCAAGCCGCCGTTCGAGGGGCGGGTCAATACGCAGGGCTTGGGCGTGAATTCCAAGGTGTACCTGCTGGAAGCTGAAGCGCAGGTTGGCAGGACGCGCCTGCGTCGTTACAGTATGTTGTTGGTCGATGAGCAGGGTTTGGTGCGGGTGTGGAGTCGGTTTCAAGAGAGCTTATAGATGAGAATGCCCTAAATGGATATGTTGACCGTACGCCCGCTAGGTGACGAGACTTGGGTATGGGTGCTGCAAAGCGCCAGCGGCACACAGTCGGCGCAAGGCTCGCTTGCCGCCATGCCGCGTCCGGTAGCTGGGACACGCATACGTCTGCTGCTGCCCGGTGCTTGGGTGACCCATATATCGGTCACGATCAGCGCCAAAAGTCCACGCCTGATCGCACAGGCGCTGCCGTTTGCGCTGGAAGAATCCATCGCCGAAGAGGTGGAGCTGGTGCGCATTGCCCACGGCGCGCGTGCGGCGGATGGCACGCTGCAGGCGCGGGTGGTCAATCGGGCGCGACTGGACGCGTGGTTGCTGACGCTTGCGGCGCAAGGCCTTGCGCCGGATGCGATTTTCAGTGAGCTGGATGCCATTCCCAAGCCGCATGAAGGCTGGGTGCTGCTGCCGCTGGATGACACTCAGGTATTGGCGCGCTCATCCAGTGACGAGGCCATGCGCCTGGATGCGGCTTGGCTGGCGACATTGTTGCCCGCAGATGCCACGGTGCATGTGGTCGACGTGAGCGCAATGGATTGTGCCGCAGGTTGGCAGGTGACCCGCGAGCCTGCACCGCAAGGGGCATGGGTCTGGTTGCACCAGCATTTGCGCGAAGCCGACAGCATTGATTTTCTGGCTGGGCAGGGGCGTGGCAAGGCCTGGGGCGAGTCGCTGCGCCCGTGGGCGATTCCGGCGGCTTTGGCGGCGAGCATTGTGGTGGTGCAACTTGGCTTGATGCTGATGCAGACGCATCAGAGCCAGCAGCATATCAAGACCATGCAGGCCGAGATCGAGCGCGAGGCGCGTGAGGCGGTGCCGGAGGTCAAGCGTTGGGTCAATCCCTTGGCGCAGTTGCGGCAGATGGCGAAGGGCGGCGGCGTGTCAAGCGCAGCGGGTGAGTTTTTGCCCTTGCTGGCGATCTTGTCCCCGGCCTTGAGCGCGCAGCCTGCGGTCAAGCTGGGTAATCTGCGTTATCAGGCAGGCACACAGCCGGGGGGTAAACCCGGCAAAACGGGCGCAAATCATAGCGGTACGCTGGATGTGCAACTCACCGCCACGGATGCGGCAGCGTTGGATGCCATGCAAACAGTCTTCAAATCACAGCCGCGCGTACAGGCGGAATTAGGCGGCCTGCGTGCGGAAGGTGGACAGGCCGAAGCGCGTTTACGCCTCAAGGAGATGGGTGGATGAATCAGCTTTTTCTCAATCTGATGAAGCACTGGCAGGCCTTGAATGCGCGTGACCAAGGTGTGGTGTTGCTGGGCGTGATGGTTGCCGTGCCGATGTTGCTGTATCTGGCGATCTGGCAGCCGATCAGCACTGCGCAAAGCAAAGCCCTAGAGGCCGAACGCGCGATGGCGCAGCAATTGAATGAAGTGCGTCAGCTTGCCGCGCAGTTGCGCACGCGCCCGGCGTCGAGCGGCGCTGCGTCAAGTACCCAGCGCCTTGCACCCTTGCCCGCCATTGAAGCGGCTGCGCGTGAGTTTGCGCTTACTGGCGCGCTGAAACGCCGCGAGGCCGAAAGCGGCAACGGCGTGCGCGTGGTGTTTGAGTCGGCGTCGGCGGATGCCTTATTGCGTATGCTGGAGTCGTTGGCGCTTAAACATGGCTTGCAGGTTACGGCAGCGCAGATTGACCCGCTCAGCCCCGGTCGTGTGAATGCTCAAATTAGCTTGAAAAGCGACACCCTATGAGTGCTGCACTCAAACCAAAACGGCTGGGGCGCATGCCGGCTTGGGGTTTATTGGGCTTGAGTTTTTATCTGCTCGCCTTGCTGCTCAACCTGCCCGCTGCCCAAGTCGCGAACTGGCTCAAACTACCGCTGGCCGAGGTGCGCGGCAGCGTGTGGCAGGGTTCGGCGCAGCTACGCCTGCCCCAGCTACAGCTCGAAAGCGTGAACTGGCGCTTGGGTCTGGGGGCGCCGTGGGCCACGCCGCTGGTGGCGGATGTGAAGGTGCAGGATGACAGCCTGAAGGCGCAAAGCCTGATCGGACTGTCATGGAATGGAGCCATCAGCCTGCGCGAGACCCGTGCCGATATGCGTCTGAATCATGTGCTGCTGGCGCAACGTTTGCCCGTGCAGTTGGATGGCATCTTGCGTTTTAGCCTGCCTTCTGCGCGCTGGTCACAAGGTTTGCAACAGGCCAAGGACGCGCAACTTACCGTGGACGGCCTGCGCCTGCTGGCCAGCGAGCCGCTGGTGATCGGCTCGTTTGCAGCGCAAGGCAGCGTGACGGACGGCAAACTGACGGCCAACCTGCGCGACACGGCCGCCGCGTTGACCTTGTTGGGTGACGTTCAAGGTGAAGCCGCTAGCGGCATCAGTCTGAACGCGCGTGCCCAAGTCAAGCCCGATGCCCCCGCCGAGCTGCGCGACACCCTGAGCCTGCTACCCGCCGCGCCGGACGGCGGCGCATTGCTCCAGGGGCGTGTGCCTGCGCCTTGGTTGGCTAGGCCTCAATAACTCACCCGCACCCGATAAGTCAGTGTCGTCTGACCTTCGGCGGGAACTTTGATCTGCCATTCCGCCGTGCCTGCGGCCGCTTTCTGGTGCGGGTGGGACTCGTTGACCATCGTCCAGTCGCCCGGCATGGGTTCGCGTACGGTGACGGTCACGGCTTCGGTTTTGGCGTTTTTCAGCACGATTTCATACGCGGATTCAAACACGTAGTTGTAACGCCCTGTGCCGCCAATCTTCTTGAAATCGGTCTGTTTTTTGTCGGCGGTGACATCAAATGCCTCGCCGAGCTTGAGGCGCACGGTTTCATTCTTGGGCGTGTGGTCAATGCTGTCTTCGCCGATGAATTGCGCGTTGCCTGCGCTGTCTTTTTTGTACACGCGCACCACGCCCTTGGGCAGGGGCAGGCCGAGCTTGTTGTCGGTGCTGTTTTTAAACTCGACGAAGACGCCGACTTTGAGCTTTTGTCCAATCTCGCCGTGCTGCGAGGAGTAATAATAATCTGCGCCTTGCAGCAAAAACTCCTTGCGCACCGGGACGGCGCTGGCTGAGAGCAAGGCCACCTGTTTGGTCTGGTTTTCGGCCAGGGTGGTCGGGCGCGGCAGGGTGTAGAGGTGGTATTCGAACAGCGACTCCTGCTGCATTTCATTGACAGTCGCCATGTCCTGCATCTTGGCCATGACGGCGCGCGGCGCGGGTGCGGGCATCTCGCGCACCCGGTTTACGTCGCCGGCCACCAGTTGCAGCTTGGCATTCGGATAGGCGGCGCCGCTCTGGTTGGTAAGCGTGACCCAGCCGTTCAGATCCAGTGCGGCATCCGTGGCGTTGAGTTCGGCCACATAGTCGGCGCGCCAGCCTAGGCCGCTCGTCAGGTAGGAAAGCTCAAGCTCTTGCGCGCCTGCGACCGGGTTGATGAGCGAAATCACCAGCGTCGGCTTGTCGCGCAGGCTGTCGGGCACACCGGCAAAGGCCAGTCGCCCCGGCACACCGGTTTCGATGCGGTCGGCAAACTTCAGCACCACGCCACTGTTGGTGGCCAGCACGGTGGCGGTTTCGCGGCTTTCCGCGCCGGTGGTGGGGTGACGGCTAATCACGCTGACGTCTTGACCGAGGTATTTTTCCAGCAGTTTTTGTGGGGTAAGCAGGTCGAAGTCGAAATTCTGTTCCAGCAGGCGAAAGCCCGCTGGATTGGAAAGGTTGCGCAGTTGCGCGGTTTCCGGGCGCATTTTGGCGGAGACTTCGCGCCAGGCGAGGTGATTGGCCTCTTTGGCGAGCGTAACGCGCCGCGTGTCTTTAATCAGGGCGAGGTTGTCGTTGTAGATGGTCACCGCCACGCCTTGCTGATCGGTCAACGTGCTGGTGATTTCGTCGCGCGGGGCGGCTTGGGCGAGTGAGCAGGCGATAAGTGTGCTGGTGAAGGCAGCGGTTAGTGTATTGCGCAACAGGTACTGCATGAACATGATCCTCGCTGGGGTGGTGAAAATAGAGATTGAGGACTTACGCAAAACCGCCTCAGCGGCGTTCAAGCGCCTCGCCGTACTCGGTTGTGCTGTCTTCGGCGCTTTGCCTTGCTGGAACACCTTTGCGTAAGTCCTAAGATTGTTTCTATGCAGGCGATGCATTCCTTGCCTGCATGAGCGTAGCGTAACTTGGTGGAATGCTCTTGCGGCGTATGAGTGGCTGCCACTATACTCGCGCGCTGTCTTCATACCCGGAATCTGTCGCCCATGAGCATCGAATTGCCTGAAGGCTACCGCCCCTCGGACACCGAGGAGTACATGAATCCCATGCAGCTTGAGTATTTTCGCCGCAAGCTTATGACATGGAAAACTGAGTTGCTGGAAGAATCGAATTCCACCATCGACCAGTTGCGTGAAGAAAACTGGCAGGAGCCGGACATCAACGACCGTGCTTCGCTGGAGTCGGAGGCCGCCCTGGAGCTGCGCACTCGCGACCGCTATCGCAAGCTCATCAATAAAATCGACAAGACCCTGAACCGCATTCAAGAGGGTGACTACGGTTACTGCGCGGAAACGGGTGAAGAAATTGGTTTGAAGCGCCTGGAAGCGCGCCCGATTGCCAACCTGACCATTGAAGCGCAAGAAAAGCACGAGCGTCTTGAACGCGTGCGCCGAGACGACTAATCAGGGACGACTAAACATTTAGGAGTGCGCACCATGAGCGTTTTCGCTTCGCGCTTGTTTTTGCCCGTAGCCGCTTTGCTGGGGTTTCTGGCCTTTCTTCTGGCCTTTAACGTGTCGGCGGCGGAGGCTCCCAAAGCAGCGGCTCAGCCTGCACCGACAGCAGTGGCCAGTGCTGCGCCGCGTGTGCTGTTTGAAACCTCGATGGGCAATGTGGTGGTCGAGCTAGACCCCAAGGCTGCACCTAAAACCGTGGATAATTTTTTGCAGTATGTGCGCGACAAACATTACGACGGCACGATTTTTCACCGCGTGATTCCTGATTTCATGATTCAAGGTGGCGGGTTCACCAGCGATTATGTGCAAAAAGCCACGCGCGCCGCGGTGGAAAACGAAGCTGCCAATGGTCTGAAAAACACCAAGGGCAGCATTTCCATGGCGCGTACTGGCGCACCGCACAGTGCGACGTCGCAGTTTTTTATCAATACCAAAGATAATGACTTTTTGAACTACTCGGCGCCCACACCACAAGGCTACGGTTACACCGTGTTCGGCAAGGTGGTTGAAGGCATGGATGTGGTTGAAAAAATTGAGAAAACTCCGACGGGTAGCGGCGGGCCTTTCCGTAGCGACGTGCCACGTGAAGTTGTGTTGATCAAACAGGCTCGCATACTGCCCTGATCGGGCGGTGATCCCTCATGTCGGTTTCATCCATGAACGGCCTGCTGCAAAGTCAGGCCGATTTTGTTTCTGCGCTGGACGCTCTGGCACCCAGCCCGCTGTTGGCGCTGGATACCGAGTTCATGCGCGAGCGCAGCTATCGTCCTCAGCTCTGCTTGGTGCAATTGGGTGACGCGGTGCAGCAAGTCTGTGTCGATCCTTTGCAGATTGATGACTTGGCTCCGCTGGCGGCGCAGCTTGCCGATGCGCGCCAAATCAAGCTGGTACATGCCGCCGCACAGGATCTGGAAGTGCTGCATCAGCGCTTGGGCATCCTGCCTGCGCCGTTGTTCGACACCCAGCTGGCCGCCACGCTGTGCGGTGTAGGTGAGCAAATAGGCTATGCCGCCCTGATCGAGCGCTTGCTGGGCGTGGTGCTGGACAAGTCATCCAGCCGTACCGACTGGGCGCAGCGCCCGCTGACGCCCGAACAGTACCGCTATGCGCTGGATGATGTGCGCTATCTACCTGAAGCGTATGCACTTTTGGATGAGCAATTGAATGCTCTGGGGCGTGCTGACTGGATGCGCGAAGATTGTGCCGCGCAGCTTGACCCCGCGCGCTGGACGGTGGATCCGCTGGAGGCCTGGCGGCGGGTCAAGGGCTGGCAGCGCGTGCCGAAAAGCGGGTTTGCGCGCCTGCGTCAGCTTGCAGCATGGCGCGAGCAGCGTGCGCAGGCTCTGGATCGCCCACGTCGTTGGATTCTGGACGATGAAAGCCTGTTGCGTATGGTGAATCGCCCACCGCGTACCCTGAAAGCCTTGCAGCATGGCGAGACGCTGCCCGCCCAGCTTTTCCCGGAGGCAGAGGCGATTATGGACGCGCTGGCCTTGGCCGAGCATGACCCCAGCCCGGTGCCGCCCGCTTGGAAAGCCTTGCAAGGCGATGAACGCGAACGCTTTGCGCGCATGGTCGAGGTGCTGGAGCAACGTGCCCAGGCGCTGAATCTCCCCGCGAGTGTGTTGTTGAATCGTGCGGATATCGAGCGGCTTGCGCGTCAGTCGCAGGCGCTGGAGGGTCTTGCGGGCTGGCGTGCCGAGGTGCTTGGCGAGTCACTGGCGGCGGTGCTGTAAAACATATCAATCTTCAGGTTGGATCTACTGATCCGGCTTAATGAAGTTTGCACTTTTTGTAGGAGCGAACCTTGGGTCGCGATGGGCGGTAGCAGCCTTCGCGACCCAAGGTTCGCTCCTACAAGGCAAAACATAATTCAGGCCGGATCAATCAAGTGTAGGAGTGCCGTCTCGGCGCGAAAACATCGGCTCGGGACGAGCCTCCTACACCCAAATATCAGGTAACAATTCAAAACCTGTCAGTGCCTGTCATTTTCCCCGCCATGCCTTGCCCTCGCTGTGATCGTCCGCGCGCTCCGCTCGCCCTTCCTCCAGACGCTTCAGCTCCAGCCCAATCCGAATCCTGCAACCCTGTGGCTGCGCGGGCAACCAGTCGATATGGCCGCCCAGCAATTCAACCCGCTTGCGCATATTGATCAGACCCTTGCCGGGACGGAGTGAGATTGCGGGCAGACCCAAGCCGTTATCGCTCATCTCGACGCACAGCTCGCCGCCTTCATGGCGGATGTCCACGTTCAGCACGCTCGCCCGGGCGTGACGCAACACGTTGGATACCCCCTCGCGCAGGATGCGTCCCAGATGCATGGCGGCTTCGGGCGCAACCTGGATGTCCGGCAGGCCTGCGGATGGGAACCAATGCAGTTCGATACCGGCGCTGCGTAGGCGGTTGTCGATTTCCGCCCGCCAGTCGGCGATTAAATCGCTCAGAGGCATGGATCCGCACGCGCTGTGGGAGACGACATCGCGCAGGTCGTCCAGGGCTGAGCGCGCGAGGTCGGCACGCGCCGGGGTTTCGGCACCAATCACCAGACTGAGCAGCTTGGCTCCGATGTCGTCATGCAGATCGCGGTAGACACGGCCGCGCTCCTCCGCAGCACCGCGCTCATAGGCCTCGCGGCTGCTGGCGGCGTGAGCCATCAAGTTGCACAGGCCTTGGGCGAACTCGGCATCGCTGGGGGTGAACAGGCGTTTGCCCTCGTTGGCATAGCGCAGTTCGCGCGCGCCGAGTCCGCCGCAAGCGGGCAGGCGCAGGCTCAATCCCTCATCGACCAGCGCGGTGTGCGCCGGTGAGCGCTCCAGCGGCTGTTGATCCAGCGGCTTGAACAGGCGTTCAAGCAGTTGTCGCCAGCCTTGTTCCCGAGGCTCGGCTCCGGCGGTGAAGGCCAAGGCAATCAGGTCAGGAAGCAGGTCTTCCAGGCGAGCTTCGGTGCGTCCGATCAGGCGCTTCCACAGCCATTGGCGTAATGGGAAGTAGATCCATCCGGCCAGGAACAGCGCCCAGCCGAGCGACAGCAGGGGGTTCATGTGCAGCCCCCAGATCAGCAGCACGTCCAGCCCGGCAACCACGACCGCGCCAATCACGGTGAGCAGGATGCGATAAGCCCAGGTATCGAGCTCGAACAGGCGATAGCGGCTGATGCCCAGCGCCAGGCCGATATAGCTGAGGAAGATGAAGCCAGCGGCGTAACCCATGGGCATCAACATTGGAAGTTCCAGTGCGATAGGCACCAGGGTGGCGAACATGAACAGCCAGTAGGCGAGCACGAAACTGAGCACGAACCACAGCAGGGCGGCGCGTTGCACCGGCTGATGTCGACTGCGCCGCCAGTGCAGCATGGCGAGCAGGCTGACCAGCAGCATTTGGCTGAGCAAGGCCGTCTGCATGCCGAGGGTCGGTTCGGGCAGAACCTGGGTGATGTCGAGCAGCAGCCACAGCGGATAGATCAACCACGGCCAGAGCAAGTGGCGAGCGCGAACCAGCGGGGCGGGATAGCTCAGAAACAGATCAATCAGGGCGCAACCAAACAGGACGATCGCGACACGGTTGATCAGAGCCATCCACTGGATGCCCTGCATGGCCAGTTCGCGATTCACATACAGGCTGTTGACCAAAATGGTGACGAACATGCAGATCCCGGTGATGGCTAAGAAATGCACCGCCCGGTCGGCAGGACGCAACACAAAAACCCAAGCCGCGATCATCAATCCACCCAGCGCGCACAACAGCTCGTACCAGAACAGGAAGGGTAGCGCGGTCAGCGGGCGATGTGTTGGTGTCACCAGGGTACGCTGCAGTGCACCGTGCGCGTCCAGCCAGTGCAACTCCACAGCGGGGGCGGACAGTAAAGCGTTAAGGCGCTGTTGGCGCTCCATAAAGGCGTTGAACTCGGAATAACCGTGCAATTCGTCCGGGTCGGCGACCCTATCCTGAGCCTGTAACTCGACTGGCGCGCCTCTGCCCGGCACGCTCAAAGCCAGCAGGCGGCGCGCCTCGCTTAGTGCGCGAGCCGGACCGTCCGGATCCACCTGCTCAATGCGCAGCCCCGGCGTCTCGTCGCCTGTCAGTTCCACCCCAAGCCAGGGGTTCTGCATGACCCAGAGCAAGGCCAACAGACTGAATAGCAAGCCAAGCAGGGCGATCAACAACAGCTTGCGGGCGGGTGTTTGGAGCAAGGGCATGGGTAGAGGAAGGTAGCAAGTGACGGGATTTCGTCATGGTACCCCAGCCAGACCTCCCGTGATGAAGTCAACGTCTAAACACTGCCATCAAGCCGCTTTTTTGATAGCTCATTCTGAAAATAAGCTCGGACTACCTCAGGGCTCTGTTCGGTCATGCTCATGTGGTTGGTGACGACGTCCTTGCGCTTTGCCTCGATAGGCACCATCCCGCACGCTTGGCCGTACAGTCGGATCAGCTATTTACGTCGTCCATGCAGCACGCCCCCCTGCACCCCCGTGAACGCGGGGTACGCAGAGCAAGAGCGGCTTTGTAGCATGCAGGCATGAGTTGCTAAGCATCATCGCCTGCTGTTAAGCGTTTTCAGAGCAGGGGCGGTTCTCACTTCTCATCCGCGTATAAACCCAAACCCACAAGGATCCAGACATGAATTTCGCAACACGTTTCAAACACAGCGTCCTTGCACTGGCTTGCGCTGGTGTCATGGCAACATTGGCCGGCTGCGGTGGTGACGATGCAACCGTAACGCAGACAACCGATCCAACACCCGCTCCGGTGAGCCCTTCCCCGACGCAAGCCTCGTCCCAGATCAGCGGCACCGCCATGGCCGGACGCTTCCTTTCCGGCGAGGTATGCGCCTACAAGCTCGCCGCTGGCAAGCAGGGCGACAAGCTGGCTTGCGCAAAATTTGACGCCAATAGTCAGTTCAGTATTGATGTCGGCACCTATACAGGTGAGGTACTGCTCTCGATTGAGGGTGGAGCCACCTACGACGACGAGGCGACCCAAGGCGACGAGAGCAACGGCACACCCCTCAAGGGCTCCATGCGCAGCATTGTTGCCGTCAAAGGCGGCAAGTTTACCGCTGCAATTACACCATTCACCGAGCTGGCGGTGCGCATGGCCTCGCCCATGGGTCTGGTTGCAACACAGGAAAAGGCGAAGATACTCCTTGGCTTGCTGCCGTTGGAAAGCTCGTTCGACCTGTTGAACACGCTGCCGTCGCTAGACAATAAAGATGCGCAACAAATGCTCTATCGTGAAATTCTGCGTGGCCTGTCCCAAATGCAGGCTGATGCCAAGATGCAGGGCGACCTGGGAAGTTACTTGAGCACGCTGGTGGACGCGATCAGCAACGGCTCGGATGCAGACAAAGAAAAACTCAAAGAGCAAATTGTTGCTGCAATCAGCAAGGGACTCGACAGCAGCTACTGTGCATTGAAGGATGCACGTTTGACCTGTCAGACCACACCACAGCAGCCCGGAGCCGCGCTCACCTGTAAAACTGAACTGTTCCAGGCGGGTACGGCGGTCAGTTTGCCGGGGTCGATGGATATCGTCAGCTTTTCAGGGCCTTATAGCGGCGATGAAGGCGTCTACGATGATAATTTCAACTTCACCAAGACCGGCGATGCGCAACTTTTGTTTGGCACTGACGCCAAGGCTATCTACAACGGCGTCGAATATCCCTTGAGCTCGTTGTGCATGGAGACCAATGCGACCTACGGCAAGATGTTCTACCTGCATTTCGCAGGCAACCAAGCCCACATTGATCTTTTCAGCGACCGCAGCTGGAGCGGCGTTTCCCCCAAAGATGGCGTGACTATCGTCAAAGGCGCCAAGCCCGCATCCAATCCTCCGGGTGGCGGCACACAGCCTGGGACGGGCTCCTCGGATGTTAGCTTCTCCACGCCCATCAATGGATTTGCCGGCATTCAGGGTGTGGCGCCTGTTTTCAAGCAAAGCAAAACTTCAACTGATCTTGATCGAAGAGAGTGGAAGTGGACGGTTGGTAGCGACATGAATCAGTTGAGCTTGGTTGTGGTTCACACCCAGGGCCAGAGCAAGGACTCTGAAGTCTTGGAGATTGCTGTTGCTGGTGGCCTCCCGAGCTTTAGCGCCAAGGTAAATGACATCATTGGCATGTGTACACTTGGATACACTTCGAGCAGCCCGCAGGTGAAAGAGTGTTCCACGCTTGGGGTGAGTTTTGATAAAACGACAGGAAGCATTGGTTTCAGTAAAACACCTATGGCAACCATTATTGGTGGTACTCCCGCAAAGTTTACGCTTGGCGGCTCGGCTGGTTTTACACCCTTCTGATAACGACCAAACCCAAGTCGTACTTAAGCCTCTCCCGCAGCTTTCTGTAGGAGGGGGCACCCCGACAAGCACGGCCTTCGGCACAGTGTCTGTCGGGGTTGGCTCTCCTCCTGCAAGCACCATCTGGAAGGGTATGTATGCCCACTAACGCCCATACGATGGGCGTTTTTTTTGCTTATGGTGGGAGGGTGCGCACGGGTCAATGGAAACATGCCAGTATCAATGAATTGTCCAAGATCGAGATATAAATCAATAGGACTTACGCAAAAGTGTTCCAGCAAGGCAAAGTGCCGAAGACAGTACACTGAAGTACGGCGAGGTGCTTGAACGCCGCTGAGGCGGTTTTGCGTAAGTCCTAATCAATTACATCGGCAGGTGTAACTCAACTCCAAACCCATGTGGATCAACCGAATAATGCCGCAAAACCGCGCCCAGCTTCTTGGCGCGGTTTTGCATATTCAGCAGGCCGCGCCCGGACATGCAGGGACGCTCACGCAGCTCACCCACACCATCATCTTCCAGTCGAATATGCAGCCCATCGGACTTGACACTGACAGTCAGCCTGACCGTACTGGCTTTGGCATGTCGAATGACGTTTGAAAGCCCCTCGCGCAGGATGCGGCCAATATTGAGAGCTTGCGGCTGGGTCAATTTCAGGCCACTCACTGTGCCATCCTGCCGCCAATCAAGATCAATCGCGGCATCGCGTAGACGTTGTTCGCTCTCGTTGCGCCAGTCGGCAAGAACATCTTCCAAATCAAAGGTATCGTCCAGCGTGCGCGAGACCACATCACGCAAATCCTGGAGCGCAGAACGCGCCAGATCAGCGTTTTCAGGACTACCCGCCCGGTAAACGAGCGACAGTAACTTGGCGCCGACATCGTCATGCAGGTCACTGTGGATGCGCTCGCGCTCTTCACGGGTCGCCTTTTCGCGCTCCATTTCGCGCATGCGCATGAAACTGACTTCGAGTTGTGCATGTTTTTCGCGCACACGCTGCTCCAGCTCCGTATTGAGCAATTCAAATTCGTTGAGTACTCGCACATAGCGAGACGTCATCGCCATGCCGATCATGAAGAAAAGCACCGGAGCGGCAAAGTGCAGCATGTAGATGTCGTTCTGCAACAGCGGCTGGAGCCAGAACAACAGGTGGTGTTGGCTGTGCATCATCCAGTCATGTGTGGCGAACAGAACGATGATACTCATGGCGGCAACCAGCGTACGGGCATCCGGATTACTACGCAAAAATCCTTCACGCAGAAGAATGACCAGAGTCATCAACGCGGCGATAACGGTGCACAGATGCCACAAGGTCGTGAGCTGTAAGAAAAAATCCGCAGGGACAAGCAACAGCGACAGCGGCGAAATAATCATCATCAGCCACAGCGTCCTGTTAAAGCGCGGCAAATCAACACCGACGAAACGTAGCAGGGAAATAAGCAGCAAGGCCGAAAATACCTGAAAGCTGGCATTGACCAGGGTCTCCCAGATAGCGGTGGACCAGGGTATTTCAACCATGAACAGGTTGGTGGATTGCGCCGCCCAGACCAGAGCTGAAACGCCGAACAAACCATAGGCCGTTTCCTGCCGCCTACGCCACCAGAGATTGAGCATGAAAAGCCCGATGGTCACGATAATCAGGCTGGTGGTTTGATTGATGGTGACATTGCGGAAAAATAAGCGTTCAAACGCGTGGCGCAGCTCAACCTCCGAACCCAAAAAAATCGGAAAAAGATAGGGTTGCGTATAGGCATGGCCACGCAGGCGCACGAAAAGCTCATTTTGGCCTGGTTGCAAGAGGCCGGGCGGAATGATGAACAGCAGTGGGCGATTCCAGTGACGTGCAACAGGTTCATCAAAGCTGCCGCCGCTGCCCAGCTTGTATGCGCCGAGGTAGACCTCAGCATTCAGCCCAAGTCTTGGCAAATAAATCGCATATAACTCATGGGGTGCTGCATCAAGATCGACGCGAAAGCGGTACCAGCCACTGCCATCATGGCGCGCATGGTTGGAGACCCACTTGTCGGGAAGGGTCTGTGCCACCCAACCGGTCTTTTCCGTCGGCGGCTTTTCCGACGCATCCATGAGAAATTCAGCATCACGCAATTCAATGAAGCCCGCAGGATCAATGTGCGTTGTAGAGTGCGCCGGCGCTGCCATCAAAAAACACAGAGCCAGTACGCGAGCGATGGACGAGAAGAGAGGCATAAATCGGAAGCCGCTAGGTAGATGCTGATTTATTCCATCCATGGAATACATCAGCAAGCCTCGTTGCGGTACACGCCCGCAACGGTCTCCACAAATCAATGGCTGACGCCATTGTTCGTGTTGGGGCATCCTGCCCCAAGCGGGAAACGCTGAATAAATCAGCGTTTCCCCTAGGCGTGAAGTAGATCAGAGCCTACGAAAAGAACATTCACAGGGTCATTCCCACGCTGACATGGGGGGGGCTTACGCATCATCTTGCGGAGATCCTATCGGAAATACGCCCCCGCGAATACGGGGTTTCGCAAGTCGCTCAGCTGCTCAATACTAGCAACAAACGTTCAAATCGAGTGAAGCATGAAGAGCGGATTGATTCTTGAAGACTTGCCCGAATCGCGTCATTGGCTAGCCCAGGCACTGGTGGAGAGTTTTCCCGGCATCGATGTGACATCGTCCGTCGGTACGGTGTTTGAAGCCAGGCAACTTATCAAAACGGGGCTGCGTCCGGACATCGCCCTCATCGACTTGGGGCTGCCGGATGGTTCGGGTATCGAAATCATCGAAGCGCTCGGACAACATAGCCCGACAACCCTGTGTATCGTCGCCAGTATCTTCGACGATGACAAGCACGTATTCCCCGCACTGCGCGCTGGCGCACGCGGGTATTTACTCAAGGATCAGCCGATAGGTGTGATTGTGCGTGCGCTGAACGGGATTGCGGCAGGCGACCCGCCTATTTCTCCGGCCATTGCCCGGCGTATGCTGAATTTTTTCCACCCACCTATCCCTGAAGAAGCTCCGCCGTTATTGACCGAGCGGGAGACTGAAGTCCTCCAACTTATTTCCAAAGGCCTGACTCAAGCCGAAAGCGGGCGCATTCTCGGTATTTCACAGCACACGGTGTCCGGCTATGTGAAAGACATCTACCGCAAGCTCAATGTGACTTCACGCGCCGAAGCTGCGTTAAGAGCGCGTGATATGGGGCTGGTTTGAAAATTTGGGGTGTTTTGTCAAACATCTGAGGCACAAAAAAACCCCGGGCTTGCCGGGGTTCATTCGATCGATTCAGCACCTAGCGCAATTACTTGCTGCTACGGCCTTCAATCAGGCGGTGAATCATGGGTGCCAGAATCAGCTCCATGGCGAAGCCCATCTTGCCGCCAGGTACCACCATGTTGTTCGGACGGGACATGAATGCGCCCGGAATCATGCTCAACAGGTAGGGGAAGTCGGCAATCTTCGGATCCTGGAAACGAATGATGACGAAGCTTTCATCCGGGGTTGGAATGTCGCGTGCGATGAACGGGTTGGAGGTGTCCACGGTGGCCACGCGCTGGAAGTTCACGTCGGTGACAGAGAACTGCGGGGTGACATAGTTGATGTAGTCCGGCATACGACGCAGGATGGTGTCCACAATCGCCTCAGCCGAGTAACCGCGCTCTTTGTTGTCGCGGTGAATTTTTTGGATCCACTCAAGGTTGACGACGGGAACCACGCCGATGCCCAGATCAACGTGCTTGGCCACATCAATGGTGTCGGTTTTGACCAAGCCGTGCAGACCTTCATAAAACAGCAGGTCGCTGGCTTCGGGGACATCTTCCCATGGGGTGAATTCGCCCGCTTTGAGGTTGGTTCCCAAGCGCGCATTGTGCTCGGCAGCTTCTTCGTCGCTGTGCAGGTAATAACGCTTCTTGCCGCCGCCATTCTTGCCATACGACTTGAACAGATCCGCAAGTTTGTCGAAATGGTTAGCTTCAGGGCCGAAGTGGCTGAAATTGTGGTTGCCTTCAGCTTCAGCTTTTTTGACCGCTTCGCGGAACGCCATGCGATCCAGGCTATGGAAGCTGTCGCCTTCGATAATCGCCGGGTTGATGTTTTCACGGCGGAAAATCTGCTCAAATGCGCGCTTGACTGTAGTGGTACCTGCACCGGATGAACCGGTCACGGCAACGACAGGATGCTTCTTGGACATGGGTAACTCCCTATTAAAGTAAAACTGAAATCGCAACTCGTCGGATTCTAATCCTTGGGCGGATGCTTGTCATGCGGTGGACAAATGCCTCATTGGGTAACCGGCCATACACTCAATGCGGCTTTATGTCTGACGCGTGTAGAGCATGTCCCATACGCCATGCCCCAAACGTTGGCCGCGCCGCTCGAATTTGGTTTCCGGGCGCCAGCTCGGACGCTCCGGGGTGCAGGCATTCGGCGCAACCGCGTTGACAAAGGCCGGATGCACTTCGAGCACCGCGCGCATGTGTTCGGCGTAATTTTCCCAATCGGTGGCCAGATGCCATAACCCGCCGGGTTGCAGGCGTGAGGCGACCAGATCCGCAAAGCCCGTCTGCACGATGCGCCGCTTGTGATGGCGGCTTTTATGCCACGGGTCAGCAAAAAACAGCAGCAAACGCGCGAGGCTGGTGGCTGGAATACGCTGTTTCAGCAGCTCCACCGCATCGGCGTTGGCCACGCGCACATTCGTCAGCCCTTTCTGCTCAATGAGGTGCAGCAAGTGCCCCACGCCGGGACGATGCACTTCCACGCCGATAAAATTCAGCTCCGGCGCAGCTTCCGCCATGCTCGCCAGCGATTCGCCATTGCCGAAGCCGATTTCCAGCGTGACTGGATGGTCATTGCCAAACAGTTCGGCGAAATCCAGCGGCGCATCGCCTTCCGGAATGCCAAAGCGCGGCATCAGCTCATCCAGCGCACGCTGCTGTCCGGCGGTCAGGCGGCCTTCGCGCAGCACGAAGCTTTTGATGGTGCGGATAAACGGGGCGTTTGACGGCGCTGCATTCATCAGAAAAACAGCCCATCGGTGGGCGAAGAGGCCGAAGCAAAGCGACGACGCGGCATCCGTCCGGCCTTGAAGGCCATGCGCCCGGCTTCAATCGCGCGTTTCATGGCGGCGGCCATCAGCACCGGGTTCTTGGCTTCGGCAATCGCGGTATTCATCAGCACGCCGTCGCAACCTAGCTCCATGGCAATCGCCGCATCCGAGGCCGTGCCCACGCCCGCATCGACGATAATCGGCACCTTGGCGTTTTCGACGATGGTGAGGATGTTGTATTTGTTCTGCACGCCCAAACCGGAACCAATCGGCGCGGCCAGCGGCATCACCGCCACGCAGCCGATTTCTTCCAGACGCTTGGCGATAATCGGGTCGTCCGAGGTGTAAACCATCACCTTGAAACCGTCTTTGACCAGAATTTCTGCGGCTTCCAGCGTGGCGGTCACGTCCGGGTATAGCGTTTTGGGGTCGCCCAAAACCTCCAGCTTGACCAGATCGTGACCATCCAACAGTTCGCGCGCCAGACGGCAGGTGCGCACCGCATCTTCGGCGGTGTAGCAGCCCGCCGTATTCGGCAACAGGGTGTATTTATCCGGCGGCAGCACGTCCAACAGGCTGGGCTCGTTGGGGTTTTGCCCCAGATTCACCCGGCGCACCGCCACGGTAATGATCTCCGCCCCGGCGGCCTCGGTGGCCAGACGGGTTTCCTCCATGTCCTTGTACTTGCCCGTGCCGGTGAGCAAGCGCGACTGGTAGGTGACTCCGGCGATGACTAGGGGGTCGTGAAAGTTTTTCATGCGGCAGCGTCCTCAAGGGCATAGGGCAGAGAAAGGCGAGTGAGCGGCGCACCTTCGGCGGAGCCGAGGTGAAGCGTCGGCTCATCTTGGTCAGGTATCAGCGCATTTAAGCGTAACACGGCTAACAGCACCATCCCGCCATCCGGGTGCGGTGAGGCGCGTACGACTTCGCCGCTGGCCGCCTCGCCGCCGGTGGTGATGAACACGCTTTGCCCGGGTGCGGCTGATTCGGTATCGGCTGCGCGCAGCAAGGCCATGCGCCGGTTGGGTTTGCCCAGATAGTGCATCCGCGCCACGATTTCCTGACCGGGATAGCAGCCTTTTTTGAAGCTGACCCCGCCAATGCGCTCCAGATTGGCCATTTGCGGTACAAAGGCTTCCAGCGTTGCCGGATACACCTCAGGCAAGCCCGCGAGGGTGTCGAGCAGCTCCCAGCTCGTCGAACTTACCGGCACGGCATGAACATCCAGAGCTTGCCACAGCTTTTGCATGGGCTCCAGCTCGCCATACATTTCAAAACGTTGCTGACCACTGCGGCCACAGGGTAGACGGATCAGGCTGATTCCCGCCCCGTGCTGCACAGCGTCGGGCTCTTCGGGTACGCTGCCCAGCACCTGGCGCAAGCGCTCGGCGGCGTGCATCCCGCTCAGACCAAACTGCACGAAGGCATCATTCGCGGCTTCGAGCGATACCTTGCTGCGCAACACATACATGCGCAGCCGTTTGAGCGTGGGTTCAACCATGCTGCGCGGCAGACTGAGATAAAACACGCCTTCGCGTTTGAACAGGCGCATGAGCGCCAGCATCCGGCCTTTGGCGGTGTTGAGGCTAGTGAGCTGGCTTTGCGTGTCCGTGACCAGACGCACATCGTTGGAGAGCAGGTTTTGCAGGAAGCCTTCCGCCTCCTCGCCACTGACCGCAATCAGGCCACGATGATCGAGATCCACCATCACCTCGCCGCTCAGCGTGACGCTCAGTTCCTGTGCCGGATTGCCGAAGTGGCTGAGCGGCGCGTCAGGATCAGTCCACTCCGCGCCGCATTGTTGTAAAAAATTCTTCCATTCGGTTTTCATACCAGATTCTCCGCTTTGACAGGCTGTCTGTGCCATGTTTTGGCAGATGCTAACCTAAAAGACGCGATTCACAGGCCATGCGGCGCAAGAAAAGCTCCATCACGTCTTGGCTTGTCATGTCTAAAGTCCTGCGCAAGAACGTGTCTTAATTAAAAAAAGGCACGATTTCTTTAATAACGCAAAATCTTATTAAAGGATGGTCATGCTTCGCGACTCGACCGGACACTACGAAACCAGCGTGGCAGGTGGTGAATCCGTCCGAGTCGTACTTATTCGTGATTGCCTGCCAGACCGCAGGGTGTGCCATGCGCACCTTTTAGCCCATTGGTGCGCATGGTGCACCCTACGACTCCATGGATTAATCTTGCCGGATCAATAACCTGCCGCACCTGCATACCGCTCCCGACCGCCGTGTTAAGGGGGGCGTAATAAGGGAGACGGTTAAGGCTGCGTTTGAACTGCGATGACCGTGAACTCACTGCCGCCAACCTCGATTGATTGTCGCCAAACACTCTTGATATTCGTAACGGCCAAGAACTCGCCGCTGTATGCCTTGGACGTAAGTTCTTTGTGCAGAGCAGGGGTAAGTGCAGGCAGCGAACCAGCAGGAATGTTTGAGCACCACGAAGAAATGAAACCCTTGAAATTGCTGTGGCTCCCTTGTGTTACCCGGCTAGCCCCTTTGTACGCGACGATGTATGTGTAGAGCGGGCATTAATTGAGAACCCTGGCGTGAAGTTGAGGTGCCTGCGAGGCTTTTCTCGCAGGTTGACTCGAACGTAGTGTTCGGGGTGTTTGGATACTCCAAAAGAGCATCAATGTCCTCTGAGCTGATATCGAAAGGTTGATCTTCAGGAATTCTAGAAATGGTTGCAACAAGTGTTCGCTGTTGCTCAATTGTTGGATGTCGAGTTCCTCCGAAGTAATGACCAAGGATCGACATCGCAAGAAATATCGGCCCTGTACCAGAGTATCCCCACGAAAAATCACCCGAATAGGAAAACAAGTCTCGGCGTGGCTCCAACGGGCGGGGAAAAGTATCTAAGGTTACATCTTGATAAAGCACTACCTTACAACCCTCAACTATCCGAAGCATGTACGTAATGCGGTGCGGTTCCGGAGAAAGATTTCTCGTATCCACGTATAGATCAAAAAAGCTACGGAGCATGAATCGAGTTTGATGTTCCTTTGTCCGTGCTAAGCCGTTAATGATGGCTTCTGCTATCTTTATCTGTGACCTATTTCTATGCTCAGAAAACTCCCTGTCCTTTGTAAGAGAGAAATAGAAATAGCCGCCGCACTTGGTGACACTCCACGCTCTGATGATGTCTTCGCTCGGGAAGAAATAGGTTGTCGTTTCTCCAAGATCGTCCGTCGTGTGAAGAAAGGCAAAGAAGTCAGGCCTTGAGCCTTCTTGATCCTCAACATATGACCGATTAATTCGCACCTGGGTGCCTTCTTCAAAAAAATTTCGCTTGAACAAGACCAAGTGCTAACGGACGACATCTTGGATGACCTACTGCATCATCGCGTTTCTGAATTAGAAAGTCCGCGCCATCAATATCGACAGATCGTTTAAGAACCCAAAATGATTTCAGCAGAATGCATTCTGTCAAACTTGCGCCGAGAGCCGCGTTTTGCTGGATTCGAGTTTGAGTATCCGTCATGCATATCCCCTAACGCGCAGCGTCCAGCGACTGAAAGGAGCGAGATTGAGCGCCGAGTTAGGTTGCATTTCTGTACCTCGCGCCGAAGCGTTGTTCTGCCGATCCTCTCGCGACAACAGGGACAACCTGCTCGATTACTGAAGGATCACCTTGGCCGTCAAAGGAGAACAGCCGATATTCAACGCGAAGAACACCAACCGTGGCGTCTCTCATCACTCCAAGTGGCGTGGATCCAGAAGCCCAAATGTCATGAACCATGTAGTCCAGTTTGTATGTGCAATCCTCGGAGTAAGCAACTTCGTCGAAGTTCACTGTTGGGCCATCGGCAATTGCAACAGAACACTCAAGTTTGTTGAGGTATGCAGATAGGCGGAAGCCAATCTTGGTATGAATCATGATAAAGCTGCGCCAACGAACTGAAACGGTTCCATCCTTCTTCCGGTACAAACGTATAGATGTATCCGCAAGTCTGAGCATGGTGAGCAACCTAACGTGAAGTATGCAGCGCATCGCACCGCGTGAATTAAAAGAGGTTGTCGTGCAACACCGGGAAAGACGATGATAATTCATCGTTTTATAAAGAAGGTAAAACCAGTTGTGACGGCGGCAGAGTCGAATAAACACGATACGGGTGCAGTGATACTTCTACACGAGGTCAAAGTCGGTATCACAACTCGTGCAAAGGGAGTTCGGCCCCGACATGGAGTCGTGCCGGGTGCCCATTAAGCCGCAAGCGCGACCTTGCGTCCCGCGCGTTCCGATAAACGCACCAGCATATCCAAGCTGAATTTCTCCCACTTTCCGCGTACCAGATCAGACACCCGCGCCTGTGAAACGCCAAGCCGTTCCGCCGCTTGCGCCTGCGTCCAACCGTGAGCATGAATCTCCTCGCGCAAGCGCCCCATCAGCTCGGCGCGCATTTGCAATACAGCGGCCTCCGCTGGGTCAAAGCCAAGGTCGGCAAATACGTTACCGGATGATTCAATCACGGGTTCACGTTCGTTGTTCATAAACTTACCTCTCAAGGTCTCGATAGCGGCGCGCAGCAAGCTCAAGGTCTTCCTTGCGCGTGCGCTGGGTTTTCTTCTGGAAGGCGTGCAACACATAAACAGACTGCTCGAAGCGTGCTACATACATCACGCGCCACTCACCCAGTACATGCACGCGAATTTCATACACGCCTGCGCCTACCGTCGGCATGGGCTTGAAGTCACTGGGCATCATTCCGCGCTGCACGGCATCAAGTTCAAAGCCAACCTGTCGCCGCGCTTCCGCCGGGAAATCGCGCAGATCGTCAAGGCTTGATCCAATGAAGCGAAGGGTTTTCATGGGTTGATTATATAAGTGTTTATATAAAGTGCAATCGCAGCATGGATTGGGTGTTGTGCATGGCCTGCGCGATTGAGTCTTACGAACTCAATTATCAAGACAGCTCGGTGGGTTGGGTGCCGTTACTTGCCGATACAAAAGCTGGAAAAAATACGCCCCAGCAAGTCATCGGCGGTGAATTGTCCGGTAATTTCACCCAAGGCGCGTTGAGCGTAGCGCAGTTCTTCGGCGGCCAGCTCGCCCGCTTTGCTGCTGAACAGGCATTCGTGCGCACGCTGCATGTGTGCTTCGGCTTTTTCCAGTGCGTCCAAGTGGCGGCGGCGCGCAAGGAAAATACCACCTTCGGCGGGTTGATAACCCAGACAACGTTTAAGGTGTTCGCGCAGGCGCTCCAGGCCGTCGTGCTGCTTGGCGGACAGGGCGATTTCGGTCACGGCACGCCCACGCATATATTCCGGGGCTTCGGCGAGGTGCTCCAAAACACGTTCGCCTGCCGGGGTGCCGGAAAGGTCAATTTTATTGCGCACCACGGTCAGGCCGAGCTTGGCAGGCAGGCGCGCCAGTATCGCCGCGTCTTCCGGCGCGATGCCGTAACGGTCATCCACCACCAGCAGGATGCGGTCGGCGCGCTCGACTTCCAGCCAGGCGCGGCGGATGCCTTCCTGCTCGACGATATCCGTGCTTTCGCGCAGCCCGGCGGTATCGACCAAATGAATCGGCAGGCCGTCGATGGAGAGGTGTTGGCGCAGGATGTCGCGCGTGGTGCCGGGAATGTCGGTGACAATCGCCGCTTCAAAGCCGCATAGGGCATTGAGCAGGCTGGATTTTCCGGCATTCGGGCGACCGAGAATGACCACATGCAAGCCCTCGCGCAACAGGGCTCCTTGATGCGCAGCGCGGCGTACCTCGGCGGCTTGGGCGAGCAGCTCGTCAATTTGTGTGAGTAAGCGCGTGTCGGCGAGGAAGTCGATTTCTTCCTCGGGAAAGTCGAGCGCGGCTTCGATGTAGATGCGCAGGGCGATCAGGCGCTCGGTCAGCCCATGCACCTCATGCGAGAACGCGCCTTGCAGCGAGGCCAGCGCGGCCTTGGCGGCGGCCTCGGAGCCCGCTTCGATCAGGTCGGCGATGGCTTCGGCTTGTGCCAGGTCGAGCTTGTCGTTGAGAAAAGCGCGCTCGGAAAACTCGCCGGGTCGGGCAAGGCGCGCACCTTGCGCGAGGCAGGCGCGCAGCACGCGATCGAGCACCACCGCGCCACCGTGGCCTTGCAGTTCGAGCACGTCTTCGCCGGTGAAGGAGTGCGGCGCGGGAAAATACAGCGCAATGCCGTCATCCAGCGCCTCGCCGGTCGCGTCACGAAAAATCCGATGCGTGGCGAGGCGCGGTCGGGGAAGGGCGCCGAGCAGGCTTTTCGCGAGCGTAGGCACCAACCCGCCGGAGACGCGTACCACGCCAATGCCGCCGCGCCCGTTGGCGGTGGCGACGGCGACGATGGTTTCAGACGGCGCGGGCGACATGGCTTATTTTTTGGTGAGTTTCACGGGTGTGGTTGCACTCTTGCTGGCACTGGCAGGCTCCAGGTCGGCATCCAACGCACCCATGCGCTTGTTGATGACCCACTGCTGCGCGATCGACAGGATGTTGTTGACCACCCAGTACAGCACCAGACCGGAGGGGAAGAAGGCGAAGAATACGGTGAACACTGGCGGCAAAATCTGGAACACCTTGCGCTGCATTTCGTCCATCGGTTGCGGGTTGAGCTTGTGTTGCAGCCACATGCTGATACCCATGATGATCGGCAGCACAAAGTAGGGGTCTTTGGCGGTCAGGTCGTTGATCCACAGAATCCACGGTGCCTGGCGCAGTTCGACCGACTCGACCAGCACCCAGTACAGCGCGATGAACACCGGAATCTGCACCAACATCGGCAGGCAGCCGCCGAGCGGGTTGATTTTCTCGGTGCGGTAGAGCTTCATCATCTCTTCGGAGAATTTTTGCTTGTCTTCGCCGTAACGTTCTTTCAGCGAAGCCAGCTTGGGCTGGAGCTTGCGCATGTTCGCCATCGAGCGATAGCTGGATTCGGACAGGCGGTAGAAGGCGAGTTTGATGACCACGGTGACCAGGATAATCGCCCAGCCCCAGTTGCCGATCCATGAATAGAACAGGCTGAGCAGCCAGAAAATCGGCTTGGCGATGAAGTGCAACATGCCGTAATCGACGGTCAGATCCAGCCCGGTGGCGACTTTTTCCAGATCATCCTGAATTTTCGGCCCAAGGTAGAGACGCGAGCTGAACTCGTTGCTCGCACCGGGGGCGATGGTGTGCGCGGGCGACATCATGCCGAGGGTGTACAGCGGCTGGCCGTTGCTTTGAGCACTGGTCAGACTGTAAAAATGGTTGAAGTCTTCCTTGTCGCTCGGTACCCATGCGCTGAGGAAATAATGCTGAATCATCGCCACCCAGCCATCCTTGAGCGAGGCATCCACAGGCTTTTTCGGCAGTTCTTCCAGCGGGGTTTTTTGATAGGCAAGACGCTCACCGTTGGCAGGCGTACCGGCATACACGCCGCCAGTGTAGGTGTAAACCAGCGCCATGCCGCCATCAATGGGGCCGCGCTGCAATTGACGATATTGGCTGCCCACCCACGGCGCGGCGCTGTTGTTGGTGACCGTTTGGCTGACATCGACAGCGTAATTGCCACGCGTGAGCGTGAAGGTTTTGGTGACGCGAATGCCATCCTGTTCCCAGGTGAGCGGCACGACTAATTTGTCTTGTCCATCGGCAAGGCGGAATTCATGGCTATCGGCCTTGAACACGGCGTAATGATCGGGCGCGGCGCCGCTGGTGGCACGTAAGCCTGATTGCGCCACGTTAAACAGGCCGGGCGCATCGTTAAGCAGACGCACGGGCTGGTCAGGGTGCTCAAGATTGATCGGGTACTTACTTAGTTCAGCGCGCTGCACCACGCCGCCCTGAGTATTGATCGTCAAATCCAGTACATCGGAAATCAGGCGAATCTGCCCGCCATCGGTGGGCGTGCCCGCAGGCGCACCGGGAACCGCGCTGGCGTGTGCGGTGGGGACATCCGCCGCAGGGGCGTTGCTTTGCGGTGCGTTGGATGCTGACGGCAGGTCATTGCGCACGGGCGCACCATTCGCCGTCATCGCCGAGGTTTGGGCTTGCTTGAGCAGGGCGGCGTTATCTTCGTTCCATGCCTGCCACATCAGCAGCAATACAAAACTAAAGGCGACGACGAGGATGAGGCGTTGGCTGTCCATGGTGAAGGCTTATCTCAAATGACTTGATGTTAAGAAGAGGGCGTGGATTTTTCAGGTTTGACTTGATCGGTCGCAGTGTCCGTGGGCTCAGGATCCGGTACCGGATCATACCCGCCGGGGCTGAATGGGTGGCAGCGGCAAATGCGTTTGATGCCCAACCAGCCCCCGCGCAGGCTCCCATGACGCTGGATAGCCTCAATAGCATAACAGGAACAGGTCGGTTCAAAACGGCATTGTCGTCCCATTAACGGGCTTAATACCAATTGGTAAGCGCGGATAACGCCAATCAGGACGCGGCGCATTGCTCAAACAACCGTTTCCATGCCGCATTCAAGGCTGTGCGCAATTCCTCATTGCTGGCCTCGGCGACACCATGGCGCACCAAAACCACACAATCCATGCCGCAATTCCTCACCGGGTGCAGGCGAAAGGTTTCACGCGCCAAGCGCTTGATGCGATTGCGTTCGTGTGCGCGTTTGACGTGTTTTTTGGCTACGGCCAGACCCACGCGCGCGGTAGCCGAAGTTGATTTGCGCGCCAAAACAATGACCCCGTTGCGAGAAAATCGCACGGGGTCATTGAAGACGTTCTTGAATTCGGCTGGGCGAAGCAGACGCGCACTTTTAGGGAAATTAAAAGCGCTCAACGCAGGCTCAAACCTAACACTTGGCTTAACGTGACAGCATCTTGCGCCCTTTGGCGCGGCGTGCGTTGATGACGTGACGGCCACCACGGGTGCTCATGCGTGCACGGAAACCGTGGGTGCGCTTGCGGTGCAGATTACTTGGCTGGTAGGTTCTTTTCATGGTAATGGCTCCCTGTGCGGGGTCTGGCGGAATAAAGACCGCGCATTAGACTGAAAAAAACGCCGCAAGTCAATGAATATCGGTAGGGTGCGCCGTGCGCACCATGCGCGCTAGATCGGTGCGCACGGCGCACCCTACCGATAAATGCTGCGGTAACGCAGACGCTTCACCCGCATGTTTTCAGGTTTAATCTTGCGCATCACTAGGTTAGACGTGTAACTTAGCCGCACGAGCTAGGGGTGCTTTGCCCGTTTTCGACGCAAAGCTGAGACACACCCTTTGAACCTGATCCGGCTAACACCGGCGTAGGGAAGCCGCCGCGTTAGTTCGCAAGCTGCCTTCCTGCGCCCTTATTCACAATTTAATAAGGAGCCGCCCATGGCCGCACTTGCTGAAGACATCTTCCAAAAATCCGCTGAACTTTCTGTCGAAGTCACCAAGCCGTTCACCGGTTCACGCAAGATTTTTGTTGAGGGTTCCACGCCGGATATTCGCGTGCCGATGCGTGAAGTCAGCCAAACCCCGACGCGCATCAACGACGGTATCGAGCCGAACCCACCGATTTACGTCTACGACACCTCCGGCCCGTACACCGACCCTACGGCCTCCATTGACCTGCTCAAAGGGCTGCCCGAAGTGCGTCTGGCATGGATTGAAGCACGCGGCGATACCGAAGCCTTGAGCGGTCCAAGCTCCGAATTCGGTCAGGCGCGCGCTGCCGACCCGAAAACCGCCCACCTGCGCTTTGAGCATATCCGCGCGCCGCGTATCGCCAAGGCCGGGCAAAACGTCTCGCAGATGCACTACGCCAAGCAGGGCATCATCACTCCGGAAATGGAATACGTCGCCATCCGCGAAAATCTCCAGCTGCAGGAAATGCGTGAAGACCCGCGCTATGCCGCCCTGCTGCGCCAGCATCGCGGGCAGGATTTTGGCGCGTCGATTCCAGAAATTATCACCGCCGAATTTGTGCGTGAGGAAATCGCCCGTGGTCGCGCCATTATCCCGGCCAATATCAACCACACCGAGCTGGAGCCGATGATTATCGGCCGCAACTTCCGCGTGAAGGTCAATACCAATATCGGCAACTCGGCCACCACCTCGTCGATTACCGAAGAAGTGGAAAAAATGGTCTGGTCGACCCGTTGGGGCGGCGACACGTTGATGGATCTGTCCACCGGCAAGCACATCCACGAAACCCGTGAGTGGATTATCCGCAACTGCCCGGTGCCGGTCGGTACCGTGCCGATCTATCAGGCGCTGGAAAAGGTCAAGGGCAAGGCCGAAGACCTGACCTGGGAGCTGTTCCGCGACACCCTGATCGAGCAGGCCGAACAGGGCGTGGACTACTTCACCATCCATGCCGGCGTGCGTCTGGCGTATGTGCCGCTCACCGCCGAGCGCGTCACCGGCATCGTCAGCCGTGGCGGCTCGATCATGGCCAAATGGTGTCTGGCGCATCATCAGGAAAACTTCCTTTACACCCGCTTCAATGAAATCTGCGAAATCATGAAGGCGTATGACGTGAGCTTTAGTTTGGGCGACGGTCTGCGTCCCGGCTGCCTGGCCGATGCCAATGACGCCGCGCAGTTCGGCGAGCTGGAAACCTTGGGCGAACTGACCAAAATCGCTTGGCAGCACGATGTGCAAGTGATGATCGAAGGCCCCGGCCATGTGCCGATGCAGATGATTAAAGAGAACATGGACAAGGAGCTGGAAGACTGCTTTGAAGCGCCGTTCTACACGCTGGGGCCGCTGGTGACCGACATTGCGCCGGGCTACGACCACATCACCTCCGGCATCGGTGCGGCACAAATCGGCTGGTTCGGCACCGCCATGCTCTGCTACGTCACGCCCAAGGAACACCTCGGCCTGCCCAACAAAGCCGATGTGCGCGAAGGCATCATCACCTACAAAATCGCCGCCCACGCCGCCGACTTGGCCAAAGGCTTCCCCGGCGTGCAGGTACGCGACAACGCCCTGTCCAAGGCACGCTTTGAATTCCGCTGGGAAGACCAGTTCAACCTCGGCCTCGACCCCGACCGTGCCCGCGAATACCACGACGAAACCCTGCCGCAGGACAACGCCAAGGTCGCCCACTTCTGCTCCATGTGCGGCCCGCATTTCTGCTCGATGAAGATTACGCAGGATGTGCGTGACTACGCCGCCAGTCTGGGCGTGAGCGAGAACGAAGCCCTGCAAAAAGGCATGGAAGAAAAGGCTATTCAATTTGTGAAGAGCGGAGCGCAGGTTTATAGCAAGGTGTGAAGAATTTTGCAGGGGCGGTCAATCACCGACCCCTGCAAATTCTAAGATGCTCGATAGCGAGGTCTCTTTGATGAAATTTCTTCATCGAAGAATTCGCGGAAGGTTATGACGTTGGCCTTTTCCTTGTAGCAGGTTTCCTTCGATTTCTTCAATGACTCGGGAACGACCAGATGGATGCCCTGTTTGCTCATGTCGTCAATAGCAGCCGCTGAAACACGGTCATCGACGGTTGCCAGAAACAGCGCACAGTTGAATTTTTCCATTGTCACTTGCTTCCAACGCTCGCGTAGCGTGGTTTTTGCAGAAAGCACCATCGCTTCCTCGAAGGTTCTGTTATCGGCTTTCAACATCACAAGGCTGGGCAGTACAAAATCCGGGCGGCGACCTCCCGTTACAGCTTGCTCTTCAAAAGAAATCTTGCCATCGCGGAGCAGCCTTGCGATGTGCTGCTCAAAGGAACGTCCCGCACGCGACTTTCGGTGCTGGCTTGCACTCAGAAAGGTCGCGTCCAAATCTGGAAAACCGCGCACGACGGATGAAACAATATCTTCTCCACCGCCGGTAATGATTCGGATTACCTCGGCAGCACGGTAACGTCGCTCCGCACGTTTATACAACGCATACTCTATATCTCTGCTTATCTTCATAATTGCATCGCCAGGTGCTTCCATCTCATATGGACTTAAACCACTAAGATGGTTCTGCTGGAGAAAAACACTTTGCGCTTCTGCGGCCAAACGCTCAGGTGCTGGCATTTTCGAAACAGAGGCAGTGAAGGCTGCTAATGAACCCGTTTTGAGCGCGTGACTCAACTCGTCAATCAGTTGATCCGTTTCATCTTTCTGAATTTTTAGGGCATCCGCTGGATTGAATAGTCCATAGTGGAAGTCAGCTCCAAGATCAAACATGGCCTCGATTAACTCCACCTCCTCCAAGGCCGAGTCAACAACCATGAACCAGTAGTGGCAAACATTATCGATTGGTTCGCGCAGGCTTCCGCCGATCAATAATGATGCCGGTGTAAGTCCGGCAAACTCATTTTTGGGCACTCCCGTAAAGTGCATCTCCGGACCTTTGTTCGAGTAGTGCTTCAAATTGGAGGTTTTAATCTCCCCCGTTGCAGGCCACAGTGTTTTGAGTTGAGCCTCGAAAATATGCGGTTTTTTGGGGTTTACATTTTTTAGTTGTGGGAAGAAATCCGATTCCCGTATCGGGCGAGGGATATACACGCCATTCTGGTGCCCATTTTCAGGGTCATCCGCCCAACCGCAATCATTCCTTGAAAGTTTCTTTATCAGCAACAGGCGGCTTTTCCCAATCCACTGTTGAATGTCACTCCACTGATTTGAAAATATCATCAAAGGCTCTCGGTGATTTCTGAATAAAGCAAATCCAGGCGTGCCTTCCCATCGCGCAATTCACATTCCCACACAACAAAAACCCGCCAGCCAAGGGCAGTTAATGCAGCAATTTGGCAAGCGTCCCGGGCGGCATTTTCCGAAAGCTTATTTGCCCAAAATCCCTTTCGACTGCTTGGAGTGGTCGCATACTTGCAGCCAGAATGTTGATGCCAAAAGCATCCATGTACAAAAACAATTGCCTTGAATTTTGGGAAAACCAAATCCGGTTTGCCTGGTAAGTCTTTGGCATGAAGCCTGTAGCGCAGCCCTCGACTATGCAGATATTTTCTAACTACAAGTTCCGGCTTGGTGTTTTTACCCTTAATTCCGGCCATCATCCGGCTGCGGGTGGCTTTATCTACGATATCGGCCATCAGGCATCCAGACGCACCCGGAAACCGTTCATCACGACAGGGTATGCAGCCGCATACACATCATCATGAAGGGCATCAAACAGCCGAGCCATCACGGATCGAGCTTCTTCCTCCTCATGCGCTGAGAACATACTTCCTGCCCCATCTGCGCGAATAATATCTGCCGGGTCATCATCCGGGTGAAACATCAAGCCGCTGACTTGCATTTCAGCAAACCAGAATAGCGCCCCATCAAAATCAACAGATTTAAGCTCGGGAATTCGTGAATATCCGACCATGACGACACCTCATGAAGCCAATGAATAAACAAAAGGTAGTTCCGGTTCCAGGATATCAGCACTGAGGGCTGGCTGCATCAACTTTGCCGCGTGCCTCATAACATCCACAACAACCGAGTTTCCGAACTGTTTGTAAGCCCGCGTATCCGAAACCGAAATCCTGAACGTATCCGGAAAGCCCATCAGTCGGGCGCATTCGCGCGGGGTCAGGCGACGGGGGTTTTTGCCCTCGCCCTGATAGAGCAGAATTTCCGAGCCGTCCTTGTAGTAACGGGCGGACAGGGTACGGGTCACGCTGTGCGGGTAAACCAGCCCGAAGCCGAAACCGTTGCCCTTGGCGCGGTGCTTTTCGGCATAGCCTTGCAGGTAGCTCCAGAGATTGTCGGTCAGCGTGTATTTGGGATCGACTTGCTGGCTTGCGTGGTTGAAGAAGCGGTCGCCATCCCACGGTAGCCGGGGTTCGCGGCCGTCCGTGCGGTGCAGGATTTCCGCGAGGGTGTGCGTGCCCTTGGGAGGGAGCGGCAGGGCGTTCCAGTCGAAGCTGATCCGGTCGGCCTTGCGGAATCCGGCGATCAGGATGCGTTCGCGGTGCTGGGGCACGAAGTGCGCGCCGTCGATAATGCGGGTGTGAATGTCGTAGCCAAGGTCGTCGAGTGAGCGTTTGATGACATCGAAGGTGCGTCCCTTGTCATGCGACATGAGGTTTTTGACGTTTTCGAGCAGGAAGGCGCGCGGCTGTTTGCTTTCAATGATGCGGCACACGTCGAAAAACAGGGTGCCTTGCGTTTCGTCTGAAAATCCGTGGGCGCGACCGAGCGCGTTCTTTTTGGATACCCCGGCAATGGAGAAGGGCTGGCAGGGGAATCCGGCCAGCAGCAGGTCGTGATCGGGAATTTCATTGGCATCGATCTGGGTAATGTCGCCATGGATGCTGTGTCCGCCGGGGTAGTTTTCGGCATAGGTCTTTTGCGCGTAGCTGTCCCATTCGCTGGTGAATACGCATTGCCCGCCCAGCTCCTCGAAGGCCATGCGTATGCCGCCCACGCCCGCGAAGAGGTCGATGAAGCGAAACGGGGCGTCGTCGTTCAAGGGCAGTTCGAGTGGCAGCAGGCGCTGGAGGCCGAAGATGTATTTCTGCGGAACGTCTTCCTTGACGGCCCAATGCCGGACAGCCCTCGCCGTTACGCCCAGATGAGTGGCGATTTCGGCTTGGGTGTGAAAGCGCAGGGCGTTGAGCAGGTAGCGTGTCGCAAGGTCAGCTTCGGAGCCGTCGCGGAGTACATGGGTCATGGCGTTTATTGCGTCTCTGGTTCTAAGTGAGGAAATTATGCCTCTTTTTTACCCAGAGCAAGAGTTTTTCCACCATGATTTAACCTTTGAAAACTACTCCAGCACCTTGTCCCTGGTCTCCTGCATCAGCAACAAACCGATCAGGGTCAGCAGGGCGGTCGCAGACAGGTAGTAGCCGACATAGGCCAAGCCGTAGTGGCTGGCCAGCCAGGTGGCGATGTACGGAGCCAGCGCCGCGCCAAAAATGCCCGACAGGTTGAAGGCCAGCGACGAGCCGGTATAGCGCACCGCCGTGGGGAACAGCTCGGACAAAATCGTGCCGAGTGGGCCATAGGTCAGCCCCATGAGTCCAAGGCCGATGGCCAAAAACACCACCACGCCGGTCAGGCTGCCCGCGCCAAATAGCGGCGCAAGCGCAAAACCAAAGAGAAAAACCGCCACGGTCACAGCCATTAACGTCAGCCTGCGGCCGTATTTATCCGCTAGAAGCGCGGAGATCGGAATAGTGATAGCGAAAAACAGCACCCCGAACAGCTGGGCGAAGAGGAAGGTTTCGCGGCTGTAGCCGAGGCCGGTTTTGGACGTGCCATAGGTCAGGGCGAACACGGTCATCAGGTAGAAGGTCACAAAGGCCGACAGGCCGATGACCGTGCCGAGGATCAATGCCTTCCAATGATGGCGAAATACACTGGAGGCGGGGAACAGCACGCGCTGGTTGTTCTCCATGGCCTTGCTGAATGCCGGGGTTTCGGTGAGCTGCAAGCGTACATACAAGCCGAGAATCACCAGCACGGCACTGGCGATAAAGGGGATGCGCCAGCCGTAGTCGAAAAACTGTTGTTCTGTGAGCAGGGCGGTGAGCAGTAAAAAGGTGGTGGTGGAAAGCACAAACCCTATCGGTGCGCCCAATTGCGGGAACATACCGAACCAGGCGCGCTTGCCCGGCGGGGCGTTCTCGGTGGCCAACAAAACCGCGCCGCCCCACTCGCCGCCCAGTCCCAGACCTTGGCCAAAGCGGAAAATTGCCAGCAGGATCGGCGCGGCAATGCCAATCGAGACATACGTCGGTAACAGGCCGATGGCCACGGTGGAGATGCCCATGGTGAGCAGGGCGGCCACCAAGGTTGCCTTGCGGCCGACACGATCACCAAAGTGTCCGAATAGCGCCGCGCCAATCGGCCGTGCAAAGAAGGCGAGGGCGAAGGTCGCCAGCGATTGCAGGGTGGCGGTGGTGGGGTCGGACTCGGGAAAGAACAGGCGGGGAAAGACCAGCGCGGCGGCGGTGGCATAGATGTAGAAGTCGAAGAATTCAATGGTGGTGCCGATCAGGCTCGCGAACAAAATACGCCGGGCGGAGTTTGCCGGGGGAGGCGGCACGGTGCTGGAGACGTGGGTCATGATTGAGAAGTCCTTGTGGTTGAATGTCAAGCGGCGTGTAGGATTGCCGGTGCTAGTAGGTAGGGTGGATAAGCGTAGCGCATCCACCGCTGCAACCTTGGTGGATGCGCTACGCTTATCCACCCTACAAAACATTTAGGAGAACTCAGCCACTACCGGGGCGTGGTCCGACGGGCGTTCCCAGCTGCGTGGGATTTTATCGACATAACTTGCCGTGCAGTGTTCGGCTAAAGTTTGGCTGGCGAGGATCAGATCGATACGCAGACCCAAGTTGCGCTTGAAGCCGTTCATGCGGTAATCCCACCAGCTGAAGGTTTTTTCTTCCTGCTCGAATTGGCGGAACACATCAACCAAGCCGAGTGCGTGCAGACGTGCCAGCGCGCTGCGTTCGGGTTCGGAGCACAAAATCCGGCCTTCCCAAGCGGCAGGGTCGTGCACGTCGCGGTCGTCTGGTGCGATATTGAAATCGCCGAGTAGTACGAGTTGCGGATGGCGCGCAGTTTCATCGCGCAACCACGCTTCCAGCGCATCCAGCCACGCCAATTTGTAGGCGTATTTTTCCGAGCCGACGGCCTCGCCATTGACGATGTAGACATTGACCACGCGCACGTCGCCGATGGTTACGGCCAGCACGCGGCGTTGCGGGTCGTCGAGGCCGGGAATGTCGCGCACGATTTCGTGCATGGCGAGTTTTGCGAGTATCGCCACGCCGTTGTAGGTCGGTTGGCCGGACACCACGCATTCATAGCCTACCTCACGCAGTGCGTCGTGTGGAAACAATTCATCAATCAGCTTGATTTCTTGCAGCACGAGCACATCAGGTTGCTCGCTTTGTAACCAGTCGAGCACATGCGGCAGGCGCACGCGCAGGGAGTTGACGTTCCAGGTGGCAATTTTCATCGGTGGGGTCACAGCATGGTGGAAGGAATGCGCTCGGTCACAAGATACACAAACAGGCCCAGCGTCGCCAACGCGCCCGCCAGCCATAACCAGGCCTGTCGGTGCAGGCGCGTGGCCAGCAGCCGTTGCGGGTGGGAAGATATAATCAGCGGTCTGCCTTGCGGGTCGCCTGCGTTGAGCATATGCGTTTGTCCGGCCAGACCGCGTTCGAGCTGCTCGTTCTGATAGGCCACCTGCGCGGCGCGTTCGGCCTCGGTACGCAGGGCGGCGAACTCTGCGGCATTGAGCTCGCCGTCACCGTCTGTATCAAATTGTCGGCGCTTGGCCGGGTCAGCTTTCCAGGCGATCACTTCATCGCGTACCCAGTCATGCAGGCTGTGCTGCATCGGCTCATAACTTTTCAGCCAGCCGATGGTGTAAAGCTGTTCGAGCGGGTGAATCAGTTCTTCAGTGTAGCGGTAATCGCCTGCCTGCCAGATGCGCTTGTGCGCCGGTTCAACCACGGCCTGGTCGGGGTCGATCACACACTCGCCGGTATTATCGTCGAGTAAAAACAGATGCGAGCTGGTGCCGCTGCGCACGGTTGACCAGCGCGAGTTACCCTTGTTGTCGGTGTCGTGCTCTTCGACCTTGTAGCGATACCAGACGCACTGGGTCTGGGTGAGCGGCGAGAGAATCGGCGCGGAGGATGAGACCGTGGCCCAGCCCTCAAACTCCACATAGCCTTGCGCCGCCGAGCGTATGCGCGAGGTCGGCGTGTCCTGAATCAGGCGCCGCCGTGCCTGCAAGCGCAGAAAGCGCTCAAAGCCAACCAGCGAAAAACCCAAAATGAACACAAGGAAAAACCCCAGCTCGGGGTCGTTCCTGATCGCCGTCATCAGCGGCGTGTACCACTCCCACATGACTTAGGTGAACAGTGCGCGCATATCGACATCGGCTTTTTCGGCGTCGCTGAATTCCAGCAACTCGGCAGCCTTGAAGCCGAAGTTGTTGGCAATAATCACGTCGGGGAACTGCTCGATGCGCACGTTATTGGCGTTGACCGCTTCGTTATAGAACTCGCGGCGGTCGGCAATGGCGTTTTCCAGCCCGGAAATACGCACCTGCAAATGCTGGAAGGTCTGGTCAGCTTTGAGTTCGGGATAGTCTTCGGCCAGCGCGAACAGATTGCCCAGCCCCAAGCGCAAGGCACCTTCGGCCTGTCCGAGGCTATGAATGTTGTGCGATTCGCGTGCAGTCTGTACTTGGCTGCGCGCCTGAATGACGCGCTCCAGCGTTTCCTGCTCATATTTCATGTACTGGCGGCAGGTTTCCACCAGTTTGGGCAACTCGTCGTGACGCTGTTTCAGCAGCACGTCGATATTCGCCCAAGCCTTGGTCACAGCATGTTTCAGGCTGACCAGGTTGTTGTAGATCATGATGCCATACAGCACCAGCGCGCCCAGCAGGGCGAGGGATACAATCAGGGCGATACTCATGCAGGGGTTCTCCGTGGTCTGGGCGTGATCGGGGTTGTTGCAAGCATAGCAGCCTGCGCGCTATTTCTTGCGTAGCGTTGCGCCACGCTCACGCTCTTGCAGCTTTAGGCGTTGTCGGTTTCATCCGATAGCGCCCAAACCTGTTCCAGCAGAGAATCACTGAGCTTGACGAGCTCGTCTAGCTGAGCGAGCGCCTCTTCACTTTGTCCCTGTGCCTTTAAGTTCAGTAATTTGACCCCTTGGGCGTGAATTGTCTGAAGCATGTCTGCGAGGCTGAGCAATGTGTCTCGCAATGGGAGGTTGCTTTGTGCCTCGGCGTGCAGCCATTTTGTCAAGCGACACTCACGATCATCCATGTATGGTGTTTTGCCAGGCTTGTCTTGGAGCCTGCGCACTACAGCATTGATCCATGCGCGGTGCTCCACGGCGGCGTACAGAATGTGCTTGTCCTCACGCCGTATTTGCCGAATGGCTGCCCATTCCGGATAGGGACGCCAGTTTGCCACCCATTCGATCATTTCATCGGCAGGCATGGGGCGGGCGATGGCATAGCCCTGAGCCAGCTCGCAGCCCAGTCGCAGCAGCATGGCTCCATGCGCACGGGTTTCCACCCCTTCGGCGATGACCTGGCGGTGAAACGCATCGGCCAGGCTTAATACGCCCTCGACAATCGCCAGATCCTCGGTGTCATCCAGCATGTCGTGCACAAAGCTTTGATCGATCTTGAGGGTTTTGGCCGGTAGCCGCTTCAGATAGGTGAGCGAAGAGTAGCCCGTGCCGAAGTCGTCCAAGGCAAAATTGACCCCGTGTTCACGGCAGGTCTCAATGACCGAGGACACTTGCTCAAGATCTTCCAGTGCGTTGGATTCGAGCACCTCAAGCTCAATACATGCGGGGCTGATTTCCGGGTAGCGCGCCATGATCTTGCGCAGGCGGCTGGTGAAGTCTTTGTGTTGGAGCTGGCGCGCGCCGACATTGACACTGATGGCAATATCAAGCCCAAGCGCATGCCAAGCCTTCATCTGAGCCAGCGCGCTGTCGATCACCCATTCGCCCAGCTCCATGGACAGGGGGCTGCCTTCGATGAGGCCCAGAAAGTCGGCGGGAACAAGCAGGCCGCGTTGTGGATCCTGCCAGCGAATAAGAGCTTCTGCACCGATCACCTCGCCGCTGCGCATGTTCACCTTGGGCTGGTAGTACAGTTTGAACTCGTGCCGGGTCATGGCATCTTGCAGCTGGGTGAGTCTTTCATGGTGTCCGCGCACACTGCGATCCTGCTCGGCATCGAACACATGGTAGCGATTTTTACCGGCCTGTTTGGCCTGGTACATGGCCTGATCGGCCTGGCGCAAGAGGTGGTCGGCATCCACGTCGTCCTGCTGCGGGAAGTAGGTCACACCAATGCTGGCCGAAACGCGCAGGCTCAGCTCACCGATTTCGACCGGCAGGGAGGCGGCGCTCAGCAGACGCAGGACGAGGGGTACGCTGCTGGTGATGTCGTCCAGATCCTGCAGCACAGCCACAAATTCATCGCCACCCATGCGGGCAACCGTATCACTATGACGTACCGCCTGTTTCATGCGGTTGGCGATCTGCGCCAGCAGTTTGTCACCCACTCCGTGACCGTGGCCGTCATTGATGGCCTTGAAGCCATCCAGGTCGAGGTAGGCCACGGCCAGTGGCTGGTTATGACGTAACGCCGAAGCCATGCTCTGCCTCAGGCGATCGACCAGCAGCACGCGATTGGGCAGGCCGGTCAGGGCATCGTAGTGCGCGATATGTTCGATATAGCGCTGATGCTCTTTTTGCTCGGTCACATCGGAGAAAATGGCCAGGTAGTGCGTGACGCAGTTCTGCGCATCTCGAATACCGCTGATGGTGAGCCATTCGGCATACAGCTCGCCATTCTTGCGCCGGTTCCACATTTCGCCTTGCCAGTAATTATCTTCGGCGATCTTGCGCCACATGGCTTCGTAGAACACGGAATCCTGTTGCCCAGAGTTAAGCACGCGCGGGTTTTTGCCCAGAACCTCGGTGCACTCAAAGCCAGTGATCCGGGTGAATGCTTCATTCACATCGACGATGTTCGCCTCGGCATCGGTGATGATGATGCCCTCGTGAGCATGGGTGAACACATTGGCCGCCAAGCGCAGGTTCTCTTCATTGCGCTTGGATTCGGTTAAGTCGCGCATCACCATACTGGAGAGCAAGCGGTTATTCATGCCGCTAAAGACGACGGAGGTGATTTCGCCGGGAATTTTCCTGCCGTCCCGTCCCAGCAGGGTCAGCTCGCCCTGGAAGCGTCCCGTGGCCTTGCGCTCGGCCATGGCAGGGGGAAGGCGGGGGTCACTTATATCCACCAAATCCTGTTGCTCCAGGGTGCGTAATTCATCTTCGCTGCGCCCCAGCAGCTCTTGCGCGGCCTTGTTGGCGGATAAAATGTTGCCATTTTCCAGGTCGGTCATCAGCGCGGCATACATGTTGTTGTCGAATAGCGCGCGATACATGGCTTCGTTTTCGATCAGCTGCTGTTGGATACGCTTGCGTTCGGTAATATCGACCTTGACTGCGACATAGTGCGTGGTGAAGCCCTGTTCATCCCGAACCGGCGCAATCTGGGCATATTCCCAGTAGATTTCGCCGTTCTTGCGTTTGTTTTCCAGCTCGCCGGACCAGACTTGACCGCTGGTCAGTGCGTCCCACATCTGCCGATAGGTTTCCAAGCGGGTGTGCCCCGATTGCAGGATGCGCGGGTTCTGCCCCTGGGCTTCCTCCGGGGTGTAACCGGTGATTTGGCTGAAGCACGGATTGACGTATTCGATATTGGCATTCAGATCGGCGATCACCACGGTGACCGGTGCCTGCTCGATGGCGGTGTAGAGGGTGCGCAGGCTGTCTTCGTCTTTTTTGCGCTCGGTGATGTCGGTATGCGAACCCGCCATGCGGTAGGGCGTGCCCTCTGCATCGCGCAGCACGATGCCGCGCGACTGAACCCAGCGCCATGAGCCATCCTTGTGGCGGAAACGGAACTCCACCTGGTAAAACGGCTCGCGTCCATGCAGATGCGCGTCGACAAAGTTGAGTACCCGTGCTTTGTCGTCTGGGTGCAGGTGCTCGACAAAGGTGTCGAAGGTTTCCTCCAGCTCGTCTTTGGCATAGCCGATCATGTTTTTCCAGCGCGCCGAAAAATAGTTCTTCCCAGTCTTGATGTCCCAGTCCCAGATACCATCGCGACTGCCCTCGACCACCAGCTGGAAACGCTCCTGACTGGCGCTCAGTTCACGGGTGCGCGCCTCGACCAGCTCTTCCAGCCGTTCGGTCATGCGCCCCTGCTCAGCCAGCGCCTCCTTGAGCACACGCGAGAGCAGGCTGATTTCATCGCCTTCATCGTCTTGAGGGATATTTTCAGCCAGCGGGCGAGGCGGGGTACTGACGGCATCCGACAGCCGCCTCAACCGCACGGTCAGTCCACGCGCGAGCAGCCCTGCGCTGAACCAGACGCCCCAGATCAGACCCAGTGCGGTGAGCAGAAATAAAAGCCCCTGCTTGAGCAGCAGGTTATGCCAGGCGGATTGGGTACCAAACAGCTCGATCTGTATGTGAAACAGCTCCGGAAAGTCTGGATGGATGAGTTCGGCGGTCACAGGCTGATGCTGTTCTGTCATGAGGGATGAAGAGGTGAACAGTTCCTCGCCATTCAGTCGCACCACATAACCCAGTCCATCACCCAGTTTGAGTAGCTGGCTTTTCAGTACCGCGTCCAGCGACAGGTTGCCGAGCAGTACGCCAATGCTGTCCTCGGTGTAGGGATACTGCACCGGAAACGCCAGCAGCAGGCGCGGCGAACTGCCCGCAATGAGCATGGCGCCGGGTCGTCGGGTGGCGAGGATTTTTTGCACCAGGGTGTCCACCTCCACGGACGCCTGGATGATGCGGGCACGCTCGCCGGAAACCCAGCGCCCACGATAGTCAAACAGGCTGAGGGGCATGGTGTCCGCGCTGGTGCTGTTGTAGCTATCAAAAAAGGGCTTCAGGTAGGCATCGCGCCCTTGGGAGTCGGCAAGCGCCGTCCAGAGCATCGGGTTGCCGCTCAGGTCGTGGACGGCATCGAGCTGATGATCGAGATTGAAATACAGCGCGCTGCTCAGCAGACGCAGGGTTGTTTCCTGATAGTCGTACTGCTCCTTTTTGGCGTGAGCCATCTGTGTCCACATGGCTATAACGCCAAAGGCCACGATCAGCAGCATAGCCAAGCCGAAGGCCGCCAGGCGAATGCGTTTTTCCAGGCTTCCCCTGGTCAGTTGGCGGTGCAAGGTCTTCCATGTGTGCATCAGGGCTGGCTCCATGGAATGCGCACCAGGGCGCCATCTTCGTCATAGCGAGCCATGAATGCCTGCTTCGGTGACAGGGCATCGTGGCGCTGGGGCGTAAAGGGCTGGGCGTAGTGCTGGATCAATCCATCGTAAGGTTCAAGCTGTTCCAGCGCGTCGCGAATCTTGCGCCGGTCGGTGCTGCCCGCCTTGTTGATGGCGCGCGCCACCAGATGGGTCAGGTCATAGGCGTGCGCCACCCCCACCGGGCTTTGCAGTTTGCGGGCATTCTCTATGCTGTAGTTCGCCTTGAGCGCGGCGAGAATCCGTTTGGCGGCGGGGCTTGCTGCGTCGATAAAGCTGTAGGTTTGAATCACGGAGAAGTCCACTTGCTTCAATGCCTCCCCGGTGAGCAGGGCAAAATTGCCACCAGTGACACCCCAGTGGCTGATAATCGGCAGGCGCTGCTTCTTGGGCAGTGCCGCCACTTCCTTGACCAGGATGGTACCTTCGACCTCATTGGCGATCAGGATAATGGCCTCTGCGCCCATGCTGCGTAAATCCTGATATTGCTCAAGCAGGGAGTTGTCGCCCCAGTTGTAACTGCGCTCGCCAACCAGCGTGATGCCCAGATGCCTGGCCTCGCGGCGGAGTGCAGCCAGGTTGCTGCGCCCCCAGCTGGTATTGGGCAAGAGCAGACCCACACGCCTGGCTTGGCGTTCTGCAAGTGCAAAACGCAATAAAACCGGCGCAGCCCAAGAGTCCTTGAGCGAAAGACGGAAGCTGTAGCTGGGATGGTAATGGTGGTCGGTAATGCCATCCGCTGCGCTCCATGGAGCGAAGATGGGCAGATTCAGCTCGTGCGCGACCGGTAGCCATTCGAGCACGACCGGGCTGAATTTTGCACCGAATACCCCGACCAGATCAGTTCTGTCCGCCAAGACCCTCAGGTTGTCCACAGCGATGGCTGGAATGGATTGGTTGTCGCAAATGACCAGTTCCAGCTTGCGCCCCTCCAGCACGCCTCCGGCCAGGTTGATTTCATCCACCGCAATCTGCATGCCCTGCATCACGGCCTGCGCCGAGGTGCTGCCCTTGTGGCCGAATTCAGCGTCCAGCCCGATCAGCACCGGCGGTTTGTCGCCTGCGGTCAGCGCATGACCCGGTAGCAAGGCGAGCAGCAGACACAACCCGACCATACGCTGCAATGCTTCCCTGCGTGCTGTGCTCGCCATCATGCGTATACCTCTGCTCAGGTGTGATGTGCGTTCTGGATTGAACCCGTGCCAAATATAGCTGAACCTGCCTGCCAAGGGAGTAACCAGTTTCGCAGGAGGGGATTTAAAAGCCCCACCGTTGGCACAATCCCGTTCCTCCCGGCACAGCCTCACCCTCACCCGCGACAGGATTTGTGCATCCGGCATTCGTCTATTCCTCGCGCAATGCTTCAATCGGATCAAGGCGCGCGGCGCTCATGGCGGGCAAGACCCCGGCGGCCAGGCCAATCAGCAGGGCGAGGGCTTCAGCGATTAGCAGATAATCCATGCGTGGAGCAAAAGGCAGGGCGGGGATGCCCAGATGCAATAGCCCCAGCCCAGCCAGGCCGATCAACACACCGAGCAGGCCGCCCAGCGCGCCGAGAATCACTGCTTCGCCAAGGAACAGGCGCAGGATCAGCCCCGAGGGTGCGCCCAGCGCGGTCAATAGGCCAATCTCGCCGCGTCGTTCGGACACTGCGATGCTCATCAGGGTAAGGATGCCGACCCCGCCGGTGAGCAGGGCGATGCCGCCGAGCGCGCCGACGGCGAAGGTGAGTACATCCAGCACCTTGCCCAGTGAGGCCAGCATCTGATCCTGCGATTGCACGGTGAAATCCTCCGCGCCGTGGCGTTCGCTCAGGCGGCGTGAGATGCGTTTGACCACGCTGGAGGCGCTTTCCGCCTCGTGGTAGAGCACGTCGATCTCCATCAGGCCGTCGCGGTTGAACAGCTGCAAGGTCAGCGCCGCCGGGATGTAGGCCGCGTCGTCGATGTCGAAACCGAGCATCTGCCCCTTGGGCGCGAGCACACCGACCACGCGAAAGCTCATGCCGCCCAAGCGCACTTTTTCGCCCAGCGGGTTGGCATGGCCGAACAGCGAGCGCGCCAGCGTGTTGCCCAGCATGACTACAGGGCGCGGCGCAATCAGGTCGTCCTCAGGCATGAATTGGCCACGCGCCAGCGCCATGCCCCAAACCTTGGGCGCGTCGGGGCCGATACCGAAGGCCAGCGTGCGGCGGCTTTTACCGGCGAATTCGGCGCTCAACTGGCCGCTGACCACCGGGGTCATGGCCTCCACGCCGGGGATATCGCGCAGGCTTTGCGCATCGTTCAGGGTTAGCGGGCGCTTGGTATCGATCACGCTGATTGACATCCCGGTGGTGTTTTCCTTGCCCGGCGTGACCGAAATCAAATGCGTGCCGAATTGGGTGAACTGGCCGACCAGATAGCTTTGCAGGCCGGCGCCCAGCCCGGTGAGCAGCACCACGGCGGCAATGCCGATGGCAATCGCCAGCATGGTCAACAGCGAACGCTGGCGCTCGGCGCGCAGGCTGGCGAGGGTGAAACGCAGGGTGTCGATGATGCGCATATCAACGTCCCGTCAGCGCTTGCACTGGGTCGAGGCGTGCGGCGCGGCGGGCGGGCAGCCAGCCGAACAACAGCCCCGCACCGAGTGCAGTGGTCGCGGCAGCAAGATACGCCCACAGCGGCGTGATCAGCGGAAAGCCGGGATAGGCCGAGGCCAGTGCCAACACCCCCAGCCGCCCGATGGCGATCCCGGCCAGCGCGCCCAACAGCCCGAGCAGCAGCGCTTCGAATAAAAACAGGCGCAAGACCAAGCCGGGCGGCGCGCCGAGCGCCATGAGCAAACCGATTTCGCTACGTCGCTGGCTGACCGCTACCAGCATCACGTTCATGATAATGATGCCCGCCACCAGCAGGCTGGTGGCTGCAATGCCTGCCACCACCAGCGTGAGCACGTCGAAGATGGCATCGAAGGTGGCGAGCACGGCGTCCTGGGTGATGAGGGTGAAGTCCTCCTCGCCCTGATGCAGCTCGGTGAGCAGGCGGGTGGCGGCCTGCTTCACGCCTTCGACCCGGCCGCGCCCGTCCACCTCGATCATGATGCGGAATAGCGCCGGGTTGTCGAACAGCGCCTGTGCGCTGGCAATCGGGATAATGGCCACTTCGTTGAGGTTTTGTCCGAGCGAGGTGCCTTGCTCTTCCAGTACGCCGATGACACGAAAGCGCCGGTCGCCCAAGCGCACCCATTCGCCCAGTGGCGAGGCCGTGCCAAACAGCTCGCTTGCAATCACCGGGCCGAGCACGGTCACCGCCTGCGCGGTATCGAGTTCGAGCGGCGGCAGAAATTCGCCGCGTGCCACCCGCAGCTTGCGCGTTTGTTGCAAGGTGTTGTCCGAGCCGAGCAGGGTGGCTTCGCGCGAACGTGCGCCGACCGAAACGTCGATGGCGCCAACTGAAAGCGGCGACACCGCGTTGACATGCGGCAGGCGGCGCAGTGCCGCAGTATCGGCCAGGGTCAGATCACGTTCGCTCTCGAAAATCATCCCCGGCGGCCCGCCGCCTTTCTCGTTTTTGCCCGGCAATACAATCAACAGGTCGCTGCCGAGCTGGCTGAATTCACCCATGATGTACAGGCGCGCCCCTTCGCCCAGCGCCGTGAGCAGAATCACCGCCGCCACGCCAATGGCCGCCGCGCCGATCACCAGCACGCTGCGCATACGTGCGGCCGTCAGCGCGACCCAAGCGAAGCTGAGTTGGGCGCGGGCGTTCATACTGCGGGTCATGCCGAATGACTCGGGTAAGGAGGTTTTACTCCCTCGCCCCTTGCGGAAGAGGGCCGGGGAGAGGGGGCGGCAAGCCTCAATTCGTGTGCCGGGCTCAACGCAGGCTCACCCTTTCCCCAACCCTCCCCCATCAAGGGGGAGGGGGCTAAATCCAGAGCCTCGCTACGCATCACTGCGCCGAATCCTGCACGACGCGTCCATCGCGCAACACAATGCCGCGTCGTGCGCGTGCGCCCATGCCGGGGTCATGCGTGACCACAATCAGGGTGATGCCGGAGGCGTTGAGCGATTCCAGCAGCTCGATCACTTCCGCGCCGGAGCGGCTGTCGAGGTTGCCAGTCGGTTCGTCAGCCAACAGCAGGGCGGGGCGCATCACGGTGGCGCGGGCGATGGCTACGCGCTGGCGCTGACCGCCGGAAAGCTGGTTCGGGCGGTGATGGGCGCGTTCGCTCAGGCCGACGGCATCCAGCGCGGCCTGCACGCGCACCTGCCGTTCAGCGGGCGCCATACCCGCCAGCAGCATCGGCAGGGCGACATTGTCAAAAGCGCTCAAACGCGGCAACAGGTGAAATGACTGGAACACAAAACCGATGCGTTCGCGGCGCAGGCGTGCGCGCTCCTGCTCGTCCAGCTCCTGCGTATCTCGTTCTTCCAAGCGGTAAACGCCTTGGGTGGGGCGATCAAGTAAACCGAGCATATTGAGCAGGGTGGACTTGCCGGAGCCGGACGGCCCCATCAGCGAGATGTATTCGCCCGCCTTGATCGTGAGATTGATGTCGTCCAGGGCGCGCACCTCGCTGTCACCCAAGGTGTAGCTGCGGCAGAGCTGACTCAGCTCGATCACGGCGCGACCTTCGCGCTGGAGGATGCGCTGTCCGCTTCCCGCGCCAGTGCGCCACTCTTGACGCCGCTATCGTCGAAATTGAGCACCACCCGCTCGCCGACCTGCACACCCTCCAGCACTTCGACCCAGCGCCAGTTGGCCAGCCCTTTTTTGATCGTGCGCCGTTCAATCAACCCCTCTGCAGGCTTGAACACCAGCACCGCGCCATCTTCCATAATCGCCTCGGCAGGAATGCGCAGCACATCCGCGCGCGCAGCAAGCACGATCTCGGCATCGGCGCTGTAACCGGGCAATAGCTGCGTCTTGCGCGCATCCTCGTTCAGGTCGATTTCCACCGTGACGAAGCGCGCCTGCTTCTCCTTGTCCTCGACATACGCGCCAATGCGCCGCACCTTGCCGTCGAACAATGCCTCGCGGAAGGCATCCAGCGAGACCCGCGCGGGCATACCGATGCGCACGGCGGCAGCGTCCACCTCGTCGATGGGCGCGTCAATATAAATGCAGCCGTACTCCACCAGATCAATCGCCGGGGGCGTGGGGATGCCGGGCGGCGAAGGCGTGGCGATTTCACCCACCTCGCCGTTCAACTCGACCACCACGCCATCAAAGGGAGCGTACACCTGGGTACGCTCCAGTTGCGCATCCAGCGTGGCGAATTTGGCGCGCACCACCTCGATCTGCGCGCGGCTGGCTGCACATTGCGCGCGGCTGCTGGCGGCTTGCGACTGTGCCTGTTCAACGATCTCGGCGGACACCAGCCCGCTCGGTTTGAGCCGGATCTGGCGCGCCGCCTCGCGCTCGGCCTGCGCCGCCTGGGTGCAGCTTGCCTGCGACTGCGCCTCGGCGGCCTTCAGCTCCTGTGCGGTCAGCGCACGTTCGGCCTGAATGTCGTGATTCCACAACTCGACCAGCAGCTCGCCCGCCTTGACCTGCGCGCCTTCACGGTAGGGTAGATGGGTTATTTGCCCGCTGATCGACGGCGAAAGCTTGGCGCGACGGCAGGCGGTGACCGTGCCCGCGCGGGTGTTGCTGGCGGTGGCCTCCACCGTGCCAAGCTCGACCGTGTGCACACGCACCGTCACCGGCTGCGGACGTTGCGTCCACCACCAGGTTCCGACGGTCAGCGTCACGATCAGTGCGAGCCAAAAAAGACGTCTCAGCATGATGTTTCCTCATCGCGGCAGCCCAGCGTGCATCCGCGTCGGGCTGCGCTCATACAAGGCAGGACTTCAGCTCGTGAGGATACATCGTTGCATCGTCAAATATAGAGGGCGGAGGAAGAAAAGCGGCAGTGCGTTGCCGAGCAGACAGATGTTGGATATACCTTGCAAGACGAGCACCCGAGAACAGGTCATAATCACCGCATGAACACTCTTGCACCCAAGGCGGCTGATGCCGCCGCCCCGTCTTCCAGTACCAGCTTTGCCAGCCTGGCCTTGAGCCCCGTCACCCTCGACAATTTGCAGCAGCTCGGCTATCTGGAAATGACCCCGATTCAGGCTGCGGCTCTGCCCGCCGCCCTGCTTGGCAAAGACATTATTGCCCAAGCCAAGACCGGCAGCGGCAAAACTGCCACCTTCGCGCTGCCACTGTTGACCAACCTTAACCCGCGCCGTTTTGCGGTGCAGGCGCTGGTGTTGTGCCCCACGCGCGAGCTGGCCGATCAGGTCGCGGTCGAAATTCGGCGCTTGGCGCGTGCCGAGGAAAATATCAAAGTCGTGACCCTGTGCGGTGGTGTTCCCTTGCGCGGCCAGCGCATCACGCTGGAACACGGCGCACACATCGCCGTGGGCACGCCCGGGCGCGTGATGGATCATCTGGAACGCGGGTATCTCAATCTGGAAGCCCTCAACACGCTGGTGTTGGACGAAGCCGATCGCATGCTGGACATGGGCTTTTTTAATGACATTGAAACCGTCGTCAAACAATGCCCCAAAAGGCGGCAAACCTTATTGTTTTCCGCTACTTATCCGGAAGGTATCGAGCGACTGGCCACGCAATTCATGCGCGATCCGCTGCAAATCACGGTCGAATCGCAGCACGCCGAGAGCCTGATCGAGCAGCGTTTTTATGAAGTGACGCGCCAAAACCGGCTGGACACAGTGGCGCGGCTGTTGAACCATTTTCGCCCGGTCAGCACGCTGGCGTTTTGCAATACCAAGCAGCAGTGCAACGATCTGGTGGCGCTGCTGCAAGAGCAGGCTTTCGTCGCGCTGGTGCTGCATGGCGATCTGGAGCAACGCGAGCGCGACCAAGTGCTGGCGCAGTTTGCCAACCGCAGTTGCTCGGTGCTGGTGGCGACCGACGTGGCCTCACGCGGGCTCGACATCACGCAACTGGAGGCGGTGATTAATGTGGACATCACGCCGGATGCCGAAATTCATATCCACCGTATTGGCCGCACCGGGCGCGCGGGTGAATCGGGTCTGGCGCTGAATCTGGTTTCCATGAATGAGATGGGTGCGGTCGGCAGGATTGAGCAGTACCAACAGTGCGAATCGGTCTGGCACAAGGTGGACGAACTTCACCCCACCGGCGAGGGGGCGTTGCGCCCGCCGATGGTGACCTTGCAGATTCAGGGCGGCCGCAAGGAGAAGATTCGCCCCGGCGACGTGCTGGGTGCGCTGACCGCCGATGCCGGGTACAGCCGCGAGCAAATTGGCAAAATCAACGTGACCGAATTCACCACCTTTGTGGCTGTGCAACGCGAGATTGCGCACGAGGCCATGCAAAAACTCAACGCCGGCAAGGTCAAGGGCAAGAGTGTGCGAGTGCGGCTGGTTTGAGAGCCTGTTTACGATCTCGCCGAAAGCCATGTTTCGGCGCAGGGTTTTGTCCCCCTCCCCCTTGACGGGGGAGGGTTGGGGAGAGGGTGGTGACGCAGGCAAAGTCTCTGCCGTATGTGAGACTGTCGTAGGGTGCGCCATGCGCACCATTCAGCCTATCGGTGCGCACGGCGCACCCTACAAAATCATTCCAGATCAATAAGTTGAATTGAGTTATTGCTCGCGCGCCGCCGCCCGCAACTTATCCTTTTTGCTGGGTCGCTTGCCCTTGATGCCGCCATTGGCGCGGTCAAGCAGGGCTTGCTCGGACAACGGCGCGGCCACGCGAGCCGTCTGCACGGGCTCAAAGCCTTCAATCTGCTCCAGCGCCAAACTCAAGACTCCGCTCAAGCCTTGGCGCTTTTCAATCAAGCGGAAATGGGCTTCGCTATCGACGCTGACAAAGCTCAGCGCCACGCCCGATTCACCTGCACGCCCGGTGCGCCCAATGCGGTGTGTGTAGTCAACCGCCGAGCGTGGTAGGTCAAAGTTCACCACCACTGGCAATTGTGCAATGTCCAAGCCACGCGCCGCCACATCGGTGGCAATCACCACGCTCAGGCGCGAGGCCTTGAAGTCGGCCAATACCTGCGTGCGTTTGCCCTGGCTCAAATCACCATGAAAAGGCTCGGCGTTGATGTGAACCTTGCGCAATTTTTCGGCAATCATGTCAGCCGCGTGTTTGCTGGCGACAAACACCAGTACCCGGCTCCAGTGGTTTTCTTGAATCAGGTGGCGCAACAACTGGGTGCGCCGCCCGCTATCGACCGCGATGGCGCGCTGCTTGATATCGGGCGCGCTTTGAGGCTCGGGCTGCACTTCGACCCGCAGCGGGTTGTGCAACAGCGTGTGCGCCAGCGTTTGCACGGCAGGCGGGAAGGTGGCTGAGAAAAACAGGTTTTGGCGCTGCTCGGGCAACAACTGCAGGATGCGCCCCAACTCGTCGGCAAAGCCCAGATCAAATAGGCGGTCGGCCTCATCCAGCACCAGCGTTTTGACGTGGCTGATGCTGAGGGCGTTGTGGTCCAGCAGATCAAGCAAGCGCCCCGGCGTGGCAACCACGATGTCCGTGCCACCACGCAAACGCAGCATTTGCGGGTTGATGGATACACCGCCAAATACGATGGAGACCTTCACCGCCCGCGACAGATGCGCCGCCAAGGCAAGAATCTCCTCGCCGACCTGGGTGCAAAGCTCGCGCGTGGGCAGCAAAATCAAGCCGAAAACCCGCCGAGGATTCTCCAGCGGCATCCGCTCCAGTTGCTGCAAAAGCGGCAAGGCAAAGGCCATCGTTTTGCCGGAGCCGGTCTGCGCCGAACCCAGCACGTCGCGGCCCTGCAAGGCGGCCGGGATGACGGCGGCCTGAATCGGAGTGGGCTGGGTGTAAGCTTTGGCGCTGACGGCGCGCAGCAGCGAGTGGGAGAGTCCCAAGGAAGAAAATGGCATGGAAGAGAGCTTGGTAAAGGGAGCACTATTCTAACGCGTCGATGGGGGTGAGCCCGAAGGTGGCTCAGATTAGAACCTGTTTACGATCTCGCTGAATGCGTTTTACTCCCTCCCCCGCGAGGGGCGAGGGGGCTAAGAACCTGTTCACGATCTCGTCATTGAACGGAAAATGGTCGCCAAAATCAATGTCCTCAAATATCCTCCGGCACCATGTCGATGGCTCCGCAGGGGCACTCTGCCACACAAATGCCGCAACCCTTGCAGAAGTCATAATCGAACTCGAAACCTTTGCCGGGGCCGAGTTTTTTGACCGCGTTATCCGGGCAGACGCCGTAACAGTTGTCGCACTCGAAGCAGTTGCCGCAGGACAGGCAGCGGCGCGCCTCGAACAGGGCGTTGTCCGCATTCAGTCCTTGCACGACTTCTTCAAAGCCGCTCATGCGACGCACGGTGTCGAGCTCGGGCTGCACGGTCTTGGGTGCATCGCTGTAGTACCAGCGGTTGATGCGGTCGAGGGTCGCGAGGGGCGGGGTCGTCGGCTTTGCGTAGACCTCGCCATTCAGCCAGGCGTGGATGTGGCGGGCGGCTTTCTTGCCGTGACCGATGCCGACGGTGACGGTGCGCTCGGAGGGCACCATGTCGCCACCGGCAAAGATGCCTTCGCAGCCGGTCATCATGTGGGGGTCAACCTTGACCACACCTTGGTCGATCTCGATGCCGGGGATGTTGTCCAGTAGGCCTAAATCCACGTCCTGCCCCAGCGCCAGCACCAGCGAATCGGCTTGCAGCGTCTCAAATTCGCCCGTTGGCAGAAGCGCGCCTTTGTCATCCATACCCATCTTTTCGATGGTCAGCGTGCCCTCATCGGCCTGAGTGATGGTGGTCAGCCAGCGGAACAGGATGCCTTCGTCCTCGGCCTCATGTACTTCGGACGGATGCGCGGGCATGGCGTCGCGGGTGCGGCGGTAGACAATGATCGCCTCTTCCGCGCCCAGGCGCTTGGCGGTGCGAGCGACGTCGATAGCGGAGTTGCCGCCGCCGTAAACCACCACGCGACGGCCAAGTAGTGGCTGTTCGCCCGCTTCAATATCGCGCAACACGTTGACGGCATCCAGCACTCGTGCCGCCGCGCCAGCGGGGATGTAGGCGCGTTTGGCGATATGCGCGCCGATGGCGAGGAACACGGCATCGAAGCCGCCTTCCTGTTTGGCCGCCAGTGCGTTCTCGACCTTGCGGTTGAGATGCAGCTTGACACCCATGTCGAGGATGCGGGCGACTTCGGCATCGAGAATGTCGCGCGGCAGGCGATATTTGGGGATGCCGAAGCGCAGCATGCCGCCCGCCATCGGCCCGGCTTCGTAGATTTCGACCGCATGTCCAAGGCGCGCCAGATGGTAGGCGGCGGACAGGCCGGACGGCCCCGCGCCGACGATTAACACGCGCTTGCCGCTTTTCTGCGCCGGAACCGGGAAGGCCCAATGTTGCTTGATCGCCTCGTCGCCCAGGAAACGCTCGACGGCGTGAATGCTGACTGACTCGTCGACCTGCCCACGGTTGCAAGCGGCTTCGCAGGGGTGATAGCAGACGCGGCCAACGATGGCAGGGAAGGGGTTGTTCTCGGTCAGGCTATGCCAGGCCTTTTCGTAATCGCCGCTTTCGGCATGGAATAGCCAGCCCTGAATGTCTTCGCCCGCTGGGCAGCCGTTGTTGCAAGGGGGCAGGCGATGCACATAGACTGGGCGCTCAGTACGCCAGCTGCCGGTGTGGTTGGAGAGCGAGGTGCCGGGGTCCAGGGTGATGGCAAAGGGTTTAACCATGGGCTTTTGCATGTTCAAGCCTCCAGCAAATGATATTTACGGATATTTTGATCGGCGCGCGCTTGCAGGAAGGCCAGCGCCTCTTCATCGCGTTGTTTGCCGAACAGGTGGGCAAAACGTTTCTGCGGCTTGAGGTATTCCTCGACCGGGATTTGGTGGCGAATTTTCAGTGAATCGATCACCTCACCATCGCGCGCCTCGAACACCGGGAATAAGCCGCTTTCCTTGGCCATGCGCGCCAGTCGCACGGTGTCATGGCTGGCTGAACCCCAGCCGAGCGGGCAGGGCACGAGGATGTGAATGTAGCGCGCCCCGTGCATGCTCATGGCAGTCGTTACTTTCGCTTCGATGTCGCGCAGGTCGGCCACGGTGGCAGTGGCGACATAGGGAATGTGGTGCGCCATGGCGATTTCCGGTACGAACTTGCCCATGCCGAGCTGATTGCCGGGGCGTGAGCCCACAGCAGGGGTCGTGGCGGTTCGAGCGGCGGGCGGGGTGGCGGAGGAGCGTTGCACGCCGGTGTTCATATAGCCTTGGTTGTCGTAGCAGATGAACAGCACGTCGTCATTGCGCTCGAACATGCCGGACAGCGGGCCGAAGCCGATGTCGGCGGTGCTGCCGTCGCCGCCTTGGGCGATCACGCGCACATCAGACTTGCCCTTGACTCGCATCGCAGCGGCCAGACCCGCACCCACGGCGGCGGCGTTGCCGAACAGCGAATGAATCCAGGGCACTTGCCAGGCGGTTTCCGGGTACGGCGTGGAGAACACCTCCAGACAGCCGGTGGCATTGGCAATGACGATCTGGCCATTGGTCGCCGCCATCGCCGCATCCATGGCATAGCGCGCGCCCAGCGCCTCGCCGCAGCCTTGGCAGGCGCGGTGGCCGGAGTTCAGCGCATTGGTGCGGTCTTCCGTGGCCTGCACCGAACGCTGCTGCGGGTCGAGCAGGCGGTTGCCCACCGTGAAGGTGCCGGTCTGGTAGAACTTGATTTCCTGATGGCTCATTTAGATGTCCTCACACGTACTGCATGGCTTTGATGCCAAGATCCTTGAGCACCCCTTCGGCGATGGGGCCGGAACGGCGCTGGGCGCGTTCACGTTCGAGCGCACGTTCAACCACGTCGGTCTGTAGATCAAGGAAGGTGACCGAGGGCAAGGCATCGTCCATGGCCTGATGCAGCATGGCGTTGAGCGAGGTTTGGGTGATTGGGCGACCGCCCAGACCCGCGACTACGGTGTAGATCGGAGCGGACTGGCCTTGCAGCGCCTTGCGGATCGAGTCGGCGACGATACCGCCCTGACCGATGGCGAAGGCGCGTTCGACCACGACCACCCGTTCGGCATGCACCAGCACATCATGCACTTCGGCCAGCGGGAAGGGGCGGAAGGCACGAATCGCCAGCACGCCAACGGCATGACCTTCGTCGCGCAGGGTGTCGATCACCTCCTGCAAGGTGCCGACGACCGAGCCGAGCGCGACCACGATGGTGTGGGCATCCTCAGTACGGTAGCGCTGGATGAGGCAGCCGGAGTCGCGACCGAAGCGCGCTTTGAATTCGCGCGCCAGCGTCGGCAGCAGTTCGAGCGCCTGCATCTGCTTGATGTGGGCGAGGTAGCGTACTTCGGTGAAGGCTTCAGGGCCAACCATCGCGCCCATGGTCACCGGTTCGGCAGGGTCCATAACCTGACGTGGCTCGAACGGCGGCAAATAGGCATCGACCTCGGCTTGCTCGGGGATGTCCACGCGTTCGTAGGCGTGGGTGAGCACGAAGCCATCCATGCACACCATCACCGGCAGGCTGATCTCCTCGGCCAGACGGAAGGCGATGATGTGCAGGTCGACCGCTTCCTGATTGGACGTGGCGTAGATCTGCAACCAGCCGGAATCGCGCATTGCCATTGAATCGCCCTGGTCGTTCCAGATATTGATCGGCGCACCAATGGCTCGGTTGGCGACGGTCATCACGATGGGCATGCCCATGCCGGAGGCGTTGAACACCGCCTCAGCCATGAACAGCAGACCCTGGCTGGCGGTGGCGGTGTAGGTGCGTGCGCCGCCTGCCGAGGCACCGATGGCCACGGACAGGGCGGAAAACTCGCTTTCCACGTTGATGAATTCGCAGGGGGCGAGGGTGCCTTCGCGCACCATCTCGCCCACGGCTTCGACAATGTGGGTTTGTGGTGTGATCGGGTAGGCGCAAACCACTTCGGGGCGGCACATGGCGACCGTTTCGGCGACCGCGCGCGATCCTTCCAGTTGTTTTAGCATCGGTGCATCTCCAGAAATGAAAAAAGGCCGCAAGGGCCTTTCAAAATCAGTGTTCGACTAAAGCGCTCATGCGTTCAAGCGCCATGTCATGAGCCTCTTGAGCCGCTTTGACATTGGGCTCGGCAATGCGTTCGGGAAACTTTTCGCGGATGGCCGCCAATACCGAAGGCAGGCGAATTTGCCCGGCCAGCGCGGCGAAAGCGCCCAGTAACGGCACATTGGGCACGGCGCGACCGACATGCTTGAGGGCGATTTCGGTGGCGGGAATGGTCAGCACGCGAGCCGGGTCGAAGCGCCCGATGTATTCACCCAGTCCCAGTTCATCGAAGCTCTTTTTTGAGTTGATGACGATGTAGGCGTGATCCGGCACGCCAGCGAACACATCAATCTGATGCAGCAGGGTGGGGTCTTGAATAATCAGTGCATCCGGGACGAGAACCGGTTCATGCAGGCGGATCGGGCGGTTGTCGATGCGGCAATAGGCCACCACGGGAGCACCGTTGCGCTCGGAACCGAAGCTGGGGAAGGCTTGGGCATGCTCGCCGTCGAGGAACGCCGCAACAGAGAGCATTTCAGCTGCACTGACTGCGCCTTGCCCACCGCGTCCGTGGATACGTACCTGAAACATTGACTTATCTCCACGGTAATCGGGTATTTAATAACTTGGTTTCGATCTTGCTGAACGGGCGCATTGCGGCACGATTAATCCATGAAACCGTAGGGTGCGCCATGCGCACCTTTTGGGGCACGTCTATAAATCGTGCCGGATCAACAAGCCAAGTGTGCCTTGCATTGTGGTGTCAAGGAAGGGGGGAAGCGGAATTATTAAGCGGACAATCAGGCAAGCGGTTTTGGGCTAATTTTTAGTCTCATAGGACTTACGCAAAACTTGGGTTGGCTCCCTCTCCCCTCGCGGGAGAGGGCTGGGGAGAGGGGGCTGAAACACTCGCTAAAACATAGGCTTCTGCCAGCTTCCCCACCCTCTCCCCAACCCTCCCCCGTCAAGGGGGAGGGAGTCAAAACGGCATTTTACGTAAGCCCTGATTTAAAAAAATCTGCAATTAAATCTGCAAAATGATGGTGAAAAACATCCTTTAAAATTCTGTAACACCATGTATTATTTAACAATTATTATGCTAAATAATCTGTAATTAAATCTGCAAAAAGGTGCTCGATAGATGAGCCACAACCTGATAACCGGCACGCACTGGCTGGAGCCGCTACTCCCCGAAAACGTCCCAGCCGCGCTACTCACGCTGGCTGATCGTATGCCGTTTGAGGCAGGACGCCTCTCGGGCTGTCTGGCTCCCGAAACGGCCGTCCGCCTCGGGCGGCTGCTGCGCGTCACCAGCAGTTTTTACAGCAACCTGATCGAGGGTCAGTTTACCGAGCCGCTCACCTTGAGCCCGAATAGCGCCAGGCGATCACCCAAACAACTCAACGAACTGGCGGTAACCCATCTGAGCGTGCAGGCGCGGCATGAAAGCTTGCTCCAGCGCCTGACGGACATGCCATGGTGCGAGCTATTTTCACCCCGCTTGATTGCAAGGCTGCACAGGCATCTTTTCGAGGGTGCCAGCGAGGACGAATTGCGCCTTCATGACGGCAGCCTGATGCAGCCGGGGCGGCTGCGGGACGAGGCCGGGATCAACGTCCAGGTGGGTCGCCATGCGGCACCTGATTGGTCGGCAGTGACCTCCATGCTTGAACGTATGCAAAAGGTCTATGGCTCCATGACGGATCCGCGTCAGCGCCTTTTAGCTGCATTCGCCTTTCATCATCGCCTGGCCTGGGTGCATCCTTTTCCTGATGGGAATGGTCGCGTCGTGCGTCTGCTGACCCACCTGCAACTCTTCAAGCTGGGACTGGCCTCGCCCCTGTGGTCGCTTTCTCGCGGACTCGCGCGGGAACATGCGCTTTACTATGCCCGACTGGCGAATGCCGATCAGCCCCGGCGCGGCGACCTGGACGGGCGAGGGCAACTCACCCAGGCCGGATTGTTCGAGTTTATCGAGTTCATGCTGAAAACATCGCTGGATCAAATCCACTACATGATCGAGGCGCTGGATCGCGCGAAAATGCGCGAACGGCTGGAGCGCATCGTCATGCTGGAGCCGCCAATCTTAGAGGCAGGCATCAAGCCGGAGGCCGCCCGTGCGCTGCACATTCTTATCAGCCTGGGGCGCGTTTCCCGCAGCGACTTCAAAGTCTTCCTCGGGCTAGGCGAGCGCGTGGCGATAGACCAGCTCAAGAAGCTGATCGAACTTGGATTGGTGGAAAGCCCGACCCCCAAAGCCCGCGACCTCTATCCCGGCTTACCAGTCTGGTTTGCCCAATCGCTGCTCCCGGATCTACACAAGCGGTTTGTGGTTTGAAGTGCATGAAAGCGAGCTTGCGAAGGTTGTCGCGGAGAGTTTTGGGATAACATGGCAAAGGCAGTGTGCCGGAACAGATCATATAGAAGGGACTGGCGAAGTGATGGCTTCAGGAATCCGTGGTCTGTTCCTGATTTTGATGCTCTTCACGTTCTTCATAGAGCTTTGCTTCATTACTTATCTTTATAAGGAGTTTAAGTGTGGCAGATAAACCGAATTTTGGTAATGAGCACAAGGATGATGAATGGGGATGTATTCATGTCGAGGTAACCTCTAACACGAATCCAAAAATACATTTGTGCCATGTAAATATATCCGATCTTAAAAAGATGGCTCTTGAGTTATCAATGTCCGTAATCGATAGCTCATGGATTATGGATATGGATGAGGGTGCAAGGCGATCATATAATAAAACGGCATTAGAAACGGCCAATAGCTTAGTTGAAGTATTCAATGCTGCAATCGATGAGGAGAGCGTGTCAGGCGTGTCAGGCGAGTTTGGTGAGCTAATTGTATCAATGGGGTCATCACGATCCCTAGAAGTAATCTTTCAGCATATCTCGCTACCTATAGCTGAACTATGGAAGCCGCAACGAAAACAAAATGAAGGGTTCGATTTTCATACTGTGTGCAATAAAAGCGTCATTAATTTTGGCGAAGCAAAATTCAAATCAGTTCCAGCTGCTTCGCCAGTGTCTGACGCAGCCGATCAGGCAAATTCTTTCTTTTCTGAAGAAAAGCACTTTAGAGATAGGGTTCATTTAGTAAATTTGGTTCACGTCGATGCCATTGCGAACCTAGATCAAGAACTTTTTGGTATGGTGATTGCCTTTTCAATGAATGCTAAAAATCCATTAACCATATACAAGAATGCAATCTCAAAGGTAGAGTCATTATCGCTTTTTAATAAAATTAATAGCGTTTACATTGTAGGCGTAAGTCATGGAAATTAAGGATATTGTTAATAGTCTTGATCCTCATGCTGATCTTGCTTTGCTTTTAGAAGTTCTCCACAAAGAAGGGCCTTCCGATCCCGCTAAATTAGAGTATCTCAGTTATTACAAGAGGTTTCACCAAGAGGTATTTCTGAAATTTGAGGGGGAAATTATTTCTGCGCTTGGCTTGTTTTACAAAAACAGAGCGCCCAATAATGTTTATTCTTTTTTGATGTCAGGTTTTGGTGAAAGACATAAATCTGATTATGGTTCTTATCTCACTCCTGTTCAGGCAAGCATACGTCGAGCTGTTGATAATTCACAGTTCATATCAATATCTGCGCCCACCAGTGCTGGAAAATCGTACTCAATTCGCGATTTTATTGCCGGACAAAAAGGTGATGCTGTTGTTGTAGTGCCATCAAGAGCGTTAATTGCTGAATACGTAAATTCAATGAAGAGAAAGTTCGAAGGGGACAAAAATGTAATGGTGTCTCCTTTCGTAGATCGTGTTTTCACCAGCCGCAATCTACGTCGGATATTTATCCTCACACCAGAGAGGTCAAGGGATCTATACCCCATTGCTAATTCGCTTAACATTGAAGTGTTTTTCTTCGATGAAGCTCAAATGTCGGAGGAGCAAGGTAGGGGCGTTATTTTTGACGTTATGGTTCGTCGTGTAAGGAGGAACTTTTCTAATGCAAAGTTGATTTTTGCCCATCCATTTGTAGACAATCCCGGTGCACAATTCTTAAAACACGGGATTGAAACAAAAGAGAGTTTCTCAAAGACCTACAATCAAGGTGCGGTAGGAAGAATATCTGTATTTCAAAACAAAAAAAACTTGAATGATTATTATTTTTCACCCTATGCAGTTAAAGGGTACCATTTAAAAAAATGTGTGCAATTTCCAGAGTCATTTGAGAAGTTTGCATTTAATGGTGAGCATACAATTCTGGTCTATGTGTCTAAGTCGTCTATATATAAATGGACATTTATTGATGCCTTTAAAGAATACATAGATGAATTTGATGAAATTACTTCCCAGGAAGCGCTTAAAATTATAGACACCATAAAGGGGTTGCTGGGGTCTGATAATGACAGCCAGGTTTCAGATATGGTTGGCTTACTCAAAAAGGGAGTCGTAATTCATCATGGATCTGTCCCCTTGAAAGTTCGATTTCTAGTTGAGGATTTTATTAGAGGTGGATTTTCTAAGATTTGCTTCGCCACAAGCACCTTGGCTCAGGGAATTAATATGCCATTTGATATTGTGTGGCTTGAGAGCTCTAGGTTTTTAGGTGAGAATGATTCAGATCGAGCGTTGTCGTTTAAAAACCTTATCGGGCGTGCCGGTAGATTATCGGATGATACCATTTTTGACTTTGGGTACGTGTATACAAAAAATGCGGTGTCGTTTTCGGAAAAAATTAACTCTAGCTATACGCTGCAAGAATCATCGCTAATAGATGACCCGAGCCGAAGGTCTGATGCAGATAATGACTCCGAAGAACTTTTGTTGGCAATTAGAAACGATACGTTTGATGAAGACGCGAATCTACCTAGATCCAAAGTTGAAAGACTATCGGATGATCATGTTTTGGATTCCGTAAAGAGCTTTTTAGATATCGTATATGCTAAAAGTGCAATTAGGGAGGCGATTGGAGGGCATGAAAATCGTCAGGCTAGGAAATTGGCCAGTAACAACTTACAGGCTATTTTTGAGGCATCCTTGGGACGCTCGTTGTTTGAGGGGGAGTCTGCTGTTTTTGATACTGCGATAAAAATATTATTTCTTACAATACAAGGGTATTCATTTCGAGAGATTGCGGGTCTTAGGTTTAGTCAAATAACCAGGCGCGACGAAGGTGGCATTGGTGGTGCTGTTTTTTCTCAGCCCGCCAATAAATTGCCTGACAGCAAATTAATGAATAAGTTTTCTCTTTTTAACGAGGACACACCCGCCAGAAATGTACGCTTTGACGCGATTATTTACGACACCTATGACTACCTCGATACAGTAATATCTTTCTCACTTGCTGATGTTTTTTCTGCTGCCTTCAAAATTTATTTAGAAAAAACCGGGGATGATAGAGCAGGCGGTGCAATAGAGTTACTGAGATATGGAACAAATGACAGCCGAAATATTCTTCTTATGAGGTATGGCTTTCCTCCGGAAGATGTTCCTTTGATAGCTCCATATATAGAGTCAATTAGTGAGTTGAATATCGTGTTCAACGATAAAGTAAAAGGTGCGCCCCAATATATTGAGGATATGATCGAGTGGTATCTTCCTCAATAGCAATCTGCTTTTAGCTAACGTGGAAACGTCACTCCATGGCCACCCTCATCCCCTCCCTAGGCTCTGCCCGCTTCGATGCACGCGGCGAGTTGCGTCTCGCCGAACGACTGAAAGATTGCCTCGAAGACAATGCCTAGGTGTGGCATAACATCCCGGTCGGGTCTTTTGGTCGGCATCCGGACTTTGTGGTGCTGCATCCCGATCAGGGGATCGTGGTGCTGGAGGTGATGGAGACGTAGCAGGCGTTGTTGGCGCGCAGTATGGGCGAGGGTCAGTGCATCGTGAAATACGGGCGCGGGGTCATGAGCGTCAACAAGGCGATTGAGATGGTCAAGGCGATGTAAGTCCTGATGCCAAACCCGCAAAGTGTGAGCGTGGCAGCATCCAGCGACCGGGGTGGCCGGGAAGTTCGACCAAGCCGAAGTGCTGGTAGAACGCGGCCGCTTTGGGGGATTTGGCGTCCACAACGATGGCAGCGACCGCGAGCGTTTCACTGGCGGCAGCAACGCGCTTGCACGCATCGGCCAGCAGGATCGAGCCGAGTCCTTGTCCTTGAGATGGCTGGTTCACGGCCAAACGTCCGAGCAATGCCACCGGCACCGGGTAACGAGGCAGTTTCTTGCGCCACGTCTCGGGAAGCGTCTCTGCGGCGATGCTGGCTGCACTGAGCGTGTAAAAACCGGCCACCCCATGTGGCTGTTCGGCAGGCGAGGCCACGAATACCCGTGCTACTCCACGCTTGATGTTTTGGGTGGCATAGCGTTGCAGGTATTCGTCGAGCGCCTTTTCGCCGCACTCGAAATCAGCTGTCTGCGCGTCGGCGTCAAGCGGACGAATGGAGAGGGCCATTTTACTGCACGTGCTTGGCGTGACGCTGGAACGCACGTTGCAATGCTGGGTTGGCGTGGGTCGGTGTGTCCAGTGCGTCCAGGAATGCAGCGAAATCATCTTGAGACAGGGTGATGGCTTCATGCGCCTGAACAACCGACTGAGCTTGTTCGACCGCGTTTCTGAGCACAAATTCAGACACGCTCATGTGCGCATACGCAGCCGCTTTGTCGAGCAAGCGGCGCATCTCCTGATTGCAGCGGATGTGCAAACGGGTGTCTTTGGTAAGGGTTGGCATGGCAAGCTCCTGATATTCGTTGCGCATATTGTGTGCCACTTGTGCGCACATCATCAAGCGCGAGTTGTCATGGTCATATTCGCGTGCGTTGTTTATCGCTTTTGTCGATATATTGATTTTATCGATATTTACGATATTCTTTCTTTATCGATATTGCCGATAAAGTTGCAAGCCCTATGAATCACGTTGTTCTACTGCCCGGGCATCTCGGACAGATCCTCGTCGCTCGACGCAAAGCCCTCAAGCTTTCTCAGGGGGATTTGGCTGTGCAGTTGGGGATAAGTCAAAACCGATTGTCAGAGTTGGAGGCCGATCCATCACGCGCGTCATTGGATCGCTTGATTGCGTGGGCGCATGTTCTTGGTTTGGAGCTTTTTGTGCGCGACAAGCCAGCGTCAGTCAGCGCGTCCGAGTGGTAGGCGATGGGACGCAAGCCACATACCCGTGCGTTGAATGTGTGGGCCAACGGTCAGTTGGTCGGTCAGTGGCGCATGCCTGTGAACCACCAAGCCGAGTTTCAATACGACGCGGCCTGGTTGCTTGCGCCCGAAGGGCGGCCACTATCGCTGTCGATGCCATTCACCTTGGACAATCCGCCGATCAAGGGGGACGTGGTGACGGCGTTTTTCGACAATCTATTGCCGGATAGTGAGCCGATTCGTCAACGCTTGCAGTCCAAGTTTCATACGCAGAGCCAACGTGCTTTTGACTTGCTGCAAGCCATCGGTCGTGACTGTGTAGGCGCTATCCAATTGTTGCCTCCTGATGCGCTTCCTGATGATGTCTTTAGCATTCAGGTTGAGCCTTTGGACGAGGAGGGTGTTGAGCATGTGCTGCGCTCTGCGGTGAGTCCCAGCTTGGCGGCTTGGGGTGGCGACGAAGATGATCTGCGGATATCGATTGCCGGCGCGCAGGAAAAAACAGCGTTGACCTGGCATGACGGGCGCTGGTGTCGGCCGCTTGGTTCGACACCGACCACCCACATCTTCAAACTTCCGCTCGGTCTGGTCGGGCACCGTCAGGCCGATATGCGCACCTCGGTTGAAAATGAATGGCTCTGCGCGGAGCTCCTGCGTGCCTATGGCCTCCCCATCGCTACGTGCGAAATAGCCCGGTTTGGGGAACAGAAGGCTTTGGTGGTTGAACGCTTTGATCGGCGCTTGGCAGCAAACGGTCAGTATTGGTTGAGGCTTCCCCAGGAAGATTTCTGCCAAGCGACGGGAACACCTGCAGCAAGTAAATATGAGGCTGATGGCGGGCCGGGGCTTCTGGATATGGCGAGAATTCTGGTGGGTTCTGAAGCGCGCGTTGCGGATCTGGAGACCATCATGCTCGCGGAGCTGCTCTTCTGGATGCTTGCCGCGACGGATGGTCATGCCAAGAATTTCAGTTTGTTCATGCTGCCGGGGGGGCGCTACCGGCTTACCCCGCTTTACGATGTGCTTTCCGCTTGGCCCGTCATTGGGACAGGTTCCAATCAGATGGATTGGAAGAAACTGAAATTGGCCATGTCGGTACGCGGTAAAAATGTGCACTACAAACTGGCCGAGATCCAGCGCAGGCATTTCAACAGTATGGCGGCGCAGTGCGGGCTGGGGATGGACATGAATCACTTGATTCAACGTGTGATCGAGAAGACCCCGATGGTCATCGATCAGGTGGCATCCGGACTGCCCGCAGGCTTTCCCGAGGATGTATTTACGGCAGTCAGTGACGGACTGCGTAGATCCGTCGAGAGGCTTGATTTAGTTTGATATTGAACCAACCCAACACCCGGTTAAATCGTCGGGTTTTTTTGTTGGCCGCAACACTCTGAAAGCATCACCAACACAGGTCGTGTCGCTGATTCTTTCGGGTACAAATGCTCACAAAAAAGGCCGTTTTTCACGACATTTAACGAAGTGAAAAACGGCCTAAGTTGTTGTTTTATATGGTGCGGATGACTGGAGTCGAACCAGCGACCACTGCCTTCGGAGGGCAATACTCTATCCAGCTGAGCTACATCCGCGAGAGGGGGCGAAGGATACCGTTTTTGGGGTGGGCTGTCACTTGGTGAGGGCGATGAACAGCTCGGGCAGTTTTTCCGGCAGGGTTTCGATGCGGTCGATGACGGTGTATTGGCGGCCAAAAATGTCGGACACGTATTCATCGGCTTTGGGGTCGAGGCTGATGCAGTAGGTGAAGATGCCGTCACGATCCAGTTCGTTGACCGCTTGGCGCGCATCTTCGATCAGGGCGCGCGGGTCGGTCACGTCGATGTCGGCGGGTTGGCCGTCGGTGAGGATCAGCATGAGCTTTTTGTCGGCTTTGCGCTTGCTTAGGTAGTGTCCGGCGTGGCGCATGGCGGCACCCATACGGGTGGAAAAACCGGCCTTGATGGCGGCGAGGCGGCCTTTGACTTCGTCGTTCCAGTCTTCGCCAAAGCCTTTGATGTGCTGGTAGCGCACGTCGTGGCGGGTGTTGGAGGCGAAGCCGGCTATGGCGAGCGGGTCGCCAAGTTTGTCGATGGCCCAGGCCAGCAGGGAGACGGCTTCTTGCGAGAGTTGCAGGATGGTCTGTTCGCTGCCTGCGACTTTTTCATTCAGCGATTCGGAAAGATCCAGCACCAGGCTGACGGCAATGTCGCGCCCGGCGGTGCGGTGGCTCATGTTGATGCGCGGGTCGGGCTGTGCGCCGCCTTTGAAGTCGATCAGCGCGCGAATGGCGACATCAAGATCAAGCTCGCTGCCTTCTTCCTGGTAACGAATGCGCACTTTGTCTTGCGGTTTGAGCAGGTCAAGAATGCGCTTGAGTTGTTTGGCGGTGCCTGCGTTTTTTTGCAGCAGCTTGTCGATGTCGGCGGCATTGCCGCTGGGGTGCAGGGCTTCGTATACGCTGACCCAGTCCGGGCGGTAGCTTTGGCTGTTGTAATCCCACTCCGGGTAGTGGCGCGGCGGCAGGCCGGTGATTTCTTGGTCGGGTTCGATTTTGCGCTTTTCGTCAAAGGCTTCTTCTTCGTCGCCGGATTCGATGAATTGCCACAGTTGGCGGTTGTCGTCGCGGTAGTCGATCACGGTGTTGTCGAAGTGCACCTTGGCGAATTGGTCGCTTTGGCGGCGGGTTTTGGCGACATACGAAAGCGCCAGTCCGGCAATTTCGCGGGTCGATGCGTTGCCCGTCGCCATGAGTTCGTGGAAGCGTTCCACGAATTCACGCAGAGCGGGGTCGGTGTAGCCGTGCCGGGTGTGATCCAGCGCGGCGTTGAGCTCGCCGTAGGGTGCGCCGTGCGCACCAGCCGTTTCCAGCAGCGCGCGTGAGAGCATGGCCAGACGGTGGCGCAGGCAGGAGGTGGTTTCCGGGTCGCAGGCATCTTCAACCGGCTTGGGGTGCAGGCCGAGAAACAGACGGCGCAAGCCGGGATATTCGCGGATCAGCAGGGTTTCAATGCGGCAGTCTTCGAAGAATTCGACCGCCATGCGCTGGAACGGGCTCCAGTTGTCGGCGATTTGCGGTTGGCTCCAGCGACGGTGGCCGACGATATGCGCGAGGGTGGCGCGGTAGCGGTCGAGGCCGGAAATGCTAAGCCCCTCTCCCGCAAGCGGGAGAGGGTGGCGCGAAGCGCCGGGTGAGGGTGGATTTCCCTCACCCCCGGCCTCACCCTCACCCCCAACCGGCTGCGCCCCCCTCGCTGCGCTCTCCCCGTTTACGGGAGAGGGGAGAATTAAGTCCTCGTATACATCGGGCACGCGGATGCCGAGTTTGTCGTAATACGGAATGGGTTTGCGCAGCTCGTCAAAGGCGGTGGAATACGGCACGAGCTGCTCTGAGTCATTCCACAGGCCACGCAGGTAGAGATCGAGCTTGCGCTCGACATCGACAAACAGGGTGCCGTGGCGCTCGCGCTGCATCACGGCGCGGCTGTCGGCGGATTGCAAGCTGAAGTATTCGGCCTGACGCTCCGGGTGGTGGTTGTAGTTGCGGATGCCGTAGTCCACCCAGTTTTTTACCCCGGCCAAGGCGAGCTGGTTGAGCAGAAAGGGCGCTTGGGCGAGGAACTCGGGCAGACCTGGGCTAGGGAAGGTGGTGTGGTGGCCGTGGATGGAGCCGGTGGTGCGCTCGGTCAAATCGCTGACGATGGCGAGGTAGTCGTCCAATTGTTCGCTGGACGGCAGGCGGCGCGCCACGGCGGCCAGGGTTTGCAGGAAGGCGTTGATGGCGCGGCTGTTGGGCGAGCGCTGCAGGCCGCTGACCAGTTGCATCACTTTGGGCAGACTGTCTTCGCCCACGGCTGCCGCGACGGCGGGCCATTCTTCCAGAAAGATGAGCATCGGCTCCGCGCCGCGCCCGAGCTTGCCTAAGGCGCGTGCGGCATCAAGGTAGGCCTCGATGCCGCGTGAGCTCAGGCTGATGATGGCTTCGGCCATGCTGGCTTCGAAGATGTCATCCACCTGGGCAAAGCGGGTGTCGAGTCGGGTGCGGTAGGCGTGGAGTTGTTCGGTGGTGATGGCGGTCATGATGTGTGTCCTGATCCAGCGCTGACGCTCAGTTGCGTGCGAGTTTTGCCCCTCCCCCTTGACGGGGGAGGGTTGGGGAGAGGGTGGGCGATTTTTCAGTCTTGCGGCTCAAGTCGAGCCCCGACTCCCTCACCCCAGCCCTCTCCCGCTTGCGGGAGAGGGAGCCAAAAGCCTGTGCACAGCTGACCTGCGCCCGTTAACCAAGATCGTGAACAGGTTCTCAGGCAAAGCTCGCGTCGATGGCGTGCTCTAGCGTGTCGCGGATGTCGGCGTCGTCGGTGATCGGCTGCACCAAGGCCATGCGGCAGGCATCGTGCGGATGCACGCCGTCCTTGATGAGGGTGGCGGCGTAGACCAGCAGGCGGGTGGAGATGCCTTCGTCCAGACCGTGGCCTTTCAGATTGCGTGCGGTGTGGCCGATTTTCACCAGCTTGGCTGCGTTGGCTTCATCCAACCCGGTTTCTTTGGCCAGAATGCTGGTTTCCAATTCGGCGGTGGGGTAATCGAAAGCAAAGCCGGTGAAACGCTGTTTGGTGGACTGCTTCAAGTCCTTCATCAGGTTCTGGTAGCCGGGGTTGTAGGAAATGACCAGTTGAAAATCGGGGTGCGCTTCGATCAGTTCGCCCTTTTTGTCCAGCGGCAGGGTGCGGCGGTGGTCGGTCAGCGGATGGATGACCACGGTGGTGTCTTGGCGCGCCTCGACGATTTCGTCGAGGTAGCAAATAGCTCCGATGCGTGCGGCGGTGGTCAGTGGGCCATCCAGCCAGCGCGTGCCATTGGCATCAAGCAGGTAGCGACCCACTAGATCGCTGGCGGTCATGTCCTCGTTACAGGCCACGGTAATCAGCGGCTTGTTCAGCTTCCAGGCCATGTATTCGATAAAGCGCGATTTGCCGCAGCCGGTTGGGCCTTTGACCATCACTGGCAGTTTGTTGCGGTAGGCGGCTTCGTACAGCGCAACTTCATTGCGTTGTTGCTGATAGAAGGGCTCTTTCTTCACGAGGTATTGGTCTTTGTCGATCATGTGGACTCCCGTAGGGTGCGCCATGCGCACCATAAATGCGGTGCGCATGGCGCACCCTACCAAAAAGGCTGTTCGGTCTAGGCAAGCTTGGCGATAAGCACTCAAAGATGCGCATGGCCAAGCGGGCGGGTTAAAAATGCCCCGGCGAACCGGGGCATTTTGGTGGATTAGCTAGGCATCAATTACTTGTGCACGCCCAGCTTCTCGCGCCAGCCCGGGAAGATCTTGTCGGCATCTTTCGGGAAGGATTCGAACGCGCGGGCGAATTCCTTGTGCTCCTTGGCGAACTCGATCGGATCGGCGCCTTGCTTCCAGCACTCATAGGATTGACGCAGGGAGATCGCGCCAGCCGCCGGAGAGTCGATATGGCCGTAAGAACCGCCACCTGCGGTGTTGATCACGTTGCCGTGGCCGAGGTTTTCGAAGAAGCCTGGCAGGCGTAGCGCGTTCATGCCGCCGGAGATGATGGGGGTGGTGGGCTTCATGCCGTACCACTTCTGGAAGTAGACCGGACCTTGGCACTCGTCGCGTTCGATCATGTAGGCGATGATGCGGTCGTCGCCTTCACCTTCCATCTTGCCGTAGCCCATGGTACCCACATGGATACCGGACGCACCTTGCAGACGGCTCATCTTGGCCAACACGAACGCGGTATAGCCGCGCTTGGATGATGGTGAAGTAATCATGCCGTGACCGGCGCGGTGATAGTGCAGGTACTGGCTTGGGTACTGACGACGGGCGGTGGTAATCATGCCGGGGCCGCCAACAAAGCCGTCAACCAGGAAGGCCAGTTTGTCGGCATCCGGGCCGAAAGTTTCCAGCGCGAAGTCGGCACGAGCCAACATTTCGTAGTGGTCATCTGCAGTGATGTTCATGGAGAACAGCTTGGCTTGACCGGTTTCGTCCTGGGCGCGCTTCATGGCGTCATATACCAGCGGCAGAACTTTCTTCAGCGGGCAGAACACTTGGTTGCCTTGCGGTTCGTCGTTCTTGATGAAGTCGCCACCCAGCCAGAACTGGTATGCGGCAGCCGCGAACGGCTCAGGACGCAGACCGAGCTTCGGCTTGATGATGGTGCCGGCGATGTAGCCGCCATCCTTGATTGGACGACCGAGGATGCGCCACAGGTTGGAAATGTCGGTGGCGGGGCCGTCGAACATCTGAATGCAGCGCTCGGGCACATAGAAGTCAATCATCTGGCCGTATTCGATATCGCCCATGCCTTGGTTGTTACCGATGACCAAAGTCAGGAAGGAGACCAACATGAAGCGACCGTCGGTGACGTTGCGGTCAAACAGCTCAATTGGGTACGCGATGCGCATATCTTCGGTGGCTTCGTCGATGTAGTACACCAGCGCGTCAACACCCTTGGTGAAGTCGTCGGTGGTGGACACTTCAACGTTGGTGCCGGTGGATGACTCGGCCGCGAAGTGGGCGGCGGCTTCAAGGTAGCCGTGGCCAGCCTTGGGCTTCATTTTGTAGGCGACGAGAATATGCTTGCCAGCGGCGATCAGGTCTTCTTCGCGAAGACTCAGATCGGCGTAACGATTGGATTGGTCCATGTTGCTCTCCTGATGATGACGAAATAATGCAGCGCTAAAACCCTGTGAGCTCTAGGGGGGCTCGCTAGGGTTTGCAGACTATACCTATCCCAATGTATAAGAGACATTCGTATATTCTGATAAAACCTATCAGGTCTCCTTATGCTTCATCTCACCCTGCGCCAGCTTCAATTGTTCGATGCCGTGGCGCGTCATTTGAGCTTTTCGCGCGCATCCGGCGAGCTGCACTTGTCGCAGCCAGCGGTGTCGATGCAGATCAAACAACTCGAAGAAGCCGTGGGCATGGCCTTGTTTGAGCAGGTAGGGAAAAAGATTTTTCTCACCGATGCCGGGCGCGAGGTGCAGAGCACCAGTCAGGCGATTGCGCAGCAACTGATCGACCTTGAGGGCGCACTGGCGAACTTGCAGGGGCTGAAGGCCGGGCGCCTGGTGGTGGGCGTGGTGAGTACCGCGAGCGTGTTCGCCACGCGCTTGATGGCACACTACCGCCAGCTTCAGCCCGAGGTGCAGCTGACCTTGAACGTGGTCAATCGTGAGACCTTATTGCATCAATTGGCGCATAACGACACCGATCTGGCGATCATGGGGCAGCCACCGGAAGGGCGTGATTTAAGTGCGCAGGCGTTTATGCGCAACCCCTTGGTCTTGGTCGCGGCCGCCAATCATCCTTTGGCGGGGGAGCAGGCCATTGCCTTTGCCCGACTTGCCGGGCTGCCGCTGTTGGGGCGCGAGCCAGGCTCGGGCACGCGCAGCGCGATGGAGGCCATCTTTCGCAAGCATGGCCTCGGTCTGACCCCGGCGATGGAAATGAACAATAACGAAGCGATCAAGCAGGCGGTCGAGGTGGGGCTGGGCTTGGGCGTGGTGTCGCTACACACCGTGGAAAACGAGCTGCGCGCCGGGCGCATGGTGGTACTGGACGTGGAAGGTTTTCCGATCATGCGCGATTGGTATCTGGTCTATCGCCAAGGCAAGCGTTTGTCGCCCTCCGCCTTGTCATTCCGCGAATTTGTGCTGGAACAAGGCGCGCAGATGGAGGCTGAAGTCCGCGCGGTTTAAGAGTCCGTTTACGATCTCGGTTTTAGGTGCGACAAATTTGCACCACAATTGATCCGGCTCGATGAAATTTGAATTGTTACCCAACATCTTGGGTGTAGGAGGCTCGTCCCGAGCCGATGTTTTCGCGCCGATGGCATCGCGCCGAGACGGCGCTCCTACACTTATCGATTCGGCTCGATAAAGCTTGAATACCACCGTTCGGGCTGAGCCTGTCGAAGCCCATCCTCATGTCCTTCGACAGGCTCATGGTGAACGGAAGACATTTCCAAGCCAGATCAATAACACGCCTTGAGTCTGCTACCATGCGCGCATGAAAAATATGCCCCAAAACAACGAGAACAGCGCGATGCGCGACGATGAATTCGACGACGATATGGCACTGGACGTTAACCCCGCCGAGGTTGCGCCCGATGAAGAACCCGATAGTGAGCAAGACGAGCCCGTCGAAAGCCTGAGCTCCAGCGCGATTCTTCCGCCGGAAGCCAAGGGGCTGCGCATGGATCAGGCCATTGCGCAGGCTTTTCCCGACTACTCGCGTTCACGCCTCACCGCGTGGCTGAAAGACGGCAAAATCAGCGTCAATGGCGTGACTTGTGTGCCTCAGCGCACCCCGGTCGAAGGCGGCGAAGTGGTCGAGTTGCTGGTCGAGCCCGAGCGCCAGACCGAGGCCGCGCCGGAAAACATCCCGCTGAACGTGGTCTACAGCGATGAGCACATCATCGTGATCAACAAACCCGCCGGGCTGGTGGTGCATCCGGGCGCAGGCAATGCCACCGGCACCTTGATGAATGCGCTGCTGTTCCACTTCCCCGAACTGCGCCTGCTGCCGCGTGCGGGCATTGTGCATCGTCTGGACAAAGACACCTCCGGCCTGCTGGTCATTGCGCGCTCCTTGCCAGCGCATAAAACCCTGATCGAAGCCCTATCCGACCGCGACATGCACCGCGAATACATGGCGGTAGCACAAGGTTTGCTGGTCGCAGGCGGCATGGTGGATTTGCCGATTGGCCGCCACCCGCGCGAGCGCACCCGCATGGCCGTGACCGAAAGCGGACGCGAAGCGATTACGCATTACCGCGTGGCGGAAAAATTCCGCCAGCACACCCTGTTGCGCGTGCAACTCGAAACCGGGCGCACCCACCAGATTCGCGTGCATATGTCGCACATCAAACTTCCGCTGGTCGGCGACCCCGATTACGGCGGCCGCCTGCGCCTGCCCAAGGGCGCGTCGGTGGAACTGGTCGAAACCCTGCGCGCCTTCCGTCGTCAGGCACTGCACGCCGCGCGTCTGGAATTGGAACACCCTGCTACGGGCGAGTTGATGGCGTGGGAAGCACCGATTCCGGAGGATATGCAGGCGCTGATTCTCTTGCTGCGCGAAGACTTGCGCCTCAATCCCGAAAGAAACTAGCCGAATCATTTAGCCCGCAAGGTGCGCTATGCCAGTTTTGGTCTTGAAAATACTGCAAACCGTCATGCTCGCGCTGAGCCTTGGGCTGGGCTTTGCCTCAGCTGTCTATGCTGAAATTGCGCCAGCTAAGGTAGAGGTGGTCAACAATCAACAAGATCAGCCGGTTGCTCTCCCGGTTGCTCGTATCGAGATTGCTCCCGCATCAGTCCGCGCTCAAGAGGTTGAAAAGCTCCAAGACAGGCTGATTGAACTGGAAAAGGAAACTGCCGTACTCAAAGCGGAATTGAGTACACGGATCGACGCGCAAGATAACCGTATTTCGGATGGGATTGGCTTGCATGGTGCGAAGGTTACGGAGCTTTCTAATCAGACTTCCATGCTGGGCGTTTTGATTACGGGTGTGACGATTCTGGTGGCCATTGGCGGTATTTTTGGGGGTTTTTTCGCGTTCAGGCGTGCGAAGGAGATAGCTAAGGAAGAGTCAGCGCAGTGGTTTGCTGAGAATGACGAGAAGCTCCGAAAAGAAATCGATCGACTTGCAGCCAAGGCACAACATGCTTGTGACACTATAGACAAGCATCGAGAGGGTGTGGTGGCGAGTTCAAAGGAATTTGAACAGCTTGGGGCAGAGCTTAAAGCAAAGATTGGAAGTTTTTCAGTTGAAGGTATTGACGTTTCCGAAAACCGAGAAATGCAGCTTGAAAATAAGCCTCGCACCGACTGGACTGCGGCGGATTTTGGGGCGTATGGTTATTTTCTATTTCAAAAGGGCGAATATGAAGACGCACTTCTAGCGCTTGAGGAGCAGATTGAGCAGCTAGATAGGTCAGCGCAAGCAGAGGATAGGTTGTTGCTTGCTACTGCTTTGCTTAACAAGGGTGACCTGCTTGTCGAGCTAGACCGCTTACCGGAGGCTATAGTCACATACGACGCTGTAGTACAGCGCACTGATGGTCTCAATGAGCCAGGATTCAGCGAGCGACTTGCTAGAGCAATGGTTCACAAGGGGGTCGCGCTTAGCAAGCAAAAACAATTCGATTCTGCCATCAAAGCTTATGACGAGGCTGTACAGCGCATAAAATCACTTAATGAACCAGACCTAAGGGATTGGGTGGTAACTGCGCTAGGCGGCAAGAGCGTTTTGCTCATTCAACTTGGGCGCATTAAACAAGCAAAGGACGTTTTGGTAATTTTAACTGAGCAATTCAATGATCTTGAGAAACCAAATGCTCAGCAGCTAGTAAAAATATCCCGTCTATTGTTGAGATCGCTTGGCGGAGTTTCTGAGTAATGCAAAAACACTTACGCTTCGACCGCCGCCTCTGGCTCATGCTGCCCCTAGGCTTCGCCTCCGGCCTACCCTTGCCGTTGTCTTCAAGCACGCTACAGGCATGGCTCACGGTGGAAAACATTTCCATTTTGACCATCGGCTGGTTTGCGCTGACCGGGTTGCCGTACACGCTTAAATTCCTGTGGGCACCGCTGGTGGATCGTTTTGTGCCGATTCCGGTGGGGCGGCGGCGGGCGTGGATGTTACTGACGCAAACCTTGCTGGCGCTGGTGCTGGCGGGTTTGGCGCAGCTTGATCCGCATAATAATTTGCTGCTGATTGCGGGCTTTGCCTTGATGATCGCCTTTCTTTCCGCCACGCAGGACATTGCCTTTGATGCGCTGCGTACCGACATCCTCAAGCCGGAGGAGCGCGGCCTGGGGGCGGCGTTTTCGGTCACGGGCTACCGCTTGGCGATGTTGGTGGGCGGCGCGGGGGCGCTGATTCTGGGCGATCATTGGGGCTGGGCGAATACGTTTTTGCTAATGGCCGGGCTGATGGCCACCAGTCTGATCGTCACCCTTGCCACCCCGGAGCCGCAGACGGACTACGCGCCGCGCACCTTGGGTGAGGCGGTTTTTGGCTCGCTGCGCGCGTTTTTCAGTCGCCCGGAAGCCTGGGGACTGATTGCCTTAGTGATTCTGTATAAATTGGGCGATGCCTTTGCGGGCAGTCTGACCACGGCGTTTTTGATTCGTGGCGCAGGCTTTACCCCGACCGATGTCGGTGTGGTCAACAAGGGTTTTGGCTTGGTGGCGACCCTGGTGGGCGCGCTGGCGGGCGGGCTGTGGCTGATGCGTCTGGGTTTGTACCGCTCCCTGATGCTGTTTGGCATCTTGCAGGCGGTGACCAATCTTGGCTTTTTTGCGCTGTCGCTGGCGGGGCATAACTACCCGTTGATGGTGCTTGCGGTGGGGCTGGAAAACCTGGCGGGTGGCATGGGCACGGCGGCTTTTGTCGCGCTGATTATGGGCTTGTGTGACATTCGCTATTCCGCCACGCAGTTTGCGTTGTTGTCGGCTTTGGCTTCGCTGGGGCGGGTGTTTTTGGGGCCGGTGGCGGGCGGCGTGGTCGCCTGGCTGGATTGGCCGCTGTTCTTTGTATTGACCGTGCTGGCGGCGCTGCCGGGTTTGTGGATGCTGTCCAAAATGCGTCACGCGGTGGATCAGGCGCATAAGAATAATCATGCACCTTCGCCTGCGGAGGCTTAATCGTTGCCAAATCATGGGTTTTTTGGCGCAGACTGTTAAACTGGCCGCGCCACGCTGAGATGTTGGCTTTTTTGTTTTCAGGACTTGCGCAAAACCGCCCCAGCGGCGTTCAATCGCCTCGCCGTACTAAGTGTACTGTCTTCGGCGATTTGCCTTGCTGGAACACTTTTGCGTAAGCCCTATTGTTTTGAGATTTCTGATGGAAAACCTGCATTCTGCGGCTGAGGCCGAAACCCCGCTCAGTCCTTTAGATCACGTGTCGAGTACTGACACGGCGACCGAACCCCATGACCTTGAAAGCGATATTCATGCTGAGGCGGTTGAAGAAACCAGCAGCGTGGAGGCGGATGAGGCCGCAGTTGACGCAGGCGAAGGTGAAGGCGCGGCAACGGCCAAGGTTAAAACCCTGCATCCGCGTGCGGTGTTGAACATTCTGGCGGATCGCTACCCAGCGGCTTTCCATGCGGATGGTCGCTTGGTGAAGCCCTTGGCGGTGGGCGTGCTGCAGGAGTTGCGTGCGGCACGTGAGGGTGAGGAGCCTTTGCCCGTTTCCATGCAGGATTTGCGTCGCGCCTTGCGCTATTACACCCAAGGCGCGGCCTATCATCGTGCTGTGGCGCGTGGTGATGCACGTATCAATTTGCTCGGCGAGGTTGTCGCAGAAGTCACCGAGGAGCAAAAAGAGCACGCGGCGGCAAAATTGGTCGAACTGGAGCCGAAGTTGCCCAAGCGTCCTGAACGCCCTGAGCGTGCGCCGCGTCCGGCACGGGTGGGCGATTCTGCCCTAGAAGTTGCTGCCGGTACTGAAGTTGCCGCTGACGCAGGTTCGGAGGAGCGCCCTCGTCGTCCACGCAATCCGATGGATAAGCGTCCAGCTGGGCGTGCGCCTCGGCGTGATGGAGGGCGTGATGATCGCGCACCGCGCAATGAAAACCGCAGCCGTCCTCCGCGTGAAGACCCGCGCGCTGCACCCGCGCCGGTCGCGGTTGAGAGCAAAAGTGAAGCCGCCACGGTTGTCCTGGATATGAACGACAAGTTGAGCCTGTTGGTCGCAAAGTTCGGGCGTTAAGCCCTGTCTTATGCCTGCTTCGGCACTGATTGTAGGTTACGGCGATATTGGTCAGCGCGTGGCGCAGCTCGGCTTGGATGCGGGTTGCGCGGTGTCCGCCTTGGTGCGTTCACCGCGCTCGATGTTGGGCGCGGTGGCGGTCGCAGGTGATCTGGATCAGGCGCCCAGTCTGCATGAACTCGCGGCTGCATCGGCTTCGGTATTGTTCCATTTCGCGCCGCCGTCATCTTCAGGTGAGTGCGATATCCGTACCACTCACCTGCTTTCCACGCTGGATCAAGCCCCGCCCGCTCGCATCGTTTATATCTCCACCTCTGGCGCGTATGGCGATTGCGCGGGCGCATGGGTGGATGAAACCCGCCCCGTGAACCCGGGCAATGCGCGCTCGCGCCGTCGGGTGGACGCTGAGCGGCAGTTGGCTGCGTTTGCCACACGTCACCTTATCCCTCTGCTCATCCTGCGCGTGCCGGGTATTTACGGTGTGGGTCGTTACCCGTTGCAGCGCCTGCAGCGCGGCGACCCGGTGGTTTGCCCCGATGACGCGCCGTGGAGCAATCGCATTCACGCGGACGATCTGGCCGCGATTGCCTGGTGTGCCGCGCAGCCCGATGCGCCGCCCGGCATCTATAATGCCAGCGACGATGCGCCCTCCAGCATGACGGATTATTTTTACCAACTTGCCGATGCGTTCAGGCTGCCGCGCCCGCCTTGCGTCAGTCTAGACGCGGCGCGGCGCAGCTTTGTGCCTAGCATGTTGGAGTATTTGAATGAATCGCGCCGCTTGGACAATCGGCGTATGAAAGACGTGCTGGACGTTCGCTTGCGCTATCCGACGCTGACGGAGGGGTTGGCAAGTTGTCGAGGCGAGGGTGTGCTTAAGTGAGCTGAGCGCCATGTCGCTCAAACTTCGGCAAACTCGACCCGCACTTCCCTGCCCAAAAGCCGCGACATCACGGCGCTGACTTGGTGGGTTGCCTGATGGGTTGATTGTGCGGTGGTGAAAAATGTTTCGCGGGCTTGCCTTGGCTGTGCGCCAAGCGGGAGGGTGGTGCCAATCCGGCGCGCCACTTGACGGGCGACGGCTTCAGATGAGTCGAGCACCAGCACATTTCCGCCCGCGACCTGCTGAATCGCGGTGCGCAGGTAGACGTAGTGCGTGCAGCCCAGCACCAGGGTGTCGACACCGGATTGCAGCAGGGGGGCAAGATGCCGCGCCACCAGGTCGAGGGTGGCCGGGCTGTCGATGTCGCCTAGTTCGACGTGTTCCACAAATCCGGGGCAGGGCTGGAGCATGACCCTGGCATCGGCGGCGTAATCGCGGCAAAGCCGTGCGACAGACGGACTTTCCAGCGTTCTGCGTGTGGCAAGGACGCCTACAGCGCCGGATTGTGTATGCGCCACGGCGGGTTTGATCGCTGGTTCAAGGGCGATAATGGGGATCTCGAAGCGCTGGCGCAGGATGTTCACGGCGATCACGGTGGCGGTATTGCAGGCGACCACGACGGCTTTCGCGCCACGCGAGATCAGAAATTCGGTCAGGGCGATGGCGCGCGTGATGATGAATTCAGTGCTGCGCTCGCCATAAGGCGCATGACGCGAGTCAGCGATGTAGAGCAGGTCTTCGTCAGGCAAGGCGTGGCGAATGGCTTGGTATACCGACAACCCGCCCACGCCGGAGTCGAAAATGCCGATGGGATGGTGCTTGGGTTGGGAGGAGTGCATTAAAAATCCGGCTTCCGATTCGCGCAGATTGCGCATTATATCCGTGCTTAAGCTCAGCCAAGCGTGTCGCGCGCATCCAGCGTGAAGGTCTTGCGTTGCCGGCCTTCCAGTTGCGCGGTCATGCGGGCGATGGTCAGCAGTTCGGTCAGCGGGCGTATGGGTTTGGGCGTGTCGAAAAGCCTTAGCCCGCGCAGCGTGGCATGGCGTCGCAGCAGCTCAAGATAGCCCGTGCCGGGGAGATGGTGGGCAAGGCGTTGTTGCGCCGTGTCCAGCCAGATCCACGCGCCTTGCAGGCGGCGCGCCAGCATGATTTGGCCAGTGATGAGTTCGACTGCGGCACGCTGCATGTCGCTGCTGGCCTCATTCCACAGTACGTCGCGCTGCATCTCAAAGGGTAGACCGAGCATGATGCGCAGGCGCAGAACTTCCAGGCGGTCATCCCAAGTCGTGGCGGTGCGGATTTGATCCAGCCGGATTTGTGCTTCACCCTCTGGCAGTGGCTCGGCGTGCCAGGCGGCAAGATCAATCAATCGTGAAAGTCCATGCAGATAGGTGAGTTGTCCGGGTTTTCCACCGCATCGGCAATTTTGGCGACGAATTGCCCCACTTCATCCGGCGTGAGTACGCTGAGAATGCGGCGCATCATGTTGGGGTCTACGCGAGCGAGGGATTGTGTGCCGTCGCCAAGGTGAACCACGATGCCGACGGCGGAGAGGCGCACGTCGTCCATGCTATCTGCCCAGTTCTGGCTTTCTTCGTCGAGTTGTTGCGCCAATGCTTCCAATTTGGCTTCGATGTCTGCGGTCAGGCCGACTTCGCTGACGCGCACGATGGTTGCGCCGGTGCCGATAGCATCTTCATGCCATGTCGCTTCAAGCCCGTGCTGGCGCGCTGCGTTGGTGAATGTTTCATGTGCGCCGGGGTGCATAAAGGCGAATTCGATGAAAGACATGGGTAGTTTCCTCGCGGCTCGTTACAATCGCGACATGCTGAATGAGGAGCCGCGAATGTTCAACCATACTTTTTCGATGACCCGGATGCGCCGTATGCGTCGGGATGATTTTAGCCGCCGTCTGATGCGCGAAAATGTATTGACGACGAATGATTTGATTTTGCCGGTGTTTGTGCTTGAGGGTACAGGGCGCACGGAGGCGATAGCGTCGATGCCGGGGGTCGAACGCCAGTCCATCGACGTGCTTTTGCAGACTGCCGAGCGCGCAGTGGCGTTGGGTATTCCCATGTTGGCGCTGTTTCCGGTTACGCCGTTGGAGGCTAAATCGCTGGATGCAGCGGAGGCATGGAACCCGGACGGTCTGGCACAGCGTGCGGTGCGGGCGTTGAAAGCGCGTTTTCCTGAACTTGGCATTATGACTGATGTGGCGCTCGATCCGTTCACCACGCATGGGCAGGACGGGCTGATCGACGCATCCGGTTATGTAATGAATGATGAAACGGTCGAGGCGCTGGTCAAGCAAGCGCTGTCCCATGCCGAGGCGGGCGCGGATGTGGTCGCGCCGTCGGACATGATGGACGGCCGCATCGGCCTGATTCGCGAGGCGCTGGAGTCAAACGGCTACATTCACACCCGTATCATGGCCTACGCCGCCAAGTATGCCTCCAGTTTCTATGGCCCGTTCCGCGATGCGGTGGGCTCGGCGGGCAATTTGGGCAAGGGCAACAAGCACACCTATCAAATGGATCCGGCCAATAGCAATGAAGCCTTGCGCGAAGTGGCGCTGGATTTGCAGGAAGGCGCGGATATGGTGATGGTCAAGCCGGGGCTGCCCTACTTGGACATCGTGCGCCGTATCAAGGATGAATTCCGTGCGCCGACTTATGTCTATCAGGTGTCCGGCGAATACGCGATGCTCAAGGCCGCCAGCCAGAACGGCTGGCTGGACTGGGAAGCGTGCATGTTGGAGAGCCTGATCGGCATGAAGCGCGCGGGTGCAGATGGGGTTTTGACCTATGCGGCGCTGGAGGTGGCGGGGTGGTTGCGGCGCTGAGCGATTGATTCGGCACGCATCATGATTGATCGTAGGTCGGCCTGAAGTCTGACCCACATTCTCGATTCGTATACGCTGAATCAATAACAACGAATTATTAATTTGACTTGATTTAATAACTCATTGACATGAGTTGATCGCGCACGCATGATCTGCATGAATTATTAACTTGTTTTAATTCAATACTCGGTAAAGGTGGGTCATTGTGAAACTTCCGCTCTCTCCCCCCGCGCTGATCGAGCTGCTTACCAATACCCCGCCTTACGAACTGGTACATGCCATGACCCAGCAGGAGGGTGGCCTCGTGCATGGTGATTACATGCACTGGGATGAGCTGCGTCATCGCCCGACACCCGAAGGCGTGCAGCATGAAACGTGGTGGCTCGCGGTGCGCATGGCGCGCCAAGGTTTGCTCAAGCAGTTGCCCTTGCTCGATAAGTACAACCAAGCGATGTATGTCGCCATGCCTGAGCCGGTACTGCGGGATTTGCATCATATCGACCAAGATGCCGCCGGGCGCGTGAGCTTGCCGGGTAACGTGGTCAACCCGGCGGATCGGGATGATTACATTTTCAATTCCCTGATTGAGGAGGCGGTGACCTCCAGCCAGTTGGAGGGCGCATCCACCACGCGGCTGATTGCGGAGGAGATGTTGCGCGCCGGGCGCCAGCCCAGGGATCACAGCGAAAGAATGATCTTCAATAACTATCAGGCCATGGACTGGATTCGCTCCATCAAGGATCGTCCGCTGACTCCTGAGTTAGTGCTGGAGTTGCACCAACGTGTGACGCACGGCACGCTGGATGATCCCGCCGATGCGGGTCGATTGCGGCGGCGTGATGATGTGCGCGTGGTGGATAACCGCGACGGCACGGTGCTGCACGAGCCGCCACCTGCATCTTCCCTGGCCGAGCGGCTTGAGCGTCTGTGCACCTTTGCCAACGGTGGCGAGGGCAGCCCGTCGGGAGAGAATCAGCCGTTTGTGCACCCGGTGGTGCGCGCCATCCTGCTGCATTTCATGATTGCCTACGATCACCCCTTCACCGATGGCAATGGGCGCACCGCGCGCGCGTTGTTTTATTGGAGCATGGCGCGGCAGGGCTATTGGCTGATGGAATATCTTTCGATTTCACGCATCATCAAACAAGCGCCCAAGCAGTATTCCTTGGCCTATTTGCATGCGGAAACCGATGATAATGACACGACTTATTTTGTGCTGCATCAGCTCAGGGTGATTCGTCAGGCGATTGCCGCCTTGCATGAGTATTTGGCGCGCAAGGGCGCGGAACAGCGCGGTACGGCGCGTTTGTTGCAGACCTCGCCGACCTTGCGCGGCAAGCTTAATCAGCGCCAGATCACCCTGCTGACCCATGCGCTCAAACAGCCGGGATTCGATTATGTGATTGAGGCGCACCAGCGCTCGCAAGGCGTGTCGTATGCTACCGCGCGCTCCGACTTGCTGGGGCTGGCGGAGCTGGGTCTTTTGGAGCAAACCAAGCGCGGGCGCGCCTTTGTGTTTATCGCCCCGGATGATTTACGCCAGCGCATCGAATCAGCGCATACGGTGAAGGGGTAAGCGCATGGAGTGCGGTTATTTTCAGGCCGGGCTTTGCCGTTCCTGTACGTGGATTGAGCGACCTTATGCGCAGCAGATTGCAGACAAGCAGGCAGCGTGTCAGGCGGCTTTGCCTACGATTGCGTCGGTCTTGTGGGATGCGCCGGTGTTGAGTGCCGAAATTGGTTTTCGCAACAAGGCGAAAATGGTGGTCGGTGGTTCGGTGGAGCAGCCGGTGTTGGGCATTACCGATGCACGGGGGCAGGCGGTGGATTTGAGCGCTTGCGCGCTGTATCCGTCGGGCTTGCGGGCAGCGTTTGCACCGCTGCGTGAGTTTATATCGCAGGCAGGGCTTGAGCCTTACAACGTAGTTGAACGACGCGGGGAGCTGAAATTTGTGTTGCTGACGCATGCCGAACACAGCGGCGAATTGGTGCTGCGTTTTGTGCTGCGTTCGCGACAGCCTTTGGCTGCACTGCAGGCGCATTTGCCCGCATTGTATGCAGCGCTTCCCGGATTGGCGGTGGCGTCGGTCAATCTCCAGCCGGTGCATCAGGCCATTCTGGAAGGCGAGGAGGAGATTATTCTCAGCGCACGCACCACCTTGGCCATGTCGCTCAATGGCATGACCCTGTATCTGCGCCCGCGCAGTTTTTTTCAGACCAATACCCAGGTGGCGGCGGCGCTGTATCGCACGGCGCGTGAGTGGGTGGCCGAGCTTGCGCCGGTGAGTGCATGGGATTTGTTTTGCGGTGTGGGCGGTTTTGCCCTGCACCTTGCTCCGGTGGTGCGTGGTCAGGTGGTGGGCATTGAGGTCAGCACGGAGGCGATTGCGTCGGCGCAGCAATCGGCGCTGGAGTTGGGTGTGAGCAATGCACAGTTCCGTGCCCTGAGTGCCGATGCGTTTGCTCTGGGGCAGCGCGCTGCGCCGGAGCTGGCGGTGGTCAACCCGCCGCGTCGTGGTCTGGGCACGGATTTGTGTGTCCGGTTGCAGGCCTCCACGGCGCGCTGGGTACTGTATTCAAGCTGTAACCCGCAAACCTTGGCGCAAGATCTGGCGCGGATGCCGGACTTTGTGCCACTGCGGGCGCAGTTGTTTGATATGTTTCCACATACTGCACATGGTGAAGTGCTGGTGTTGCTTGCGCGCAGACTGTAGTTGTTGGCTATAGTCCTTCAGGACATTTTCAAAAAAGGGGCGAGTGATGAACTTCAAAACGGTGGACGCCGGGCGCGGCGTGGGTTGGATTGGCGATGGCTGGAATCTGGTCAAGGGGCAGTTGGGCGCGTGGATTTTGCTGGTGATTGTGTATTTGGTGATTGAGGTTGTGTTGCAGATCATCCCGTTTGTGGGCGGCATCGTGGCGGCACTGATTTCTCCGGGCTTGGTGGCGGGGATGTTTTTGGCCGCTCGCTATGCTGATGAGAGCAAAACAGTCGACTTGAATCTGCTGTTTCAGCCCTTGATGGAACAACGCACCCGCGGGCCGCTGCTGACCCTGGGGGCGATGGCGATTGTGTTCAGCATCCTGATTGCCTTGGTGCTGATGGCCATGATCGGCGGTGCCATGGGCGGTGCGTCCCTCGCGGAGAACAGTACGAGTATGAGCGCGGATGCCATGCTGGCTTCGGGCATGTTGGGTATGGGGTTTGGCGGTATGCTGGTCATCCTGCTTTTGGTGGCGGTTTACAGCATGGCCATGTGGTTTGCCGCGCCGTTGGTGCTGTTTGCGGGGGTCGCGCCGTTTGATGCGATGAAACTGAGCTTTAAGGCGGTGTTGGCGAATTGGCTGCCAGCACTGGTGTTCGGCTTGGTTGTGCTCGTGCTGGGCTTTATTGCAGCCATTCCGTTGTTGCTGGGTTGGTTGTTGCTGATGCCGGTGTTGTTCGCGGCGATGTATGTCAGCTACAAGGAGGTGTTCGATGTTCCCGATGAGGACACCGTGGTGATGGAGCAGCCGGGTATGGCTTCGTCAGTAATGAAAATGTAAGTCTGCGTTAGCGGATTGAAAAAGGGCTGATTATTCAGCCCTTTTTTATTGACTCGTTTATTTACTCGGCGGCTTTGCTTTTCGCCGGTTTGCGTTGAAACAAATCTGCGCCGCGACTGATGAGACGGTCGAGGAACAGGATGCCGTCGAGGTGGTCGATTTCGTGCTGGGCGATACGTGCTTCGTAGCCTTCCATCTCGAAACTCAAGGCGTTGCCGTCGAGGTCATACGCGCTGAGCCGGATTTTTTCGGCGCGCACCACATTGCCGGTGTAGTCGGGCACCGATAGGCAGCCTTCACGCCCCACGGCGAAGCCATCCCAAGCGGTGATTTCCGGGTTCACCAGGATCAGCTTGCCGTGATTGGGTACGGGTTTGCGCGCGCGGGTGGCATCAACAATGCAGATGCGCTGCAATACGCCAACCTGCGGCGCGGCAATGCCGACGGCACCGGGGCCGCTGGCGCAGGTGTCGAGCAGGTCGTTGACGAAGTCGCGTAATTCGGCGTTAAAGCTGTCTACCGCTTCGCACGCGGTTTTCAGACGGTTGTCGGGGTAAAGAATAATGTCGCGCAAGGCCATCTCAGCCCCGCATCAGTTCGATGGGCGCGATGGTGACGCGGATATCGCTCGACAGACGGGCAAGTGCCTGCTCTAACGGCGGCAAGCCTTGTTGCGCTACGCCTTCGATGTTCATGATGTAGATCGGTTTGTCTTCGCTGCCCGCCACGTCCGAGCGCAAGTCGGTGATGCTCAAGCCTGCTTGGGCGAGTGCGTCGGTGACTTCAGCCACGATGCCCACACGGTCGGCACCGTAGACGGTGACGCGTGCGTCGGGGTCGATGCGGCGATGCAAGCCAGCGTTAAGTTCATCGACATGCACGCGCAGTTTGAATTCGTTGCGCACGGATTCGAGCAGGCCTTTGAGGTGTACGCCGTCGCCGTCAATGCCGACCATGAGCATGATGGTGAACAGGCCGCCAAGGCGCATCATTGAGGCTTCGCCCAATTCGGCACCCGCGCCGAGCAAAACACGGGAGACCGCGGCGACGATGCCGGGACGGTCAGGGCCGACGAGGGTAAGCAGTTTCCAGTGGGGTGTTTTCATGTGTGGTTTCCAAAAGTAAGGCGCACGATATTACAGAAATCGGTGTCATCTTGATGACTCTGCGGGGGAAATCCATTTCTAGCCACAGAGTACACAGAGTTCACGGAGGTGAAAACAGTGTGTTATGGAGGAGATATTGCTCGTGGCAAGCCTTTCGCGAACAAGCCCGCTCGTGTGATCTAAGTAGATGCTGATTTATTCCATCCATGGAATAAATCAGCTCGCTCATCGCGGCACATGTCCGCGATGGCTCTCATGAATCAAAGACTTACGTCTTTGTTCATGTTGGGGCATCCTGCCCCAAGCGGGAAACACTGAATAAATCAGCGTTTCCCTAAACTATTGCGGTTTTGTACTCTGAGGTCTCTGTGTCCTCTGTGGCAAACCTTGGTTTTAGGCTCTCCAGATCAGACTGGCCATGCGCCCGGTGGTGGGCTCACGGCGGTAGGAGTAGAAATTGACCGAGTCGCTGTAGCTGCATAGCTCGCCGCCATACACATTTTGCAGGCCACAGGCAGCGAGGCGCTGACGGGCAAGGCTATACAAATCAGCCTGCCAGTGCCCAGCCCGGTGTTCAGATTGAGGGCTGGGTACGAACGCGCTGTATGCGGCGAGGTCGTGCTGCATAAAGGCTGTGCGCACCTCGTCACCCACTTCAAACGCCGCTTGGCTGATCGCAGGGCCTAGCCAGGCGATGATGTCAGCTGGCAGCGCGCGAAAATGACTTAGGCTGGCTTCGAGTACACCGCCCAGCAAGCCGCGCCAGCCTGCGTGAGCGGCGGCAATTTCCTGACCATCACGCGAGGCGAACAGCACCGGCAGGCAGTCGGCGGTGAGCACGGCCAGCACCATGCCGGGTTGGTCGGTGTAGGCCGCATCGGCACGCGGCGCGTGTGTCGGCATGTTTTCATGTGCGGCGAGGTGTACCGCAATGCCGTGCACCTGTTCTAGCCACAGCGGTTCGCCGGGCAGGGCAAGAGCTGCGTGCAGCCGTTGGCGGTTGGTCTGCACATGCGCAGGGTCGTCGCCGACATGGGTGGCTAGATTCATGGACGCATACGGCGCGCCACTGACACCGCCGCTGCGCGTGGTTTGTGCGGCACGCACGCCGGGTGGCAGCGGCCAGTCGGGAACCATGAAACTCATGCGCGCACCTCGCTCAACAGGCGTTGCATCAGGCGTTGGCTTTGTGCGGCATAACCCTCGCCGAACAGGTTGAAATGGTTGAGGACATGGTAGAGGTTGTAGAGCTGACGGCGCACGCCATAGCCCGCGTCCAGCGGCCAGGCAGCCTCGTAGGCTTGGCGGAAGCGTGGTGGAAAGCCGCCGAACAGCTCGGTCATGGCCAGCTCGGCTTCGCGGTCGCCATAATAAACGGCGGGGTCGAATATCACCGGGATGGGTTGCCCGCCATTGCCATGGGCAATATAGCCGTAGTTACCACCCCATAAATCACCGTGCAGCAGGCTGGGCTGGGGTTGGTAGTCGGTAAAAAAGTTCGGTAGTGCGGCGATCAATTGTTCACCCAGCTCCACAGTGGTGGGTGCAAGCTGATTGTGCCGCGCACGTTCAAGTTGTGGTCGTAGGCGGCAGGCCGCCCAGAAGCTCACCCAATCGCGCTGCGGCGTGTTTTCTTGCGCGCTGGTGCCGATGAAGTTGTCGTGGGCAAGGCCGAAGAACTCATGATTGGGCTCGCCGCTGTGTTGATGCAGGGCGATGAGTTGCTCGGCAAAATGTTCAGGCGCGTCGCTATCCACCAGCGGCAGGTATTCAAGCACTAAAAAAGCCTGTGGATGTGCGCCAGCCAAACCGTAGAGGATGGGTTGCGGCACGCGCAAGGTTTGTGTCGCCGCCAGCAGGCGCAGCCCGGCGGCCTCGGCCTCAAACATCGGCAGGAGCTCGGCACGGTTGATCTTGATAAAAAACATGCGTGCGCCATCTTCAAGCACCACGCTTTCGCTAATGCAGCCGCCGCCGCGAACGTGAGGGTGGCGCGCGCGAAAGGGCTCGCCGGTGGTCAGGCTGATTTGCGCGGCAATCTCGGCGTAAAGCGGGCTGCTCGTGCTGGCGGGGTTCATTTTGACCTGTCCTTGGGCATGTCCCCGGATGGGCAAGGCAAGGTCGCCATTTGCGCCTCAATCCAGTTTTCGACTTCGGCGTTGATCTCGCTGGCCTTGCGCCCCGCAGTGTCGATCAGCGGGCCGATGCGCAAGGTGATGGTCATCGGCGTTTTGATAAATGCGCCGCGTGGCCAGGCGCAGCCCGCATTGTGTGCAATCGGCAGCACGCGTGCGCCGTTTTGTGTGGCCAGCAGCGCACCGCCGGGTTTGTACTTGCCGCGCTCGCCCACGGCAGTGCGCGTGCCTTCGGGGAAAATAATCACCCAACGGCCTTGTTTTAGGCGCTCGCTTCCTTGTTCCAGCAGTTGGCGCAGCGCATCACGCCCGGCGCTGCGGTCAATGGCAATCGGCTGGTTGACCGCCAGCCCCCAGCCAAAAATCGGCAGACGCATCAATTCGCGCTTGAGCACAAAGGCTGGGCCGTCAAACAGCACAGGGAAGATAAAGGTTTCCCAGGTGGATTGATGTTTGGCCAGCACCACGCCGCCCAAACCATCCTCCGGCAGCCTGCCTTCGATCTTCCAGCGTACCCCGCAGGTGATGCGCAACCAATGCACCGCCATCCAGTTCCAACCGCGCATCAGGCGATAGCGGCGCGGCGCGGGAGTGACGGCGGCGATGGCAATGATCGGCAGGTAGGCGATAAGAATCAGCCATAGACCCAGATTAAAAAGCGCAGCGCGCAGAAAGCCGAAGGCAGTGTTCAATTGGAGATGACCTGAGGAAGTGGCTTGAGGATATGGCCTGAGAGGCGAAACGTCGATGTGCTGAGAATGGCATTGGAGGATGGGTTTGGGCAAGTGGGGTACCAGCTCAAAAGACCCGGTCAATAGACCATACCCATAGACCAGCCAAATAAAAAGGCCATATAAAAAAAGCCCCACCTTTTTGAAAGGGCGAGGCTTTTGGTCGCTTGAACCCACCGTGAGGTGAGTATCAAAGTATTACGCGCGGCAGCGGTATTCACCAGTACGGCTGTCGATAGAGACTTTTTCGCCGATTTCGATGAAGGAGGCGATCTGGATTTCGTGGCCGTTGGCCAGTTTGCCGACTTTCATCACTTTGCCGGAGGTGTCGCCGCGGTTGGCAGGTTCGGTGTAAACGATTTCGCGCACGATGGTGTTGGGCAGTTCGGCGGAGATGGCTTTGCCGTCGTAGAAGGTCACTTCGACTTTGTCGTCCATGCCATCAACCATGAAGTTGATGACGTCGCCGAGGTTGTCTTTTTCCACTTCATACGAGTTGAAGTCTTCGTCCATGAACACGTAGAGCGGGTCGGCGAAGTAGCTGTAGGTGCATTCCTTTTTGTCGAGGATGACTTGCTCGAATTTGTCGTCAGCCTTGTACACGGTTTCGGTACTGGTGCCGCTGAGCAGGTTCTTGAGCTTCATTTTGACAATGGCGGAGTTGCGGCCGGATTTGCTGAAGTCAGCCTTGAGGATGACCCAGGGGCTGCCGTCGATCAGCATGACATTGCCGGGGCGGAATTCTTGTGCGGTTTTCATTGATTGATCCAGGTTTCAGGTTGAGGAATACGGGTTGATGGGCAGGTCGATGGGTCTTGGAACGGCGACGTGTGGCCGTTGTAGCCGTAGTGTTGCCCTGGGGTTGCCGTGAGCAAACCAACCTGCGCCGTGAGTTGCGGGCGGCATTTTAGCCTGTTGCTGGCACAAATGCGACGAAGTCCATGAGTTGTTGGCATAAATTCGGCCTTTGGGCAAGCTCGGTGCTACGGCGCTGATGCCATTCTTGGTGCTGGATCAGCATATTCAAGCCTGAGCAAATATCGACTTCCGTAGCACTAGGCAGACCATTCCACTGCTGCATCCAGGCGCGCAAATGCTGGAGGTGTTCGTCCTCGCCATGTTCGGTGTAAACCTCCAAAAAGGCGTTCAGCTTGACTTGGTGTGCATGGTCATCCGTGGGGTAGATATGCCAGATAAAGGGTTTGCCTGCCCAGATCGCGCGAGTCAGCGATTCTTCGCCGCGCACGAAGTTGATGTCGCACAGCCAGAGCAGGCGGTCGTATTCAGCCTGCGGCAGGAATGGCAGGATATGCAGGGTCAGGCTGCCGTGTTGGTAGGTGTCGCCTGCGCTCAGGTCGGGGTTATGCAGATATTCGCGCAGGCTGTTGAGCAGGCGGCTTTGCGGCAGGTAGGCGGTGATGGGCTGGGGTGCCTGACTCAGGTCGTGAAGAAATGGGGCAAACTGCGGGTTTTCATAGCCGAACAGCGAGAGCTTGAGGCTGTTTGCCCCACCTATGGGAAGAGGAATGTTCCATTGCTCGCACCAAGCCCGTTGCTGTGCCGGATGGCTGAGAAAGTCATCGCGGCGGCGCAGCAGGTCGCTCTCGCGCAGCAGGCCACCGCCGTGCGCGCGCAGGCTGGGGATGATAAAGCGTTTTTTCAGGCCATGCGCCAGGATGGAGTCGTGGTTGTGGATGTTGTCCACCCAGTCTTCGCAGCTCATGTACTCGAGATTAATCCAGGCCAACGGGGGCGTGGCCTGCATGGCTCGTACGTAGCTGGCAGGTAGGGTGCAGCCGAAGGTTTCGATCACGACTTGGGCTGGCTGAGTGTCGGGGAAACTCTCTGTCCATTGGCGGACTTCAATGCCGTACAGGGTTTGTTGCGCCGTGCTTTGTGCTGCGGGAACCAGTGTTTTGAGTGCGTTGAGCTCGTCTACAAACAGGCGCACGTGCTGGCCGTGCTCGTGGTGCAGAATCTGCGCCAGCCGCCAGCAGGTGGCGATGTCGCCGAGGTTGTCGATGACGGTGCAGAAAATATCCCAGTGTCGCGTCGGCATGGCGCTTCAGCGTGCAAGATGCTGCACCAGCCACGCGCTGATGTCGTCAATTTCTTCCATGCAAATGCTGTGCGGCATGGGGTAGGTGGCGTGATGCAGCGTGTTGTAACCCAGCTTGGCGAGTGAGTCGTAAGTGCGCCGCAAGGCTTGTACGGGAATGAGGTCATCCTCAATGCCGTGAGCCATGAAGACGGGGGTTTGGCAGGCACTGGCGCTCGGGCTGGAATATGGGCTGCGCGGGAGCCAGGTTGAGAGAGCGAGTAAAGCGCCCAGGCGTTGGTCGAGGTGCAGTGCGCAGTGCATGGCGATGACCCCGCCTTGCGAAAACCCGCCAATAATGATGTGCTTCCACGCCACACCGGCGCGGTGTTCGGCTTCGAGCAGTTGGCTAATGCGCTGGCGACTTTGCTCGATGCCGTCGGTGTCCACAGGGGCATCCGCCTGCAGACCGTAGAGATCGAACCATGCGCGCATCAGATAAGCGCCGTTGACGGTGACGGGGCGTACCGGCGCATCGGGGCAGTGAATGCGCACTTGCAGGTCGGGATGGGCGTGGTGCAGTTGGGCGCGGATGGCTTGTGCGATGGGCTGCATGTCGTTGCCATCTGCACCGAGGCCGTGCAGCAGGATTAGGCTGAGAGTGGTCATGTGTTTTCAATGGAGGGTGTGAGTGTCGGATATTGTATTACGCGCCATAGGCGTGGTGCGCACGCCGTTTGCGCAGAAATTCGGCATTCCGCGTCAAGGCGGGTTAGTGGACGAGGTGCATGCCACGCTGGAGCTGGATGCGCCCTACAACCGCGAGGAGGCTTGGCGTGGGATTGAGGGCTTTAGTCATCTGTGGCTGCTGACCTGGTTTCATGCGGAAAAAGGCGCGCAGGCGGCTTTGACCGTGCGTCCGCCGCGTTTGGGGGGCAATGCGCGCCTGGGGGTGTTTGCCACGCGTGCGCCGTATCGTCCGAACCCTGTCGGTTTGTCTTTGGTGCGCCTTGTTCGCGTCGAGAAACTTGAAAATGGCGCGGTACGGATTCATGTGGCGGGGGTGGATCTTTTGGATGGCACGCCGTTGCTGGATGTGAAGCCATATCTGCCCTATGTCGAGGCCTTGCCGAGTGCGGTCGGCGGCTTTGCGGCGGAGGATAGCGGGGCACACTTGCGGGTCGAGTGGACGGCGCAAGGGCGGGCGGCCTGTGCGCCTTGGCTAGTGCGTTATCCGAATCTGTGTGAGCTGGTAGAGGCGTTATTGCAGCGCGATCCGCGTCCGGCCTATCAGGCGCAGCGAGCCGATGAAGTCGAACGCGTGTATGGGATGCTGCTATACGATTTGGATGTGCGTTGGCGGGTCGAGGATGGCGTGGCGAGGGTGTTGGATGTGGTGGTCAAGGAGGTTTAATCGTTATTCAGAGCGGCTCAAGATTCCGTAGGGTGGGTGCGCTGCGCTTATCCACCCTGCAGATCAAAACCAAGCGGTCAGGCCGAAGAGTGATCGAACTCAGGCCGTGCGTGGCGTTGTAGAAGTTGTGCCACTGCCAGCTTGGGCGCCAGTCCTTCGTAAGCCACTTGGTACACCGCATGGGTGATGGGCATGTCCACTGCGTGTTCGCAGGCCAGTCGCCAGGCTTCGCGTGCGCTGGGCAGGCCTTCTACCGCCTGGCCAATCTGGGCGAGTGCGGCCTCGACGCTTTTGCCTTCGGCCAGCAGCAGGCCGAAGCGCCGGTTGCGGGATTGGTTGTCGGTGCAGGTGAGCACGAGGTCGCCAAGCCCGGCCAGCCCCATCAAGGTTTCGCGGCGGCCGCCCATGGCCTCGGCCAGGCGCATGATTTCCGCAAGGCCTCGGGTGATGAGTGCCGCTCGCGCATTGGAGCCAAAGTGCAGTCCGTCGGCTATGCCGGCAGCAATGGCGAGGACATTTTTGACTGCGCCGCCTAGCTCCACGCCGATCACATCGTCCACGCGGTAGGCGCGGAAGCTGGGGCTGTGCAGCAGTGCGGCGACGTGTTCGGCAAAATTGCGGTCGTGCGAGGCGACGGTCACGGCGGTGGGTAGGCCAGCGGCGACTTCGCGCGCAAAGGTGGGGCCGGAGATGATGGCGGGCGCAGCGTGGGCGGGCAACTCTTCAGTAAACACCTGATCGAGGCGTTTGGCGCTGCCGCTTTCCAGCCCCTTGCTGGCCCATGCTATACGCGGGGCGATGCGTGAGGAACAGGTGCCCAGATGGGGGCGCAGTTCGTGCAGAAATGCGCGAAAGCCGCTGCTGGGAACCACGATCAGAATGAGGTCGGCGCACTCAAGCGCCACGCCAAGATCGGCGGTAGGCGTGAGTGCGTCGGGAAAGGGTGTTTCGGGCAGGTAGCGTGCATTGCAGCGGGCAAGCTGCATGGCTTGCACCTGCTCCGGCTTGCGTCCCCATAAGTGCACGCGGTGTTGGTTGCGAGCGAGATGGATGGCAAGCGCGGTGCCCCATGCACCTGCGCCCAGCACGGCAATAGATTGATGCGTCGTCATGCTGGACGGATGCTGTGCTTACTGAATGGCCGGGTTTACTGAATGGTACTAGGCGCGGGGGCTTCGGTTTGCTGCTGCATGTGCTGCATGTAGAGCGCGTCGAAATTGATCGGCTGCAGTAACAGGCTGGGGAAGCCGCCTTTGACCACCAAGTCAGCCACGGTTTCGCGGGTGAAGGGGAACAGCTGGGTTGGGCAGATGCTGCCGATAATGTGTCCCAGTTCAGCGCCTTCAAAACCGACGATGGTGAAAATGCCTGCGTGGGTCACTTCGGCGAGGAAGGCGGTTTCCTGCGTGCCTTCAACTTCGGTGGTGGCCGTGGCGGTGATTTTCAGAGCCACTTCAAACACGCCGTCACCGAGCTGGGTGCTGGCGTTTTCAACTTGCACGTTGATGTTCGGTTGCCATTCCGGGTTGAGAAAAATGTGCGGTGCGCGCGGGGACTCAAAGGACACATCCTTCAAATAAATGCGTTGCAGGGCAAATTGGCGTGGGATTTCTTGCGCTTCGGACATGGTGTGATCTCTGAGTTTAAAAGATTGGAATCAAAGGCTGATGTGCTGGCTCAACCACTGTTTGAGCTGGGGCAATTGCAGCGCGCCGCTCATGCGGGCAATTTCCCGGCCGCCTTGAAATAAAGCCAGGGTGGGGATGCTACGGATGCCAAATTGCTGGCTGATGACCGCTTCGTTTTCGGTATTGACCTTGGCGATCAGCAGCTGCGGTTCGAGCGTTTTGGCGGCTTCGTCAAGCACCGGCGCCATCATGCGGCAGGGGCCGCACCAGGGCGCCCAAAAATCCACCAGCACGGGCAGGTCGCTACGGGTGATGTAGCGCTGGAAGTTGGCGTCGGTGAGTTCAAGCGGGTGCGCAATAAACAACGGCTTGCCCGACTTGCCGCACACGGGGTTGGCGTTGAGTTTGTCGCGGGGCACGCGATTAATCGCGCCATCATGCGGTGAAACAACATGCACAAAATCAGTCATGGTGTGGCTCCTTCAATCAGTGGTCGGAAAAAGCAGGCAATCAAGTTGACCATTGCGGTCGAGGCTGGCGATGTCGCTAAAACCACCGACAGCACGTTGGTCGATAAAAATTTGCGGTACGGTGGAGCGCCCGGAGCGTGTTTCCATCTCGTCCCACAGCGCTGGGTCGCCATCCACTGCAACTTCGGTGAATTGCACGCCTTTCGACTTTAATAAATGCTTGGCGCGAATGCAGTAAAAGCAACTGCGGCTGAGGTAAACAACGACTTCGGCCTGGCGCACGGCACTTACTTTTTCTTCACCGGCAGGTTTTCATGCTGCCAGGCAAGGATGCCACCTGCGAGGTTGTGCAGCTTGGTGAAACCCAACTTGGCGAGCTGGCCGCAAGCTACACCAGAGCGGTTGCCGCTGCGGCAGTAGATAATCACCGGCTTGTCTTTCCACGCCTCAAGCTGATCGGCTTTTGCAGCAAGCTGACCGAGTGGGATGTGCTTGGCACCCATAAGATAGCCGGCGCGGAATTCGTCGATTTCGCGTACATCGAGCAACAACGGCTCGTCATGGCTCAACATGCGTGTGGCTTCGGAGGGGTTGATTTCGCTGTACTTACTGGTCACGCGGGCAAACTCATTGGCAATAATCATGAAAAGAATACCCACCGCAGCGGCGGTGAGCATCCAGTGGCGTTGAAGAAAATCGAAAAAGTCCATGCCGGCTTACTTGGCGCGACGGACACCCATCTTTTCGCAGACGGTATCCAGTGGGCAAAATGAGGTGAAACCGCTTTGGAAAAGGTTCAAGGCGATGAAGGCGGTAAGCCAAAGCCAGCTGACCTTGCTCATGTCAACCTGCCCGGTGAAGTGGGCAAGTGCCAAAGTGAGCATAATCATCAATCCGGCAACGATGCGTACAATACGGTCGGTGGTCATGGGTCTGTTCTCGTGTTGGATGAAGGGGGCGATGTGCTAAACGGGCAGAACACGTCCTGCATCATGCTGATAAGGCGCAGCGTGCGGGCGTCATTGACGCGGTAGTATACCCGGTTGGCCTCCTTGCGCGAGGCGAGGATGCCCTTGTCGCGCAGGATGGCGAGGTGTTGCGAAATGTTGCTTTGCGTGGTGCCGACCGCACCAACGATGTCTTGCACGCTGATTTCAGCATCACCCAGTACGCAGAGGATTTTCAGGCGCAGTGGATGCGACATGGCTTTGAGTGAGTGCGAGGCGCGGTCGATGTCTTCGCTACGCGTGGACAAGGGTGGCAGAATGACTTGGGGTGAAGGTTCGGTCATGGTGGGCGTATGAGTCTTTTAGAATATTCAGATATTACATGCTAAATCGTATTTTTAGACGGGCTCGCACGCTTTTCTTGGGGTGGGTCTTATTCGGTCTACTAGGTCAGGGTGTGCTCTATGCTGCGCCGACGATTGAGGAGGCTGCGCAAGAGCTTAGGGGCGTGCAGCAGGATATCAAGGCTGAGCGTGAGCGTCTGGCACGTTTGGATGCTGAGCGCGATGCGGAAGCGGCCAAATTGCGCACCCTGGAGAATCAGCAGGCCGAGGCCGCGCGTGCCGTGTATGCGGCGCGTTTTGCCGTGAGCAGCAAAGAAAGCGAGCTGGTTGATTTGCGCGCCCAGCACGTCGGGCTTGAGGCCGAGATTGCTGCAGGGCTGGTGGGGCTTGAGGACAATATGCGCGCGTTGTATTTGCTGGGTGAAGAACATGTGCTGGAAGGTGTGTTAAGCCCGGGTGATCGTGCGCAAAAAATGCGCATCGAGGGTTATTTGGCGCAGTTGCGTGCCAGTCGGGTGGAGGCCTTGAGTCGCTTGCGCGCGGCGCGGGAAGCCAATGTCCGTGTGCAGCATGAGATTGAATTTGCCTTGGAAGAGTTGACCCGGATGCAGTTGCAGGCCGAGTCTGAGCAGGCGACTTTGGATGGCTTGCGCGCCGAACATGCCAAGACGGTGGATGCCTTGGAGGCACGCCATTCGGCAGGTGAGGCCAAGGTGCGGCAGATGAATCGAGACCATGCTGAGCTCGAACGCGCGCTGCAAAAACTGGAGCTGGCCGAGGCGCAGGCTGAAGCCGAAGCCGAGGCACGCGCCCTTGCTGAGAAAAAGCAGCGTGAGGCCGAGGTGGCTGAGCGCAGGCAGGAGGAGGCTGAGCGGCTGAAGCGTGCGCAACAAGCGCAGCAGGATGAAGCCCAAAAAGCGCGCGATAGAGATAAGGAGACAGCCGAGCGCAGTCGGACGGTCAAGGCGCCTGAGAAGCTGGCAGAAAAGGCGCCAGAAAAAGAGCCAGAAAAAGAGAGAGAAAAGCTCGCTGAGAAGCCATCTGAGTCGGCTGAGGACAAAAAACAGCACGCGCGCGGTGCGTCTCCTGTTGATGCGGGGGGCATTCCAGTGAGTGGTCGCAAGGTGCGAGGCTTTGGCGATCCGACTGGCGTAGGGGAGTTGCGTTCACGCGGTGTGTTTTTTGCTGCGCCGGAGGGTTCGCGGGTGCGTGCACTGGCGGAGGGCAAGGTGGTGTTTGCCGATTGGGTGCGCGGCTATGGCAACCTGGTCATTGTGCAGCACAAGGGTAGTTATTTGAGTTTGTATGCGCAAAACGAAGCAGTGTTGAAGTCGGTGGGCGCTCGCGTGCAACGCGGCGAGGTGGTGGCGACGGCGGGGCGCAGTGGCGGTGAACGTCAGACGGGTGTGTATGTCGAAGTGCGCCGAGGCGGCCAACCGATCAATCCCACGCGCTGGTCGGCCTGGCCGAAGAAATAATTTGTTGTGGCGCTTGAAAGCCTTTGAATTTGACACAGTGTTTTAGTCTGAGACAGTGTTTTAGCAAGGCGGCCTGTTACACTCTTGCCCATTACGGGCTTGTTTGAGCGAGCACAATTTTGAGTATCGCGGGTGCAATCGCGTTTTTGAGGAAAGGTTTGATGCAACATCGTATGCGGGCGGCGGCTTTAGTGGTTGCAGGTGCCACTCTGGGTTTTGGCTTGACGTTTGGCGTGGGCGTTTTCGCGCAGAAGGATACAGGCGCGACGAATGCGTCTGCCGAGAGCGACGCGCTGCCGCTGGATGAGCTGCGCACCTTTACCGAGGTGTATGGGCGCATCAAGGACGATTACGTCGAAACGACCGAAGATAAAAAGCTGCTGACCCAAGCGATTCGCGGCATGTTGAGCGGGCTTGATCCGCATTCTTCCTATCTTGACCCTGAAGAGTTCAAGGAGCTGCGTCAGGGCACCACCGGAACCTTCGGCGGTCTTGGCATTGAAGTCGGCATGGAGGATGGTTTCGTCAAGGTGATTGCACCGATTGACGATACGCCCGCACAACGCGCCGGGCTGAAAAGCGGCGACCTGATTATCAAGCTGGATGAAAAGCCGGTGCAGGGTATGTCGATCAATGATGCGGTCAAAATCATGCGCGGCGAGCCAGGTACCAAGATCAAGCTGACCGTGGCGCGCAAGGGCGTGAACAAGCCGCTGGAGTTTGTGCTGGAGCGCGCGATCATTCGGGTGCAGAGCGTGAAGAGCCGGATGCTTGCGCCGGGCTTTGCCTATGTGCGCATCACGCAGTTCCAGTCGCAAACCGAACAGCAAATGTTGAAGGCAATCGAAGCGCTGAAAGAAGAGGCGGGTGGCAAGCTTAAGGGGCTGGTGCTGGATTTGCGCAACAACCCGGGGGGCGTGCTGCAAGGCTCGGTCGGTGTGGCGGATGCCTTCCTGAATGACGGTTTGGTGGTTTACACCGATGGTCGGGTCAAGGATTCCAAGATGCGTTACAGCGCGCATAACGGCGATGTGCTGGATGGTGCGCCGATGGTGGTGTTGGTGAATGGTGGTTCGGCCTCGGCTTCGGAAATTGTGGCCGGTGCGCTGCAAGATCAGAAGCGCGCCATCATTATGGGTAGCAAGACCTTCGGTAAAGGCTCGGTGCAAAGCATTCAGGAGTTGGCCAATGGCGGAGCGATCAAGCTGACCACCGCGCGCTATTTCACGCCGTCAGGTCGTTCGATTCAGGCCGAGGGCATTGTGCCGGATATCGAGCTGCCTGCGCTCAAGGTGGATGCTATCGAAGACAACGGCCTCGGCATGAAGGAGTCCGATCTGACCGGGCATCTGGATAACCCCAATGGCAAGAATGGCAAAGCGGATGCGCCTAAGCCGGATGCCAAGGTTGAGGATGCGGATGCCAATAAGACGGACAAGCCTGAGGACAAGCCAGTGAGCACGCGCTCCGGCGATGCAGTCATGGACAAGGACGACAAGCGTCCGCTGGCGCAGAAGGATTACGCTCTGTTTGAGGCGCTCAACATGCTCAAGGGTATGGCGATCGTGAACAAGACGGTCAGCAAGCCGTAATGCAGTAACAGCGCCGCCTTGAGCGGCGTTTTTATTAGGACTTACGCAAAACCGCCCCAGCGGCGTTCAAGCGCCTCGCCGTATTCGGTGTACTGTTTTCGGCGCTTGCCTTGCTGGAACACTTTTGCGTAAGTCCTATTTATTTCTTTGGGAGATGATCCACATGCCGCGTGTTCTCATTCCTTTGGCGCCGGGCTTTGAAGAGCTGGAAGCGGTGTCCCTGAGCAATATCCTGCGTCGTGCGGGCATTGAGGTGGTGACCGCCGGGTTGCATCCCGGTTCGGTGTGCGCCAGTCGCGGTACGGTGATTGTGCCGGACACCACTCTGGAGCAGGTCATGCACGAGGACTTCGATCTGGTGGTGCTGCCCGGCGGTCTGCCTGGTGCGGATAACCTGCGCGATGATCCGCGCATTATCCATCTGCTGCAACGCACCTATGCCGCCGGGCGCTTGGTGGGTGCGATTTGCGCTGCACCCAAGGTGCTGGCGCAGGCGGGCTTGTTGAGTGGGCGACGTGCGACGCATTATCCGGGTGCGATGAGTGCCGACGCACTGGACGGCGTGAGCGATAGCGCAGAAGCCATTGAGATTGACGGGCGCGTGCTGACCTCGCGCGGCCCCGGTACGGCGATGGAGTTTGCCCTGGTGCTGGTCGAGCAACTTGCTGGGCGCGAGAAGCGGGATGAAGTGGAGCGTGCCCTGGTACGTTGATTTGGGTGGGTTCGTACCAATAAAAACGCCCCGTAGGATGCGGGGCTTTTTTATTGGACGAGGATTAGCAGGCTGCTGGGATAAGTATTTCCGCAGCGCTGCTAGCGCTGACTAGGTGGTGTCGCACTGATTTTGTGTAACGCGAGATCCGCGCCCTCGAATTCCTGCTCCTGACTCAGGCGCAGGCCGACCGTTTTCTTCAGCGCACCGTACACCACAAATCCGGCAATCAGGGCGATGCAAATTCCCAGTAGCGTGCCGATAAGCTGGCTCATGAGGCTCACCCCGCCCATGCCGCCGAGAGCCTGCAAACCAAAAATTCCTGCTGCAATCCCGCCCCATGCGCCGCATAAGCCATGCAAGGGCCAGACACCGAGCACATCGTCGATCTTCCAGCGGTTCTGGGTCAGCGTGAATAGCAAGACAAACATGCCGCCTGCAATGGTGCCGGTGATAAGCGCGCCCAGAGGGTGCATCAGGTCGGATCCCGCGCACACAGCGACCAGACCCGCCAGCGGGCCGTTATGGATAAAGCCCGGGTCATTTTTGCCAACAATCAACGCCGCCAGAATGCCGCCAACCATGGCCATCAGCGAATTCAAGGCCACCAAGCCGGACACGGCCTCGACGGTTTGTGCCGACATGACATTAAAGCCAAACCAGCCGACGGTAAGCGTCCATGAACCCAGTGCCAGGAACGGAATGCTCGACGGCGGATGCGCGGTCACGCCGCCCTGCTTGCCATAGCGTCCCATGCGCGGGCCAAGCAGTATCACGGCAGCCAGCGCTACCCAGCCGCCGAAGGCATGTACGACCACCGAACCTGCGAAGTCATGGAATTTGGCGCCAAAGCTGGCCTCAAGCCAAGCTTGCAGGCCAAAGTGTGTGTTCCACACCATGCCCTCGAATAGCGGGTAAAACAGGGCGACCAGAATAAAGGTCGCGCCCATTTGCGGATAAAGCCGCGCGCGTTCGGCAATGCCGCCGGAGACAATGGCCGGAATGGCGGCAGCAAAGGTGAGCAAGAAAAAGAATTTCACCAAGCCATAGCCATGGTCGGCCGAGAGCAGCTGCGCGCTGCTCCAGAAATCTACACCGTAGGCCAGCGGGTAGCCGATGAAAAAGTAGGCGATGGTGGCCACAGCGAAGTCGGCCATGATCTTCACCAATGCGTTGACCTGATTTTTTTCACGCACCGTGCCGACTTCGAGAAAGGCAAAACCGGCGTGCATGGCGAGCACCATGGCCGCGCCGATCAAAAGGAAAAAGACGTCTGTGCCTGTGGGTTGCATGAGCGATCTCTTGGCGAATCAATGAGGGGGCGTGCAGCTAAGCAAAAGACGCACCAAGACAATGAGCGACATTGTATTGCGTGTTTGCGATGCGTACGACTAAGCCCACCCTGCTTGAGGCACAAAAAAAGCGCCCCTATTCGGGGCGCTTGCTTCATATTGATGCAGCACGGCATGTCGCCGCACTGCTAGGGGGGGCTTAGTTGCTGTAAGCCCGCTCGCCGTGTGAGCTGGTGTCCAGACCTTCGCGTTCGGCTTCTTCGCTGACGCGCAGACCCATGGTCATGTCGATCAGCTTGAACAGGATGAAGCTGACCACGCCAGACCAGATCAGCACGGTGCCTACGCCCCAGAGCTGGCTGATGACTTGACCGACCGGGTTGAACTCGGCCACAGCGTTGGCGGCGTAGTCGAACACGCCAGAGCCACCGAGAGCCGGGTTGGCAACGACACCGGTGCCGATGGCGCCGACGATGCCGCCCAGTCCATGCACTGCAAACACATCCAGTGAGTCATCGATCTTGAAGGTGCGCTTGATAAAACCCACACCCCAGAAGGCGACCACACCCACCACCAGGCCTAGTGCAATCGCACCCATCGGGCCGGAGAAGCCCGCGGCGGGGGTCACTGCAACCAGGCCGGCAACTGCGCCGGACGCCATACCCAACATACTGGGCTTGCCACGGGTCATCCATTCAGCCGCAGCCCATGCCAGCATGGCGGCAGCGGGGGCAACCATGGTGTTGAGGAAGGCCATGGCAGCCGTGCCGTTTGACTCAAGGTTGGAGCCAGCGTTGAAGCCGAACCAGCCCACCCACAGCAAGGCTGCGCCGGTCATGGTCATGACCAGGTTATGGGGTGGCATGGGCTCTTTGCCGAAGCCGATGCGATTGCCCAGGACGATGGCTCCGACCAGAGCCGCTACACCGGCGTTGATATGCACCACGGTGCCGCCCGCGAAGTCGAGCGCGCCTTTGGCAAACAGGAAGCCTGCGGGATCGCCGTAAGCCGAGGGGCCACCCCAGAACCACACCATGTGCGCCACAGGCAGGTAGGAGAAAGTAAACCACAGCACGGAGAACACCAGCAGGGCGGAGAACTTCACGCGTTCAGCCAGACCGCCGACGACCAGCGCCGTCGTGATGGCGGCGAAGGTGAGCTGGAAAATCACAAAGGACAGCTCTGGGATCACCACGCCCGCGCTGAAGGTTTCAACCATTGAGGAGGTATTCACCCCCGCAAGGAACATCTTGGACAGGCCGCCGACGAAGCTGTTCAGGTCTCCGCCGCTGGTGAAGGCCATGCTGTAGCCATAGACCACCCAGAGGATGGCGACGACGGCGACAATGGTCATGGTTTGGCTAAGGACGGACAGGACGTTTTTGCTGCGCACCATGCCACCATAAAACAGTGCAAGTCCGGGCAGGATCATCATGAACACCAGTGCGGTGGAGATGAGCATCCAGGTGGTGTCACCTTTTTCAGGGGTAGGCGCGGCGGCTTCAGTAACCACTTCGACCACGGCGGCAACTTCTTCAGCGTGCGCAATGCCCGTAAACACGCCGCCCAGCATCAGAGCGGGGACAGCGAGGGATTTGAGTAGCATCGGATTCATTATGCAGTCCTCGTTTATAGGGCTTCAGGACCGGACTCGCCGGTACGGATGCGGATGGCCTGTTCGATGGTGGTGACGAAGATTTTTCCGTCACCAATCTTGCCGGTTTTGGATGCACGCACGATGGCATCGATTACGGTTTCGACCAGTGTGTCATCAATCGCCATTTCAAGCTTGATTTTTGGCAGAAAATCAACGACATACTCTGCGCCGCGATACAGTTCGGTATGACCTTTTTGGCGGCCGAAGCCTTTGACTTCGGTGACAGTCAAACCCTGCACACCAATCTCGGCAAGGCTTTCGCGTACCTCATCGAGCTTGAAGGGTTTGATAATGGCAGTGACGAGTTTCATGGGGTGTTCCTCGTTTAGAACGTCTTGGAGAAGGTCAGAACGGCCTTGGCCTTAGCGACTTCTTCGCCTGCCCAAGTGTAAGCAGCCGAGTCAGCATCGGTGTCGGTATAGGCTAGGGCGAAGACCCCGAAGCCAACGTCCTTGGTCACGCCGAGCTTCCAGTCGGTGTAGGAGGCAGGTGAGTTGTGTTTGACGTCCTGATAGCCGACATGGCCGAGTACGCCCCAGCCATCGCCAAGATCATAGGTGCCGGAAAGGTCGATGTAGTAGCTGCCTTGGGTTTTTTCGCCGTCGGTGGTTGTCCAGCCTACGAAATAATCGGAAACGGTGTAGTTGTATTTGAGTGACAGGGTTTTCCAGCTGATGCCAGCGTAGATTTCGGTGGTGTCCGGGGTGGTGGCGCCATCAACGTCGTCGCCGGGATAGTAGTACGTGACGACACCCAAGTCATAACCGAAATCTTCGGCAAACGTACCCTTATAGCCACCGTAAAAGTCGGTTTCCAGGCTGCTGTTGGTTTTATAGCCACCATCGTTTACCCAAGAAACGCTGGATGCCCACATGCCGAGGTAAAAGCCACTCATACCGAAGTCCACGCCACCGGAGACAGCGGGTTTATTTTGGCTTTGTGATACGCCACGGAACACATAGTCGCTGGTCAAGCCAAGGTTACCGGTCAGGGTGTATTCAGGTGCTGCTTCAGCGGGTGCGTCGGCAGCGAATACGGGAATGGCTGCAAGGCCAAGGCTCAGGAGCAGGCCGGTGCGGAGGGTGCTGATACGAAGGTTCATGTAGGTTTCCTCTTGGGTTTAAGTCATCAAAACGTTGAGTTTACGCTGTTGGTGTAGCGCGCATTCCAAGCGAAGCACGAGGGATGCCAAGTTGGTTAGTTATATATTTATCAACAAGATACAATGCTTAGTGGCTTGGGGAAGGGCGGCTTGGACGGGTGGTGCTTTATTTTGGTGCGCAGGTTGCGGGTGGTTTTTCTCGCTCCGCTTGGATGTGTCAGCTGGGTAAAAAGTACAGGGTATGGGCGCGATGTGCGAGTGTCACCGTGCCGAGCCAGCAGCCAGTTCGGCTCAAGCCCGACAGGCTGCTAGACTAGGGTGCAATCGCAAATTGGAGGTCGCCGAGATGTTTGATCCGAAAAAACTGGATGATGTGGTGCGTCGCTTAGGTGAGGGTCTGCCAGAAGCTTTGACCGATGTGCGCAGTGATGTGGAAAAGACCGTGCGCTTGGGTGTGCAACAGGTGCTGGCCAGCATGGAGGTGGTCACGCGCGAGGATTTTGAGGTGCAGCGCCTGGTGTTGGCACGCACGCGTGAGCGTTTGGAGGCGTTGGAAAAGCGCGTGGCGGCTTTGGAGGCTGAGCGTGCACCGAATGTTGAGCCAAATGTGTTGGATGTCGAAATCTAAATGTCGCTGGCCTTAAGCTATGCCCGCGCCCAGCTTGGCGTGGACGCGCCATTGGTGAGTGTGGAAACCCATGTGGCTAATGGTTTGCCCGCGTTTGCTTTGGTTGGCTTGCCTGAAGCTGCGGTGCGCGAGAGCCGCGAGCGGGTGCGTGCGGCGCTATTGACCTGTGGCTATGAGATGCCGCCACGCCGGATTACGGTGAACCTGGCTCCAGCTGATTTGCCCAAGGAAGGCGGGCGCTTTGATTTGGCCATGGCACTGGGTTTGCTGGCTGCCACCGGACAGATCACGCCGCAAAGCTTGGTGGGTTATGAGTTTTTAGGTGAACTGGCGCTGAGTGGTCAGCTGCGTCCTGTGCCGGGCGTGCTGCCAGCGGCAGTCCGTGCACGTGATGCAGGTCGTGCCCTGATTGTGCCCAGTGAAAATGCTGCCGAAGCAGCGCGGGTGTCGGGAGTGCGCGTTTTTGGTGCAGGACACTTGCGCGAGGTGGTGGCGCATTTATTGTCGGTGGATGTGTTGAGTCCTGCCGAAGCGCCGATGAGCTGTGCGCCGCAGGATGGCTTGGATTTGCGCGATGTGCGCGGGCAACATCGTGCCAAGCGCGCACTGGAGATTGCGGCGGCGGGTGGACACAACCTGTTGATGATTGGCCCGCCCGGTGCAGGTAAAAGCATGTTGGCGCAGCGTTTTTCGGGTTTGTTGCCGGGGATGAGCGAGGCCGAAGCGCTGGAAAGTGCAGCAATTTGGTCGGTGAGCTCGCAAGGCTTCAAGGACGCGGCGTGGGGTGTGCGCCCTTTTCGAGCACCGCATCACACTGCATCGGCGGTGGCCTTGATTGGCGGCGGCGGGCAGCCCCGCCCAGGTGAAATTTCGCTGGCGCATCACGGCGTGTTGTTTCTGGATGAGTTGCCAGAGTTTGAGCGACGTGCCCTGGAGGTGCTGCGCGAGCCGCTGGAAACCGGGCGTATCGTGATTTCACGCGCAGCGCGTCAGGTGGAGTTTCCGGCAGGCTTTCAATTGATTGCGGCTATGAATCCCAGTCCAAGAGGCGATGATAGTGACCCGGAAGCCGGGCGGCGTTATCGCGCACGCTTGTCGGGGCCATTGCTGGATCGGATTGATATTCAGCTTAGTCTTCCTGCCGTGCCCAAGGAGCATTTGCGTCAGGATGCGCCGCAGGATGGGGAACCTACGGCGACGGTGCGGGCGCGGGTTGAGCGGGCGCGTGCTTTGCAAATGGAGCGGACGGGCGTGGCGAATGCGCGCTTGGGCGCGGCCGAGTTGGTGCATGTGGCTCGCTTGGGTGCGGCGGAAAATGCGCTGTTGGAGCAGGCGATGGAGCGCTTGAATTTATCGGCGCGCGGGCGAGATAAAGTGTTGCGCTTGGCGCGCACGATTGCTGACTTGGCAGGTGTCGATGTGATTCGTAGTGAGCATTTGGCTGAGGCGATGGGCTATCGTGAGTTGCAGTGGTAGGTTTTGCGTAAGTCCTATCCTATTGATCCGGCGCGATTTGTCCGTGATTGTCCGCCAGGCCGTAGGATGCGCCATGCGCACCTTTTAGCCAATCGGTGCGCATGGCGCATCCTACGGTTTCATGAATTAGTCGTGCCGGATCAATAGTCAATGTGTTGTGTTGTAGCAGCCTAGTCGCGCAATACAGCAACCATGCGTTCAGGGATGCTCAGTGCATCCAGAGCATCAAGGATGCTGCTGAATGTAGCGTTGGCGGCCATCAATGTCGCGCTGGCTGCGCCTTCGCTCATCATTACGGCGAGCCCTAGATCGGCTTCGGCCAACATCAAACGGTCATTCCAGCCATTGCCGATGGCGACTACGCCGCCCTGGAGCTGGGTGATGTAATCGCGTTTGGCTATCGATTGTCCTGTCGCTGGGAGAACGTGGAGTTGGATCGGCAGTCCGTCTAGCGCATTTTGGGCGGTGCCGTAAGTGTCGCCGGTCACACAGTGGAGTTGCAGGTGTTGGCTGAGCTTTAGGCAGCGCTCGGCCACGCCGTCAACGACGGCACCACGCAGGGCAAGTGTGCCATTGAAGTCCAGTACGAGGTGGTTTAACTCAAGGGGGGCAAGGCCTGGGAGAGGGATGGCTAGCATGGTGTGATTTCGCTGTTGAGGGTAATCAATACAGTTGCGACCGTTGCTTTGGAGTCATGCTGGATGCAGCGGCTGGGCGATAAGATCTGCAAAAGCATCACTCCAAAAGGCGCCGACGTATTAGCCATGCAGCGCTATAAAAGCCAAACAAAGCATAAAGGCTTAACACCAATATGTTGACCCATGGCCGCGTAAGCGCTGCCTCCAGCACGATGCCGCGCGTTAATTCTACGGCGTGGGGCAGGGGCAGCAGGTCGACCCAGGGTCGTAAACCCGCAGGCAGGCTGTCGATGGGGTAAAACACACCGGAAACCAATAACATCGGCGTGAGCACCAAGACGACATAATAGTTGAAGAAGTCATAATTGCGCGCCAGGGCACTCATCATCATGGCGGGGCCGGCGAAAGCCAGCCCAATCAGCATGGCTGCGGGCAATACCCATAGTGCCGATGGGCTGGTCAGCAGGCCAAGCGCGAGGGCGACGATGAAAATACCGCCCGCACTAAACACCGCCTTGGCGGCGCACCACAGCATTTCGCCGAGCACAATATCTTGCACACGTAGCGGTGTTGCCAGCATGGCATCGTAGGTTTTTTGTGGCCCCATGCGGGTGTACACCGAGTACATACCCTCAAAACTCGCCGTGTTCATCGCCGATGAAGCGATAATGCCGGAAGCCAGAAAGGCGAGATAGCTGACGCCGTCCATCTCGCCAATAAAATGCCCAAGCCCCAAGCCTAGCCCTAACAGGTAAAGCGCGGGCTCGCCGAAATTCATCACCAACGCAGGCCAAAAAAGCCTGCGCCACACCAGAAAATTGCGTGCGAATACCGCCCATGCCCCAAGCAAAGATATGGGCAAGGATAGATGGAGCATGGAGGGCATTACGCGTCCTCCCGTAAATCACGCCCGGTCAGGCGCAAAAAGACATCTTCCAGCCCAGCGGGGCGCTGCAAAAGTACTGGCGGGGTCGGCTGCACGGCGGCAAGCCGTTCGATCTGCGGCAAGGCGAGTTTGCGTTCGTGGGTGTACAGAAACAGGCTGGAGCCATGCCGCTCCAGCTTGCCGAGCGCACTTAATGGCGCGAAATGCGTTTCCAGATGTGCCGCAAAGCGGATTTCAATCACCCAGGGTTCGACGTGCCGGGCGATCAGCGCTTGTGGCGAGCCTTGGTCAAGCACGCGACCGTGGTCCATCACCACCAGTTCATCGCACAGCCGCTCGGCTTCGTCCATGTAATGTGTGGTGAGTAACAGTGTGGTGCCTTGCGCTTTGAGCTCTTCAAGGCGGCTCCACAAAATATGCCGCGCTTGCGGGTCAAGCCCGGTGGTTGGTTCGTCGAGCACTAGCAGTTCAGGGGCGTTAATCAGTGCGCGTGCCAAGGTCAGGCGGCGCTTCATGCCGCCAGAGAGGCTTTCGACGCGATGGGCGCGGCGATCGGTGAGGTGAGCAAAGCGCAGGAGCTGGTCGATGCGTGTGTCCAGGCCGTGACGCGCGACGCCGAAAAAACTTGCATACACGCGCAGGTTTTGTTCCACGCTCAAGTCTGGATCAAGGTTGTCGGCTTGCGGAACAATGCCTAATTTGGCGCGTACTTGGCATTCTGCAGCTGGCATGGGGAGGCCAAGCAGTTCCAGCGTGCCCGACGTGGGCGGCATCAGCCCTAGTAACATGCGCAAGGTGGTGGTTTTGCCCGCACCATTCGAGCCGAGTAAGCCAAAACAGATGCCGCGCGGCACGCAGAGGTCAATGTGATCGACCGCTAGCGTGGTGCCGAGCGTTGGATGCTGGAAGCTTTTGCACAAACCCCGCGCAAGGACGGCGGGGCTGTCATTTTTTATTGCGCTGTCCACCCTTGCTTTAGGCTGAGGGGCGCTTACGGTGTTGCACTGGTGCCAGATAGCTGGGATTGCACGCTGGCCAACTTGGATTTGTAAGCCTCGGTTTCTGCGGCATCTGCGCCATAGGCTTTTTCACTCGCTTTCACGGCAAGACCATAAACGCGCAAAGCTTCGTCCATACGGCCTTGGAGGGCGAAATTTTCACCCATGCGATCCAACGTGCGTGCTAGGGCGGGATCATTGGCAGCCAGGATTTTTTCACGAATTTTCAGGCAGCGTTGGCTCTGAGCCTCCGCGTCCTTGTAATTGCCTAGCAAGCTGTTAACGGTGGAAAGGTTGTACAGATCCTTGGCAACTTCAGCGTGGTCGCTGCCGAGAGCGCGCTCATCAATGACCAAGGCGCGGCTGTAAAGTGGCGCGGCCTCCGCGTAACGGTCATGCAGGAAGTAAAAACCGGCAAGTTGGCTGAGTGCTGTGGCTACGGCGAGATGGTTTGGGTTGAGCGCGCTCTCATACATGGACAAGGCTTTTTTGTAGCCTGTTTCAGCCTCTTGAACTTTGTCTTGCGCGGCGAAGAGGGAAGCTTGATGGCTGATCGCGGTGGCTAAGGGTTTGGAGTTGGGCGCGGTTTTTTCAGCCAGCGTCAGCGCCTGTGCGCAGACTTCTTCGGCTTTAGGCAAGGTGCCCTGGGTAATCTCTTTGGTGCAGCTTTTATTGAGCTCATCCAGCTCCGGGGTCTGTGACATGGCGGCAACTGCGGCAATGCTACTCACGCCGACGAGGCCGCCCACTCCGACAGCTGCGGCAGTCTTTGTACTGGCAACGCTTTTTTTGCTGGTTTTGCTCGCGCTTTTAGCAGGGGTTGTTTTGGCCACAGTCTTGGCGCTTGGATCGGCGGCAAAGGCAGGCATAGAGCCCGCGCTGAGGAATATGGCGGCAGTGATGGAGAGCGTCAGTGTCTTGATTTTCATGGGGTTCGACGAGTTAGTGAATAATGCGCGTGAGGTTAGCAGAAAGCCCCAAGGAACTCACCAGAGAACTCACGCTGGTGTTGCGTTCGGGTCACGCTGTTACCAGCAGGGTCGCAGCTCACGGCGCAATGTGAGCTTGATCCTTGGTTTGAGTCTGCTTGGGCGCGCCTGTGTTGCCAAGGATTTTGCCGTTGATGGTTTGTCCATAAAGACTGAGGGTGCTGTCATGAAACTTTGTGCGGGTAGCCTCGACGCTCCCCAGCCAGCGCGGATCTTGTGGGCGTTCATGCGCGTTCATGAAATAGGCGACATCCCAGGCGTCTTGTGGTGTCAGGCTGTAGGACATGCCATAGGGCATGTTGGCGTGGATAAACTGTGCCGCGTTGTCGATGCTTCCCATGCCTGCGCCCCAGTTGTAAGACCCATCGCCCCAGAGCGCCGGGAAAACCACGCGTCCTGAGACACTCTGTCCCGCGCCGTTTGCACCGTGGCAGAGGGCGCAACGCGCTGTGTAGACCGCTTGACCACGCGCGTAGTCGGGTGTTTGGGTTGTCTTGTCAAGCTTGGGGTAGCCTCGCCCAGCAACTTCTTTATTCACAGGGAGCCCCGTCGCCAGCCAGAATGAATACGCTTCCAGCGCGACAAGCACAGGGTCGCCAAGTGGCGGCGCGCTGCCGTTCATGCTGAAGCGGAAGCAGCCTTGTAGGCGTTGTTGGTAGGTGTTGATCTTGTCGTTTTTGGCGCGGTAGGCAGGGTAATTGACATAGGCCGCCCACAGCGGCGCAGAACCTGCCATGCGCCCCGCGTCGAGGTGGCAGTTGGTGCAGGAGAGGTTGTTGCCGACAAAGCGCGCCGCATGTTTTGGGGTGTCAAGCATGATGTCGCGCCCCATGCGAATCGTGTTTCCAAAGGGTGTGTTGGGAATATCGTCTTCCTTTGGTGGTTCGAACGTTGCTCCAGTGTTAGCGGCTGCATTGGGTGCCGAGGTTTCGACGGCGGCTTGGGTCGGTGCGATGGAAAGGGCAGAGATCAATCCAAAGATGGCAGACCATGTGGCGGGTGATGCGATGTTCATGGGGGCTGTTCTCAATGTTGGTTTTTTGGCGCAGTGGGCTGCGCAGCAAGCCATGCGGCGACGGATTTGATTTGATTGTCGTTCATGCGCAAAGCCACGTTGTACATGAGCGCGTTGGCGAGGTTTTGCGGCTCGGCCTGGCGTGTACCGCTCTTCCAAGCCCTGATTTGTGCTTCGATATACGCGGCGGGTTGACCAATAATGGGCGGGAAGCTGGGTTGAATGCCGATACCGCCCGGTGCGTGGCAGTTAAAGCACGCTGGAATACCGGCACTCCAGTCGCCGCGCTCAGCGAGTTGTTGCCCTCGATCAGCCTGAGTTGCGTCACTGAGTGGGGTGCCGGCTTGGGTTGGCATGGGGAGTGTGCTGAAAAAAGTGGCGACGCTCTGAATCTGCACGATAGTCAATGGCTTGGCCATGTCGCTCATAATTGCGTTGACGCGACGGCCATCAATGTAGGCTTTCAGCTGCTCGGAAATATATTCGGCAGAAAGCCCGGCAAGACGGGGATAGCCAGCCACCGCCATGCCCTCTCCTTGTGCGCCGTGGCAGGCAAGACAGGATGCCGCCTCAGCAGGCGGTGCGCTGTAGGCTGGGTGTGCAGCGGCAAAGACTGTAAAAGATAAGCTCAAAACAAGAGCTAAATTGCGTGGCTGCATGGTGTTCTATCCCTCGGAATGAAGCGGCGTTAGACCGAAGACTAGGACATTTGACAGTGTCTGTAATGTGAAAAAGGAGCGAGACGTTGCAAAAAAGTACGCGCAATTCTGTGGGCAGGAGACTGAGGCAGGTTGAGTGGCAAAATAATTCAGTGTTAGACTGCAAAACATGAACAAAAATCCCTTGTCAGGCCTGCTGATGGTGAGCGCGGGGAATATCTTCGCATCCATGGTGATTTCCGGGCTTCTGCTGGGTTATTTGCTGGATAGCTGGTTGGATACTCGGCCAATCTTTATGTTGAGTGTCGGTGCGTTGGGTTTGATTGGCGGTTTCCTGCGTGTGCACAAGCTGCTTGGGGCAAAGGACAAGGATAGCCATGAAGGTTGAGCAGCTGGCGCGGCGTTTGTTGATCGCCCAACTTGGGCTGACGGCGGTTTTGGCCTTGGGCTGGGGTGTTTATTCGGGCTATCTTGATGCCATCGCTGTTGTGTATGGCGGAATGGTCAGTATAGTGCTTGCCTGGATGCACAAGCGCGGCGTGCGCAAGGCGCAAGAGCGCTCTTTGCATGACCCCAAGGCGGGGATGCTGATTCTTTATGTAGGTGCGGTGTTGCGGTTCGTCTTGCTCATCGTGCTGCTTGGTGTTGGGTTCGGCTTGCTCAAGCTTTCGCCGCATCCTATGCTTGCCGGGTTTGTTTTGGCGCAGCTTGGTTTTCTTTTTGTCGCGCGCCGTTAGGGCGGGGTGAGCTGGGCGGAAATTACGAATTTTTCAAATCCAGGGCATCTTGGGTTTGGGTGTACGAATCATGATTTTACATTTGGGAGTGCAAGCGTGAGCGCAGTGGAAAATACAGGCGGTGGATCCGTCGAGTATATTCAGCACCACTTAACCAATTGGTCGGTAGGCCAAGGTTTTTGGACGCTGAATTTAGATACCATCATCATCAGCCTAATGCTGGGTGCATTGATCGTATTCGCAGGAATGCGTGTCGGTCGTAACCTGGAAGTGGGGGCGCCGAGCGGTTTTCAAAACTTTGTCGAAATGGTTCTTGAGTTTGTCGATACTCAGGTCAAGGACTCTTTCGGTAAGCGTGATAATGGCCTGATCGCCCCGCTGGCGCTGACCATTCTGGTTTGGGTCTGGTTGATGAACTTCATGGACTTGATTCCTGTTGATTTGATACCCGCTGGATTGCACGCCCTGGGCATGGATTATTTCAAGGTTGTGCCCACGACAGACTTGAATACCACCATGGCGATGGCTCTTTTTGTGTTCCTCCTGACGCTTTACTACAACATCAAAGTTAAAGGTCTGGTTGGTTACATCAAGATGTTCCTGTTCCATCCCTTCGGAAAGTTTTTGATTCCGGTCAACGTTGTCATGACGGCGATTGAAGAGCTTGCAAAGCCCATCAGTCTCGGTCTGCGTCTGTTCGGTAACATGTTTGCTGGTGAATTGGTGTTCCTGCTTATCGCATTGCTTACCTTTGGGGCAACGATTAGTGCGGCACTCTTGATCTGGTTCCCATTGCAGGTTGTGCTTGATGTGGCTTGGTTGATCTTCCACATTCTGGTTATTACCTTGCAGGCGTTTATTTTCATGGTGCTGACCATTGTCTATCTGGGCATGGCGCACATCACTGAAGATGAGCACTAAGTGAGCACTTAAGCTTGGCCCTTAAACCCTTTTTCCATTAACCCTCAACTTAAATCCGTAAGGAGACCGACGATGACCGCTGATATGATCGCGATGATTTATGCCTACACCGCAGTAGGCGTGGGTGTGATCCTGGCTGCTGCTGGCCTGGGCTCAGCCATTGGCTGGGGCTTGATTTGCTCCAAAACGCTGGAAGGTATTGCTCGTCAACCTGAAATGCGTCCGCAACTGATGACCAACATGTTCATCTTTGCCGGTTTGATGGAATCCTTCCCGTTCATCATTCTCGCATTCGGCATGTGGTTCCTGTTCGCTAACCCATTCGTGGGCGCAGTGCAGGCCGCCATCAAGGCGATGGGTGCTTAATTACGGCGATTGGATGCGGCGCAGGAGGCTTGATGGTCTCTTCTATGCGCGCATTCAAGGAGGTAGGCAGCAGTGAATATTACGGTTACCTTGTTTGCCCAGATGATTGCGTTTATCGCAATGATCTGGTTGGTGAACAGATTTCTGTGGGCTCCGCTATCGAGCATGATGGAAGCGCGTCGTCAGCGTATCGCTGATGGTCTGTCTGCATCAGAGCGCGGTAAGCACGAGCTCAAGCTCGCAGAAGAGCGTGCAGTTCAAGTGATTAAAGAAGCTAAAGAGCGGGCAACCGAATTGCTGGCTCAAGCGAACAACCGTAGCACCGAAATTCTGGATGAGGCGCGTAACAACGCCAAAGCAGAATCTGAGCGTGTTATTGCCGGTGCTCAAGCTGAGATCGGGCGTGAAGTTGAGCGCGCCAAGCAAGAGCTTTCAAAGCAAGTGTCTGTACTCGCGGTGACAGGTGCCGAGCGCATCTTGAAGCGTGAAGTGGATGCCAAGGTACACGAGGCATCAATCGCTGACCTCGTGGCACGCATTTAAGGGGGCATTTATGTCCGAGAATGCAAAAACAGCCCGTGCTTACGCTCGTGCCTGCTTTGAGGTTGCACAGTCCTCTGTCGAGCGTGCCAAGTGGACTGAGATGCTGGATTTTCTTGCGGCGGTATCGGTTGATGCCGATATGCTCCGCTTGATGTCCTCACCTTCGATCAATCGTGATCGCTTGGCTGAGGTGACACTGGAGGTTTCTTCAGGTCGCCTGACAGCTCAAGGTGAAAACTTGGTGCGCTTGCTGGCTGAAAATGCGCGTATTCATATTCTTCCACTGATTGCACAAGAGTTTGATGCTCTGTGCCGTGAGGCTGATGGACGAATGAATGTGCGTGTGGTTTCAGCCTTGGCTCTTAAAGAGCAGGAAAAAATGCAGCTTGCATCGGCCTTGGGCAGACGCCTAGGCAAGATCATCACGTTAGACAATGAAGTGGATGCGTCCCTGATTGGCGGTGCCGTTGTGTACGCCGGGGATTTAGTTATCGATGGTTCAATTCAGGGTCGCCTACAGGGTCTGGCCAACGCCGTGATCCGCTAAGGAGTTATTTTCATGATTAATCCTTCTGAAATCAGTTCCCTGATCAAACAGCGGATTGAAAGTTTTGAAGTCGGTGCGGATGCGCGCACCGTGGGCACGGTCGTCAGCGTAAGCGACGGTATCGTGCGTATTCACGGTCTCACCGAAGTTATGCTCGGTGAGATGATCGAGTTTCCGGGCAATACCTTTGGCGTTGCCATGAACTTGGAAAGTGACAGTGTAGGTTCTATCGTTTTGGGTGACTACGCTCACCTCAAAGAAGGCGATCAGGCCAAATGCACCGGTCGTATTCTGGAAGTGCCCATCGGCAAGGAATTGCTGGGTCGCGTGGTGGACACCCTGGGGCGTCCACTGGATGGCAAAGGCGAGCTGGGCACAAGCCTGACCTCTCCAATTGAGCGCATTGCTCCTGGCGTTATTGAACGTAAGAGCGTCGACCAGCCATTGCTCACGGGGATTAAAGCCCTTGATGCCATGGTGCCAATTGGTCGTGGTCAGCGTGAGCTGATTATTGGTGACCGTCAAACTGGTAAGACTGCTGTGGCGATTGACACCATCATCAACCAGAAAGGCAAGGGTGTCTTCTGTGTGTATGTGGCCATGGGTCAAAAAGCCTCAACCATCGCCAACATTGTGCGCAAGCTCGAAGAGAATGGCGCAATGGAGTACACGGTGGTGGTTGCCGCAGGCGCATCCGAGCCCGCCTCCATGATTTATCTGGCAGCCTATGCCGGTTGCACCATGGGTGAGTACTTCCGTGACCGTGGTATGGACGCGTTGATTGTGTATGACGACCTGACCAAGCAAGCTTGGGCTTATCGTCAAGTTTCACTGTTGCTGCGCCGTCCACCAGGTCGTGAAGCTTATCCAGGTGATGTGTTCTACCTGCACAGCCGTCTGCTTGAGCGTGCTTCGCGCGTGAATGCTGATTACGTTGAGCAATTCACCAAGGGTGAAGTGAAGGGTCAAACCGGTTCCTTGACCGCGCTGCCGATCATTGAAACCCAGGGTGGTGACGTTTCTGCCTTTGTTCCAACCAACGTGATTTCGATCACTGACGGTCAGATCTTCCTGGAAACGGATTTGTTCAACTCGGGTATTCGTCCTGCGATCAACCCGGGTATCTCCGTGTCCCGCGTCGGTGGTGCAGCTCAAACCAAGATCATCAAGAAATTTGCTGGTGGCATTCGTACCGACTTGGCTCAGTATCGTGAGTTGGCTGCGTTCTCTCAGTTTGCATCTGACCTTGATGAAGCCACACGCCGCCAGCTTGAGCGCGGTAAGCGCGTGACCGAGCTGATGAAGCAGCCGCAGTTCAGGCCGTTGTCGGTTGGTGAGATGGCGCTTTCGCTGTTTGCCGCCAACGAAGGCTATTTGGATGATGTCGATGTTGCCAACATCGGTTCATTTGAAGCTGCGTTGCATAGTTACGCTCACAGTCACGCGAAGGATATGCTGGACGCCATTGGTGATAACGGTAACCTCAACGATGACATCTCCGCTGGACTGAAGAAGACCCTCCAGGCCTTCAAAGCCAACGGTGTCTGGTAAGAGAGGCAACCCTTATGGCCGGCACTAAAGAGATTCGCACGCAGATCAAGAGTATTCAAAATACGCGCAAGATCACCAAAGCCATGGAAATGGTGGCGGCGAGCAAAATGCGTAAGGCTCAAGAGAACATGCAGGCGACGCGGCCGTATCTTGACAAGATTCGGGTCGTGATTTCCAACCTTAGCAAGGCTCATCCAGAGTACGTTCACCCATTTATGGTTGAACGTACGGTCAAGCGCGTCGGCTTGATTCTTGTAACCACGGATCGCGGTTTGTGTGGCGGATTGAACGTGAACCTTTTCAGGCACGTTCTGCGCACCATGCAGGGCTGGTCTGAGAGCAATGTCGAAATTGATGTTTGTGCCATTGGTTCCAAGGGCGTTGCCTTCGTGAAGCGCGGGGCGTTTAACCCTGTGGCGGAAATTACTGGCTTGGGCGACCGTCCGCGTTTTGTCAAAGTACAAGGAGCGGTCAAGACTTTGCTTGATTCATTTGAAGCAGGCAAGCTTGACGAGGTTTGGGTGGCGCGTAATGAGTTCGTGAATAGCATGACGCAGAAGCCTAATCTTGTTCGGGTTTTGCCGATCACGCCTGAAGCGGTCACTGCGCAACAGCACCATTGGGATTACATCTACGAGCCCGAGTCGAAAGATGTTCTTGATTTGTTGCTTAAGCGTTTTGTCGCCGCGAGCGTTCACCAGGCTACGGTTGAAAATGTCGCATGTGAAATGTCAGCGCGTCGGATTGCAATGAAAAACGCAACCGACAACGCAGGCGATCTGATTGGCTCGCTTAAGCTGAAATACAACAAGGCTCGCCAAGCCGCGATTACGCAAGAGATTGCGGAAATTGTGAGTGGTGCGGCTGCGGTCGGTTAATGCGTGAATTCTGTACTTATTGATGAGGAACTGATGATGAGTTCTGGCAAGATTATTGAAATCATCGGTGCGGTGATTGACGTGGAGTTCCCACGCGATGCCGTTCCGAAAGTTTATGATGCACTGAAGGTTGAAAGCACGGGTTTGACCCTTGAAGTTCAGCAGCAGATTGGTGATGGTGTGGTTCGCACCATTGCCTTGGGTGCAACCGAAGGCCATCGCCGTGGTCTGGCTGTATCCAACACCGGTGCGCCGATTGGTGTTCCTGTTGGTAAGGCGACCTTGGGTCGTATTATGGACGTGTTGGGCGAGCCGATTGACCACGCTGGTCCGATTGCGACTGAAGAGCGTATGGCGATTCACCGCAAGCCGCCATCGTTTGATGAGCAATCCTCAAGCACCGCGCTGCTGGAAACCGGCATCAAGGTCATCGACCTGCTGGTTCCGTTCGCCAAGGGCGGTAAAGTCGGTCTGTTCGGTGGTGCTGGTGTAGGCAAAACCGTCAACATGATGGAGCTGATCCGTAACATTGCGGTTGAGCACAGTGGTTACTCTGTATTCGCCGGCGTGGGCGAGCGTACCCGCGAAGGGAACGACTTCTACCACGAAATGAACGAAGGCGGCGTACTGGACAAGGTTTCTCTGGTGTATGGCCAGATGAACGAGCCGCCCGGCAACCGTTTGCGCGTGGCCTTGACCGGCTTGACCATGGCTGAATACTTCCGTGACGAAGGGCGTGACGTTCTGATGTTTATTGACAACATCTACCGTTACACCTTGGCTGGTACCGAAGTGTCCGCCCTGTTGGGTCGTATGCCATCTGCGGTGGGTTATCAGCCAACATTGGCGGAAGAAATGGGCGTTCTGCAAGAGCGCATTACCTCCACCAAGACTGGTTCGATCACCTCTGTGCAGGCCGTGTATGTTCCTGCGGATGACTTGACGGATCCGTCACCTGCCACCACCTTCTCGCACCTTGATGCGACTGTGGTTCTGTCGCGTGACATCGCCGCTTTGGGTATTTACCCGGCGATTGATCCGCTGGACTCAAGCAGCCGTCAACTTGATCCGCAGGTTGTGGGTGAAGAGCACTACAAGGTTGCACGTGCTGTGCAAAAGACCTTGCAGCGCTACAAGGAACTGAAGGACATCATCGCCATTTTGGGCATGGATGAGCTGTCCGACGACGACAAAATGCTGGTCGCACGTGCGCGTAAGATTCAGCGTTTTATGTCTCAGCCGTTCTTCGTGGCCGAAGTGTTCACCGGTGCGCCGGGGCGCTTTGTAAACCTGAAAGAAACCCTGCGTGGTTTCAAGGGTTTGCTTGACGGTGAGTTCGATCATCTGCCCGAGCAGGCGTTCTACATGGTCGGCGGCATTGACGAGGCTGTTGAGAAAGCAGCCAAGATTGCTGCCAAGAACGCAGCTAAGTAATTAGGAGGCTGTTATGGCCATAACTGTCCGTGTCGATATCGTCAGCGCAGACCATGCCGTTATGGGTGGAGAGGCAACATTCGTTGTCGTTCCGACCAAGATGGGTGAGCTAGGTATCACGCCACGCCATACGCAGCTTCTGTCCGAGCTTAAGGCCGGTGAAGTTCGCGTCACTGATGCGAAAGGTGTCGTGAGTCTCTTTTTCGTTTCGGGTGGTGTGATTGAGGTTCAGCCTCATGCCATTACCATCCTGGCGGATAGTGCGCTGCGTGAAGAAGATGCACGCGCGCTGGAGATGATTGAGGAAGAGGCGCGTTTGAAGGCGCTTGAAAGTCGGATTGAAATCGGCACGCGTGAGACGGATTACTTCCGTTTGCGCGGCGCGGTTGAGGCTGAAGAGCGTCTCAAATGGATTGAAGGCATCCGCGGTAGCGCAAGGCACTCATCTCAGTGATGTCTTAAGCATGTGCTCGTTGCACGTTGTGTAAATCCAAGGAGGCTCTGCCTCCTTTTTTATTGTCTTGGGATTTATGCAAAACCGCCCCAGCGGCGTTCAAGCGCCTCGCCGTACTCAGTGTACTGTCTTCGGCGCCGTTGCCTTGCTGGAACACTTTTGCGTAAGTCCTATGTCTGTAAACTCTTGCAATAGGCGCTCAAATCTATCGAGGTGAGACGGATGTCTGTTTGGAATATGCTGTTAAATCCAGCACGCCGCCGGGCAAGCGCCATACGTCTGGCGACACACACAGATGGGCGCGCGGAAGTGCCGGAATCATCCCCGGCATGGGGTAAGCCCGTGCCGCTGACCTTGCCTTGGCCGGATCAGCAGGGCAGCGGTGAAGTGCGTACCGAGATCGAGCGCGACTATGACCGCATCCTTTATGCCGCTCCGGTGCGGCGTATGGCGGACAAGACACAGGTGTTTCCACTGGAGCGCAATGATGTGGTGCGCACGCGTCTTACGCATTCACATGAGGTGGCCAATCTGGCTCGCGCGGCAGGGGTGGATCTAGTGTTTAACCATGCGGTGGCACAAACGCGCCATCAAGCGGCGCGCGATGTGCCAACCTTGCTGGGAACCTTGGGCTTGGCTCACGATTTGGGTAATCCGCCCTTTGGACACCAGGGTGAACGCGCCATGCAGGCGTGGTTTGAGCGCTGTGCGCCGGAGGTGTTTGCCGAGCGCCATGGATTAACTGAGGCGATGCGCCTGGATTTTTTGCGCTTTGAAGGCAATGCTCAAACCCTGCGCCTGCTGACCAAGCTGCAAATTATCAACGACGACTATGGGTTGAATCTGACCTATGCCACTTTGGCGGCGTTACTGAAATATCCGGTCGCATCGAATCAGGTGGATAAAAATCAGCCTGTGCGGCGCAAGCATGGTTTTTTCCAATCGGAAGCGCGCATGGTGGAGGAGGTTTGGGGCGCCACTGGGTTGTCTGCTGGCCAACGTCATCCGCTGACGTTTGTGCTGGAGGCCTGTGATGACATTGCGTATTGCGTGCTGGATGCCGAGGATGCAGTCAAAAAGCGCTTGGTGTCCTTTCACGACATTCTGGCCTTTTTACGTCATGCGGCTGGGCAGGATGCCACTCTGGCCTGGGTGTGCAACGAGGCTGAGCGCGAACATGTAGTCTATCGCGAAGCGGGGCTGTCGCCTGCGGAGTTGAACGATATTTCCATGCAGGTCTTCCGTATTCGCGCCATGGGTGTGTTGATGCGTGCATTGACCGAGGCATGGTTGCGTCAGCAGCAGGCCATACTGGACGGGGTGTTTGTGGGCGAGTTGCTTGAGTCTTCGTCGGCGGGGGTATTTATTTCAGCCTTGCGCCAATTCAATCAGCGCCATGTCTATCGCCACCCTAGCGTGCTTAAAGTGGAGTTGCGCGGTTTTGAGGTGATTCACGAGCTGATGGATATGTTGTGGTTTGCCATTACGGATCGTGAGCCTGGCGCGCCTGCTGAAGCGCCACGCCGCTCGCCCTTTGCGTCGTATGCCTATGGTCGCATGTCGGAGAATTATCGCCGCGTGTTTGAGTCGCCGAGCAACCCGATGCCGATACGTTATCGTGAGGCGCAGCTACTCACTGACATGATTGCAGGCATGACGGACTCGTATGCGGTGGCGATGTGTGAGGAGCTGCGGCCGCATTATCGCGCGGTTGCGGCAAGGGCTTGATGCCCTTGCCTCATGCCATCAGTGCGGCCTGTCAGGGTTGGATGACCAAAGGGCTGATGCCCCAAATGTCGTTGCAATACTCTGCAATGGCGCGATCTGAAGAAAACTTACCGCTACGTGCTGTGTTGAGAATGGACATGCGTGTCCAGCGCTCAGTGTCCAGCCATGCCTTATCCACCCGCTCTTGGCAGGCAATGAACGAGGCGTAGTCTGCCAGTACGAGGAAGGGATCTGACCAGCTCAGGTTTTCGACAATGGGACGGAAGACATCCTTTTCGCCATGCGAGAAATGCCCGCTGCAGATGAGGTCTAAAACGGCGCGCAACTCTGGGTTGTGCTCAATGATTTCATGCGGTCGGTAGCCATCGTGTTTGCGCTGGCTTACCTCGGCGGCCGTTAATCCGAACAGGAAGAAGTTTTCCTCGCCGGCCTCTTCACGGATTTCGATATTGGCACCATCCAGTGTGCCGATGGTCAGTGCGCCGTTCATCATGAATTTCATATTGCCCGTGCCCGATGCTTCTTTGCCTGCGGTGGAAATTTGTTCGGACAGATCCGCTGCCGGATAAATCAGGTGGGCATTTTTGACATTGAAGTTAGGCACAAACACGACTTTCATGCGCGTGTTGACGGCAGGGTCGTTGTTGATGGTTTCCGCGACCGCGTTAATCAGTTTGATAATGCGCTTGGCCATGAAATAGCCCGGAGCGGCTTTGCCGCCAAAAATGAAGGCACGCGGTGGCACTTTCATGTGTGGATTGGCTTTGAGGCGCAGGTAGTGGGTAATGATGTGCAGCACATTCAGGTGTTGGCGCTTGTATTCGTGAATACGCTTGACCTGCACATCAAACATCCAGGTCGGGTCGAGTTCAACTCCGGTGCGCTGTTTGATGTAATCAGCCAGAACCTGCTTGTTGTGCTCCTTAATGGCGCGCCACTCCAAGCGGAAGTCCGCATCGTTGACGAGGGGTTCAATTTGGCGCAACAGGGGCATATTCGTGAGCCATGCCTTACTCAAGTGGCGACTGAGCAGCTCGCGCAAGCCTGGATTGGACAGCGCAAGGAAACGGCGTGGGGTGACCCCATTGGTTTTATTACTGAATTTTTCCGGCCAAAGCTCATAAAAATCTTTTAGCACGCTGGATTTGAGCAGCTCGGTATGCAGCGCGGCCACGCCATTGATTGCATGGCTGCCCACCGAAGCAAGGTTCGCCATGCGCACATAGCGCCCACCTTCTTCGCCAATCAGGGACATACGTTGAACGCGCGCCGCGTCCTCCGGGAAACGGGCGCTCACCTCTTCCAGGAACAGACGGTTGATTTCATAAATGATTTCGAGGTGGCGCGGCAAAAGCTCGGCAAACATCGGTAGCGGCCAGGTTTCCAGCGCCTCGGGCAGCAGGGTGTGGTTGGTGTAGCCAAAGGTCGCCACGGTAATCGACCAGGCCCGATCCCAGTCAAGGTTGTGCTCGTCCAGAAACAGGCGCATCAGTTCGGCCACACCGATGGACGGATGTGTGTCGTTCAGCTGCACGGCAAAATGCTCGGCAAATTGCGTCACAGGCTCGCCGCGCAGATCAAGAATGCGCAGCATGTCTTGCAGTGAGCAAGAGACAAAGAAATATTGTTGCGCCAGGCGCAAACGCTTGCCGACATCCGGTTCGTCGTTGGGGTAGAGCACCTTGGTGACGGTTTCCGAAACCACTTTGTCGGCCACAGCCTGGTAGTAATCGCCGGTATTGAAAGCCTGAAAGTCGAAATCGTCCACCGCTTCCGCGCTCCACAGGCGTAGCGTATTGCAGGTGTGAACTGCATAGCCCTGGATAGGCGTGTCATAGGCCTGGCCGCGCACCACCCGCGCAGGTACCCAACGCACTTGGTGTATGCCGTAGGTGTCGGTGTAGTGTTCGGTATGCCCGCCCCAGTTCACAAGCTGGGCAATATGCGGCTTGGCAATTTCCCACGGGTTGCCGCGATGCAGCCATTTGTCGGTCACCTCGGTTTGCCAGCCATCGTGAATTTCCTGATCGAAAATACCGAATTCGTAACGAATGCCGTAGCCAATCGCCGGACGTTGCAGCGAGGCCAAGGAGTCGAGATAGCAGGCCGCAAGTCGCCCCAAGCCACCATTGCCCAGGCCGGGCTCTTCCTCACAGTTCAGCACAGCATCGAAATCTTGACCAAGCTCAGCCAATGCCGTGCGTGCGGCCTGCTCAATGTCCAGATTGACCAGGTTGTTGCCGAGATGCGGCCCCATAAGGAATTCCGCCGAGAGATAACAGGCCATTTTCTGCCCGGTCGAAAAGTACGTCTGCGTCGTGTCCATCCAGCGATGCTGCATCCGGTCACGCACTGCGAGTGAGAGCGCGTGAAAATAATCTTGCGGCTTGGCCAAGGCAATTGGGCGCGCCAATGAATAGATCATATGGTCGAGCACCGCCTGTTTGAGTTCAGAGGCGTTCAGCCCAGTACGCACGTTGTCTTCGGTGGCACTGCGGGCGGGGACTAGGGTGCGTTTTGGCATGGTGAAGCTCCAGAGGGTGTACGTAGTCGTTCAGGTTTAACAGTGCGCCGTGGCGAACAGGTTACACCAACTCAAGTGGGCGTGGCGCCCTGCGGCTTGCTAGGGGATAGCGCCCACTGTGGCGGTTATTAAGAAGTTTTGTAGAGACGTTGGCAGGTGGATGTTTTTTAAGTCATGCTCTGAGGCGGTTTTACATTTTTGGAATGGACAACAAGGTGAGCATGAATACATCCCGGTATCGCTATGCAGATTATTTGCGTGCGGGTGGCGCATCGCGGCAGCACATCAGTCTTAACCAGCTGGTGCCGCACCTTGAGCGCGGCGCGGATGGTAGGCCTCTGCCTTACACGCCGCCGAAGTTACACCTGCGGGCGAACGAGGTGCTGCGCTTACTGCAACCGTATATTTCGTTGCGTTTTATGGATCAGTTGCGCGCCGTATTACCCTTGGCGTTGTATCTGGCACTGTTTCAGCTGTTGATTTTGCGCCAACTGGTCGCCGAGCCCTGGTTGGTCACGGCGGGCATGTTCGCGGTCATCGTTGGTTTGATGCTGTTCATGGAAGGCCTGAAGCTTGGTTTGATGCCTTTCGGCACGGTGATTGGTGAGCAGTTGCCGCGCAAACTGGCGCTGCCGTTTGTGTTGCTTATCACGTTGTTGCTGGGGATTGGCGTGACCTTTGCCGAGCCAGCCATCGGTGCGCTGAAAATGGCGGGGCAGCTTGTTTCGGTGGAACAAGCGCCGTATTTGTATGCCTTGCTCAATCAGTGGTCGGGGACGCTGGTGCTGGTGATTGGCGCTTCGGTGGGCTTGGCGGCAGTGGTTGGCACGCTGCGCTTTTTACATGGCTGGAGCCTCAAGCCGTTGATTTATATTTCCTTGCTGCTGGTTATGCTGCCGACTCTTTACATGGCTGCTGATCCGCAATTGGTCACCGTATTGGGTTTGGCGTGGGATGCGGGCGCGGTCACGACCGGCCCCGTCACTGTGCCGCTTGTTTTGGCCTTGGGCGTGGGTATTTCGCTTGCGGCAGGCAAGGGCGGAGGCGGGTTATCCGGTTTTGGCATTGTGACCCTGGCCTCTCTCTTTCCCGTGGCGGGCGTGCTGTTTCTTGGGCTGTATGTCGCTTCGGTGCAAACGCCTGCGGAGATTGTCGAGGCGGTGCGTCTTGCGGCGGCCTCCAGTCAAGCGGGCGAGGCGGTGTGGTACACGCATAGTCCGGGCTTGGACATTATTTCTGGTGTGCGCGCCATTTTGCCCTTGGTGGTGTTTTTGTTTTTGGTGTTGAGCTTTGTACTGCGTGAACGCCTCAAACATCAGTCGGAAATTTTTCTGGGGATTGGTCTCGCCATTCTGGGCATGTGCGTGTTCAATCTTGGCCTGACCTATGGGCTGTCCGCCTTGGGCAATAGTGCGGGCGCAATGGTGCCGGGGGCTTTTATGGCGGTGGATAACGTGGCCACGTCACCGCTGTACAATTATGGGGTTGGCTTGGTACTCGCCTTGGCGTTTGCCTGGTTTCTGGGTTTCGGTGCGACGATTGCCGAGCCTGCCTTGAGCGCGTTAGGCATGACCGCTGAGGAGCTGACCAATGGGGTGTTCAAAAAGAAAACGCTAATTTTGGCGGTGTCGATAGGCGTGGCCTGTGGCATTGCGCTTGGGCTGGCCAAGCTGATATTCAATTTGCCACTGGTGTGGCTGCTGGTCGGAACGTATGCGCTGGCGGCGCTGCTGACCATGCTGTCCAACGAGGCCTTCGTTAATGTGGCTTGGGATAGCGCGGGAGTGACGACGGGGCCGGTGACCGTGCCTTTGGTGTTGGCGATGGGTCTGGGGTTCAGCCATGCGACGCATGCCGTTGAAGGCTTCGGCATTCTGTGTTTGGCTTCGGTTGGGCCAATCATCACCGTACTTATTTCTGGATTGTGGTCACGTTGCACGAGTGCACGCGAAGTGCGGGCTGCGGCCAAGGCGCCGCAAGCTTCCTCCCTCGAAACCTTAGAGGACATGGTATGAGCGAGAGTGGTATCACCTATCTGACGGATGTGGTTTTAATCACATGCGTCGTCATGCACGGGCGCGGCGATGATGCGGTCAAAGTGGCGCGTGAGGCGGGCGTGGCCGGTGCCATTGTGTACAACGCGCGTGGTCATGGTGCGCGCGAGCGTCTGGGTCTGTTGGGGGTTGCCGTCGAGGCTGAAAAAGATGTGGTGAGCATGGTGGTGGCGACGGAGCAGCGTGATTTGGTCATGCACAGTCTCTACACCCAGCTGGGGCTGGATCGTCCGGGGGCAGGCATGGTGTACGCCGTGCCAATGGACAAAATGGCCACCTATATCCCTGCGGATGTGCTGCAACGCCTGCAGCCGGGTGTGGCGTAATGCACGCGGCAGAAGCGGCGTTTGCCGCAACCAAGCTTGCGGCTAGCCGATTGCTGCTGTGCGTGTTGCCGGATGATGGCACGGATCGTCATTTGCTGCGGCAACTGCGCGAAGAACATAGCATTGTTCAGGCCGACAGTAGCGCATGTCGTGGGGTATCTGTGCTGCAAGAAGCGAGCACGGCGCGTAAAGGTCAGTTGCCTGAGTCGTCCTTCGTCAAGTTGGTGCAGATTATTATTCCCGAAGCTGAGGCGGATGCGCTGTTTGATTATGTGTATGTGACGGCGCGCATTGGCCGCCCCGGCGGCGGGATGTTAGTGTTGAGCCAGCCCATTCAGGCCACGCCGTTCACCCTGCCGGAGGGCGTGCCGGACGAGGTGGATTAGGTTCGCCAAGAATGCGTTAGGGAAACGCTGATTTATTCAGTGTTTCCCGCTTGGGGCAGGATGCCCCAACATGAACAAAGACGTAAGTCTTTGATTCATGAGAGCTATCGCGGACAAAATCATACCGCGCTGGGAATGGCGCTCTTTCGGTCGGCATTTTGGCGAGGCAGATGCGCGCTTGGCGGCGCTGGCACCGGAGGCGGTGCAAGAGAGCGACGAGGTCTATCTTTTGCCCGGATCGAGCCTGTCCGGAGCAGGGCTCTCTGCGGCCAGCGGCAATGTGAAGATTCGCGCCGAGCTGATGGACATCAAGGTATTGCAGCAGATCAATGCCGACGCTCTTGAGCAATGGACACCGGTGATGAAGGCGGGTTTTCCACTTGCAGCGAGTGATGTGGCACGCGTTTTCGAGTCGCTCCAGCTTCCGCTGCCTGCATTGTCCCGCAGCAGCTATACCTTCGACGAGTTCATCGCAGCGTTCGCCCAGCCGGGTGGCGCGATTCGCCGGGTGGATGTCCACAAGCGGCGCGTGCGCTATACCGTGGGTGGCTGCACCGCGGAGTTCTCCGATGTACTGGCGAACGGTAAGCCCACCCGCACCATTGCGGTCGAGTCGCCGGATGCGGCGGCGGTCATGCGTGCCGTGCGTGAGCTGGGCTTGGGCGGCTACAGCAATACCAGCTATCCGCGTGGGCTGGCAGCCCTGATCGACGATGTGCCGGAGCGCTACGCGGTGATTGACGCAGGCACCAATTCAATCAAATTCCACATTGGCGAACGCGATGGCGCAGGGCGTTGGAACACGCTGGTTGACCGTGCTGAGCTGACCCGTTTGGGCGAGGGGCTTGCGCAGCAGGGCGTGATTATTGATGACGCACTGGAACGCAGCGTTGCGGCCATCGCGGGGATGGCGGATGAAGCCAAACAATATGGCGTGCGGGCAATCGCCGCCGTGGGCACGGCTGGGCTGCGCATTGCCACGAATGGCAGCGCGGTCGTCGCGGCGATCCAGGCGCGCACCGGCGTGCAGATCGAGGTTATTTCCGGTGAGGAGGAGAGTCGCCTGGCCTTTCTGGCCGCCAAGTCGGGCCTCGGCCTGAAGAGTGGTTCGCTCGTGGTATTCGATACCGGGGGTGGCAGCTCGCAGTTCACTTTCGGACACGACGCCACTGCGGATGAACGCTTCAGCGTGGATGTCGGCGCCGTGCGCTACACCGAGCGCTTCAAGCTGGATGGAGCCGTGTCACACGACACCTTGCACGAGGCCTTGGCGGCCATTTCGGCCGACCTGTCACGCATCGACGGGCGCGCAGTGCCCGATGTGCTGGTGGCGATGGGCGGCGCGGTGACCAATATGACGGCGGTCAAGCATGGACTCTCGACCTACGATCCGAGCATCGTGCAGGGCGCAGTGATCGACTGCGCCGAGATCGAACGTCAGATTGAGCTCTACCGCAGCCGCGATGCCGAAGCGCGCCGCGCCATTATTGGCCTGCAACCGAAGCGGGCAGAAGTCATCCTCGCCGGTGCTTGCATCGTGCGCACGGTGATGGAAAAGCTGGGTAAGGAGAATTTTACGGTGAGCGATCGCGGCCTGCGCCACGGCGTTTTGGCTGAGCGTTTCGGTACTTGAACGCCAGTTGCAACAGAAAGTTTGGTTACACATAACGAGGAGACAGTCATGACAGCTTCTACCCCTGCGACAGATGCGGACGCAGATGCAACCTTCAAACAATTTTCCATGAGTGAGATCAAGCAGATCCTCGCCTTGTCGAAAAATGCGAAAAGTATTGAAATCAAGCTCTCGGTGCCGGCTTCGGGACACCGTGCCACGATCAAAAGCATCGGGCTCGATCCGGTTGAGGCCGAGCCGCGTCAGGTCTTCTTTTTTGACACACCCGATATGGCGCTTAACCGCGCGGGAATCATCGTGCGCGCACGGCGCATCCAGGGCGGAACGGCGGATACGGTGGTGAAGCTGCGCCCCGTTGACCCGGCAACTGTGGATGCCGAACTCAAACACTCGGAGAGTTTCAAGGTCGAGCTGGACATCATGCCCGGCGGTTTTGTGTGTTCGGCTTCATACAAAGGGGTGGCGACCGGAGAAGAAGTTCTGGACGTGACGAGCGGCGAAAAACCGCTGCGCTCCATTTTATCCAAGGGGCAGCGGGCATTTTTCAAGGAGCATGCGCCCGCAGGCATCGACTTGGATTCATTGTTGGTGCTTGGGCCGACGTTTTTGCTCAAGGCCAAGCACAAGGCGGAGGATTTTCGTTACCCCATGACTATTGAGATGTGGCTCTACCCGGATGGCTCGCGCATCCTCGAAGTGTCCACTAAATGCGAACCTGACGAAGCTCTTCAAGTGGGACTGGAGTTCAGGGCTTACCTTGCCGATAAAGGCATTGCGATTACCGAAAGTCAGCAGACCAAAACCAAGACCGCAATGGACTTTTTCCGTGCCGAATTGGACGAGATCAACGCGGGCGGTTTATTGCACGGCGCGTGATTCCAACAAAAGACTCATCTCATAACGGGAAGCGCTTCAGCTGGCGTGCATTGAATGCCTCGACTGCCTGTGCGACCGTGAAATACATGCGCGCACGCCCCAGACGTTCGGCCAGGGGCGTGCGCTGCACCAGCTCCATGACCTCGGGGTTGAGCGCGGCCAGCCACAGCTCCGTATCCTCGCCGCGCAGCTTTTCCTCGGCTTCAACCAGCATTTTAAGCGCAGTGAACTCCATGCCGGGAATGGCGGAACAGTCCAATAAAATCACCTGCGGCGCGCTGGCTTGGCGCAGCTCGTTCAGTTTGGCGCCCACATTGCCGGCATTGCCGAAATAAATACGTCCCTCCGGGCGGGCGATCAATAGCCCGGGCGTCGCTTCGTCTTCAGGGTGCTCGGGGCTGCGCGGGCGGAAAACCTGCGTGCCGGGCTTGCGGCGCAGCTCATCGACGCGCGGATTGTTGGCCAGCGACATCAGTCCCGCCAAGGACAGCACAATGGCCACGAGTATGCCCTTGAGCGTGCCCAGCACCATCACGCCGAGGCAGGCGGCCAGCGCCCAGCGAAATTCCATGGTGCGCACCTTGCGGATGGCGTTCATCTCAGCCGGGCTTATCAGTCCGATGGAGTAGGCAATCACCACGGCGGCCAGGGTCGCGTGCGGCATCAGCTCAATCAGCGGGGAAAGAAACAGCAGGGTGGCCAAGGCCGCTGCCGCAACCACCAGCGAGGCGGCCTGGGTTTGCGAGCCTGCATTGCGGCTCACCGCCGTCTGCGATGTGCCTCCGCCTGCGGGAATCGAGCCGATCAACGCCCCAGCAGCATTCGCCGCACCGATGGCAAAAAGCTCACGGTTGGCATCAATCGGCGGATCGTCGCGGCGCACAAACGCGCGCGCGGCGGCGATCGATTCGGTAAACGAAATCAGCGCAATGCCTGCGGCGGCCGGCCACATGGCTTCAAATAACGAAGGTTGGGGCAGCACCAGACTGGGGAAGCCGCCCTGAATCGTGCCGACCACGCTCACGCCCAAACCTTCCAGCCCCAGGATGGCGGAGGCGGCGATCCCCGCCGCCACCGCAAGCAGCGGCGCGGGCGACTTGGGTAAGAAGCGCTTGGCCAAAAAAATGACCGCCAAAGTCGCGACGGCGACGCTGAGCGTCGGCCAGGATAGCTCCGGGACGTGGCTCACGAGCGAGGCGAGATCGCGGAAAAAGCCTTCCTTGTGAATGTGTATCCCCAAAAGTTTGGGCAGTTGATCGACCACGATGACCAGACCCACGCCGGCCTTGAAGCCGGTGAGTACCGGTTCGGAAATAAAATTGGCCAAAAAGCCCATGCGCAACACGCGCGCGCCCAACAGCATGACGCCCACCAGCAGGGAGAGGGTGGCGGCGGCCACGAGCGGGTTCAGGCTGGGGTCGTTGCGCAAGGCTTCGCCGATTGCCACCGCACAGAGGATGGCGATCGGCGTGGTGGTGCTCACGCTGAGCACGCGCGAACTGCCAAGGACGGCGTAAATGGCCATGGGCACCAAAGCCGCGAACAGACCGGCCTGCACAGGGAGCTGGGCAATGGTGGCATACGCCAGCGCCTTGGGTACCACGACAGCCGCCGTGGTCAGGCCGGGGAGCAGGTCGGCCATCAGGCGGGCATGCGCTGGGCGTGCAGTATCCATGGAACGTTTTTCTCGGCGATGGCTTTGAACGCGGGTTTTGCAGTAAACCCGTATTTTCTCGACTTTACGCCCAAAACATCATGATTAGGGGTAAAAAAAATATGATCGGGTAGCCGTGGATACTATTGCGCTAGACTTGTCGGCATGTATTTAAACCCGGCGCACAGTGAGTGAGTTTTGTGAATATAAAAACCCCCTGGATAGCGATGTTCGCGCTCCTGATGCTGCTGTCATCGACGGCGAATGCCTCCATGTTTCATGGTGAAACCCTGGATGCCGTGGCCAATGGTTTGGCGATATTTATTCTTGTCGCCATGCCGATCGGTGCCATCTGGCTATTCTGGCTGATTCACATTCTGCCGGAGAAAATTGCCGAGAAGCGCCATCATCCACAAAAAGAAGCCATTAAATCCTTGTGTCTGCTTTCCTTGGTGTTTGGCGGCATGTTGTGGCCGTTTGCCTGGCTGTGGGCTTACACCAAGCCGGTGACTTACAAGATGGCCTATGGCACGGAAAAGCACCCGGACTATTTCAAGGAAGCGGGTGAACGCGCCATGAATGACGAAATGACTCTCGCCGAAATTCGCCATTTACGCGAGGAGCTGGATCATTTGCAGACCTCCGGGCATATCACCCCAGAGTTGCGGGTGGTGCGTGATCAACTGATTGCGCTGGAGGGTCAACCCGCCAGGAAGACGGATGCGCCCGTCGAAGCCGCGCAATCTACAAATGTGGACGCTGAATCTGTTGCTGAGGGCGCCCGCTGATGGAAGCGATTCTGATCGGGATTTATTCCTTCTTTGTCTGGCTGATTTTTATCAAATTCAAATGGTTACCCTGGAATACAAAATCGCAGGTGATTGTGGTCATTATTCCGATTGTGGGGATTACCGCGCTGATTTTGACCTTGAACGTGGTTGCGCCCTCGTCGCCGGATGTGCGGGTGATTAAGTATGTGGTGCAGATTGTGCCCCAGGTGCGCGGCCGGGTGATTGAAGTGCCGGTGAGCGGGAATGATTATGTGCAGAAGGGCGCGGTGCTGTTCAGGATTGATCCCACACCCTATCAAAACGCGCTCAATCAGCTCGAAGGCAAGCAGGCGGCCAATCAGGCGGCGCTGAATGAGGCGCTGGCGGGCTTGAGTCAGGCCGAGGCCAGCGTGGGCGAAATGCGTGAGTCGGTGAAAGCGGCGGCGGGTCAGATTAGCGCGCTGCGCGCTCAGCTTGAGTTGGCACGCAAACGTGTCGAGCAATACCGCAAACTGGTGGCAGCGGGCGCAGATGAGCGCTTCTCGCTGGAACAGTGGGAGGCCAATGTACGTCAATACGATGGGCAGATTGCGGCAGCTCAGGCTTCAGAGACGCAAGCCAAGTTGAAGTTGTCGGCCACCTCGGGTGACGATCAAGCTGCCGTGGCGACCGCCAAGGCGCGGGTGGCGACCGCACAGGCGCAGATCATGGCGACGCAGGCCGAGTTGGATAATGCACGTTGGGAGCTGAGCCAAACCGTGACCTATGCCCCGGCGGATGGTTGGGTGATGAATCTGCAACTTCGTCCAGGTTCGATGGTGGTGGCTGTGCCGCTGGCACCGGCCATGACCTTCGTGGAAGAGCACAATTACCAGGTCATTGCGCTTTTCCAGCAGAACGAAATCCATCAGGTGCAGCCGGGAGATGCCGCCGAAATCGCCCTGAGCACCAATCCCGGTTCGATTATCAAAGCGCATGTGAATTCGATCGTCTGGGGGCAGGGTCAAGGTCAGTTGCCCGTGGCGGGGGTGCTCCCGCAAACCGGAGCGACGCCGATGCCGCCCGGACGTTTTGCGGTCAAGCTGGATGTTGATCCCAAGTATCAAAACGAGTTCCTGGCCGCCGGTGCGGCGGGTGATGCGGCGATTTACACCCAACACCTTGGCGCGATCCATATTCTGCGCATGGTGATTTTGCGCGTGGGCTCGTACACCAATTACATCATTCCCAAGTTGCACTGATGGCAAGTCTCAAGCCTTTATCCAATGGCGTATTCGCGGCGGTCATCGGTCTGCTGGCGGGCTGTGGCCTGCACACCCCGCCGGATAGCGCACAACTACGCCAGGATGCCCTGCCCAATCTGCATCTGCCGCAGCAATGGAAAGCACCGGCGCAGGCGGGTGAGGTGCTGAGCGCGGGCTTCGGGTCGTTCAGTCAGCCTGCGCTGGAAGCCCTGGTGCATGAAGCCTTGATTTACAACGCCGATCTGCGTGCAGCAGCGGCGCGGGTGGAACAGGCTGCGGGCTATGTGACGATTGCGGGCGCGGACTTATGGCCGAGCCTCACGGGCGCAGCCAAGGGCGGCGGCAAATGGGGCGGGGGCGATGGCATGAACACGGCGGTGCTCGCCGCGTCGTGGGAGCTGGATGTGTGGGGGCGCCAGCGTTACGGTGCGCATGCCGCTGCAGATACCTATGCCTCGGCGCAACTGGATTATGCCTATGCCCAGCAGTCGCTGGCGGCGATGGTGATACGCAGCTGGTTGCTCACCATTGCCAGCGCCCAACAGGAAGCTGTGCTTACAGCGATGGCGCAAGCGGCAGAGCAAATCGTGAGCCTGAGCCAGAAGCGCAAGGACATAGGCACGGGCAGTGAACAGGATGTGGTCAAGGCGCAGGCCACGCTGGGCGAGTACCGCGATGCGTTGCGCGAAGTGCAGTTCGCACGTACGCAAGCCTTGCGTGCGCTCGAAATTTTGCTCGGACGTTATCCGGCGGCGGAGATTTTGACCGCCAGCCATTTCCCCGCCATGCCAGCACCCGCACCGGCGGGGCTGCCCTCGGAGTTGCTGGAGCGCCGTCCCGATGTGGTCGCGGCGGAGCGTCGGGTGGCAGCTGCCTTTAATCAAACCGAGGAGGCGCGTGCGGCACGTTTGCCGACGCTCAGCCTGACCGCGACTTTTGGAGCGGTGTCCAGCGATTTGATTATGCTGAAAAGCAATAGCAATCCGATAGGCGGCCTTGGCGGTAGCCTGTTGTGGCCGCTGTTTAATGCGGGCGCGCTGGAGGCTCAGGTCGAAATTCGCAATGCGCAGCAGAAAGAGGCCGTGGCGAATTACGCCGTGGTGGGCTTGCGTGCATTTAATGAAGTGGAACAAGCGCTGGCGGGTGAAACCGCACTGCGCGAACGGCAGGTAATTCTTCAGCAGGTGATGAGTGATCGGCAGCGCTCGGCGGACTTGTCGGCGGTGCAGTACCAGGTGGGTCGGGTTGATAAGCGCAGCGTGCTGAAAGAACAGTTAAGCGTGGAAAGCGCGCGTCTTTCCTTGCTGCAGGTGCAGAGCGAGTACCTTGCCCAGCGTGTGAATTTGCATCTTGCATTGGGAGGCAGTTTTGTCACGCTGCCCGCAAGCTCTGAGGCTGTTATGGCCAGGAAAGAAGAGTCTCCCGCCTCCCCGTGATCCGTCCCGCCTGCCGCAAGGCTTACGTGCATGGGTTCCGGTCATTAAAAAAACAAAAAAGGTGAACATCATGGGAAAAAAATCAGAACAACTCGCCAGCGAAGTCCCGGTCAAACTCAAGCGCAAGGACTATGAAAAAGAGCTGCGCAAACTTCAGGCTGAACTGTGCGCCGTGCAGGACTGGGTGGTGAAAACCGGGCAGCGCGTGATTATCGTGTTTGAAGGTCGCGATGCGGCGGGCAAGGGCGGAACGATTCGTGCGATTACCGAAAAGGTCAGTCCGCGCGTGTTCCGGGTGGTGGCTCTGCCTGCGCCGACCGAGCGCGAGAAAAGCCAGATTTACATGCAGCGCTATGTGGCGCATTTTCCTGCTGCGGGCGAAGTGGTGATTTACGACCGTAGTTGGTACAACCGTGCGGGCGTGGAGCATGTAATGGGTTTTTGCAGCGAGGAGCAGCACGCCAAGTTTCTGGAAATGTGCCCGCTGTTCGAGAAAGGCATCATTGTGGATAACGGCATTATTTTTCTCAAATACTGGCTGGAAGTAGGCGATGAAGAGCAGGAGCGCCGCTTCCGTGCGCGCATCGAAGACCCGGTGCGTCAATGGAAACTCTCGCCGATGGATCTGCCCTCACGCCAGCGCTGGTACGACTACTCGCGCGCCCGCGACCAGATGCTGGATGCCACCGATACCGATTTCGCACCGTGGAATATCGTGCGCTCCGATGACAAGAAACGCGCACGTTTGAATCTGATTACTCATCTTTTAGAGCACATTCCCTACGAACATGTGCCGCGTGAAACGGTCAAACTTCCCGCGCGTGAGATGAAACACAAGTACGATGACGAAGCGAGCATGATCCAGCGACGCTGGATTGCGCAGCGTTTTTGAGGTTCGATGGAATGCGCGAGACCAGTCCGTTTTTTGCCATGCTCTCGCGGATGCGCCTCATCCAGCGCTGGGGTCTGATGCGCAATACACGTGCGGAAAACGTGCAGGAGCACAGCTTGCAAGTGGCGGTGATTGCGCATGCGTTGGCGCTGATTAGCAACCGTGAGTTCGGGGGTGAGTTGAACGCAGAGCGCATTGCCTTGCTCGGCATGTTTCATGATGCCAGCGAGATTTTGACCGGTGATCTGCCGACGCCGGTCAAGTACGGCAATGAGGCGGTGCGTGCGGCTTACAAGGCTTTGGAGCAGCAGGCTGAACAGCGTTTGCTAGAGCTTTTGCCTGAGGATTTGCGCGAGGACTACGCGCCCTTGCTGGATAGCCGCTTGATGGAAGAAAGCGAACAGCGCCTGGTGAAAGCGGCGGACAGCCTTGCGGGTTATCTGAAATGCGTGGAAGAGGCGGGTGCGGGTAACCGCGAGTTCATTCACGCGGAGAGGGCCTTGTTGGCCAAGATTGAGCTTTTAGCCGCTGAATTGCCCGCCGTGCAGGTCTTTATGCAGCGCTATGTACCGGCGTTTTTCCTGTCGCTGGATGAGATCAGCCATGCGCCGTTTCAGGCGTAAATCCAAGCTGATCTGAGGTCGCGTGTTGCGCCAGTCTTTGATTGAGTTGAGCCAGCCCGCTACGCGCGTCAGCTTGCAGTACATGCACATGCGCATCACTTAGCAACGGGTTGTCCGCGCCGCTGAAGCCCTGCGCGTGCGTGAGCATAAGCACCACTTTTGTGTTCGCATCCAGGGCGCTCAGGCTCAGATTGGGAATGCCGCTGCTGGCGCGTTGTGGGTTAATCAAGTCGTGCGCGCCAATGCTCAGCGTCAGCGCCGGAATCGGTTGCGCAGCACTCCAATGCTCGACCAACATGGACTCCTGCGCACCCGCTTCACGCAGCAACAAGGCAAGCTGTCCCGGCAAGCGTCCGGCCAGTGGATGCGCCAGCAGGCGCACCGGCGTGCCGCGTTGACTGAGCTGATCGGCTAGCCGCACCAGCTCAGCGCAGCCCTCTGCAGCAATGCAGCCAAAGCCCGGAATGAGCAGCACCTCGGGGGCCTGTTCAAGCTCTAGCGCCAGTTCGTCCACGGTCATTTGCTGCTTGGGGGAAGCAGATTCGGTGGCGGCTTGATGAGGGGGCGTGCGTGCCCCCCACAACAGTCTGGACAGCGGCATATTCACCTGCCGCCCCAACTCCGAACTCAGAATCAAGGTCAGTGTGGCGGACAGTACGCCGGAAGCCAAAAGCGGCGCCAGCCCCAGCGCCACCCCCAGCAGAGCCATGCTCAAACCCGTCAATACCCCCAGCCATGCGGCCGCCAGCGGCGCTTCGCGTTCGGCCAGCGGCAGACTGAAGACGATGCCGGAGAGCAGCGCGAGCATGAAAAAACCCATTTGCCAGAAGAGTTGATCCTTGATGCCCGTGGCGAGCACGCCGCCCAGCACCAAGGTGCATAGCAGCAAAACCACGCCGATCCATGATTGTGAAGCATGGCGCAGCACGCGCGGCAAAAGATGACTCAGGCGCAGATGCGCGACCGCCGCGCCAGCGGCCGAAAAAGCCCCCAGCAACAGGCTTAACATCGCCAGACCCAAGGTCAAGCCCGGCTCCAATAACTGCTCCAGCATGGCCTGGCTTGCGACCAGCGCCGTGGCTGCACCCGCCAGACCATGCAGCAGCGCCAGGCGCGCCGGAAGGTGAGTGAGGTTGGAGATCAGACCGAGAATGATGGCCAGTCCTAAACCCAGCGCAAGCGCGCTCAGCATCAGAATCTGGTTGTCCCCGCCCCCGAGCAGGAGGGGTACGAGGATGGCGGCGCCGAAACCTGTCGCAAACCACGGAAAGGCAGCATGCCCCGAGTGCATGCGTTGCAGCCCGATCAGCATCAAAACCCCTGCGATGGCGAGGCCAAGGTTCATGTCATCCATGTTGACCCGGTGCCTGATGTGATGCGGCCAAAGATGATTCAGCCAGCGGTGGTTCGGGCATAGCTGATTCGGCCTGGGGTAATTCAATGGGCGTGTTGCCTGCGCTCTGTTTGGCGGGATTCATGGCTTTGGATTGGCCTAGCTTTTCAATGCGATACAGCCAGATCAGCGCGCCCATGCCCGAGGCGCTGGCCACCAGAATGGCGCCAAACCCGGCCGCCATACCCAAGGCGGTATGGCTATCGCCAAACAGCAGCATGGCAGCGGGCAGGGTCATGGCGTTCAGCAGCAACACCGCGCTCAGCCAGCGCAACTGGCGCGCAAGGCGCACCTGCGCCGCCCACACCTGCCCTAGCAGGGCGGCAAGCAGGGCAATGGTCAGTGCTGCGCCGATGTCCAAAGCTTAATTGCCGTCGAGGAAGCGTTCGGCATCCAGTGCCGCCATGCAGCCGCTGCCCGCCGAGGTAATCGCTTGGCGGTAGATGTGGTCTGCCACATCGCCAGCGGCGAACACGCCTTTGACGCTGGTCTGGGTGGCGTTGCCCTCGCTGCCGCTGTGGACTTTGATGTAGCCGTCCTTCATCGCCAGCTGGCCGTCGAAGATGCCGCTGTTCGGCGTGTGACCGATGGCCACAAACACGCCGGTAAGCGGGATTTCGGTGATGCTGTCGTCGTTGACGTTGCGGATGCGGATGCCGGTCACGCCGGTCGCGTCACCGAGAATTTCATCGGTCGCGCAGTGGAAGTGGATGGTGACGTTGCCGTCCTTGGCTCTGGCCAGCAGGCGGTCGGAGAGAATCTTCTCTGAGCGGAAGCCGTCACGGCGGTGGATGACGTGCACATGGCGCGCGATATTGGCCAGGTACAACGCTTCTTCCACCGCCGTGTTGCCGCCGCCGATCACGCATACGTCCTGACCGCGATAGAAGAATCCATCGCAAGTAGCGCAGGCAGACACGCCGCGTCCCTTGAAGGCCTCTTCGGAATCCATGCCAAGGTATTTGGCACTCGCGCCGGTGGCGATAATCAGCGCATCGCAGGAGTAGGTGGCCGAATCGCCCTTGAGCGTGAAGGGGCGTTTGGACAAATCAACACTATTGATATGGTCAAACTTGATGCAGGTGCCAAAGCGTTCGGCATGTTGCTGCATCCGCTCCATCAGTGCCGGGCCGGTCAGTCCATGCACATCACCCGGCCAGTTATCGACTTCGGTCGTGGTGGTGAGCTGTCCACCCATCTGCATCCCGGTAATCAGCAGCGGCGCAAGATTGGCGCGCGCGGCGTACACGGCAGCGGTGTAACCGGCAGGGCCGGAGCCGAGAATGATAAGGCGGGCGTGGTTGCTATGGCTCATGCGGTGAATCTCGCGTTGACTAGGAATGGGGTGTATTTAGCCACAGTATGGGCACGCTTCACAGGGGGGCGTGCGGGCTCTGCATGTCTGCGCGGATATCCGGGACAAACCAGGCGCCGCGATCATCTTCCAGTTGGCGCAGTTTGAGGCCATACAGCGCTTCCAGATGCGTGCGCGTAAGAATGTCTTCCACGCGCCCCGCCAGCCAGGTGCCGTGGTTCAGGATCAGCAGGGCATGGGTGCAGCCTTGCCGCGCCATATTCGGGTCGTGCAGGCTTATGAACAGGCCGTGGCTTTGTTCAGCCAGTGCGCGTAACTGGCGCAGGATGCACCATTGCCACGGCAGATCGAGATGGTTGAGCGGTTCATCCAGCAGCATCAGTGGCGGGTTTTGTGCCAGCAGGGTGGCAATGCCCAAGCGCCGCCGCTCGCCACCGGACAGGCTGTTGATGCGGCGTGTTGCAAAGCCGTTCAGTCCGCAGGTTGCCAAGGCGTGCTGCACGATCTCCTCATCATCCGCTGTACCATCCGACCAAGGTTCAATATAGGGATGGCGTCCGGATTGCGCCGCTTCGAATACACTGGCTTCAAAGCCTTCGCTGGGGTCTTGGGTCAAAAGACCGACGCGGCGCGCGCGTTGGCGTGGAGGCCAGTGCGTGAGCGGCTGGCCGAGCAGTTCAATCTGCCCTTGGTGTTCATCGCGGGGTGCGGAGCGTACCCCGGCGAGGGTGTGCAAAAGGGTGGTTTTGCCTGCGCCGTTGCGTCCCAATAATGCCCAGCATTCGCCTACGTTGATGTTGAAGCTGAGTTTGTCGATCAGGCTCTGCCCGCCCTGTTTGAGCGTCAAATCCTCCACCTGCAGCAGCGGCGCACTCATGCTTTACCCTCGCGATATAGCAAGGCAAGAAACAGTGGCGCGCCGATCAGGGCGATCAGCGCACCCGCTGGGAGTTGTTGTGGCGCAATTAAGGTGCGCGCCAATAAATCAGCCAGCATGACCAGACTGCCGCCAAGCAAAATGGCGCTGGGTAAGGCAAAGCGATGATCGGCGCCGACCAGCAGGCGGGCGAGGTGCGGTGCCAGCAAACCAACAAAGCCGATACTGCCTGCTGTAATCACGGCGAGAGCGGTGGCCATGGCGGCCAGCACATACGCGCCCCAGCGCAGTTCACGTACTGCGACCCCCAGGGAGGCCGCGCTGGCCTCGCCACGGGTGAGGATGTTCAAATCGCGCGCCCAGGGCAGGGTCAGCAAGGTCAATACGCCTAAGCCAATCAGCGCTAACCACGGGGCGGGTGCGCCGGATAAATCGCCCATCAACCAGAACAGCATGCCGCGCAGCGAAGTTTCCGGCGCGAGGGCGAGCAGCAAGGTAATCACCGCGCCGAGAGCAGAGGCGAGCACCACGCCAGTGAGCAGCAAGCGTTGGCGTGTCCATGCACCCTCGCCGCGCGCGAGAGCAATCACCAGCAACAGGGCTGCGAACGCGCCACTGGCCGCGCCAAGGTGCTGCATCAACAGCGGCAGACCGAGCAGGATGGCGAGCAAAGCCCCCACCGCCGCGCCACCGGAAATGCCCAAAATGTACGGGTCGGCCAGCGGGTTACGGGTAAGCACCTGGATCAGTGTGCCTGCCAAGGCCAGCAAACCGCCTGCGGCAAAGGCTGCGAGCACGCGCGGCAGGCGTAGCTCCATGATGATGGTTTTTTGCATCAGCCATGCCGCATCGTCCGTAGCAAATAACGGCCACACCCAGTCATTGCTGCCCAAGGCAAGATTGGCAAGCAAAACCAGCAAGCTGGCGATGCAGAGTAAAGCCAGCCAGAGGGCGGAGGGACGAAGGGAAGTCATGTGCGCAGTGTACCTGCGCGCAGAGCTGCCCCAAAAGAAAACCCGCGCGGGTAGCAAACCTTGCGCGGGCTGGGTTATCAAATCTGTCTGCGATCTCAACGAGGGTGTTTTACTCCCGCCCCTTGGCGGGGGAGGGGTGACACAGGCAGAGCTTGTGCCATGTGTGAGGCTGTAGCCCCCTCTCCCCAACCCTCTCCCGCGAGGGGAGATGGAGCCAATAGCCTGTTTAACGCCATCCAGCGCACGCCGATAAAGATCATAAAACAGGTTCTACGCTATTGCGCCGTAGTCGTCGCGTTGGCAGGGACGATAGGCAGATTGAGCTTGTTGCCCCACTCCATCCATGAGCTTTCGTAGTTGCCGACCTTGATGCCAATGTCGCGCAAAACAAAATACTCAAGGGACGAAGCCAGTCCTTTGGAGCAGTACACAAGCACTTCGCCGTTTTCGGGTAACGTGCCATAGAGGGCTCGCAGCTCGGCGCGTGGACGCAAATAACCGTCAGCGGTCAGGTTTTTATTGACCGGAACATTGCGCGCCGTCGGGATGTGGCCTGAGCGATAAGCTTCGGATTTTAAGCCTACAAAATGTTCGCCATCACGCGCATCAATCAGGGTGAATTTTTTGGGGTTATCAATAGCCTCCTGCACATCAACCCAGGTTTTAACGGCGTTGCGATTCGTCGTGGTGCGGTAGTCGCTGATGCTGAGCGGCGGGACGACTGTAGTCAGGGGCTGTCCGCCAGACGTCCATGCAGACAGGCCGCCATCGAGCAGACGGACTTTGGCATGTCCGTTCATTTCCAGCATCCAGAATACGCGCGCGGCTTGCACCATATTGCTGCCGTCATACACCACCACCAGATCATCATTCTTCAACCCGATGCTTTGAAAAATGACTTTGGCACGCTCGGAGGCGATCACGAGACCACTTCTGGAAAGATCCTGGAACGTGCTTTTGAACGGCAGGTTGCGTGCGTTGGGAATATGGCCTTGTTTGTATTCATCGGCAGGGCGGGCATCAATCACAAATACATTGGCAAACACATTGGTTTTGGCCATGAGATCGGCAAGTTGATCGACACTGATCCGCAAGTCGGGCGTTGAAGCGGCAAAGCTTGGTGAATTTAGGCTAAACAGGAGCAGAAAGCTGAACACAAGGCGCAGGGCAAGATTTTGCATGAAGGCGTGCTCGGAAGAAGGGTAAGGCTTCGTATAGTCGGGCGTTGGTATTGCGTCAACATGACGGAATATAGGCTTATTCGCTGTGCTGGGCGCGTACTTGATCCGCCGCTACACACATGGCGCGAATACCCTCGATCATGCGCGGTGTCGGACGCATGAGCACGTCTGGCGGTAGGATGATGAGCGCGTTGTTTTTGACCGCAGGCAGTTCGGGCCAGCGCGTCCAGCGCTCAAAGTCACGTGCAGGTGGCGAGGTCAGAATCAGCTCGGGGCGGGCGCGCAGCACAGCTTCTTCGCTCCAGGTGGGGGATAGGTTGCTGGTTGTGCCGACGATGTTCTGGATGCCGCAATATCGCATGGCTTCGGCAATAAAATGCCCGTCGCTTACGGTGACCAGTGGCTGTGCCCAGATTTGATAAAAGCCGCGTACCGGGCGGGCATGAGCGTACTGTTGGGTGAGTTGATGCAGCTCGCGCTCGAAATCATCGGCGGCTTGCGTACTTTGTGTGCTGTGGCCACTGAGAATGCCGATGCCGCGTAGTTCCAGCGGGATGTCGGCAATATGTTCGCCGCGGCTGACCCAAACCCTCAGACCTAAGCGGTGCAGGGTGTCGAGCACGGCGGGCGAGGCACCGCTGTGCCATGCCAGAACCAAATCGGGCTTGAGGCTGAGCAGTTTCTCCATATCGGGCTGATGATAGCTGCCAAGATGGGGCAGGGTGCGAGCCGCGGGCGGGAAATCACTGTGATCGACCACGCCGACCAGTTGTGCCCCCGCGCCGACGGCAAACACCATTTCAGTTAAATGCGGTGCGAGGCTGACGATACGTTGCGCGGGTTGGCTGAGGCAAAACGGCGAGCCATCCAGGTTTTTGACGCACAGTGGCTCGGCCTGCACTTGGGTGAAGCCGACCAGAATGGCAAATAGGATGACAAGCCGGTGTAGCATGTTGAACCCGCTTTTCAGAGATCAACGCCCGGCTGCGCCTTGATGCCTGCCTGAAAGGCGTGTTTCACATCCAGCATCTCGGTCACGGTATCGGCCAAATCGAGCAAGGGTTCAATCGCGGCGCGCCCTGTCACCACCACATGCTGCATGGCGGGGCGGTGGCTGAGCGCATCCAGCACATGCTCGTGGTCGAGGTAGTGGTAGCTCAATAAATAGGTCAGCTCATCCAACACCACGAGCTGAAACGACGGGTCGGCCAACATGCGCTCAGCCACCGCCCAGCCGCGTTCGGCGGTGGCGATGTCCGCGTTGCGATCCTGGGTATCCCAGGTGAAGCCGTCGCCCAGCACATGCCACTCGCATTGCGGATGTTGGCCGAAGAAGGCCTCTTCGCCGGTATCGGTGCGGCTTTTGATAAATTGGCATACGCCAACCTTCATGCCGTGACCAAGGGCACGCGCCACCATGCCAAAGGCGGAGGAGGATTTTCCTTTGCCATTGCCGGTAAGCACCAGCAGCAGGCCGCATTCCTTGTCGTTACGGGCGATATTCGCATCGATCAAGGCTTTTTTGCGTTCCATGCGCGCCTTGTGGCGAGCGTTGAGCTCATCGTTGGTGTTCATATTGCAGCTCTGGGTTGCTGGGAGGGCATAGCCCGGTATGAGCACGAGCTTTCACGCGCCCTCAATAAATCGCGTCATTGAAGGCAATGGGGCATCCATGCCTAGGGCGGGAGGCTTTGATTGAATCAGAGCGTCCCTAATTCGCGTGCAAAAACTCAAAAGGACGGGCAGGTTGAAAGTGTTTGCTGGCTTCACCGGAGTAGATTTCTTGATTGGCTAGTGCAAGCTTGAAGACGGGCTTATCCGCCGAAAAGTCGAATTTATTTAGATCAACCCAGAACGTGTTGGGCGTTAAAGTGGACTCGTAGAAGTAACGCAGGTTTTTTTGGTCAGCGACGACCCGCCAGCGTGTACTGGAGATATTGGGTTGCCCTGGTGTGGTAATGCCGAGGGGAACGGAAACATTGCGCATCACGCTCATGACGGAGGCCGCACCAAGGTTGGTATCGCTTGTGTTGGGGATGGCGTTGATATAAAACTCAGCGCGGGCAAAGCGGTCAGGTGAGTGATTGCTGCCGGGGAGAAAGGTGGTTCCGCCGATACCGGCCCAGTAGCGCTGAATCGCGAGCTGCTCGTCGTAGCTTGGGTCATTGGTCATGACCTGAAAGTCGCGACTGTGGTGAATGTCGAGTTTTCCATTGATGTATTCAAATATGGCGCTATCACCCGTGGCATCGGAAATGGATAAATGCAGGGTGGTGTAGCGGTCTGTGCCTGGAATCGTATCGGATACGATGGCAAGCGGCGCATTTTGCATGGCTTTAACGGCTTCATCGACGGTTGCGAAATTATCAAGAAAATATTGCGCCCAAGCAGAAATGCTAAGGGTGTTTTTCTGATCGCGCATATCGGGATATTGGCTTGCGGCTAACCAGAGCATGTTGGCAACCAGACCTTTTTCGTTCATGCCATCGCTTGCGGCAATCCCGAATGATGTGACCAATAGGCTGCCGTATTTGGACGTCCACTCGACGGAGTTTTTACCCGCGCCCCCATTGTGTTTCATGCCGCGAGGGAATATCCACATGTCAGCAGGAATCGGATCGCGCCAGTCCATTGATCGTCCTGTCATGTAAAGCTGGTTTTCACCGTGATAGACGGCACGCGTACAGGCTTGGGCCGAAGAGATGATGCCAAGAGAAAGCATCGTTGCGGCGAGGGTTGTGAAAATGCGGTGTCGATTCATGACGATGACTCCAATAGAGATGTTTGGCGAATAATCAGGCGGATACGCCCCGATCCTTTTAAAAAGCTCGCAGACTTCGTTGCCTTTTGCAATGTTTTGCTCAAAATGGATCTGGCTCGGAAAAGTTGAATATCTCTGTTCAAGCTGAACCCCAGTCAACAGGCTGCACTTCGCAGCGCAGCCCATGACTTATGGATTAAAGCCCATAGCGCAAGGTGATATAGCCAGCTCGTCCAGTCTGGTTGTAGAGATAGGCCGTTTCGTAATCCTTGTCGAACAGGTTGACGATGCGCGCCTGGATACGCCATTCGGGATTGATAAGGTATTCGCCGCGCAAATCCACGGTGGTGTAGCCGCCCATGCGCACGGTGTTGGCGACATCTTCGTAACGCCCGCTGACGACGTTCATGGTCGCACCCAGGCGGAACGCGCCCAGGTTTTGGTCAGCATCCAGACGCAGTACGTTTTGCGCACGGCGTGGCAACAACTTGCCGTCGTTGCTGCCCCCCACTTGCACCGGGTCGAGCCAGGTGTAACTGGCGCGCAGGTCGATCTCATCCACGCGGGTGGACAGGCTGGCTTCAAGGCCGGTGATGCGTGCTTCATTCAGGTTGGACGGCAGGTAGGTGCCATTGGGTTGGCGCGCGGTGACGATCAGGTTGTCCACGTCATTCTGGAACAGGCGTGTTTGCCAGTTCACGCCGCTGACGCGCCCATCCAGACCTATTTCATACGAGGTGGACTCTTCAGGTTTGAGGTTGGCATTGCCAAAACCGGGGTAGTAGAGCTGGTTAAAGCTGGGTGCCTTGAAGGCCGTACCTGCAAGTGCGCTCAGGCGCAGTTCCGGCGCAAAACGGTAGCCTGCTCCCGCTGTCCAGGTGTTGTGACCGCCAAATTGTTGGTTGTCATCGTGGCGGGCAGACACTTGGGTGCTGAGATTGCCGTAGCGTCCGAGGTATTCGGCAAACAGCCCCGTGTTGTCGCGGCTGTCCACAGTGAAGGCGGTGGTGCTGTCTACCTGGTCTTTGAGATAGTCGGTGCCGAGGGTCAGACTCTGGGTGCCGGTCAGGGCGTAACTGGCGAGCAGCGAGGCATTGTCGCGGGTGGTGTTAAAGCGGGTTTGGAATGTGCCGTTGAGAAAATTGTCGGCTTCGTCTCGGCTTTGCCCGGCATTGAACAGCAGGTTTAAATTGTCCAGCGGCTTGGCATTGAGCGATGCGCCGAAGACTTCCTGACGGGTATCAGCTTGGTTGACAAAGCTGCCGTCAAAGTCGTTTTTGCCATCGACCCGCAGCCAGTTCACGCCCGCTTCGCCCCAGTCGCCCAGCTTGGCACCGGCGCGCAGCGAGCCCGAGGTGTTGCTGGAACCATCCTTGTCACCCTCATACGGCTGATACATGGATGAACCTTCATAGGCATTGAATCCATCGGTGCGGCTGTAGGCCAACTCGCCCGAACCCCAGAACTGGCCATTGCCACCGGCGAAACCTGCCGAGCCATCGACGCTGCCATAACTGCCGCCACCCAGTGTGGCGCGAGGCGTAAAGCCGTTGCGCGTGCCCTTACGGGTGAAAATCTGCACCACGCCGCCGATGGCTTCCGAGCCGTACAGACTGGAGGCCGGGCCGCGTGTGACTTCAATGCGTTCGATTTGCGCCAGCGGGATTTGCTCCCAGGCAACATTGCCGACCGTGGCGGAACCCATGCGAATGCCATCCACCAGCACCAGCACATGATCGGAATTCGAGCCGCGCAGGAACATGGAGGTGACTTGTCCCGTGCCGCCATTATTGGCGAAGCTGATGCCGGGCAAGCCCTGCATCAAGTCCATCACATCGCGTGCCTGGCTGCGCTCGATTTCGGCGCGGGTGATAAGAGTGGTGTCGACCAGGGTGTCGTTGATGTTTTGGCTGGTACGGGTGGCCGTGACTACCAAATCATCCAGAGCGTCGGCGGCAGACAGAGACACAGGAGCGAACACGGCGGACAGTACCGTGCAAAGGGCGAGTTTTTTCATGTAAATTAAAGACCTGAATCAAGAGACAAGCACACCCGCATGTCTGGTGAAAAAAGTTTCAGGCCGGTCTCCGGGCTGGCATATAAGGTTGTGCCGCCTTCCCATCCCGCGTTGTGGGGACAGTGGCGTGTTGGCGAACCGTCAAAATGCTTACCGTTGCGGGGGCAGCACAGGTTTGGGTCGTATGAACGAGCGCACCTGTTTCCCGTTTAACCCGACATGACGAGCATGTGGGCACCTGAAACGCAAACGCCGCGAGCAGGGCTGCGCGGCGTGGGGAATTATAAGCATGTTGGAGGGTGCTGTATGCGTTAAGTGGCCGATTGTTATCTGGCTAACCCACGCACAGGCAGCGGATATTTGGCAAATGCGGCGGCCACGGCAGCTTCCACGCCGGAAGGTGCCAGATCTGAGCCGATGTCGGTGGCAAAGTCGCTGATTAACCCGACCCACACGCGCTGACGGCGCGCTTCGTCGGTGATGTCGATTCTGAGCGTGCCTTCCACATAGGTGCTAACGACGCCCTGCGTGGGGTAAAGCGGCCATGCGCCGTAAAATCCGGAACCATAAAATCCGGAACCGCGGCCGTAATAACCCCGACCGAATCCGTAGCCGATCATGGGCGTGAAATAAGGCGTGACCTGGCTGCGTTCGACCCACATCACCCTGAAGTCCACACGCAGTTGCGCCATGCCATCGACCCTGCGCATCCCCCGTGCTTCCAGCTCGCGCTGAGTGGCGGCCACCAGGCGCTGCGACAGGATGCTCTGGTACCCGTCGCTGTCCGTGCCGAGGGGATGCGCGAAGCTGAAGGTTTTGTACTGGCCAAAGGGGGTGGACGGATTGTAGTCCACCCATACATCCGGGCCGGTGGCGCAACCGCTGGCGGCGAGACTGAGGATGATGAGAAAAATGAGCTTTAGCATGTGTTGAAACATGATGATGGCCTCGCGTTGTTGGCGTATGCCTCAATGTAACACGCCGTTTTTCAAAGCATTATGGGTCTGGCACGATTAACCCATGCAACCGTAGGGATCAAAGGTGCGCATGGCGCACCCTACGATCACAGCCAACCAGAATCCTTAATTTAAGGGCAGTGTCACTCCAGCGCGGGAACAATCTATTCGAGTTTGACTTTCGCCAGAGCGAAGGCTGAGTGCGTATTGAAATTGGCCAGCGGCGTGTTGCCCAAATCAGCCCCGCAGGCTTCGTGTTCGACGAACCAGCGCCATGCGGCGCAATGGCCTTGGCGCAAGCTGGCTGCGAGTGGTTCTTGTAGCGCTACATGGCTTAGACATAGCGTGGGATAAGCGCGCCCAGCGGACATGGCATAGGCGAGCGGCGGACGGTCTGGGCGAGTTTCGCTTGCCTTGATGAGTCGATGGACCAGGTCAGGTGGCAGGCTGGGCATGTCGCAGGGCACGCAGACGGTGAGTTGGGTGGGGCTGTGGCTGAGGGCGCTGTGTAATCCGGCCAGCGGTCCCAGACCTGCGAAGTCAACATGGTCGCAGATGATGGGTAGGCCAAAGCTGGCATAGCGCTGCAGGCTGCGATTAGCGTTGATAAGGATGTGATCGACTTGCGGGGCGAGCGCCTCGATCAAGTGCGCAATCAGCGGACGGCCGCGCCAGTCGAGCAGGCCTTTTTCCACGCCACCCATGCGGGTGCCGCGTCCGCCGGCGAGGATGACGGCGGTGATGCTCATCGAGCCTCCCACCAGCTTTGCGCGAGTGCGCTGGCCTGGGCTTGATCTTGGGCGCGTCCGAGGGCGAACAGCACGGCGGCGAGGGTGGCAATCACAGCGGCTTCGCCGTAGATGTCGTTGCGTTCGCCATTCCACACGGCGCGCAGGTGGTCGGGGTCGAGCTGTTCGGGTTTGAGCTGGCGGCGTTCGAGTTGCGGTGTCCAGTCGAGTTGCCCGCCTTCCTGCGCGTGGCTAATAAACAGCGCGGTGCTCATTTCCGGGTTGATTTCTGCCTCGCCGCCTTCGCCTTTGAACACCAGTACCGCAGGCTCGCCGAGCAGGCAGGCGGCGCGTTGGTGAATGTGCTCGTAACCGCGATGAAAAATGCCATGCACCGAGAGCGGCGCAGACAGCGGGTTGAGCATGCGCGCTACGCTGTGCACCGGCGAGCGCAGCCCGAGCAGGTCGCGTAGCTGGATCAGGCGCTTGATGCCGGGGGCAAACGCGGTCAGGGGTAGGTAGGCGAAGTTGGATGATGCGAGGTACGCGTGTGCTTCACTGAAAGATTGCACCACGGGCATGTCCAGCGCCGCCAGGGCGTTTTGCGTGTAGAGACGATCCGCCGCTTCGCCGGTGTCGCCGTGCATAAATACCGGCAGGCCATGTTGCGCCAGCAAACGCGCGGCCAGCAGAAACCACGGCAGATGGCGGCGCTTGCCTGCGTAGCTACCCCAATCGATGAGCGGGTCAATGGTCGGCGTGAACATGTTTTCCGGCAAGACGATCCGCTCGCGCACTGCTTGCACAAAGCCCGCCGCTTCCTCGGGCGTTTCTTCGCGCACGCGGATCAGCATCAGGAATGCGCCGATCTGCTCAGGCGTTACTGCGCCGTCGAGAATCATGCCCATGGCCACGCGGGCTTCGTCCTGCGTCAGACTGCGCGAGCCGTGACGGCCTTTGCCGAGGATTTGGATGGTGGGGGCGAAGGGGTGCATGGTTGGCTCCTGTTGAAGACGTTTTTTTAGCCACAGAGGTCACAGAGTTGGAGGCGCTGTGGTTGTGGGGATTTCATGGGGTTTATGCCGTGTCTCAACCTTCCAACACCCTGCCCATGAACAAGGGGGCGTGATTTTGTATTCATCTCCGTGCCCTCTGTGATCTCTGTGGCTAACTTTCTTTTTGCCCACGCAGGGTGCGGTGTCTGGTGCGCACGGCGCACCCTACAAAACTTTCCGTGGCTAGCATTCATTCCGCCTACGCCGCGCAAAGTTCAAACAAGGCGGATGCCGTGTGGGTGGGTTGAGTGATAAACCCCAAGCGCTCGCGCAGCCCCACCACCTCGCCCACCACGATCAGGCTGGGCGAGCGCGGTTGTTCGGCGCGCACGATGCTGGGCAGGGTGGCCAGCGTGCCGCTGAATACGCGTTGGTCGGGCAGGGTGCCGCGCTCAATCACGGCGGCGGGCATGTCGGCGCGCATCCCGTGGGCGCGAAGAGAGGCGCAAATCCGCGCGACATTGGCCAACCCCATATAAAACACCAGCGTTTGCCCCTCGCTGACCAGAGCGCGCCAATCCAGCCCCATGTCATCTTTTTGGGTATGGCCGGTCACAAAACGTACCGATTGGGCGCAATCGCGGTGGGTGAGCGGAATGCCGGCCGAGGCGGCGCAGCCTGCGGCGGCGGTAATGCCGGGCACCGCGAGGCAGGGTAAACCGGCGGCAATCACGGCTTGCATTTCCTCGCCACCTCGTCCGAAGATGAATGGGTCGCCGCCTTTCAGACGTGCGACGCGCTTGCCTTGTTTTGCCAGGTCGACCAGCAATTGATTGATCTCGTCTTGCGGCAGGGTGTGTCGGCGCATGCTTTTGCCCACGTCGATACGCTCGGCTTCGCGACGGGCAAGGTTGATGATCGCTTCCGGCACGAGGCGGTCGTAGACCACCACATCGGCCTGTTGCAGCAGGCGCAAGGCTTTGAGCGTGAGCAGGTCGGGGTCGCCGGGGCCTGCGCCAATCAGCCAGACTTCGCCGTGGGTGGCGGGTGCGCTGTCTTGGATGGCACGTTCAAGTATCTGCTCGGCTTCAACGATGCGTCCGCTGGTGGCCAGATTGACGAGTGGGCCGTCCAACATGCGCTCCCAGAAGTGCTTGCGCTCATCAAGCTCTGCAAAGCGCGCCTTGACCGCGTTGCGATAGCGACCCAACAGGTCGGCCAGCACGCCGAAGCCCGCCGGAATAAGCGTTTCCAGCCGCGCCTTAAGCAGGCGCGCCAGAATCGGTGAACGCCCGCCGGTGGACACGGCAATCGTGATCGAGCCGCGTTCGACAATCGACGGCAGGATAAAGCTGCACAGCTCGGGCTGGTCGGCCACGTTGACCGGAATGGCGTGGCGCTCGCACTCCTCGAACACCAGTCGATTAACCGCATCATTGTCGGTGGCGGCAATCACGATACGGAAGCCGCGCACCACGCCCGGCCCGAAGCTTTGTTCGCGCCAAGTTACGCGCCCCGCCTCGATCATGCGCTGCATTTCGTTGCGCACACGCGGGGCGATCACGGTGACTTTTGCGCCCGCCAATAACAGCAACTCCGCCTTGCGTGCGGCCACCGTGCCACCGCCGACCACGAGGACGGGGCGGTCTTTCAGGTTCATGAAAATGGGGAGGTTTTGCATGGGTTTACCTTGGAGTAGGGTGCGCCGTGCGCACCATTGGGCGTGGGCTGGTGCGCACGGCGCACCCTACAAAACCCTCTGTGATCTCTGTGGCACACAGCGTTTTCATGCCGCCGCCCCGCGCTGTTGTGTCTGAATAAGCGCCTTGAGTTCGGGGATGCACGAGCCGCAATTCGTGCCGCATTTGAGCTGCGCACCCAAGGCTTCGGCGGTGACGCAACCTGTGGCAATTGCGTTCTGGATCGCCACTTCGCCCACGCGGAAGCAGGAGCAGACGATGCGACCGATATCCGCGCCACCGGCTGGAGCGCGTCCGGCCAACAGAGCGAGGCGGCCTGCGTTGTCGCTGGGAGGGGTGATAAAAGCGTCGCTGACCGCCTCGCGGTCGATGGTTGGATGGCATGGCGCAACGTACAGGGCTGCGCTGGGTTGGCCTTGCTGCCAAATGAGCGCGTGGTAATCCAGGCTGTGCGCATCGCCGGCATCCAGACGTATGCCCGCAACGCTCAGCCGGGTTTGCAGCCAGTCGCGCCAGTCGGCGGGCGCCTCCAGTCCGGCGATTTCATAGCGTGTAAAACCATGGCCGGTCACCTTGACCCAGTAGGGCAGGCCGCTCAGATCGACGGCATCGCGGGTGAAGAGCACCGCCTGCCATGCGGGTGTCCAGGCTTCAACATGCACCGGGCTGTGTTTGGATTCCGGCTGACCGGAGAGAGGGTCGACGATGGCGGCGATCAGGCTGCCCATGCGCGCCTGCGCCGCAAATTGGTTGTTCCAGTGCATAGGTACAAACACCGAGCCTGGGCGTTGGCTGTCGCTGATTTTGACGCGCGCCAGCATCCAGCCAGTGGGCGAGCTGATGCGTGTCAGGCCGTTCTCGGTCAAGCCCAGACCTTGGGCATCGGTGGGGTGGATTTCGCAGTACGGTTCGTCGATATGCGCCAGTAGCCTGCCGGTTTTTCCGGTGCGGGTCATGGTGTGCCACTGGTCGCGCACTCGTCCAGTGTTAAGAATGAACGGGTAGCGTGCGGAGGTGGCATTGACCGGTGGGCGCGGGGTGATGGGGATGAGGCGGGCGCGGCCACTTGGGGTGTAAAACTGGCCGTCAGTGAACAGGCGTGGTGTGCCTTGCCAAGAACGCTCCCCTCTCCCTTGAGGGGAGAGGGGCAGGGGAGAGGGTGATGCAGCATTTGGGTAAGGCGCGGTTTTGCCGGCCTGCGCCCCCCTCTCCCCAACCCTCCCCCGCGAGGGGGGCGGGGGTAAATCACCCTCACCCCAGCCCTCTCCCGCTTGCGGGAGAGGGAGTGAAACCGGCCATTGAATCGGCATCAGCGCGTCGTATTCAGCGTTGGAAATACTCGCCATTGAGCCAATGTCAAAAGCGCGCCGTCCGGCGTTCTCGAAACCTGACAATGCCGCATGTTCGCGGAAAATATCCGCCGGGCAGGTGTAGGGAAAGCCTTGCGCAAAGCCCATGCGCTGCGCGAGGTCGGTGATGATTTGCCAGTCATGCCGCGCTTCGCCGGGGAGTGGCAAAATGCCGCGCTGGCGCGAGATGCGGCGCTCGGAGTTGGTCACCGTGCCGTCCTTCTCGCCCCAGCCGCTGGCGGGCAGCAGGATGTCGGCAAGCCGGGTGGTGTCGGTGTCGCGCATGATGTCGGACACCACCACCAGCTCGCAGCCTGCCAGCGCCTTGCGCACGGCGTCGGCATCCGGCATGGAGACGAGCGGGTTGGTGGCCATGATCCACACCGCCTTGACCGTGCCTGCGCCGATGGCCTTGAACAGATCGACTGCCTTGAGGCCGGGCTGCTCGGCGATGAGCGGGCTGTTCCAGAAACGCTGCACGCGCTCCACATCTGCCGGCGCAAAATCCATGTGCGCGGCGAGTTGATTCGCCAGCCCGCCGACTTCGCGCCCGCCCATGGCGTTGGGTTGGCCGGTGATGGAAAACGGCCCCGTGCCCTCGCGCCCGATGCGCCCGGTCGCCAGATGGCAGTTGATAATGGCGTTGGATTTGTCCACGCCGCTTTCCGACTGGTTTACGCCCTGCGAGTACAGCGTCACCACCTTGTCGGTGTCGGCAAACTGGCTGAAGAACGACAACACCTCGGCCAGCGGCAGTTCGCAGGCTGCGGCCACGCGCTTGGGTGTCCACGCGTGTGCGGCTTCCAGCGCGGCTGCAAAGCCCTCGGTGTGCGCGTCGATGTAGGCGCGGTCGATGGCGTGGGTGGCGGCCAGCCAGGCCAACAGGCCGTTGAACAACACCGCATCCGTGCCCGGCTTGAGCGGCAGATGCAGATCGGCAATGTCACAGGTGGCGGTGCGGCGCGGGTCGATGACCATTACGCGCATCGAGGGGCGGGCTTTTTTACTGGCTTCGATGCGCTGATAGGTTACGGGGTGCGCCCAGGCGGTATTGGAGCCGACCAGCACAATCAGCTCGGCGGCTTCGAGGTCTTCGTAGTTGCAGGGCACGGCATCCATGCCAAAGGCGCGCTTGTAGCCGACCACGGCGGAAGCCATGCACAGGCGCGAATTGGTGTCGATATTGGCCGCGCCGAAATAGCCCTTCATCAGCTTGTTGGCGACGTAGTAATCCTCGGTCAGCAACTGGCCGGAGACGTAAAACGCCACCGCCTGCGCGCCATGTTCGCGGATAATGCGCGTAAAGCCATCGGCCACGGCATTGAGCGCGCTGTCCCAGTCGGTGCGCACGCCGTGCATTTCGGGGTAGAGCAGGCGGCCTTCCATATCGACGGTTTCGTGCAGGTTTGCGCCCTTGACGCACAGGCGACCCAGATTGGCCGGATGCGCCTTGTCACCCTTGACGCTGACAAGCTTGCCGTCTTCGAGTCGCGCCTGCACGCCGCAGCCCACCCCGCAGTAGGGACAGGTGGTCAATGCCGTGGTGGTGTGTGCCGGGCTGATGACCGGGATCAAGTGTGGGGTCGTATTCATCGTGTTCTCGCAGCCAATAAAAAAGCGCCCTGTTCCCGGCGCATTGTTTGAACATGCACAGGGAACAGGACGCCTTTGTCCTCTCCAGAAGACTCCCCCCGCTTTGGAGAAGTCGAGTGGGTTAAAGCAGGTTTGATGCCAGATGGCGGGTGGCCAAGCATTAGCCACAGAGGACACAGAGTTCACTGAGGAAAAACAAAAAGCCAGAGCTAAAGCCAGAGTTAAAGCCAGAGCTGACGTAGAAACAGTGGTGTCCCAGCAGCCGGCTAGAACCCCTCGGTGCACTCTGTGTCCTCTGTGGCTAAAAATTCACGCACCAAATGAGTGCAACGCGGCATAGCGAGTGCAAAAACGGCCAACTCCTGAGCCATGTATGCCCGCATCGTGACTTTGAATGAGCCAAGCGTGGCTGGGCGCTTTATGCTTTTGCCTCAGTTATGAATGGTTTGAGGTGGATAGTGGTGGATGCGGTTACGGTTTTATTGGGCAGCGTGTTGCTGATTGCCATCGTGTTTGGCGCGGCGGCGCAGTTTTCGCGCGTGTGCCTGCCGGGAGGCTTGCGTGAGTGGGTGATCGACGGCAAGCGCAGCCGTGTTTCGGCCTATCTGATAGCGATTGGTGCAGCGGTGTTTTTCACTGCCTTGCTGCAAGCCTTTGCCGGTATTGATTTGAGTGACACCAAGCCACCGTATCGCAGTCCGCAGTTTGCTTGGGGGCGCTACATGCTGGGCGGCTTTATCTTCGGCGTGGGCATGGTGATGATGCGCGGTTGCCCCGCGCGCAATCTGGTCAAGCTGGGGCAGGGCAATCTGCAATCCTTGCCGGTGTTGATCGTGGTGGCGTTGACCGCGTATGTGATGACACGCACGCCGGTGTATGCCGAGTGGTTTGCGCCGTGGGTCGGGGTGTTGACGCTGGATTTAACGCGCTTTGGCATGGCGCATCAGGATTTGGCCAGTCTGTTCGGCGGTGATCTTGGCATGAGCGTGGTGCTCGGCGTGTTGATTGCGGTCGCTTTCTGGTGGGTGGCGGCGCAATGGCTGCAATTTCGCCAGGGCGTGTGGGTGTGGTTGGGCGCGAGTCTGGTGGGGTTGATGGTTGCGCTCGGTTACGCCTTGACCGGCGGCCGCTTGGGGCAGGCCGCGCAGGAGGCCGCCGAGTTGATGGATACCCCGCCCGAGGGTTTGGGCGTGCAGTCGTTTACCTTCAGCGCGCCGCTGGGCGATGTGGTGCATTTTTTGGGTCATCCGAGTGCAACCACGATCACGTTTGGCGTAGTCGCGGTGGTCGGAGTGTTGTTTGGTGCGTGGATCAGCGCCATGGTTCGGCGCGAATTCAAGCTGATTCCCTTTGGCAATCTGCGCGAGTGGCTTATCACTATGAGCGGTGCGGTGCTGGCAGGCGTGGGCAGCGTGCTGGCCATGGGCTGCACCGTCGGTCAGGGCTTCAGTGGGCTGGCGAGTTTGGCGCTAGGTTCATTTGTGGCGCTGGCTTCCATCACGGCGGGTGGGGTGGTGGCGCATAAGATGAGCGTAGTGTTCAGTTCGCGCTGAAGCTCATTGAGCCTGTGGGCTGACCAGCACCCGTCCAGCGTCGATTTTCACCGGCCAGACTGGCACTTTGATGCCTTCATCCTCCAGACATTGGCCGTCGCTCAGGCGGTAGTGGTGCTTGTACAGCGGCGAGGCGACCACGCGCTGACCGTGCAGGTCGCCGAGAATGCCGCGTGCGAGCACATTGGCACTGCTTTTGGGGTCGTGGTTGCTGAGGGCGAAGACTTTTTCTGCGCTGTCCGGTAGGTGAAACAGGGCGATCTGGGCGTCACCTAGTCTGGCCGCCAAGCCAGCGTTGGGTGGCAAGTCGCTCAGGGCGCAGAGGTCGATCCAGTCCATGGATGCGGTATTCGATGCAGTGGTCATGGGGTGCTCACTTGGGTTGGGTAAAGGTGTCCAGCATGGCGAACAGCGCATTGCGCATGGCGGGATACGCGGCCGTTTCTGCACGCATCCGTTCGGCGCTTTGCATCCAGCGGCCTTGGCCAGGGGGCGGGATGAGGTAAGCCGCATCATCGTGGCAGAAGCCGTCCACCATCTCCGCCGTGGTTTCGATATGGCACTGCAAGCCGAGAGCCAAACCGTTGGCGGCAAGGAACATCTGGTTGCGGCAACCCTCGCTGCTGGCGAACAGGCACGCATCGGCAGGCAGGTCGAAGGTGTCGCCATGCCAGTGCAGCACGTCCAGCGTGTCGGGCAGCGGCAACACCTCGGCGGTTTTGAGTACCGGCCAGAAGCCGACTTCGCGCTGGTCATTGGGGTATACCGCCGCGCCCAGCGCATAGGCGATCTGCTGTGCGCCAAGGCAGATGCCGACGGTCTGTTTACCTGCTGTAAGCGCGCTCTGAATGAGTGTGCGTTCGGGAGCCAGCCAGGGGTGTTCGGCCTGATCGTGCACGCTCATGTCGCCGCCCAGGACGACCAGCAGGTCGAAGTCATCGATATGCGGCGCTGTGTCGCCCTGATAGAGATGGACAATGCGCTGCGTGTGACCGCGTTCGCTCGCCCAATCGGCGATGCTGCCGGGGCCTTCGTGGGACATGTGCTGCAGGATGGTAATGTTCATGATTTTTTGCTCATTTTTTTGCCACAGAGGTCACAGAGTACACAGAGTTTGGAATGCGTTGAGGGGCTTCCCCACGATAAGTACGGATTTCATCTCTGTGCCCTCTGTGTTCTCTGTGGCTAACATCGGTTTTTTAAGCTGCCTGTGCGTGCAGCGCCTTTTCTTCCAACGTGGCCGGACGAATCTGGCCGCGTTCTTCGACGAAGATCACATTTTCATCCGGCACGTCGCTATTCACAAAGGCACGGAACAGTTTGACCCGCTCCGGGTTTTCGACCGTGGTTTTCCATTCGCATTGGAAAGTATCCACCACACGCTGCATTTGCGCTTCGAGTTCGGTCGCGATACCGAGCGAGTCGTGCATCACTACATCACGCAGGTAGGCGAGGCCACCTTCGAGGTTGTTCATCCAAACGCTGGTGCGTTGCAGGCGGTCGCCGGTTTGCACATAGAACATGAGGAAGCGGTCGATGTACTGAATGAGCGTGTTTTTGTCGAGATCGGAGGCGAACAGGTCGGCATGACGCGGTTTCATGCCGCCATTGCCGCAGACATACAAGTTCCAGCCCTTGTCGGTGGCGATAATGCCCACGTCTTTGCTTTGTGCTTCGGCGCATTCGCGGGTGCAGCCGGACACGCCGAACTTGATTTTGTGCGGCGAGCGCAGACCCTTGTAGCGGTTTTCCAATTCGATGGCGAGGCTGGTGGAGTCTTGCACGCCGTAGCGGCACCAGGTCGATCCGACGCAGGATTTTACCGTGCGTAGCGATTTGCCATAGGCTTGACCGGTTTCGAAGCCCGCGTCGATCAGCTCTTTCCAGATCAGCGGTAATTGCTCCAGGCGCGCACCGAGCAGGTCGATGCGTTGGCCGCCGGTGATTTTGCAGTACAGGCCGTATTTCTTCGCCACATTGCCGATGGCGACCAGGCCGTCGGCGGTGATTTCGCCGCCTGGCACACGTGGTACGACGGTGTACGTGCCGTCTTTGTTCATGTTGGCGAGGTAACGGTCGTTGGTGTCTTGCAGGCCGAGGTGTTCGTCCTTGAGCACATACTCGTTCCATACCGAGGCGAGGATGGAGGCAGTGAGCGGTTTGCAAATGTCACAGCCGTGGCCTTGACCGTGCTGGGCGAGCAGTTCGTCAAAGGTTTTGATGCCGCCGACGCGCACCAAGTGGTACAGCTCTTGGCGGGAATGAGCGAAGTGTTCGCAAATGTCTTTTTTGACTTCGACGCCACGTTGTTCCAGTTCAAAATCAAGCACTTGTTTGACCAAGGCTACACAGCCGCCGCAGCCCGTGCCGGCTTTGGTGCAGGCTTTGAGTTCGGCCACCGTGGTGCAGCCGCCCTCGACCGCAGCGGTTATGTCGCCTTTGCTGACGTTGTGGCAGGAGCAGATCTGCGCGCTGGCGGGCAGGGCGGCGATACCCAAGCCCTTGGGCGCGGCACCGTCGCGGGCGGGCAGAATCAAACTGTCGGGATGCTCCGGTAGTTTGATGCCGTTCAGCTCCATTTGCAGCAGCGTGCCGTATTCGCTGGCATCGCCCACCAGCACCGCGCCGAGCAGGGTTTTGGCTTCGGCACAGACCACGATTTTTTTGTAAATGCCATTCGGCCCATCGACATAGCTGTAGGCCAAACTGCCGGGGGTCGCGCCGTGCGCATCGCCAATCGAGGCGACGTCCACACCGAGCAGCTTGAGCTTGGTGCTCATGTCAGCGCCCGTGAAAACATTGGGTTTGCCAATCAGCACGTCAGCCAACACCCGCGCCATTTGGTAGCCGGGGGCGACCAGGCCAAATTGTTGCCCGTTCCACAATACGCATTCGCCGATGGCAAAAATGGCAGGGTCGGAGGTACGGCAATGGTTGTCGATCATAATGCCACCGCGCGGGCCGACGTTCAGCCCACAATCACGCGCCAGTTGGTCGCGCGGGCGGATACCGGCGGAGAACACAATCAGGTCGGTCTCCAAGGTCTCGCCGTCGGCGAACACCATGCGATGGCGTTGATGCTCGCCCGCTTCGATGCGCACGGTGTTTTTGTCGGTATGCACGCGAATATCCAGCGCCTCGATTTTGCGTTTGAGCATCGCCGCGCCGCCTTCGTCGAGTTGCGCTGACATCAGGCGTGGGCCGAATTGGATGACGTGTGTGTCCAGGCCGAGTTGCTTGATGGCGTTGGCCGCTTCCAAACCGAGCAGGCCGCCGCCGACCACCGCGCCGATTTTGGATTGCCCTGCCCAGTGGGTAATGGCTTCCAGGTCTTCGATGGTGCGATACACCAGGCAGGCTTCACGCTCGCTGCCTTCCATCGGCGGTACGAAGGGATAGGAGCCGGTGGCCAGCACGAGCAGGTCGTAAGGCGTTTCGTGGCCATGCGCATCGGTGACGCATTTGCGCGCGCGGTCGATGGCGGTGATCGGGGAATGCAGGCGTAGCTCGATACCGTGTTCGTCGAAAAATCCGTCGCTGACCATGGTTAATTCGTCGGCTGTTTTGCCGCCGAAGTATTCGGTCAGGTGCACACGATCGTAGGCGGCGCGGCGCTCTTCGCCAAACACAATCACGCGGTGGCTGGTATGCAGCCCATGATCGACCAGTCTTTCGACAAAGCTGTGGCCGACCATGCCGTGGCCGACGACAAGCAAGGTAGGGATGGGGGGGGCAGTGTTCATGGCATGGCTCCTCGCCGTCGTTGCGGCGGATGGTGTGGGTTCGTCGAGGCGGCACAATGCCTCGCCAAAAATCAGGGTGGAGCGGGCAGCGCTAAGCTCGCGCCCGCTTTGCATCAGGTCGAAATACCAGCCGCCGTCGCCCGCGTCGCCATACAGCACCGCGCCGATCAGACGGCCATTGCGCAGGACGAGGCGGCGGTAATGGCTGTCGATAGGGTCGTGCAGCTTGAGCACCTCGCAGTCTTCTCCGCCGTGGAAGTCACCGGCGGAGAAGACTTCGATGCTGGTGACTTTGAGACGCGTGGTTTGCGGCGGTGAGCCTTGGTAGTGCGCGTGCTTATCTCCGGCAAGGCGGTGCGCGAGAATCTCGGCCTGTTCCCACAAGGGCGCGACCAGACCAAATGTTTCGCCGCAGTGCTCGATGCATTCGCCCACCGCGCAAATGGCGGGGTCGGAGGTGGTCAGAGTGTCATCGACGACGACTCCGGCACGGCAGGCCAACCCGGCTTCACAAGCCAGTGCAATACGCGGACGCACGCCGGCGGTGATGATGACGAGATCGGCAGGGATCAGTAATTCGTAGGGTGCGTCATACGCACCATCACAAGCTGGATGGGTGCGTATGACGCACCCTACGACCGCCCCGAGGGGGAATTCAACGCGCACGCCGTGCACACGCCGTTCACCCTCAAGTCGCAGTGTTTTCGCCGACATCACAAACCGAATCCCGCGCCCCTCCAGCGCCGTTTGCAACATGCGCCCGGCTGTTTCATCAAGCTGCTTGTCCATCAGCCAGCCATTGCGATGCACCACGGTGACATTCATGCCGCGCCGGTTGAGCGCATCGGCGGCTTCCAAGCCGAGAATCCCGCCGCCGATCACCACTGCATGACGATATTCCTGCGCTGCTGCAAGCATCGTTTCCACATTATCCAGATCACGGAAACCGAGCACGCCTGGAAGCTCAATCCCCGGCATGGCGGGCAGAAAAGGCGCAGAACCGGTGGACAGGATCAGGCGGTCATAGGCCAGCACAAGCCCGTTGTCGCAATAAATCTGCTGGGTTTCGCGCTCAATGCGCGTCACCGTGACCCCCGCGTGCAGGCAGATATTGTTCTCTGCATACCAAGCCAGATCATGCAGCAGGGTGTCGGCAAAGTTTTTTTCACCCGCCAGCACTGGCGAGAGCAGGATGCGGTTGTAATTGCCGTGTGGCTCGCTGCCGATCACCGTGATGCTGTACATGTCCGGGGCGAGGCGCAGCAGGTTTTCTACTGTGCGCATTCCCGCCATGCCATTGCCAATCACCACCAATCGCTGCCTGTTCATTAGCCTTGTCCTACGCCGCCGTCTTGTGGTGTTTTTCGTAGAGGAACTTGAGCACTTCATGGCGATAGTGGTTGTAGGCTGCGTCATCCGCCAGTGCCAAACGCTCACGCGGGCGCGGCAGATCAACGTGCAGAATCTCGCCCACGGTGGCGGAGGGGCCGTTGGTCATCATCACAATGCGGTCGGAGAGCAGCACGGCTTCATCCACGTCATGCGTAACCATAATCACCGTGCTTTGCGTGGCGGCGCAGATGCTCATCAGCTCGTCTTGCAGGTGAGCGCGGGTGAGTGCGTCCAGCGCGCCAAACGGCTCGTCCATCAACAAGGCCTTCGGCTCCATCGCCAGAGCACGGGCGATACCGACACGCTGTTTCATGCCGCCGGAAATCTCGTGCGGAAATTTGTCGTTGGCGTGGGTCAGGTGTACCAGCTCAAGGGCGCGGTGCGCGCGGTCGAGCATTTGCGTTTTGCTCTCGCTCTTGCCAAACACCTGCTCAACGGCCAGCAATACGTTGCCGGTGCAGGTTAGCCAAGGCAAAAGTGAGTGGTTTTGGAACACCACGGCACGGTCGGGACCAGGGCCTTTGATCTCGCGTCCGGCGCAAAGCAAGGTGCCTGTGGTGGCATCCAGCAGCCCGGCGACCAGGTTGAGTACGGTGGATTTGCCGCAGCCCGAGTGGCCGATGATGCTGACAAATTCGCCTTTTTGGATATGCAAGTCCACGTCGCGCAGGGCAATAAACGGCCCGCGCTTGGTGTTGAATTGCATACCGACGTTGTCGAGTTGAATGTAGGCGTTCATGGGTTGAATCTCAGGTTTAGCGTGCGTCGTAATCGAAGCGCTTGGCAAGCTGGGTGAGGAGCACTTCCAGCAGCAGGCCGATAATGCCGACCACGAAGATGGCGATGATGATGTGAGCGACGTCCAGGTTGTTCCATTCGTCCCAGATCCAGAAGCCGATGCCAATGCCGCCAGTGAGCATTTCTGCGGCGACGATCACCAACCAGGCCACGCCGATGGAAAGGCGCACGCCGGTCATGACATACGGCAAGGTGGCGGGGAACAGGATGCGGGTGACGATTTTCCATTCGGACAGGTTGAGCACGCGGGCGACGTTCATATAGTCCTGCGGCACGCGGGTCACGCCGACGGCGGTGTTGATAATCATCGGCCAGATACTGGAGATGAAAATCACCCAGATGGCCGCAGGTTCGGCTTTTTGCAGCACCAGCAGGCCGATTGGCAACCAGGCCAGCGGTGAGACCGGACGCAGCAGGCTGATAATGGGCGCGAGCATGTCGTTGAAAAAGCGGAAGCGACCAATGATGAAACCGAGCGGAATGCCGACCAGTGCCGCGAGGCCAAAGCCGATGGCGACACGCTCCAGCGAGGCCAGAATGTTCCAGCCGATGCCCATGTCGTTCGGGCCTTTGTTATAGAACGGGTCGGAAAACAGTTCGACCGCCGAGGTGAATGTCACGCCCGGCGTGGGGATGGTGGGTGTGTTGGCCGAGACCAGCGCCCACAGCAGGATAAAGAGACCGAGGCCGATCATCGGCGGCGTGATACTACGGGCGATGGCTTTGAGGCGATCGGCACCGGGATTGAGCGTGCTCATGGTGGTGAATCCTTGGTGGTGAAAACAGGTTTTGCCACAGAGATCACAGAGGGCACAGAGATGGGTCTTAACTCCCTCTCACCAAAGGGTCGAGGGAGCTAAATCCAGCTTTGTGCAAGCCCTAAACAGAGCTGGCTACACTATCTCTGTGTGCTCTGTGTCCTCTGTGGTTATTTTCTGCGTCGATTTCGCATCAGGCCTGGATCTTGAGGTTATCGGCGTAGGCGGCTTGTTTCATGGCGGATGCCAGCGTGGTGTAGGTTTCTACCCATGCCTCCTTAACCGCCGGAGTGAACTGCTCGCCCAAGCCCTTTTCCAGGGTCCAGATCAATGCGCTGCCCACAGTGTCGTAATGTGCTTCCGTCACACCGTATTCGACATGGCGACGCCCCATGTCTTCGACCGCCCCTAGAATGGGGGCTAGATCATCCAGGCTGTTGACGGCAGTGTTGATGATCGCCATCAGCTTGCGACCCTGTTCAGTCATGTCGCCCTTGAACATGCTGCGCAGGGAAGGATCAAGCTCGAATAGTTGGCCATAGAACAACTGCGCCGCTGTGTCCTTGATCGGAAGCACCTGCTGCCAGCTGTTACGTACCAGTGCAATTTTTTGGGGGGACATGAGATTCTCCTTTCCTTGAATTCATTAGGCTTTGATTTTGAAACTGTCGGCGTAGGCCTTGGGATCACTGCCGTCCCACACCTTGCCGTCAAACAAGGTCGAGCTGCGCATGGCGCTGCTTGGAATATTGATCTTGAGCTGGCTGGCGGCTTCCTTGTACAGGTCGATCTGGTTGATTTTCTTCGCGACGGCGAGGTAGTCCGGGTGCTCTTTGAGCAAGCCCCAGCGCTTGTGCTGGGTGCTGAACCACATGCCATCCGACAGATAAGGGAAGCTGGCTTCGCCATCGTTGAAGAATTTCATGTAGTTCGGATCCTGCCATGTTTTGCCCAAGCCGTTGTCATATTTGCCCATCATGCGGCCTTCGATGACATCGACAGCGGTATTGACATAGGACTTGTCGGCAATGACTTTGGCCACTTCCGGGCGGTTACTCATCACGTCGATATAGCGCGATGCTTCCAGCACGGCCATGGTCAGAGCGCGTGCGGCATTGGGGTTTTTCTTGGTGAAATCCGCCGTGGTGCCGAGCACTTTTTCCGGGTGATCCTTCCACATGCCTTGCGTGGTTTCGGTAGTAAAGCCGATCTTGTCCATGATGGCGCGCGCGTTCCACGGCTCGCCCACGCAGAAGCCGTCCATGTTGCCGATGCGCATGTTGGCGACCATCTGGGGAGGCGGCACGGTAATGCACTTTACGTCCTGGAATGGGTCGATGCCGTAATTCGCCAGCCAGTAGTACAACCACATGGCGTGGGTGCCGGTGGGGAAGGTCTGGGCAAAGGTATATTCACGCTTCTCGCTGGCGATGAGTTTGGCCAAACCTGCACCATCGGTGGCACCCTTGTCGCGCAGGGCATTGGAAAGCGTGAGCGCTTGGCCGTTGTTGTTCAGGGTCATCAATACCGACATATCTTTCTGCGTGCCGCCAATGCCGAGCTGTACGCCATAGACCAGGCCGTACAGCACATGCGCTGCGTCCAGTTCTCCGTTGACCAGTTTGTCGCGCACCGCGGCCCAGGAGGCTTCTTTGGATGGGATGATCTTGATGCCGTATTTCTTGTCGAACTCTTTCACCGAGGCCATGACTACGCTGGCGCAGTCGGTCAGCGGAATGAAACCGACCTTGAGTTCGGTTTTTTCGGGTGCATCGGAGCCCGCAGCCCAGGCACCGGTACGGATGCCGGTGGGCAGGGTGGCATACAGCGCCGCGCCGCTTGCGGCGGCCAGACTGTGCTTAAGAAAGTCGCGGCGCGTCAATGGGGTTGGATTGAGTGTGGTTTTCATGGTCTTTTCTCTCGTGGGGGGCGGTCGATCCAGGGCGAAAAAAAAAGGCGCTCATACCATTCAGGTTAAACCTGTTGGTATGAGCGCCTTTGCTCGTGGGGTATTGCGGCCGACGTTGGTCGCTGATTGAGTTAATGCAAGAGGTATGCCAAGCCGATGAAGCCGCATTCTGCAAGGTGTGCAGGATGTTAGGGAAGCGCTGATTTATTCAGCGTTTCCCGCTTGGGGCAGGATGCCCCAGCATGAACAATGGCGTAAGTCATTGATTCATGGAGACCGTTGCGGGCGTGTACCGCAACGAGGCTTGCTGATTAAATCCATGGATGGATTTAATCAGCATTGACTTAGCGTTGTTCTATTGCCCTGAAAGCGTGCGTTGGATCGCACTGTGTTGAGGCGGCGCGCCTCTCAGAACAAGCTTTCAGAACCTGGCGCCAAGCATCTCGCTCATGGCAATGGCGGCACGTGCGACTTCGATCAGCCGCTTGCCCTGGTCCATCGCCGTCTTGCGCAGCAGCCGGTGCGCTTCGTCTTCATTCATACCACGATGCTTGATGAGCAAGGCCTTGGCTTGTTCGATCAGCTTGCGTTCATCCAGTGCCTCATGCGCGGCCTTCAGTTCATCCTGCATGGTTTGCAGGCGACGGGACTGGGTTTGTACCAGCTCGATCAATGAGCGTCCCATCGGGGCGCGTCCCTCAATGTGACGACGCTCGACGTCCAGAAGAAGCTCGGGATCGACGGTATCGACGGGGCGTCCAAGTACCACACCGACCGGCAGGGCGTCATCGGTGGCGCGCTCCAGTTCTGCCGGCTCGTCCTGGGGGGCGTGACTCTGCGTGAGGCGAGCGCAGCACAGGTCATGCAGGCCGATTTCGAGCGCATCTTCGATCTCTTTCATGGCGTCGATACGGCGAGTGGCTTGTTCAAACCAGAGCTGCGCCAGTTCGCGGCCGGTGGGCAAGTCGGGGCGCTGGGTGCAGGCGATGCGGCGCAGGCGCTCAACCTCGGCGGTCAGGGGTGACGCGGTCAGTTGTTGCCAGCGCGCAAGGTGCGCGTCGTCGGCGAATTCGGTGAAGATTTGAAAGCAACGCTCCTGGGCATCAATGCGATTCATCAGCGCTTCGCGCTCACCGTCCCCGCGCCAGCCCTGGCTGAAGCCCGCCACGCCAATGGCGCGCTCCTGTCCGGCCAGTTCCTTGCCTTGCATGAAATTGAGCAGGGCGACCAGGGCACGCGAGATGGCAGGGTCAGCTGCCATGTCGGCAGCTTCGAATACCACGCCAAGCAGGCGGCGGATCAATTCGCTGAAGGCTTGCATGGCTTCGGGCGCAGCACGCGTGAAATCGTCAATTTTCGCGCGTAGCTCGGGCAGTTCGCTTAGGCCGTGCAAGGCCAGGGCGATGTTGGCGTACAGGCGGCTTCCGGCAAGGTGGTAGCGTGGACGATCTCGCCAGTCCATCAGTTCCTGGCGCAGATGGGTTTCTGCAATCCCGCCCTCCTTGCGGTAGGCGTGCATGCGCGCGGCATAACATTCGCCATGCGAGTTGAGGAACAGATTGGAAACGCCACGTTCGCGTTGCAGCGCGTGAATCAGCGGACGGATACGTCCCACCAATTGGCTGGCCGCCAGCAGGTGTTCAAGCCCGGCGTTTTCGCACTGATTGGAGAGTTGCAGAAACGCAGCAATGTCCTTGTCGCGCGGTTGCGAGGTATGGGGCATGTTCGACCTTGAAGAGGGTGGACAGGATGCAGATCACGCAAAAAACGTTCCAAGGATGCTGCATCAAGTCTTGATGCAGCACGTCTGGAATGTGATTTTTCGAACGCCGTTATACCATGCTCATCCTTGCTTGCAGGTGTCGGGCGGGTGTATCTGGCGGTGTGATATGCGGGAGGGGTGGTGAATCAGCATGGTTCTGCACGAGGGCGAGGGGATGGGGCACTCATCTTGCTCTTGCCACAAGACTCGCCTGCACTGCGCCTGAGTTTGGTGCTGGCGCACGCGCTGTTGCTGGCTGCCCTTTGGCTTGCGGCGCTGCCTTGGGCGGTGCAGGCTGCTTTAAGTTTCGTTCTGTGTGTTTCCTGTGCGCTGGCCTGGAAGCGTAAGCCTGCCGTACGCGCGGTGCAATGGGGCGTGGATGGGCGCTGGCAGCTGCAACGACTTAACGGTGGGTGGCAGGATGCACATTTCAATCTCTCAGCCAGTCGCGCCTGGCCTTGGTGGGTTCACCTCGCCTTTCGTCTTGACGATGGGCGACGTATCGGGGTGACGTTGTTCCCCGCAGCAGTCGATGTCGAGGCCTTGCGCCGCCTGCGTGCTCGACTCAGAGTGGAGGCGGCGGCGTTGTCCACAGCTGATCGGCGCGCTGCACATAATCCTGATGCAGGTGGATGACTGCGGCACGCAGGTTTTCGTTGGAACCACTGTTGTCGATAATATCGTCGGCATGAGCGAGACGTTGGGCTCGTGTGGCTTGGGCGCGCAGAATGGCCTGTGCCTGCGCCAGATCCATGCCATCGCGTTGCATCAGGCGCTCAAGCTGGGTGTCTACATCCAGATCCACAACCAGTACCCGGTCAATCAGTGGCGCGTATTCCCCACTCTCCAGCAAAAGCGGGACGACCAGCAGTGCATAGGGCGCGGGCATACCATCCAGGGCTTCAAGCCGTGCACGCGCCTCGGCGCGAATGCGTGGGTGCAGTATGGCATTCAGCGTATTTCGCTCCTGATCGGAGGAAAATATGCGCTGGCGCAGCCAGGGGCGATTGAGCTGCCCGTCGTCATGCAGCGCCTGGCGACCAAAATGAGTGATGATTTCAGCTAGCGCAGGCTGTCCCGGTTGAACCAGCTCGCGGGCGATCAGATCGGTGTCAACGATCGGCACACCGAGCGCAGCGAAGTGTTTGCAGACCGTGGACTTGCCGCTGGCAATGCCGCCGGTGAGGCCGATAGTCAGCATGGACGTGGCACGTTTAAGGGAGAGTGCCGCCAAGATAGGCCGCACTGATCTGGTTGCCAAAAAAGAACCAGATCACGCCCGCAGCCGCCAGGTAGGGGCCGAAGGGAATCGCCATGCTGGCATCTTTTTTACGCAGTACCATCAGGCTGATGCCGACAATAGCGCCGACCAGGCTGGACATAAGAATGATGCCGGGCAGAGCCTGCCAGCCCATCCACGCGCCGAGCGCAGCCAGCAATTTAAAGTCGCCAAAGCCCATGCCTTCCTTGCCGGTGAGCAGGCGGAAGGCTTGATAGATCGACCAGAGCACCATGTAGCCCGCCGCCGCGCCGATGACGGCGTCGGACAGACTGGTGAACATGCCGCTCACGTTTACCAGCAGCCCCAGCCAAAGCAAGGGCAGGGTAATCTGGTCTGGCAGGAGCATGGTGTTGAGATCGATCACGGTGAGCGCGAGCAAGGCCCAGACGAGTACCAGTGCGAACAGTAGTGGCCAACCCCAAGTCACCGAACTTGCCGCCAGCAAAGCCAACCCCGCGGCGGCGGCTTCGACCAGCGGGTATTGCGGCGAGATGCGGGTTTTGCAGGACGAGCAGCGTCCGCGCAGCAGTGCATAGCTCAGCAGGGGCAGGTTTTCCCACCAGCGCAACTCATGCCCGCAGCTTGGGCAATGCGAGGCGGGATAGGCGATATTGAAACCTGTGGCGGCCTTGCTTGCGTCTTCGGTGTCGTCATCGGCCTGCTGACCAAGCAGCTCGCGGCACTCACGATGCCAGAGCGCTTCCATCATCTTCGGAAGACGTAATATCACGACATTAAGGAAGCTGCCGATCAACAGTCCAAATAGCGTGATGCTGGCATAAAACCATGCTGGATAGGCGGCGAGGATGCTTAGGAATGAGGTGTCTTCCATGCGGAGTTAAACCACTGCACCGAGCTTGAAAATTGGCAGGTACATGGCGATCACGAGGCCACCGACCACCACGCCAAGGAAGGCCATAATCATCGGCTCCATCAGGCTGGCAAGTGCATCAACCATGTTGTCGACTTCTTCCTCATAAATATCAGCCACCTTGGACAGCATCTTGTCGATTTCGCCGGTTTCTTCACCGATGCCGATCATTTGGATCACCATCATCGGAAACAGGCCGGACTGTTGCATGGAGATACGCATGGCCTGACCCTGCTCGGTCATGTCGCGCATGTCTAATACAGCCTGTTCATACACGTAGTTACCCGTGGCACCCGCAACGGAACCCATGGCTTCGACCAGCGGTACGCCAGCAGCGAACATGGTGGACAAGGTGCGCGCAAAGCGGGCTACTGCTGCTTTGTGCGTCAGTGGGCCAACCAGTGGAATATGCAGAATGAGTTTGTCCAAGGCAATTTGGAACGCTTTGGAGCGTTTTTTGAAATAGGAAAAGGTGAATATCGCAGCCCCAATACCACCGAAAATCGCCCACCAATACGCTTGGAATGCCTCGGATAGATGGAGCACCCAGAGAGTAAATGCGGGTAGTTCAGCACCGAAGCTACCGAAAACCTCGGCAAAAACGGGCACCACAAAGATCAGAAGAATGGCGGTGACGATGAACGCAACGACCAAAACAGCAATCGGGTAAGTCAGTGCTTTCTTGATTTTCTTCTTTAAGCTTTCAGATTTTTCTTTGTAGATAGCAATACGCTCAAGGATGGCTTCCAGCGCACCGGCGTTTTCACCGGCGATGACCAGGCTGACAAACAGGTTATCGAAGTGCAGGGGGTGGTTTTTGAGTGCATGACCTAGCGAGATACCGCCTGAGACATCATCTTTAATTGCGGTGACCAGCTTGGTCATGGATGGCTTCTCCGAGCTTTGCGCAATGATTTCCAAACCCTGCAACAAAGGCATACCGGCCTGCATCATGACCGCGAGCTGACGTGCGAAGCCGGCAATATCCCCTGGCTCGACCGGCTTGCCGCCGCCAAACAGAGCTTTGGGTTTTTTCTTGATCTTGAGCACCATCACGCCTTGCTGGCGCAGGGCGGCGCGGGCTTGAATTTCGCTTACCGCGAGCACTTCGCCACGAATGATCTCGCCCTTTTTGCCCTTGCCTTCCCAAGACCAGGTGACTTTGTTATCACCGATGCGTTCTTTGTCCAGTTTTTTCGCCTGCGCCATGCGTTGTCCTCATGCCTTGGTCGTGTGCTTGATTGGGGAAGCGAGATCGCCGTGGAGTGTAGGAGATGCTTGCCTGTTTTGCCTAGGTGTTTTGTATTTCTGTATCGAGATGCAGACGTGAGAGTAGCGCATCCAGCTCATCCAGTGAGCCATAGCGCAGGATAATCTGCCCTTTGCCGCGTTGTCCGTGGCGGATTTCGGCAGGTGTGCCGAGATGCTCTCCCAAGCGGCGTTCAAGCGCGCTGATATTGGCATCGGGGGCGGGCGCGTCCGCAGGCGAGCCGTCCTTGCTGTTGAGTAGGCGGTTGACCAGGGACTCGACTTCACGTACCGACATTGGGCGCGCGGCGATTTTTTCGGCTAGAGCCTCTTGATGGGCTTTGTCCAGAGGCAGCAGGGCGCGCGCATGTCCCATGTCGAGCTGGCCGCTTTCCACCAGTCCCTGCACGGCGGGTGCCAGCTCCAACAGGCGCAGCAGGTTGCTCACATGCGCACGCGAATGCCCGAGTATTTCGCCAGCCTGTTGGTGGGTGATACCAAAGTCGTCGATCAGGCGTTTGATGCCGAGCGCCTTTTCCAGCGCATTCAGGTCTTCGCGTTGCAGGTTTTCCACCAGCGCCAGCGCAGCGGTGGTGCGGTCATCCACATGGCGCACCACGGCGGAAATATGCGTCAGTTCAGCCAAGCCGCACGCGCGCCAACGACGCTCACCGGCAATCAGCTCGTAGTCGTCCCCCAGCGGGCGCACCACCACCGGTTGCAAGAGTCCCTGGCTGCGGATGGACTGGGCGAGCTGCTCCAGCATGTCAGCATCAAACACCTGACGCGGCTGCCACGGATTGGGGCGGATGCGGCTGATGGCCAGTTGCAGGATTTCGCCTTCACGTGGGGCTTCGGCGGAGGACAGCAAGGATCCAAGACCGCGTCCTAGGCCGCGTTTGGCCGCGCTCATGCGGGTGCGCTCATCATGCGCTGCATCATCTCTTGCGCCAGCTCAAGATAGGCTTGTGCTCCGCTGGAGCTGGGGTCATAGGCGATGACGGACAGCCCGTGACTGGGAGCTTCGGCCAGGCGCACATTGCGCGGGATGATGGTGTTGAACAAGGTTGCGCCAAAATGCGCTTCAAGCTGTTGCGAGACCTCCTGACTCAGGCGGTTACGCCCGTCGTACATGGTGCGCAGCACGCCGAAGATGGCGAGCTGCGGGTTTACCGCTTGACGCACCTGCCCGATGGTTTCCATCAGTGCAGACAGTCCCTCCAGCGCAAAGTATTCGCACTGCATCGGCACGATGACATCTTCCGCCGCCACCAGCGCGTTGACGGTGAGGATGTTGAGTGCCGGTGGGCAGTCGATCAATACGATGTCATAGCGTCCACTGATCTGTTGCAGCGCAAGGCGTAGCACCATCTCGCGCCCGATCTTGCTTACCAGGCGCACTTCGGCCGTGGTGAGCTCGCCATTGGCGGGGATGACCGCGTAATCACCGCCCTGGCTAGGATGGATGCAGGTCAGAACGTCCTGCTCGCCGAGCAGGAGTTCGTTGGTGGTGAAACGAATGCCATGTTTGTCCAGTCCGCAGGCCGTGGTGGAATTGCCTTGCGGGTCGAGGTCGATCAGCAACACGCGCTTGCCGCTCAGCGACAGGCTTGCCGCGAGATTGACGGCAGTGGTGGTTTTTCCTACACCGCCTTTTTGGTTGGCAATGGCAAAAATGCGGGTCATGGCGTGTCCTGGTCAGTCAGCAAAATGAGGTGGCGTTCGCCGAGCACGACAGGGACGTGCAGCTCAGGCGTGGCGGTGACTTTAACCCATGCTGGCAGTGTGTGCAGCTCATCCTGCGGAATCTGCCCCTTCATCGCCAGCCACGTCCCGCCGGGGCTGATTAACGGATGGGTCAGGCTGACAAAGTCGGCCAGGCTGGCAAAGGCACGGCTGGTGATTTGCGGGTACTGCCCCGTCAGGTTTTCGATGCGGCTGTGGATGGCGCGGGTGTTGGGTAGATGCAGGGTGCGGATGGCGTGCTGCATGAACTGCACTTTTTTGGCCACAGCATCCACCAGCGTGACCGCCACGGCGGGGCGCACGATAGCAATCACCAATCCCGGCAATCCCGCGCCCGCACCGACATCCAAAATCGGCACATCTTTGATATGCGGCAACAGGCTGAGCGAATCGAGCAGATGTTTGTCCACCATCTCCAAAGGCTTGCGGACAGCGGTCAGGTTGTAAGCCTGATTCCATTTGTCCATC
>NCGK01000007.1 GCA_002281735.1 Gammaproteobacteria bacterium 28-57-27
GGTCAGGGCTGCGGTCAATGTGGTCTTGCCGTGGTCAACGTGACCAATGGTTCCGACGTTGACGTGCGTCTTATTACGCTCAAATTTACTCTTGGCCATAATTACACCTTGGACTGATTCAAAGTTGACAAAACTTACGCGCTAGAACAACGACTACGAAAAAATGGAGCTCCTGACCAGAGTCGAACTGGTGACCTCGTCCTTACCAAGGACGCGCTCTACCACCTGAGCTACAGGAGCAAATTTGGAGCGGGTGATGGGAATCGAACCCACGCCATCAGCTTGGAAGGCTGAGGTTCTACCATTGAACTACACCCGCTGAAGCTTTATGGGAGCTATCCCTTCACCCACTTAAGAATCCTTATGTGAATGAGATGGTGGTGGGAGAAGGATTCGAACCTTCGAAGGCAGTGCCAGCAGATTTACAGTCTGCCCCCTTTGGCCGCTCGGGAATCCCACCAGCAAAAACAACAAGTCGCGCATTCTGCGTTAACACAAAATGGCTGTCAAGCAATGGTGCCGGCAGTGGGAATCGAACTCACGACCTACCGCTTACAAGGCGGTTGCACTACCGCTGTGCTATGCCGGCAACAGGGCGCGCATCTTATAGCAGTTCAATGACGAGGGCAACTCCCGTCACTCATTTCGTTCGACATGCGCTCCAAACCATCCATCACCAGAGCTTCGCGCCGATACGCACTTAATCCACGCGACTCAAACACTTCAAGCCCCAGCACGGCCTGATCCCCCCCTGTGACCACAATGCTCGCCGCGCCGCCCAAGACGCCTAACGCTTGCTCTACGGCGTGTTCCACCCCACCCTGCACCATGCAGCGTATCCCCGCGCTCACCGCGAGACGTGTTTCATGCTGTGGTGCACACATTGCATCATCCACGGTCACCTCGCTCTTCGGTATTTGGCTTGCCGCGTTGGCTAAACTTGCCCCCAAGAGGCGCACACCCGGCATAATCAGGCCGCCTTGATGCAGCCCCCCTGCATCCAGCGCATCCACCGTAATCGCCGTTCCGGCATCCACCACGATCAGCGGTTGATTCATGAACTCCATCCGCGCCGCCACCAGCGCCGCAAAGCGGTCAACGCCAAAACGCTCTGGCTCGGCATATTGAATCTGCACACCGCAGCAGCTTGCATGACTGCGTAGCCAGAGCAACGCCTGCTGAGGCCAACGCTGACCCACACAATCCGCCACACGCTGATTAACATTCTCGCTCGCCACACTGCCCGCAAATACGGCGGATGGCGCAGCAAGCCCTTGCCACGCCTCAGCCAACTGCGCTTCCCAACCCTCCTGAGCCTGTGCCACGCGCCCTTCAGCATCTGCCATGCGCCATTTAATGCGTGTGTTGCCAATATCCAAAATGAGCTTCACTTACGTCTTACTCCTGAACTGATTCACTCAAACGCACACTGACTTCACCGGCACGACACACGCGTATTCCCTGCGCGGTACTCACACGCAAACAACCCTGCGCATCGACGCCTTCGGCCACGCCGCACCAGGCATTATTTTCAGCCTCAATCACGCGAATCGTTTGCCCTTTAAGCACATCAAAGCGCGCAAATCGCGTGCGCCACGTCGCCGAAACATCTTTAAGTTCACGCAGCACGGCACGCAAAATCTCCCGCAAAACCCGCGATCGAGCCGGACAACGCGCCCCCAATAATTCTTGCAGACTGGTTATCGGCTGTGTAATCGCGCTCGCTTGATGCCGCAAACGCAGGTGATTCACACCGATGCCGACTACCACACCCGCGCGCCGTGCCTCGATCAAAATGCCGCCCAGTTTTTTGCCTTGCCCCTTTTCTTGGCACAGCAAATCGTTCGGCCACTTCAACCCCGCGCCACGCACACCCAAGCGCTGCACTGCCGCGGCTAGCGCTAGCCCGACACGCAAGGACAAAGCCTCAAGTGACACCCCATCGCTTGCTGGGAACGCCAGCGACACACTCACCCCGCAGCCCAAGCCTTGATGCCAACGGCGCTGCGCCCGCCCCCGCCCCAGGGTTTGAAACTCCGCCACCCATGCCTTGCGTCGCGCCAATCCCGCACCCAAGGCATACAGCGCGCGAGTATTGGTGGAATCCGTCATAAAAAGCTCACGCACTGGCACGGGGAAACGCCCGCCCAAATGCCGCAGCGGCGTGACCGGCTGCACAAAGCGCACACCACGGTACGGGTCACACTGCACAGGTGCGCCCAGATCCATAAACTGCCGCAATGCCGCGCGCAAATTTTCGGGCGATACATGGAGCCTGCTCGCGGCACTTGTCAGCGAATGCCAGCACCCATCGGCCAAATGCTGCAAGGCCTGCGACCACACGCGGGCAAGCTCCCGAGCGTGATTCAAATCGACCCCACACCCGACCAAGCACGCAAACGAGCCAACGGCTGTGCATCGGCGATCTGCATCCGTTGCAACCCCGCCTGCGTTTTCGGCGGCTTCTGCAGCGATAAAGACATGGATAGCAATTCATCGCGCCGAAAAACATGCAACTCCACCACATCACCCACGCGATAACGCCGCAGAAGTCCCTCAAGATTGGCTCGACTCACACGCAAGCCATCCAGCGCCAGCAATTCATCCTGCGGCGCAAGCCCCGCCCACTCTGCCGCCGAGTCACGGTAGACCGTACCCAGTACCGCCGCGCCTTGTGCTCCTGCACGCACATCCGCTCCCAACCAAGGCGCGTCCTGCCCCGCACTCCATTGCAAACTCAAACCTAGTGCCGCCGCCGTCGCGACCAACGGCAAGTCCTCACAACCACGCAATCCAGCAGTGAACACATCGTCCAAATTCACGCCAGTGACCGCAGTCACCCAAGCCTCCAATCCGTACTCCGGCACACCGTGCCCATGCAGGCCAAAATCGCGCCACAACGCACGCAGCACATCGTCCAGCGAGATACGATCCGCACTGCGACGGCGCAACTCGATATCCAGCACCCACGCGAACAACGCACCCTTGGTGTAATAACTGATGCTGGCATTCGGCGTGTTCTCGTCGGCTTTGTAGAGCCGCGTCCATGCCGTCAGGCTGGCCTGCTCCAGCGTCAGACGCTCACGCCCCGGCGTGCGCTGCACCCGGCTGATGGTGCTGGACAGCGTATCCAGATATTCCGTGAACGAGATCAAACCCGCACGCAACAGCAGCAGATCGTCGTAATAACTGGTCACGCCCTCGAACAACCACAGCAGGCACGTATAAGCCTCGGCCTCCAGCGGCAAGCGGCCGTCCAGCTGCGGCATAAACGCCGTCGGGCGGATGCGTTTCACCAACCAGGCGTGCAGATACTCGTGCGCACACAAACCCAAAAACTCACGGTACGCAGGGGTGCTGGCGGCCTCGCCTACACGCGGAAAATGCTCAGGGCGACACAGCAGCGCCGTCCCCTCGCGGTGTTCCAACCCACCGTAGCCGTCCGTCGTCACCAGAGCCAAAAACAGATAACGCTCAAACGGAGGCGGCGCGGGACCAAACAAGCCCACCACCGCTTCGCAGGCACGCACCAAATCCGCCGCCAGCCGTGCCGAGTCGAACTCAACACGCCCCAGCCACGCAAAACGATGCACCACACCGCGCACGGAAAAACTCAACTCACGCAGCGCACCAAACGCCAACGGGGCATCCAGCAAGGCTTCGACATTTTCTGCCGCATATACACCGTAACCGTGTGCATCCACCCTATCCGGCGCGAGCATGATCGTCGCACGCCAGCCTTGCGCCCCTGCATCGACTACGGCACTGACAGATCGCTGCACCTCAACCTGACAAGGCAAATACTCCAAACCCAAGGGGCGCAACCACAAGGCCGCGCCATCCGCAAAGCCCCACAAACTATCCAGGTGCGCGGTACGCACCGACAACTCATGTGCATGCACGCGCCAGCGCAAGGTCAACGCCCCCGCGCAAGGCGCTGCCCGCCAGCTCTGTTTGTCAAGCCAGGTCAACTCAACCGCCTGTCCGTAGCCATCCACGGCTTCAATCCACGTCACATGCCGCGCATGATCGCGCACCATGTAACTGCCAGGTGTCCACGCAGCCATGGCCACGACCTGCCCGTCTGGGTGCGGCTGAGGAATCGTCAACTCCAGCGCGTATTCGCGCGCTTCTGGATGTACGGGGCTAACGCGGTATTGCAGCATCAAAATTAAGCCGACTTGGAGGGCGTATCGGGGAATACCGCATCGACTATTTCATCACTGGCTTCATCATTAGTGTTGGCATTATCAAGCTGATCGTCGTCAGCCAAATCCGCTGACGAATCCGCCACCATCAAGTGATGCCCAGCAGGATGCACACGATGATGCTTGATTTCATCGGCATGCGCCTCACGAATCGTGCCCACCTCGATCTCGAAGTGCAGTGTCATGCCCGCCAGCGGGTGGTTACCATCCAGCGTCACCATCTCGTCGTCAAACGACACAATAGTGAATTCCATGCGCCCTTCCGGCCCCATGGCCTGCACCTGATTACCGACTTCGATCTCCACCTCTTCGCTCAAGGCACTACGCGGAACCTCAATCAAACCACCGGGATCACGCGCACCGTAAGCGTCTTCCGGCGCGATCACCACCTCAAAGAACTCGCCCTCGGCACGTCCTTCCAGCGCCTGCTCCAAGCCCGCAATCAAATTCGCATGCCCGTGCAAATAAGCCAGCGCCTCGTCCCCCACCGTCGAATCAATCACCTGCCCTTCCGCGTCGCTTAGGGTGTAATGAATGAACACTACTTTATCGCTACCCACCATCATTGCTTCTGTCGTCATCATGGCCTCTCTCGTTATTATCAAGGGTACTTACTAATCCGGCACGATTAATCCATAAAACCGTAGGGCGCACCATGCGCACCGATTGGCTAAAAGGTGCGCACGGCACACTCTACGGCCTATAAATCCTGAAAATAGCCACAGAGCTCACAGAGCACACCGAGAAAAGCCAAGTGATGTTTTCATCTCTGTGCCCTCCGTGTGCTCTGTGGCTAAAAATTATAGGACTTACGCAAACCGCCCCGGCAGCTTGCGCAAGTCCTAATCAATAGAAACTAACCCACCAACCCATGCCAGAACGGCAAGGTCAGCAGACTCAAAACAGTCGAAAGCGTTGCCGCCGCCGCATACAAACCGGTGTCCAAACCGTAACGGTCACACAACACCAACCCCAGCACCATCACCGGCATCCCGGCCTCCAGCACCACCGCCGTCAACAAGGGCACCTCAAGCCCCAGCCCCATGCCCGCCGCCAAAACCAAAGCAGGAGCAAACGCGAGCTGAATCAGCAACACCGGACTGACCCGCAGCAAGGCTGCAGGCTTGAGTGCATCCAGCCGCAACCCCATCCCCAGAGCGATCAACATCAACGGCACCACCCCCGCCCCCAAACGGTCGAGAATACCGCGCAAAGCCTCAGGAAATGGCGTGCCGGAAAAATTCAGCGCCATCGCCAGAATAGCCGCCCACAGCGCCGGAACCTTGAGCACGCCCATCCACCAGGGCGCGTGCGCCTTGCCCTCTTCCGGCCTGCCGTAATACACCGCCAGCGCAATGCCCACACTCAACAGCAAGGGCGTACAGGCAAACAAATCGTATTGCACCGCCACCGCGCGCCCAAAATCGCCATACAGCGACTCCAGCACCGGCAAGCCAAGATAGGTGGCATTCGGAAACGAGGCCGCCAGCAACAACGCGCCTTTCTGTCCACGTGTCAGCGGCATGAAATGCGCCACCACGGCCATCAAACCCATGCTGGCCAGCACGCCCAGCGCCGCCAGCCCGGCAATATGCAGGCTTTCCATCCCCAGCGGCGCACGCCACAGCACCGCCAAAACCAGCGCGGGCAACAGGACGTAATACACCAAAGTCGTCAGCGCACCGCGCGCCTGCCCCGCCTCCCAACCGCCGGGTTTCGCCCACTGCCACCACAGGCCGACCAGCACCATGGCGGCCATCTGTGCAATGACTAAAGTCATGCGTAGACACCCTGCGCGGAATGCTTCATCGCCTTGTTTTGGCTCCCTCCCCCCTCGCGGGGGAGGGCTGGGGAGAGGGGGTTGCAAGCGAAGCTCATCCCTTCACCGCTTCCGCCGCCAACGCCGCCCGCACCGCCGCCATATCCACCGCCTGCACATGCGCCACCAACTCACGCAAGGCGCTCGCCGACACCGCCCCCGGCTGGGCGTACAACACCACGCCCTCGCGCACCGCCATCAACATCGGGATCGAACGCACAGCAAACTGCGCTGCCAGACCCGGCTCGGCATCCACATTCACCTTGCCGAACAGCACGTCATCATAATCGTCGGCCACCTCGGCAAACACCGGCGCAAAGGCCTGACACGGCCCACACCACGGCGCCCAGAACGCCAACAACACCAACTCATGCGCGGCCAAAACCTGCGTCAAGCCAGCCTCATCCAAATGCTGCACTTTGCTCATACCGAACGCTCCCGCAAGCCCTGCAACACGCGCTCATGCGCCCCGCCAAAACTGCCATTGCTCATTAACACCAGATGATCGCCGGGGCGCAATTGTGCCAACACATCCGCCACCATCGCCCCCACCTCGCCGCCGCTCCAGCTCGGACAAGCCAAGCCCTGCGCCACACGACGCACATCCCAACCTGCATCCTCCGGCTGAAACAGCCACACCGCATCCGCCGCCGCCAGCGAATCCGCCAAGGTATCCGCATGAACGCCCATGCGCATCGTATTCGAACGCGGATCCAGCGCCACCAGCAGGCGTGCCTCGCCAATGCGCGCACGCAAACCTTCCAGCGTGGTACGAATCGCGGTCGGGTGATGGGCAAAATCGTCATACAGCGTCACGCCATCGACCACGCCGCGCACTTCCAAACGCCGCTTCACGCCAGAAAACTGCGCCAGCGCCGCAATGCCCACCGCCACCGGCACCCCGGCATGACGCGCTGCGGCCAAGGCGGCCAGCGCATTGCTCACGTTATGCGCGCCCAACTGCGACCACTGCACCGTGCCTTGCAACACGCCATCCAACAGCACCTCAAAACGCGAACCATCGGCATCCGCGGCGCCCACCGACCATGCCCCGCCCGTGCCAAAGGTCTCAACCGGCGTCCAGCAACCACGCTCCAGCACGGCATCCAGCGCCGCGTCGCCTTGCGGCTTCACAATCAGCCCACTCGGCGGAATCATGCGCAGCAAATGATGAAACTGGGTCTGAATCGCTGCAAGATCAGGGAAGATGTCAGCATGATCGAACTCAAGATTATTCAAAATCACCGTGTGCGGGCGGTAATGTACGAACTTCGAGCGCTTGTCGAAAAACGCCGTGTCATATTCATCAGCCTCAATCACAAAAAACGAACCGCCACCTAAACGTGCCGAACAGCCAAAATTAGTCGGCACGCCGCCGATCAAAAAGCCGGGGTTCAAGCCCGCATACTCCAGAATCCACGCCAGCATCGAACTGGTGGTGGTTTTGCCATGCGTCCCCGCCACGGCCAACACCCAGCGCCCCTGCAAAATATGCCGCCCCAGCCACTCCGGTCCCGAGGTGTAGCGCATCCCGCGATCCAGCATGGTCTCCGCAATCGGCATCCCGCGCCGCATCACATTCCCCACCACGACTTCGCCGTCAAAGCCATCCAATTGCGCCGCCTCGTAGCCCTCAACCCAGGGAATCCCTGCGGCCTCAAGCTGCTCCCGCATCGGCGAATACACCTGACGATCCGCGCCCGACACGACATACCCCGCCGCCTTGGCCAACTGCGCCAGCCCGCCCATAAAGGTGCCGGCAATGCCTAAAATATGAACAGCCCCGCCTAAATTAAAATGGCTCATGCAGGCGCACTCCCAGAAAATAAAACCGCAATGCTTAAACTCGACAGCATGAAATAGGCAAACACCAACAACAGCCCCATGCCCGCGCCCACATCCAAAGCGCGGCGCACCACCTGCCCCTGCGCAACCAAACTCCACAACAACAACACCAACAAACCGATCTGCGCCGGATGCAGTTTATTCGCCACCACCTCGGTTGGCACCGCGCTCAACAGCAGCCATGACAGCAAAGAAATGACCAGGTTAATGCCCATCAAGGCTGCATACGTTTGGTTAAAACGCTCAGGATGCTCACGTATTTTGAGCGCACCCCAAACAAACCCCGCCAGCAAAGCCGCATCCACCGCCGCCTGCGCCATACCGATGGCAAAACCATCCTCTGCCATAAACAGCAAACCGCCGCTAAGCACATAGCCCGCCGCCAAAACCCACGGCAAACGCGCATCGCCCGGCAAATCCTCCGGCCCAATGCGCAAAAAGCAAAGCTCAATCAACTGGCGCAGCAAGCCCATCCCCAACTCCCATGTTCACAAAGCGCAAAAAAACGCCCTGCGCGTAACTCGAACAGGGCGTGATTATGACGAAAAGCGGAGCGTTAGCGAAACGGAGGGGTTAGCAGGCGTTGAAAGCTCCACTCCCTACCGCCCGGATGCTGCTCCAGAAAACCCTGCGCTACGAACTGCCGCGTGTATTGACCTTATTGTCCAAAATGCAGCGCCAAACCGAGTGCCAGTCGCCTTGTGCCAGCACACCGCCCGCAACCAGATTTGAATATGGATAACGATCAGCTTGATTCTGGTGACGGCAGCGTTTTTGACCTATGCTTTGCTTCGATCAGATGAGTTGTCGGCAAGGCGCTTAAGCAAAAAATATTGAGCACGAGAACTGAAGGTGTCGTTTAAACTTGTGCTGGCACCCGGTTTTTTATTTTTCAATAAAAATCAATGTGATATGCCAGTGAAAAGCTTGTTATACACCTATCTACCAAAAAATAGGCACCTGGCTAGGTGTCTACTACATGTTATGCGCTAGGTGGGAACTCCAATGTTTGAAGACCTTATCAAAACTCTAGGCAATCTGAACGGTCGGTCGGTGTCAGTGAATATCGAAGCCGATGAGAAGGGGTATTTAGATAAACAATGCCCTGCTGAAAACTGTGAATTTTTGTTCAAAGTTAACGACGAGGATTGGAAAAATATTTTCACTGACGAATCTGTTTGGTGTCCTATGTGCCGGCACGAGGCTCCGTCGAAGCAATGGTTTACTGTTGAACAGGTAAAACACCTAAAGTCTGAAGCCCTGACAGTAGTGAAAGGCGAGATAAACAATGCCCTTCGTTCGGGGGCGCAAAAATTCAACCAACGCCAACCACGCAACAGCTTTATTTCCATGTCAATGGAAGTGAAAGGTGGTGTGAAGCGAACCTACACGCTTCCCGCCAAAGCTGCCGAAGTGATGCAGCTCGAAATTCAATGCGAAAGTTGTTCGTCCCGCTTTGCTGTAATTGGCAGCGCGTATTTTTGCCCTGCGTGTGGCGTCAATTCTGTTGTGCGTACATTCGACGACTCGCTGAGAAAAATTAGAGCAAAGAAGGACAGCGAGGATGTTGTAAGGAGCGCGCTTACGGAAGCGCTGGGGCGTGATGAAGCAGAGCTGACATGCCGGTCATTACGAGAAACCTGCCTTACTGATGGGGTTACCGCATTCCAAAAATATTGTGAGGGTCTTTACGAGGGCTATGGCAAGCCACCATTCAATGCATTTCAACGTATTGAGGAGGGCAGCAATCTCTGGAAAGTTGCGTTAGGAGATGGATACGAGAAATGGCTTTCATCGAGCGAATTAAACGAACTGAAAATTCAGTACCAAAAGCGCCACCTCTTAGCTCATCAGGAAGGCATTGTTGATGAGCGGTACGTAAAAAACTCCGGTGATGTAAGTTACAAGGTCGGTCAGCGGCTGGTTGTTGCAACCGGTGATGTTGAGGCACTTTTGATGCTGCTCGGAAAGCTGGGTCAAGGGCTAAAGGTCGCTTGTGGACGCGCATAACCCGACATTCAACCCGGACTCCGCAAAAGCGCGGAGCCGGTTAATTCTACGTTAGGCATGATGTCGTAATTGCTGTGTGATACGCAAGTAAATTGAGTTTTTAATGCTGGCTAAGGAGAATTAATATGAGAAATATTTTTATTGTTCTGGCACTGTTTTTTTCATCCAATATTGCATTGGCCGATTATTTGAACTTAAGTGCCAGTGCAAACGCTGGTTCGCCAACAGTTATAGGTTTATCTTGGGATGGGGTTTCTGGAAGAACTTACAAAGTGGAATGGAAGAAATCTTCTGCCGGTATGTTTTCATGGAATAGCAATAATATTAAAGTTGGAAATGTACAGGTAGGGAGTGATGACAGATGGTATTACGATGTAGGCAATCTGACGTGCGATACAAGCTATAAATTTAGAGTCAAAATGAAAGGCAAGGGGTGGAGAAATCAATCTGCGTCAACAAGGGGCTGCGGAAGTACGCCATGCCCCCAAGGCGGTTGGTTTGATAGTGCGAACTGTCAAATAGGTAAAGCGCCTAATGGGACGACTGCATTTATCTGGGGAGGTAATTATTACTACTCCACTTTACCAGGGAATCAATGCCCGTATACGGGTAGTTATTTTGACGGCGCAAATTGCTTTGTTCAAGCGATCCCATCCGGAGTACAACCCTTTATCTATGCAAACCACTGGTACTACAAATCATTTCCATAAAAGACCATTGGGGACAGAGCACAATTAATTCAGTATTTGTTTGAAAAACGTGGTCTACCTCCCTATCCGCCGAGGAGGTAGCACTTACTCCACCTCACCGCATTTCAGATTCCCCGGCACCGCTACATTAATAAAGCGTGGGTGCGGCAGATTCAGTTCCTGCATTTTCTTTTCAAAGCTTGCTTCATCCAGGCCGACAACGTAAGGGTTAATTTCCTTTTCTTGCGCTACCGAGCTGACATGGCGGCCGTTGTAATCATGCGCGGGATAGACCAAGGTCTCATCCGGATAGGCCAACAGCTTTTGCAGGCTGGCATACATTTTCTTGGCGCTGCCTTGCTGAAAGTCCGTGCGTCCGCAGGCATCAATCAGCAAGGTGTCGCCGGTGAACAAACAGTTGCGCCACGCGTAACTGGTGCAGCCATCGGTATGTCCCGGGGTACAGATTGAGCGGATCACTTCATTGCCGAAGGCCAGTACATCGCCCTCGCCCATCAGAATGTCGGCACAATCCAGTTCGGTTCCCGCACCCGCCACAAACTGCGCGCCGGTGGCATGGCGCAGCTTGCCACCACCGGTCACGTGATCGGCATGTACGTGCGTTTCAAGAATGAAGCGCAGGTTCACCTTCATCTCGGCAATCACCGCCAAATCCCGCTCGACCTGCTCCAGCACAGGGTCAATCACAATGGCATCACGCGTCACCGGATCGGCGAGCAGGTAGGTATATGTCCACGTATTTGGATCAAACAACTGACGAAAAAGGATCACCGCAACCTCCAATCAATAAACCAAAATGATAGGCGCATCATCATACTCGGAGCACTGTGAATTTGGCACATGCAGAATGCCGCTACTTCAGGTTAAATTACCGCATGGAAAACATCGTCGCATTGCAGCATCTGGGTCTTGCCCTTGCCATTGGTCTGCTGATCGGTACCGAGCGCGGCTGGCATACGCGCAATGCGCATCATGGTCAGCGCGTGGCTGGCGTGCGCACTTTCGGACTGACGGCACTGACTGGGGGGCTGGTTGGCGTATTGGGTTCCACACTTGGTCCATTGTTTATGGGGCTGGCTCTTATCAGCTTTGCTGCCTTGGTGATCGTGAGTTATTGGCTGGAAAACGCCGCGCCCGCGCAGGAGCCAGATCGCGGCATCACCACAGAAGTCGCCCTGATCACCACGTTTATACTCGGGCTTAGCGCAACCGCCGGGCAGGCGCTGATCGCCGCCATCAGCGCGGTGGTCATCACCACCCTGCTAGGACTCAAGCCGATACTGCACGCTTGGGTGCGCCGTTTATCTGCAGAAGAACTCAACGCCAGCATCAAATTCCTGCTGATTTCGGTGGTCTTGCTTCCGCTTTTGCCCAACCAGGGCTATGGCCCCTGGCAGGCTTTCAACCCCTATCTGGCCTGGTGGATGGTGGTGCTGGTGTCCGGCCTTTCGTTTAGTGGTTATATCGCCATCAAATGGGCGGGCGAACGCCAAGGCATCATGCTGGCCAGCTTACTCGGCGGCCTCGTGTCTTCCACAGCCACCACGATCACCCTTGCCCAACACGCCCGCGCACTGCGCTTCACCCCAGCGCTATTGGCTGCGGGTATTCTCGCGACCTCAAGCATCATGTTTATTCGCGTGGCGATTGAGGCTGGCGTGATCAATGCCGACCTATTGCCCAAGCTGCTCCCCCCCTTGCTCGTCATGAGCCTCGTGCACCTCGGCGGAGCCTTTTGGTTGTGGCGGCACAGCCAGGCTATGCCTGACAGCCCCGTCGTCAACGAAGCCTCCACGCTCAGCAATCCGTTCGAACTGGGAAGCGCCCTGAAATTCGGCCTCATATTGAGCGCCATCCTGGTACTTTCAATCGGTGCACGCGAACTGTTTGGCGACACCGGCCTGTACGCCCTCGCGTTTATCAGCGGCCTGGCCGACGTGGATGCACTAACCCTCTCCACCGCACGCATGAGCCTGGGTGATCTTGCCGCCGACACCGCACGCAACACCATCCTGATTGCCGCCGCCACCAACACCGGGGTCAAGCTTGTGCTGACCTATGTCATCGGCGGGCGCGCCCTTGGCCTGCGCGTGGGTGCCGTTGTGCTCGCCGCCATCGCATTCGCTTCCCTCAGTCTCGCGCTCTAAAAATCCAACCTTACTTCAGCCATGCAACATTACGACCCACGCCAGAACCTCATCCTCGACTGGTTACGCAACACGCTCCAACTTGATGTCCAAAGCCTCGAACCCGCCTCCGCCGATGCCAGCTTCCGCCGCTATTTTCGCGCCACGCTGATCGAACAAGCTGCGCCCATCACCCGCATTGTCATGGATGCCCCGCCCGCGCACGAAGACATCCGCCCTTTCCTCCGCATCGACCAGCACCTTGCCGCCTGCGGCGTTCACGTCCCGCATATTTACGACTACAGCATCGAACACGGCCTGATGTTGCTCGAAGATATGGGCAACATGCCGTATCTCACTGCGCTACAGATTACGGATTTAACCCCCTCTCCCCTCGCGGGAGAGGGCTGGGGAGAGGGGGCTGATAAGAACCAAACCCCGAACCCCTCCAACGCCCGACCAAACATCGACAAGCTATACACCGACGCACTGCGCGCCCTGCAACACCTACAAACCTGCCCCAGCGCCGACCTGCCCGCGTATGACCACGCCAAACTCACCAGCGAAATGCAGCTTTTTGAGACGTGGTACCTGCGCCAGCATCTCGGCCTTGAACCTGGCGACGACGACATGGCATTACTCAACGCCACCTATGCCCAGCTTGCCGAACGCGCCCTCGCCCAAACGCAAGGCTTCGTGCATCGTGACTATCACAGCCGCAACCTTATGCTCACCGCTGACCATCCCCCCGGCATTATCGACTTCCAGGACGCCGTCCACGGGCCTATCACCTACGACATCGCCTCACTCCTGCGCGACAGCTATATCGAATGGCCGGATCAGCAGGTCGAAGCGTGGCTGCAACAGCATCACCACGCGCTGCAACAAAGCCAAGCGCACATCCCCGAGTGGCGCCAGTTCAAGACCGATTTTGACTGGATGAGCGCGCAACGCCACCTCAAAGTCCTCGGCATCTTCGCCCGCCTGCATCACCGTGACGGCAAAAGCGGCTACCTTGCCGACCTGCCGCTCACCCTGCGCAACCTGCACCGCTCACTTGCACCCTATGCCGAATTCGGCGAATTCATCGACTGGCTCAACAGCCACGGATGCGCCCGCCCATGAACGCCCCCACCAAAGCCATGATTCTTGCCGCAGGCGAAGGCCAGCGCATGCGCCCGCTCACCCTAAGCACGCCCAAACCCCTGCTCTGCGTGCATGGCACCCCGCTGATCGTGCACCACATCCGCCGCCTCGTCGCCGCAGGCATCACCGACATCATCATCAACACCGCCTACCTCGGCCAGCAAATTCACGCCGCGCTCGGCGACGGCAAAACACTTGGCGCAAGCATCCGCTACTCACACGAAGGCGCAACCGGACTGGAAACCGCCGGCGGCATCCGCCGCGCCCTGCCCCTGCTTGGCCGCAACCCCTTTATTCTGGTCAACGCCGACATCTACACCGACTACGACTACCGCCAACTCAAAACAGCCAGCCAGACACCGGCGCACCTCGTGCTGGTCAACAACCCGCCGCAACACCCCAAGGGCGACTTCCAACTCGAACACGACATAGTACGCAACCTGCCCACAGCGGCGCACGAGCCCGCTCCCACCCTCACCTACTCAGGTATCGCCCGCCTGCACCCCCAGCTCTTCCAAGACATCCCGCCGGGCAAACACCCCCTCGCCCCCATCCTGCGCCGCGCCGCCGACCTCGGCCAACTCAGCGGCGAACACTACCAAGGCGAATGGCACGACATCGGCACGCCGGAACGGCTGGATGCACTAAACCAAACAACACACCAATAACCCCATTTCGGCACGTCTACACATGGTCATCACTTCGCTCCCGCCCAAGCGGAAATGACGAACTGACCTTAAATCGCACCCCTCGGTAATCTGCTCCCCCATGTCCAACCCCAACCTGTCCTCCTTTATCTGGTCTGTTGCCGATCTGCTACGCGGCGACTACAGACAATCCGAATACGGCAAGGTCATCCTGCCGTTTACCGTCTTGCGCCGCCTGGACTGCGTGCTGGAGGCCACCAAGCCTGCCGTGCTGGCCGAACGCGCCATGCGCGTGAAGGTCGGCCTGAATCCCGAGCCCTTTCTGCTGCGCATCTCCGGCCAGCACTTTTTCAACGACTCGCCGCTTGACCTGAAAAAACTGGTGGGCGACCAGGATCACATCGGCGAAAATCTGCGCGCCTACCTGCAAGCTTTCTCGCCCGCAGTACGCAACATCTTCGAGAGCTTTGAGTTTCACACCCAGATCGACAAGCTGACCAAGTCCGGGCTGCTCTATCTGGTCACCGAAAAGTTCGCCAACATCGACCTGCACCCGGAAGTGGTCAGCAATGCCGAAATGGGCACCGTGTTCGAGGAACTGATCCGCAAATTCGCCGAACTCTCGAATGAGACCGCTGGCGAACACTTCACCCCGCGTGAAGTCATCCGGCTGATGGTCAATCTGCTGTTCATCGAAGACGACGAAGCGCTCACCAAGCCCGGCGTCGTGCGCTCAATCTACGACCCCACCGCTGGTACCGGCGGCATGTTGAGCGTGGCGGGCGAACATCTTGCCAGCCACAATCCAGATGCCCGTCTGGTGATGTACGGCCAGGAGCTCAACCCCGAGTCCTACGCCATCTGCAAGGCCGACATGCTGATCAAGGGTCAGGACATCGCCAACATCATTTTCGGCAACACGCTCTCCGCCGACGGCCTGCCGGGCAAGGTTTTCGACTACATGCTGTCCAATCCGCCCTTTGGTGTCGAATGGAAGAAAATCGAAAAAGACATCCGCAAGGAAGCCGAACAGATGGGCTTCAATGGCCGCTTCGGCCCCGGCCTGCCGCGTGTCAGCGACGGCTCGCTGCTGTTCCTGCTGCACCTTGTTTCCAAGATGCGCCCGGCGAGAGATGGCGGCAGCCGTTTTGGCATCGTGCTCAACGGTTCACCGCTCTTTACCGGCGGCGCGGGTTCGGGCGAGAGCGAGATTCGCCGCTACATGCTGGAAAACGATCTGGTCGAAGCCATTATCGGCCTGCCCACCGACATGTTCTACAACACCGGCATCAGCACCTATGTCTGGATTGTCAGTAACCGCAAACCCGCCGCCCGCAAAGGCAAGCTGCAACTGATCGATGCCAGCAGCTTCTGGCAAAAAATGCGCAAAAGCCTGGGCAGCAAACGCAAGGAGCTCAGCCCGGAACACATCGACGACATCACCCGCCTGTTTGGCCAGTTCGAGGAATCGACACGCGAAGTGGACGGCGCCCGCGTGCCGATCAGCCGCATCTTCAGGAACGAAGACTTCGGCTACCGCACCATCACCGTTGAACGTCCCGAGCGCGACGCGGAGGGCAACATCGTGCTGGCCACCAAGGGCAAAGGCAAGGGCAAACCCGTGCCGGATTCATCCCTGCGCGACACCGAAAACGTACCGCTCTCTGAGGACGTGGACACCTACTTCCAACGCGAAGTCCTGCCCCATGCGCCGGATGCGTGGATCGATCCCGACAAAACCAGGGTCGGCTACGAAATCCCCTTCAACCGCCACTTCTACGTCTTCAAACCACCGCGCCCGCTGGCCGAGATTGATGCCGAGCTGAAAGGCGTTACGGACCGCATTCTGGCAATGATCGGCGGGCTATCGGCATAAACAGCGCCATGTATAATTCAGGCAACAAACACGCCACGCCATAATGCGGCTCCAATGGCCTAATGATTCGGAGAGAAGCAAAATGCAAACGTCCGCCAGCCTGAATACAAAAATCAAGCAAGCTGTTCAGACCTCGATGCGGATCGAAGGCTACAAATTGTCCCCGTCGCCCGCAATCAAGGAGCAGGTCAAAGCTCTCATGGAGCAGCACCGTGTCCAAGTATCAGTTCCCCGCAAGTGACATCTACCTTCCTGGCACAGACATCCCGATAAATCGCATGGGGATAACCGATTCGGAGCTATTGCACCAAGTCGAAGAGTTATTGCTACAACAGGCGTACCAAGTCTTTATCAGCGAATGCGAGCCGGACACTCGCTTCGACGAAACCTACTTCAAATCCCTACAGCAGCGCACCTTCGCAACCCTCTATGAGTGGGCTGGCGAATACCGCAGTGTGGACATGAGCAAAGGCGGCTCGCTGTTCTGCCGCGCCGAGTTTCTGGAGAGTGAATCCCATCGTTTGTTTCAGCAACTGGAGCAGGAGGGCTTCCTTAAACAGACCGCCGACGGGTCAAAGGAGGCATTCGCCGAACGTCTGGCACACTACCAGTGCGAACTTATCGCCCTGCACCCGTTTTACGAGCTCAACGGACGCATCACCCGTCTGTTCTTCGATCTCATCGCCATCGTCAACGGCTACGACCCCATTGACTACAGCCCGACGCTCAAGGCAACCGCAGATAAAACCAACGCCTACATCCAGGCATCCATCGCCTGTGTCCGTGCCGCCGACAACAGCATGCTGCGGCAAATCATCCTCGACGGTCTGAACAAGGCGGAAGCCCCATGAGTTTCCCGCGTTACCCGAGTTACAAGGACAGCGGCGTGGAATGGCTGGGGGAGGTGCCGGGGCATTGGGAGGTGACCGCACTAAAGCGGGGCTTCAATGTCACCCTCGGCAAGATGCTTCAGCCCGAATCAAGCAGCCCAGATGACGAACTCTTGCCCTACCTGAGAGCTGCAAACATTCAGTGGGGCGGGATTGATACGACGGACATCAAGCAAATGTGGTTATCCAAACGTGATCGTGCTCAGTTGTGTTTGGAAAGTGGTGACTTGCTGGTGAGTGAAGGTGGGGATGTAGGCCGCTCATGTCTTTGGGAGGCTGAACTCGACAATTGCTATTTCCAGAACTCCGTGAACAGGGTTCGTGCGCGTGATGGCCACTCAAACCGGTATCTTTACTACTGGATATCCACGATCAAGGACAAAGGCTATATCGACGTTCTCTGTAACAAGTCGACTATCGCGCACTTCACGGCAGAGAAGGTCGCTGCGGTTCCGGTTCCCCTACCCACACCTGATGAGCAAACCCAAATCGCCGCCTTCCTCGACCGCGAGACGGCGAAGATTGATGCGCTGGTGGCAGAGCAGCGGCGGCTGGTGGAATTGCTGAAAGAAAAGCGCCAGGCCGTTATCTCCCACGCCGTCACCCAAGGCCTGAACCCCCACGCCCCTATGAAGCCTTCCGGCATCGAATGGCTCGGGGATGTGCCGGCGCATTGGGTCACACCTTCGTTGTACATGCGCTATTCGTCCGAACTCGGAAAGATGCTCGATAGTTCGAAAATTACGGGCGATCATTTAATTCCGTATGTGCGCAATGTTGATGTTCAGTGGGGGGCGATCAATCTGGATGACTTGCCCTTTATGGACATTCGGGAAGACGAGCATCAGCGGTATACCATCAAGGCTGGCGACCTACTGATTTGTGAGGGTGGCGAAGTCGGCAGGGCTGCAATAGTGCCAACCATGAACGGCGTCTTTGGCTACCAGAAGGCTCTTCATAGACTTCGCGCGCTCAAGGATGATGAAAACACGAAGTTCATGTACTTCACTCTTCTGTGGGCAGCAAATACAGGCGTATTCAACCTCAGCGGGTCATCTACGATCGCCCATTTAACCGGCGAACAACTGCGCAAGTATCGATTTCCCAAGCCGCCTATTGCTGAACAAGCGCAGATCGTTGCCGTCCTTGAAACCGAAACCGCCAAGCTCGACACCCTCACCGCCGAAGCCCAGCGCGCCATCGACCTGCTGCAAGAACGCCGCAGCGCGCTGATCTCCGCCGCCGTGACCGGCCAGATTGATGTTCGCCCGCACTGATCGCTGGCTTGATCGCACGATTAATCGTATGCTGTGAAGCACGAATTATCGCTTATTCAGGAGGCTTTTATGTCCCACATCAGCGCCAACGATCTTAAAACCAAGGGCATCTCGGCCATCGAGCTGGCTCTGAGCGATGCGCCGGAAGCCATTGTTTCGGTGCGCGGCAAGGATAAATTCGTGGTGATGGAGCTGGCGCATTACCACTATCTGCGCGAATGCGAACTGGATGCCGCGCTGGCGGAAACGCGCGCTGATCTGGCTGCCGGGCGCTTTGTGGAGGAGTCGGCGGAAGAGCATGTGGCACGTGTGACATCCTCCACATGAGCTATCGGTTAATTTTTACCGAGCAATACGCAAAACGCGCTGCCAATTTTCTCAAGCGGCATCCCGATCTGGAAAAGCAGTACCTTAGAACGCTGCAACTGCTCGCGCTTAACCCCTACTATCCCTCGCTGCGCCTGCATCCATTGCGTGGCAAGCATGAAGGCCTGCATTCGGTGTCGATCAATTTGTCTTACCGCATTACGATTGAATTGCTGATTGAGGATGGGCAAATTATTCCCATCAATGTGGGCGACCATGATGCGGTTTACTGATCCGATACCCTTATGAGCATTCACAAAGAAATCAGCTTCGAGAGCGAGATTTGCCAGCACCTGGCCGAGCACGGCTGGCTGTATGCCGAAGGCGATGCAGCCGGCTACGACCGTGCGCGGGCGCTGTTCCCAGCGGATGTGCTGGCTTGGGTGCAGGCCACGCAGCCGCAAGCCTGGGAAACCCTGAGCAAGAACCACGGCACCCAGGCCGGGGAAACCCTGCTGGCTCGCCTGCGCGATCAGCTCGACCAACGTGGCACGCTGGATGTGCTGCGCCACGGTATCGAGTTGCTGGGTCTTAAATCACCGCTGAAACTGGCCGAGTTCAAACCGGCGCTGGCGATCAATCCCGACATTCTGGCGCGTTATGCCGCTAACCGGCTGCGCGTGGTGCGGCAGTTGCGCTATTCGTTGCACAATAATAAGAACAGCATTGATCTGGTCTTGTTCCTTAACGGTCTGCCGGTGGCGACAGCGGAGCTGAAAACCGACTTTACCCAGAGCATTGGCGACGCGATTGACCAGTATCGCTTTGACCGCAATCCCAAGCCCAAAGGACAGGCCGCCGAGCCGCTGCTGTCCTTCCCCAACGGGGCGCTGGTGCATTTTGCGGTGAGCAATAGTGAAGTGCAGATGGTGACGCGGCTGGCTGGCGCGGCCACGCTGTTTTTGCCTTTCAACCAGGGCAACGAAGGCGCGGCGGGCAATCCGCCGAATCCGCACGGCGGGCACCGCACGGCCTATCTGTGGGAGCAGGTGTGGGCGAAGGAGAGCTGGCTGGAAATTCTGGGGCGTTACCTTATCGCCCAACGCAACCCGAAAAAGCAGATTGAACGCATTATTTTCCCGCGTTTTCATCAGCTTGATGTCACGCGCAAGCTCCAGTCGGCTGTGCTTTTGGATCAGCCGGGCGGGAAGTATCTGATCCAGCATTCGGCAGGTTCGGGCAAGACCAACTCCATTGCCTGGACGGCGCATTTCCTCGCTGAATTGCACGATGCCCAGCACAGGAAGGTGTTCGATTCTGTGCTGGTGGTGTCGGATCGCAATGTGATCGACGCGCAGTTACAGGAGGCGTTGTTCGACTTTCAGCGCACCAGTGGTGTGGTCGCCACGATCACCAACAAGGACGGCAGCAAGAGCGGCAAGCTGGCCGAGGCGCTGTCGGGTGACAAGAAAATCGTGGTCTGCACCATCCAGACCTTTCCCTTTGCGCTGGATGCTGTGCGCAAACTGGCGGCCACGCAAGGCAAACGCTTTGCGGTGATTGCCGATGAGGCACATAGCTCGCAGACGGGCGAGGCAGCGGCGAAGCTGAAGGAAGTGCTAAGCCCCGAGGAACTGGCGGCGCTGAGCGACGGTGGCGAAATCAGCACCGAAGATATTCTCGCGGCACACATGGCGATGCGGGCTGACGACAGCGGCATCACGTTCGTCGCGTTTACGGCCACGCCCAAGAACAAGACGATGGAGCTGTTTGGCACGCGCCCCGATCCGGCGCGCAAACCGGCACCGGACAATCTGCCGCTGCCGTTCCACGTCTATTCCATGCGTCAGGCCATCGAGGAGCGATTCATTCTTGATGTGCTGAAGAATTACACGCCGTACAGCCTGGCTTTCAAGCTGGCGCACGACGGCAAGGAGATCGACGATAAACAGGTGGAGCGCAGCACGGCGCTGAAGGGCATCATGGGCTGGGTGCGGCTGCATCCCTACAACATCGCGCAGAAGGTCGAGGTTGTGGTGGAGCATTTCCGCAAGTTCGTGGCTCCGCTGCTCGATGCCAAGGCCAAGGCGATGGTGGTGGTCAGTAGTCGGCAGGAGGCCGTGCGCTGGCAACTGGCCATCAATACCTACATCAAGCAGCATGGCTACAGGATCGGCACGCTGGTCGCGTTCTCCGGCGAGGTGGTCGATGAGCCATCCGGCTCGGACAGTTTCACCGAGCACAGCCCGGCGTTGAACCCTAACCTGAAAGGCCGCGATATCCGCGAAGCCTTCAAGGGCGACGAATATCAAATCCTGCTGGTGGCGAACAAGTTTCAGACCGGTTTCGATCAGCCGCTGCTGTGCGGCATGTATGTGGACAAGCGGCTGGCCGGCATTCAGGCCGTACAAACCCTTTCACGCCTCAACCGTGCCTACCCCGGCAAGGACACGACTTATGTACTGGATTTTGTGAACAACTCCGAGGACGTGCTGGCCGCGTTCAAGACCTATCACACTACAGCGGAGCTTTCGGCAACGACCAATCCCAATCTGGTGTATGACCTGCGCGCAAAACTGGATGCTGCCGGACACTACGACGATTTCGAGGTCGACCGGGTGGCCGCTGTGGAGATGAACCCGAATGCCAGGCAGAGCGACTTGGTCGCCGCGCTGGAGCCGGTGCAGGATCGCGTGATGAAACGCTACAAGCTCGCCCAAACGGCTTTGAGCACTGCACGGGTGAGGCAGAATGACAAGGCCGTCGAAGACGCTCAGAACGAACTCAAGGCGCTGACTCTGTTCAAGGCTGACATGAGTACCTACATCCGGCTGTACACGTTTCTTGCGCAAATATTCGACTATGGCAACACCGCCATCGAGAAGCGTGCCATGTTCTTCAAGCGCCTGCTGCCCTTGCTGGAGTTTGGCCGCGAACGCGAGGGTATCGACCTCTCGAAAGTGGTGCTAACGCATCATCACCTGAAGAATCTGGGACATTACGCGATGCCGCTCGGCGAGGGCGAGACACCCAAGCTTGAACCCATCACCGAAGCGGGCAGTGGTCATGTGCAGGAACCGCAGAAAGCCTATATGGGTGAACTCATCCAGAAACTGAACGATCTTTTTGAAGGCGAGCTCACCGACCAGGACAAGCTGGTCTACGTGAACAATGTCATCAAAGGCAAACTGCTGGAATCAGAAACGCTGCAACAACAAGCGGCGAACAACAGCAAGGAGCAGTTTGCCAATTCGCCTGACCTTACAACCGAACTGCAGAACGCCAATATAAACGCCTACGACGCGCACACATTGATGAGCACGCAGGCGCTTAATTCACCCACCGTTCAGGCCGGCCTTCTGGACATCCTGCTAAACCACGCGGGACTGTATGAAGCACTGCGAGCGCGGGCAGCTGCTTAATTCAGTGGCGAACAGGACACGCCCCACATAAAAAAGGGCACGGATTAACGTGCCCTTCGTATACAAATTCGCTAAAACCTAGCGCTTCATGGCATCCCAAAATTCGCCATTCGCCTTGGTCTTGGTCAGGCGATCGAGCAAAAACTCCATCGACTCCAACTCGCCCATGCTGTGCAGGAACTTGCGCAGAATCCACATCTTCTGCATTTCTTCGTTGTCGGTGAGCAGTTCTTCGCGGCGTGTGCCGGAGCGGTTGATGTCAATCGCCGGGTACACGCGCTTTTCGGCTAGTTTACGGTTAAGATGCACTTCGCTGTTGCCCGTGCCTTTGAACTCTTCGTAAATCACTTCGTCCATTTTCGAGCCGGTATCAATCAGCGCGGTGGCGATAATGGTCAGCGAGCCACCTTCTTCAAGGTTGCGTGCGGCACCGAAGAAGCGTTTGGGCTTTTGCAGGGCATTGGCATCCACACCGCCGGTCAATACCTTGCCGGATGAAGGTTGCACGATGTTGTAGGCTCGCGCCAGACGGGTAATCGAGTCGAGCAAAATCACCACGTCACGCTTGTGTTCTACCAGGCGCTTGGCCTTGTCGATCACCATTTCGGCGACTTGCACATGGCGCGTGGCGGGTTCATCAAAGGTGGATGCGATCACTTCGCCGCGCACAGTGCGCTGCATTTCGGTCACTTCTTCCGGGCGCTCGTCGATCAGTAGAACGATCAGGTAGCACTCGGGGTAGTTGGCGGTAATGCTCTGCGCAATGTTCTGCAACATCATGGTCTTACCGGCCTTGGGCGGCGCGATAATCAGGCCACGCTGACCTTTGCCCATCGGGGCGACAATGTCGATGATGCGTGCAGTCAGGTCTTCCGTGCTGCCATTGCCGCGTTCCATGCGCATGCGCTTTTCAGGATGCAGCGGGGTGAGGTTTTCAAACGGCACTTTGCCCTTGGTGTTTTCTGGCGGCTCAAAGTTGATCGAATCGACTTTGAGCAGGGCGAAGTAACGCTCGCCTTCTTTCGGCGGGCGGATGGTGCCGGATACGGTGTCACCGGTTTGCAGGCCAAAGCGACGGATCTGGCTGGGTGAAACGTAAATATCGTCAGGGCCCGCCAAGTATGAGTCGTCCGGCGTGCGCAGGAAACCGAAGCCGTCGGAGAGAATTTCGAGCACACCATCGCTATAAATGGGTTCGCCGGTTTTAGCGTGAGCCTTGAGGATGACAAACAACAAATCTTGTTTGCGGGCGCGGGCAATGTTTTCAATGCCTAAGGATTCAGCCAAGGCGAATAGCTCGGCCGCTGGTTTTTTCTTGAGTTCGGTAAGATTCATTCGAGGAGGATTTTCAATAACGATAGGAGCTTGTGACCAGGACAGGTCAAAGCGACGGGAGGAAAAGGAAGGTTCGCACTGCGCGCCACTCTGGACTCAGGAAGCTCAAATCATCGTATTCAAGCGGGCGCTTAAATATGGACTTAAACATCAAAGGGGTGCAGTGGAATAAGACGGGCTGCGAGAAAATGCAGACGCACACCTTAACTTTTGGCACTTCAACGGATTGAAGTTGGCGGAAAATAGCACAGCGACCATGCCGCGTCTAGGGATTTGATGGCTCAAATCCACGCACGGCATAAAAAATCAAGCCATTGCGGATGATTCAGACCTAAAAACGGGGCTTAAAGCTGGCCATCCAGGAAGCTGGCAAGCTGTGATTTAGACAGTGCGCCGACTTTAGTGGCGGCGACCGCGCCATCCTTGAACAGCATCAGCGTGGGGATTCCGCGAATGCCGTATTTGGGCGGCGTGCCTGGGTTTTCGTCGATATTGAGTTTGGCGACTTTGATACGGCCCGCATATTCCTTGGCAATTTCTTCCAGAATCGGCGCGATCATGCGGCAAGGACCACACCACTCAGCCCAATAATCGACTAACACGGGAATCTCGCTCTTCAGCACATCGCTCTCAAAATCGGCATCGGACAAATAAACAATATTCTCACTCACGCGGTATCTCCTTGATGAGGATGGGACACTAGAAACCAATCATTTCAGATCAAGCCAAAAAAGACCCGACACGCTCAGAACATTCCTAGCTGGACATTCAAAGTTCGGCAATTTTGCGGCGAGCTTGGCGCGATTGCAAGCTAAGCGGGTCGAGCCAAGACCTATAAACGCAGCCCCAACGGGCATTCAATTTCCACCGCCAGTGGGAGATGATCTGAATGCGACAAGGGCAAGACCTCAGCCTTGTGAATACGCAAGCTAGGGCTGAGCAAAATATAATCAATCATGCGATTCGGCTGCCAACTGGGGAAGGTGTGTAGTTCCTGCTCAGGTAGCCGCAGGCCGGAGCGCTCTTGCAACATACGCAACTCCGGCGAATGCGGCAGGCAGTTGAAGTCCCCCATCAGCACCGCATGCGATTCGTCGCGCAATAATTCGGCCACGAACGCCATCTGTTTAAAACGCGCCCCTCGCCCCAAGGCAAGATGCATCACCGCCACAGCCAAACGCGCTTTGCCACAGCCAAAGTACGCCAGCATGACACCGCGTCCGGGCACGATTCCAGGCAGCGCGTGATGCTCGACCACATACGGCGTGTAGCGCGCCACCAGACCGAGACTGTGCTTAGCCAAATGGCCAAAATCACGATTGGTTTGATGGCGCCAAAACGGCATACCCGCGCGCAAAGCGAGGTATTCGGTTTGGTTGATGTATTGACTACGCAGGCTGCCTGCATCGACTTCCTGCAACCCCACAATGTCATAACCGCTCATGGCCGCCGCAATGCGATCCAAATTTCCGCTACGCTCACGGCTTGGCAGCACATGCTTCCAGCTATTACGCAGATAATCATGGTACGCACGGCTGGAAATGCCGACCTGAATGTTGTAACTCAGCAAGCGCAAATACGCGTTGTGCGCCGAACGGGTGTGCATGGGGGTACAGTCGCTCATTACATCGGTGAAATCATTTCACCCAAGCGCGCAGTGAGCTTGAGGTTTTCGCTGTAATCCACCGGCACGTCGATCACACAGACATCATTGCTGGCAATCGCCTCGCGCAGCACATCCTGCAGCGACATGCCCGGCTCAATGCGATAACCGCGTGCACCGAAGGCTTCGGCCAATTTGACGAAATCCGGGTTGCCAAACTTCACAAATGCCGGACGACCAAACTGCGCAATCTGCTTCCACTCAATCAAACCATAACCACCATCATTCCAGATCAGCACGATGATCGGCGTGCCCAAGCGCACCGCGGTTTCCAGCTCCTGCACATTCATCAGGAAGCCCCCGTCCCCAGTTGCCGCTACCACGGTGCGCTGCGGGCAGGCAAGTTTGGCCGCAATCGCGCCGGGCAGGGCAATTCCCATGCTGGCAAAGCCATTGGAGATAATGCAGGTATTCGGGAACTCGCAGCGGAACATGCGTGCCAGCCACATTTTGTGTGCGCCCACATCGGAGATCACGATGTCATGCAAATCCAGCGCAGTGCGCAAATCCCAAATCAGCTTTTGCGGCTTCATCGGCCACAGCGTGTCATGACTGTGCTCGCTCATATCGGCCTTCAACAAGCCGCGCAGCTTGCGCAAGGCTTGTCCTTCATGCGGCTTGGCGCGCAGTGCAATGCGCTCAAGGCTCAGGCCAATGTCGCCTAAAACCTCCAGCGTCACACCGTAATGCGCGTCCACTTCCGCCGCAGCATCGTCGATATGCAAAATGGCGCGGTCGCGGGTTGGATGCCACAAGTGCGGATGATATTCCACGATGTCATAGCCAATAGCGATAATCAGATCCGCGTGGTCAAAGCCCACACCGACATAATCTTTGGCCTGCAAACCGACACTGCCCAAAGCCATCGGATGTTTGAACGGAATCACCCCCTTGGCCATGAAGGTATTGGCCACTGGAATGTTCATATGCCCGGCAAATGCGGCCAGCGCCTCGTGTGCCCGCGCGCGAATCACGCCATTCCCGGCCAGAATGATCGGATTTTTTGCCAGCGAAATCAGTTTTGCCGCTTCGCAAACCGTCTCTTCGGTCGGCCCCGGGTGATGTTCTTTCCCTGACATCAGTGGTGTGCCCTCGGTCAGCATTTCGGCAATGTTTTCCGGCAACTCGATAAAGGCCGCACCCGGCTTGGAAGCCTGCGCCAACTTGAACGCCTTGCGAATGGTTTCCGGCACGGTACCGGGGGTCAAAACACGGGTTGAATATTTGGTAATCGGGCGAAACATTTCGACCAGATCAAGCACCTGGTGCGATTCTTTATGCAGACGCTCGGTCGAAGCCTGCCCGGCAATCGCCACCAGTGGCGCATTGTCCATGTTTGCATCCGCCACGCCGGTAATCAGATTGGTCGCTCCCGGCCCCAAAGTCGCCAGACACACGCCAGCGCGCCCGGTCAGGCGACCATGCACGTCAGCCATAAACGCTGCGCCCTGCTCGTGGCGCGTGGGGATAAAGCGAATGGTGCTCTCAAGCAGCGCATCCAGCAGGTCAAGGTTTTCCTCACCCGGTACACCAAAAATGGTTTCAACGCCTTCGGCCTCAAGGCAACGAATGAAAAGTTCAGCAGTGGTCATAATGGTGACTTGAATGGGTGGAGGTGGCGCGTGAGTTTAGCAGAGCATGCAAAGTAAAAACGCCGCAACAATGCGGCGTTTTACACAAAGCCATGCGCCAATTCATAGGCATGCGCTGACCTGAAAATCAGAAGTTCGCCTGCTCCGCCTCGGTATAGGCCAGAATGGTGTAGTTGCCGATGTTCTGTTCAAAGCCCTTGGTGACTGGCGCCCATTTCTTCACGCGCGGGTCTTCCAGCACCATGATCTTGGCTTGCTCCAAAGGCTTGCCCTGTTTGACCGCCTCCACGCAGGCTCCATAAATGCCATCAAACAATTCGCGGTTATTTTTCAGTACATCCGCCCCCGGAATACCGTGTCCCGGCAGCCAGACCGTGATCTTGGGCTGAAGCTTTTCCAGCGCATCGTAGGTTTTGAATGTCCCAAGGTAGGAGCCATCTTCCATAAAGGCGATACGCCGATCCATCGCCACATCGCCCACATGCACGATGCGGTCTTCGACAATTTCAAAACACACATCCGCTGGCGTGTGCGCTGTGCCGTAATGCAGGCAGCGAATGGTCACATCACCATAGTTGAACTCGTCGCCGTGTTTAATTTCCTTGCTCGGCGCGGTCACAATCGTGCCCAGAGTGGCGTTATCGGTTGAGCGCTCCATCAATTTGACCCAATACTCACCCTGCCCAGACTTGATCGCCGACATCGTGAGCGCATGTGCATAAATCGGCACATCTTTATTCGCTTCGACAAAGGCATGATTTCCCAGCCAGTGATCGCCGTGATAATGGGTATTGAAGACCGCGACAATCGGCTTGTCCGTGACTTTTTTAATCATGCGCAGCGCCATTTCACCAATTTGGGTCGATGCGCCCGAATCCAGAATCACCACGCCTTTTTGCGTCACCACAAAGCTGACATTACTCATCAAGCCCTGGTTTTTGGCACTCGGGAAACCATCCGGAGCAATCACCACGTAGGTGTGAGCACCCAGCTTCTTGGCTGGAATATCCGGCACCGGAGGGCCTTTCACCACCATCTCCACTTCTTTGGCAAACGCCTGCAGCGGCACCAGCGTCGGCAAGCTCAACACCCCGACCGCGGCTACGCTTGCCACCGTGCGCAAAAAACTCCGACGTGCTTCAACGCCTACATGTTGCTCTGTCATGACTCATCTCCCGTAATTTTTATAATTAAACGCTAGGGTATTCATTCTAGGACGTTGCCGCCGCGCGCACTCACGCAAGTTTTTTATCTAGCCCTGCGGCATGTTTATGAAATAGGGCTTGCGCAAAAGTGTTCCAGCAAGGCAAAGCGCCGAAGACAGTGCAACTGACTACAACGAGGCGCTTGAACGCCGCCGGGACGATTTTGCATACGCCCTATGAAACAATCTGCCGCAGGCCGCTTGTCCCAGCCCCCCATTTCAGCCAAGCTACGCTTATGCCGCATTGCAATCATCACACGCACTGCCTCGCGCAGGCGCTCGACCATGCCGAAACCTTATGTCGAAGCCACGGCGCAAGGCTCACCCCTTTACGTCGGCGCGTGTTTGAACTGGTTTGCGCCAGTCACTCCGCCGTCAAAGCCTATGACCTGATCGACCGCCTCTCGACCGAGGATCACCTGGTCAAACCTCCCACGGTGTATCGTGCGCTCGATTTCTTACTCGAACACGGCCTGATTCATCGCGTGGATAGCCTGAATGCCTTTGTCGGCTGCACCTCCGTGCACAACCCAAGTGATGTGCGCCTACTGATCTGCACCGCCTGCGGTGAAGTGAGTGAGCTGATCGACCCAACACTCGACGTCAGTATGACCCTAGCCATCCGCACGAGCGGCTTCCAAGCCAGCCATACCCATCTCGAAATCCACGGCCTGTGTGCCCACTGCCAACATACAACCACCCAAGAAAACGCCACTCCATGAGCATCGACCCTAAACTTATCGCCCAATGGCGCGAAGATAACGCCTTCGACACCACGCTAGCAGGCCAAAGCCTGCGTCTTGTCACCACCTGGGGTTTGTTTTCACCGCGTGAAATCGACAGCGGCACGTGGCTGTTGCTCAAGCAAATTGAAGACGGCGAGATTGAACTTAAGCCCAATGATGACTGCCTTGACCTTGGTTGCGGCTACGGACCGATTGGCCTCACCCTCGCCCGCCTGGCGCCGCAGGGCAAAACCCTGCTGGTGGACAAGGACTTCGTGGCCATCGAATACACGCGCAAAAACATTGAGCGCAACCGCATCCCCAATGCGGAAGCCCTGCTGAGTAATGGACTGGCGCAGATCGACCCTGCACGCAAATTCGATATCATCTGCTCCAATGTCCCGGCCAAGGTAGGCAAGGAAATGCTCTACATCATGCTCGACGATGCCCGCGCCCACCTCAAACCCGGTGGCCGCATCGTTCTTGTCACCATTTCCGGTCTGCGCGAATTTTTCAAACGCACCCTCGTGGAAATGTTCGGCAATTACGATAAAGTCAAACAAGGCAAGGATTACACCGTTGCCCTTGCCATCAAAGACCCTTCCCCCACGCCATGAGGTGATTTATGGAACACGGCTTTCACCCCCTAACCGAACTATTCGACCAACTCGGCCTGCCCTCGGACGCGGCATCCATTGATGCGTTTGTTGCCCAGCACTGCCCGCTGGATTACGCCATTGCCCTTGCCGATGCGCCCTTCTGGACAGTCGCGCAAGCACAATTTATCCGCGAAACGCTCGAAGCAGATGCCGACTGGGCGGAAGCTGTCGATCACCTGGACGCACTGCTGCGCTGAACGCCTTTCCCTCTTTTAACGAAACCGCCATGTCTCAAGCTCTTTTCGATTCCCATATTCCGCATCTGCCACTCATCCATCGTGGCAAGGTGCGCGACATCTACAGTGTTGATGAGCAACATTTGCTTATCGTCACCACGGATCGCCTATCCGCATTTGATGTGATTCTGCCCACACCGATTGCGGGCAAGGGCGAAGTGCTCACGCAAACCGCGTTGTTCTGGTTCAGGCACTTCGAACACCTCATCCCCAACCACCTGGCCACCGACCTCACACTGGAGCAGGTCATACCGGATGCTGTGCTGCGTAGCGAACTCGCCCCGCGCACGATGTTGGTGAAAAAGCTCAAGGCATTGCCGATTGAAGCCATTGCGCGCGGTTATCTGATCGGTTCGGGCTGGAAAGATTACCAAGCGACGGGCGCGGTCTGCGGCATCCCCTTGCCTGCGGGTTTGCAACTGGCCGACAAACTGCCTGAGCCGATCTACACCCCATCCAGCAAGGCTGATGTGGGCGAGCATGATGAAAACATCGACTTTGCGACCACGGTGACGCTGGTCGGACTTGATCTCGCCACCCAAGTACGCGACATGACTCTGCGCATCTACAAAGAAGCCGCCGCATACGCGCTGGCGCGCGGCATTATTATTGCCGACACCAAGTTCGAGTTCGGCGTGGACGAACACGGCACGCTGCATCTGATTGACGAAGCGCTCACGCCGGATTCCTCGCGTTTCTGGCCGCTGGACAGCTACGCGCCGGGCAAAAGCCCCGACAGCTTCGACAAGCAATTTGTGCGCGACTGGCTGGAGACCCTGGATTGGGACAAAACTGCACCTGGCCCGCAACTACCCGCAGACATCGTCGAGCGCACGGCGTCCAAGTACCGTGAAGCCCTGCAACGCCTGACCGCCTGAGACTCAGACCATGTGTGACAAGCACGCCCCGATCAACAAGCTGGTTTCCGGCTTCCAGCGTTTTCGCCGCGAACACTTTGAACGCAAAGACCCCTACTACCAGGCGCTGGTACGTGAGGGTCAACATCCGCGCGTGCTGTTTTTGGGCTGCTCGGATTCGCGCGTGGATCCCGCCATTGTGTTTGGCACGGATCCGGGAGATCTGTTCATTATCCGCAACGTGGCCAATATCGTGCCGCCGTATGAAATCAATGCCGGACAGCATGGCGTGAGCGCGGCGATTGAGTACGCTGTCAACTCACTGGAAGTCGAACACATTATTATTAACGGTCATTCGCAATGTGGCGGCATTCGCGCCCTGTGCGAGCGCCCCGAAGACGCGCATATCGAAAGCCCGCACTTGGTTGGCCGCTGGCTGGCGCTGGCCAAGCCAGCCTATGACAAGGCGCGCGCTGACTACCCGGATGTCGATATGAACCGTCTGGCACATGAGTGCGAAAAGGACTCGATCATTCGCTCACTGGATAATTTAATGACGTTTCCAATGGTGCGTGGGCGCGTGGCATCCGGTCATTTGAAATTGCATGGCTGGTATTTCGACATGGCGCGCGGACAACTAAGCACATGGAATCCAGACAGCGGGCGCTTTGAGTCTTTAAGTTGCTGATGAAAAAAGGATTTTTCATTACCGCCAACGACACTGGCGCGGGCAAGACTTTTGTTACTGCGCAACTGGCGGCGGCTTTAAACACACGCGGACAGCGCGTGGCAGTGCGCAAGCCTGTCGAATCAGGTTGTGCCGAAGTCGATGGCAAACTCTTCCCACACGATGCTGAACGCCTACGCCTCGCCGCAGGGGCTTGGGAGACGCTTGAAAACATCTGCCCCAACCCGCTGCGCGAGCCGCTCAGTCCGCCACGCGCCGCGCGCTTTATGAAGCGCAAACTATTTCTCCACGACCTGCAAGCCGCCTGCGCCATGCCTGAGCAGGCGGATTGGATGCTGGTTGAAGGTGCGGGAGGATTCTTTGCGCCCCTGGCTGAAGATGCGCTGAACGCCGACTTGGCTGCCGCACTCAATCTTCCTGTGCTGCTTGTTGTTCCCGACCGCTTGGGTGCCATTAATCAAGCGCTGCTCGGCATTCACGCCATCACCCATCGCGGCTTAAAACTGGCGGGTGTATTGCTCAATCAAATCGAAGCCGAACGTCCACGCGGCATGGACAATTTCGCCGATTTACGCTTGTGGACGGGCGCGCCCATCATGCGCTTTGAGCATCATGGCAGCGCAGAGGCGCTGTTGAACCAGCTTGCGCAATGCAAACGTTAACCACATAGGTGGACTACGAAGCTTGATGGGGGGCGAACGTGCTCAACGTAGGGTGCGCCGTGCGCACCATTACATGCTCAATCGGTGCGCGCGGCGCACCCTACAAAACCGGCTTCAGCCCTGCAAGACCTGATCGATCTCAACATACGCCGACTTCAACCACATTTTCACGCGCTGACGCTCCAAAAGACCCAGCTCATGCTCAATGCCGCTCTGGGTCGCCGCCCAAAAACTGCTGCTGGTGGCATCAATTTTAATCATCGAAGCTTCGTGCAGGCGCTTGATCGTCATCACATTCGCACCCAACTCCTGCGCGCGGCGTAACTGCCCGGATTGCTTGAGAATGCCAAAATCATCGCCGCGCAGTTGATTAAGCACCAATACGTAATCCAGCTTGGCACCAAAACGGTCGAGCAGCACACGCAACAAATCCACTGAATCACGCCCCGAATCCATCACATGCCAGTAACGAATCCCCAAACCCAACTCCTTGGCCAAACCGAGCAGGTCAGAGTCCTCAATCCAACGCGTTAGCGATGCTTGAGTTTGTGCCGCAAGATCAACCAGTACCGGGCGCTCAAAATCTTCGGTTGCCGCCTCGATAACGCTATCCAAGCTCTCGTATTGGTCAGCGACCACCTTGGAGGTGTAATCGCTATAAAAACGCAGCAAAGCACCGTGTGATTTGTCGGTGTCAAAACCAAGAAACGGCTGATTATTGTCAATAAAATACTGCGCCAAAATGCGCGCCATCACCGACTTGCCTACGCCGCCTTTCTCGCCACCCACAAAATGAATATCCGCCATACCGATGTCTCTCGCATTAAAATACAAAGTGCCAAACTACAAGAACCTGTTTACGATCTAGCTGAACGGCGCATTGCGGCGAAAAAATCGACCTCAAAATGCTCACATGGTTGTCTATGCTGAACGCAAAGCTGCCGCAAGGCCGCTTTTTCGGTCGATTTACGCTTGCACTGTATCCGTTAATCAAGATCGTAAACAGGCTCCAAGAGCGCCTAACCACGCGCTCCGAAATTATAATTTGCCGAGCTGGCGGGCACTTTAGACTCTTCTTGTTTCACTTTCGTGGATGGCTTGGTTGATGCCGGGTCACTCTCGGGCTGCTCCAGCAAACCTAGCGCATCAGAAAGTTCCAAGGCCATCAACACCAGGGTTTCGTTATCGACTTCTTGCGCCCGCGTAAGAATCTCGCGGGCATAGTCGCCCGCTTGAGCCAAACGGAAAATATCGACATTAAATCCACCCAGGCGGCGCGTCATGATTTTGAAGCGCGCCAGTTTCTGCATCGTCATCGTGTCCATATCGTTACTCCTATGAATATATCATCAGGCATTAGCCACGCGTTGCGCCTGTGACTGCCCACTGGGGCTGCTCACCGGGTCGGCTTTAGGCTTGGCAAAATAACTGTCATGAATGGCGTTATGCACCTCGCATAAGCGCTGCTGAACCTCATCTATCAACACTGGCAAACCATCGTCCAGCTCCATACTGTGCTCCACCTTGGACAGCAAGCGCGCCGCTTGGCGAGTGGCACGCAGTGGGTCGGCTGGGTCAGGAAGTTCGGCGAGAATGCCTTCGATACTGTCCAAGCAATAGCGAATTGCGCGCGGAAAGCGCGGATCAGAGAACAAAAAACTCACCACACGCTTGGGGACAATACGCACGTCCTGATGGCGACGGTACATTTGAAAGGCGCTTAATGCCTTGAGAATACTGATCCACGTGGTTTCCATACCCAGACCACCCGGCGCCGTGCAGGCCACAGCACTACTGATGTCCACAATGCGCGAGGTCATGTCGGCACGCTCGAGCAATGCCCCCATGCGCAGGAACTGAAATGCCGCATCATGGCTCATGGTCTCATTCAGCAAACCGGCCAGCATCAAACGAGCATCGACCACCTCGCGCAGTGCTGTGTCCCGGCGCGAACGATCCAGCGCCGCGGTCATCAAAGCCGGGGCACGCAGATGCAATGTATTGAGCTGCTCCCACACTTCGCGCGGCAACACTTCACGCAAGGAACGCGCATTTTCACGCGCATGACGCAAGCTCACCACAATCGAGCCTGGATTGTCCTGATCGAGCAGCAAGAGATGCACCACTTCCGTCTCGGTTACGCCGCTGGACTCGGGGAAACCCATCACACGGGTCAACTCATCCCATCCCAGCTCAATCCCCGCTGGCGAGTCCAACAAGACCTGGGTGGTGGCATTCACCAGCCGTGCCGTGTTTTCGGCGCGTTCAAGCTGGCGCCCCATCCAGTATAAATTTTCAGCTACACGCGCCAGCATTACACGCCCTCCTTCACAATCCAGGTGTCTTTACTGCCGCCGCCCTGGCTGGAGTTAACCACAATCGAACCCTCACGCATCGCCACGCGGGTGAGTCCACCCGTGGTCACACTCATTTCTTTGCCCTGCAAAATAAAGGGACGCAAGTCCACATGACGTGGCGCCAACGCATCCCCGATCAGGGTGGGCACGGTAGAAAGCGCAAGCATGGGTTGCGCCATATAGTTACGCGGCTCGGCAATAATCAGCTTTGCAAACTCGGCGCGTTCAGCTTCAGTGGCCTTGGGGCCAATCAACATGCCATAACCGCCGGACTCATTTGCCGGCTTGACCACCAGTTCATCCAAATGCGCCAACACATACGCAAGGTCATCCTCACGCATACACAGGTAGCTCGGCACATTGGGCAAAATCGGCTCTTCGTTCAAATAAAAGCGAATCATGTCGGGCACATAGGTGTACACGATCTTGTCGTCTGCCACGCCCGAGCCGGGTGCATTGGCAATCGCCACCTTGCCTGCGCGCCATGCACGCATCAATCCGGGCACACCCAGCATAGAGTCAGGGTGAAATACCTCCGGGTCGATAAACTTATCATCCACACGGCGGTAAATCACATCCACACGGCGCGGCCCGCCCACGGTGCACATGGTCACGATATCGTCGCCATTAACACTTAAGTCCGAACCCTCAACCAGATACGCACCCATCTGCTGCGCAAGGTAGCTGTGTTCAAAATAGGCGGAATTAAACACCCCCGGCGTTAACACCACGATCACCGGGCGATCCGTATCACGTGGACACAGCGAGGCCAGCATCTCGTACAAACGTGTGGGGTAATCATCCAGCGGCAGAATGGTTTGATCGGTAAACAACTCCGGCAACAAACGCTTCATCAAACCGCGATTTTCCAGCATATAGGACACGCCGGACGGCACGCGCAGGTTATCTTCCAACACATACATCACGCCGTCGCCGCCGCGCACCAAGTCCGTGCCGCAAATATGCGCCCATGCACCGTGGCGCAGCTTCATGCCCTCACAAGCTTCCAGATAGTTGACCGAGCCGTCCAGTACATCCGCCGGAAACACGCCCTCACGGATAATGTCTTGTTCGTTGTAAATATCCTCAATAAACATATTCAACGCACGTAAACGCTGTTTCAGCCCTGCATCGATTTTCCGCCATTCGCTCTCCGGCACAATGCGCGGAATCAAATCAAACGGCCATGCCCGGTCGATATTTCCGGCATCGCTGTATACCGTAAAACTAATACCCATGGTCGTAATCGCCGCATCAATCGCCTCGCGGCGAGTGCGTAATTCGTCCGCGCTCTGTGCATCCAAATGCGCACACAACGCTTTCGCCGTCGGTCGAGGTGCGCCATGCTCGTCGATCAATTCATCATAGAACGCGGTTTTTGGATAGTTTTCGCAGCGCATGTTGGTTCCCCCTGATGAGCCATATAGCAAGCTTGAGGCCACAATCTTTGTGGCGCATTTCTAGCTGATTTATACCTCCATCTTGTTACACTCCTCCCATTTACTTGCACTCAGGATCGAGCTCATGACCTACTGCGTTGGAATTCATGTCAACGACGGCCTTGTATTCGCCAGCGACTCACGCACCAATGCGGGACTCGACCACATCAGTAGCTACAGCAAACTGCATTGCTACCGTTTTCCGGGTGAGCGTATGTTCGTGCTTTTGGCGGCTGGAAATTTGGCCACCACGCAAGAGGTGGTCAAAAAGATGCACCAATCTGGTGCAGACGGTCAACCGATATTAAGCACTGTGCCCAATATGCACGCCGCAGTCGATTTTGTCGCCCAGCTCAGTGCCGATGTGCAACGCCAGCAACAATCCCGTGACACCGCCAATACCAACTTCGAGGCCACATTTATTTTCGGCGGACAGATTCTGGGACAAGCTCCAGAGCTGTACATGATTTACGCCCAAGGCAATTTCATCCACGAACCGCCTGCGCACCCGTTTCTACAAATCGGCGAAACAAAATATGGCAAGCCGATACTCGACCGTGTAATCCAGCCTGAAACTGCCCTGGAAACCGCTGCCCGCTGCGCATTAGTCTCGATCAACTCCACCATCCGCAGTAATTTGAGCGTCGGCGCACCGATAGAACTGCTCATTTTGCAGCGCGACAAGATTGATGCGCCGTACCGCATTAAACTCAACGAAGACGACCCCTACTACCGCGAACTCACCGAAAAATGGGGCGTGGGATTGCTGCATGCGCTGGATAGCTTGCCGCGCATTCCTTGGCAGCCCAACGATGCCCACGAGGTCATACACGAGCCTGTGCCGACCGATACCGTACAGGTGGTGTGCTCCATACAGCAACCGTTCAATCAGAGCTCTTAGCTCGACAGAACCGCACATGCGCCACAGTAGAACTGGAATATTTCTTGCCAATAACCCTAGCGTGACCACCCCAAGGAGCCTTCCGCATGTCCCCATCCCTCGCCCTGCCCCGTTTTGGGGATAAATTAAACTCCCCCATGTTTGAGGAGTTTCTCGTGCGTTTGCTCGAAGAGCGTGACCGCGTTGGACTTTCCGAAATGATTCGTGGCATTGATGCGCTGATGATTACCGTCGACCCCGACCGCTCGGTGGGTTATGTCAACGAACTGTGCCTGATGACCCCTTATCACTACCTGGTGACCCTCGAAAGCGCCGAACATTTCACCCACGTTCTGCGTATCGACCTGGACTCCCCCGACCTTTTAGTGCGCGAAGTTAAAGACCCCAATATGCGCGGCATCTTCCGCTGCCTCAATGAGGTCTACCCGGTCGGCGTGGATAAACCCAACTCACGCTACATGGGCGAGATTTTCCGTGTCAGCAACCTGCACGATGTGGTCGAGCTGCAAAAAGAGCGCGAAGTACGCTTTTTTAATCAAGAGCAGATCCGCAAGCTCGAACTGCCCGCCAACATGGCCATCGTCAAACCCTCGCCCTACACCCACAACATCGTCGGCTATTGGGAGCGCCCCGAAGACGAGCTGCGCGTGTACGCCCTCGGCATTTCCACCATCCGCGATGACATTCAGCGTGCTTACGTCGAAGCCAAAAACATGCAAGCCGGGCTTGGACTCGACCACCTGCTCCTGCCCATCGACCACTTGGCCACCCGTGTTTACAGCCAAAACCGCGAAGCCGCCATCCTTGAATACCTCACCCTCAGCAGCTACTACTACTGGGGCTCCTACGACATCAGCTCACAAAACTCGTCCACCAACGTCACCAAAAGCCTGCACTACACCGCCGAGTCACGCAGCCCGGCCAAAGTATTCACCGCCGCCAACTACCCCTACTTCGTCAACCACCTGCTCAAACTGCCCTCGCCCACCGAAGCCTTCGTGCGCAACTTCGGCCCGCGCCTGCACCACCTCGCCATCTCGGTGGCCGACGGCCAAACCCAAGGACAACCCAATATCGACTACGCCGTCGCCGCACTCCAGGGCTGTGGCAAAGATTTCCTCCTTGAAGTCATCGGCTCGCAAGAAGAGGGACTCAAGCAAATTTTCTCCCGCGCCTCTGAACACTCCGCGCTCATCGTCGAATACGTGCAACGCTTCGGCGATTTCCAAGGCTTCTTCACCAAGGACAACGTCGCTGAACTCACCCAGGCCGCAGGTGTCGATGAAAGCCTGCGCGCACTGGATGCGGGAGCGCGGGCTTGAGTTAGGGCTACCCGGCGGCTAAATACTCAGATAACAGAAACCCCGCGATAAGGCGGGGTTTTTTATTTGGACATCCAGGTTCTTTTATTGCTATTGCGAAAAACAACGCAAGTCCAAGGTGTACGGCATATCACCCGTGGGCTCTTCCGCTGGCGGCATCATCGGGTGCGGTAGCGCGTCATGCCAACTTACATGCACCCCGACCGGAACGCCTTGAGCGCCGAGCTGCGTGGTGATCTCATCCTCAGGCAGCACGGGTTGCTGAGCATAGCTGCCAATGGTGTGCCCGCTGATTTCAAAACGCGTCATGCGGCGCGATTCGGCCTCGCTCGCGTTGACTGGGAACTGATCGAAATTGCGCCCGCCGGGGTGGGTGACGCGGTAGGTGCAGCCGCCCACGCTTTTGCCATTCCATGTGTCGATCAAATCGAACACCAGCGGCGCATGAATGCCGATACTCGGATGCAGTGCCGAATAGGGTTGCCACGCACGGTAGCGTACCGAGCCAACCTGCTCGCCGCGCGTGGCCGTGGACTGCAACGGCACGCGATGGCCATTGCAGGCCAAGACATAGCGGCTTGAGGTCACGCCACGCAACATCACCTCGACCCGCTCCAGCGATGAATCGACATAGCGCGCCGTGCCCTGCCCGGTGACTTCTTCACCCAAAACATGCCACGGTTCAATCGCTGTACGCAAAATCATTTCAATATCGCCGATTTGCCTGCGCCCGATTTCCGGCAAGCGGAATTCGATAAACGGGTCAAACCATTCCAGCTCTATCGGCAGGCCATGCTCGCGCAGGTCTTGGCAAATATCGCGCAAATCCTCACGCAGGTAATGCGCCAGCATGAATTTGTCGTGCAACAAGGTGCCCCAGCGCACTGGCGGCTTACGGTAGGGGTTTTCCCATAAACGCAGCACGATGGCGCGTACCAACAAGGTTTGCGCCAACGCCATGCGCGGATGTGGCGGCATTTCAAAACCGCGCAGCTCGACCAGACCGAGCCGTCCGGTGCTGCTGTCCGGCGAATAGAGCTTGTCGATGCAAATTTCAGCGCGGTGGGTGTTGCCGGTCAAATCAGTCAACAGATGACGCAGGGCGCGATCCACCGCCCACGGTGTGTTGCCGTCCATACGATCCAAGGCGGCAAAGGCGATTTCCAACTCATACAAACGATCATCCCGCCCCTCATCCACACGCGGCGCCTGACTGGTCGGCCCGATAAACAGGCCACTAAACAAATAGGAAAGCGCCGGGTGGTGCTGCCAATAAGTCACCAGGCTGCGCAGCAAATCCGGGCGGCGCAGAAAGGGACTGTCGCTGGGGGTCACCCCGCCCAAGGTCATGTGGTTACCGCCACCGGTGCCGGTATGCCGTCCGTCGAGCATGAATTTTTCACACACCAAACGTGCTTTTCGAGCTTCTTCGTAAATGATCTCCGTGCGCTCGCACAACTCCGCCCAGTTGTGCGAGGGATGGATATTCACCTCGATTACGCCAGGATCGGGCGTGACTAGCAGTTTTTCCATGCGCGTATCGTGCGGCGGGGCATAGCCTTCCAACACCAACGGCATTTCGAGCAATTCGGCCGTTTTTTCAATCGTTGCCACCAAATGCAAATAGTGTTCGAGCGCATTAAACGGTGGCAAGAACACGTGCAGCACGCCACCCCGCTCTTCAAGCGTCAGCGCGGTATGCGGCACCTTCACCCAGTGCAGCTCGGGCTGTTGTGCATGAATTTCAGGATGTGCATCCTCTTCACTCGTCTTGCTGGAATAACGCGCTGCGACCTCACCATACAGCGAGGCGTCCAAACTCGATGCCGCAAGTTGATAATTGCTCAATGGCTCGTGCGGCGCGAAAGGGTCACGCGCTTGTGCTTCATCGCGCATCCCTTCAGCCACCCATGGCAAGCTAGCCAAAGGCAAACGCAAGCCGATCGGCGAATCGCCCGGCGTAAGCGTCAAGCGTCCGGTGCGTGTCGCCCACGGCGCGCTATACCAACGTTGCGCGATCTCATCAAAAGCCAGCGGCAAAACAAAACCGCTCGGCGTCTCCAGTCCTTTAGTCAAGCGCGCGAATAGGGCACGACGCGCCTGCGCATCACGCGGGTCAGCGCCCTCGGCTTTCCAGTCAATCGGCAGACGCGCCTCTTCACTCAACAAATGCAGCCCATCTTCATAGGCCGTGTTCAAAAAGCGCGCATCCAAATCCAAATGCGCACACAGCGCTCGCCCAAAACGCCGTACCTTGTCCAAGGTATGCCCATAATCACGCTGCGGCTCGGCAAACAGTGCCTGGTTTTTCCACACCGGCAACCCGTCTTTGCGCCAAAACACACCCAGCGCCCAGCGCGGCAAAGGCTCGCCGGGATACCACTTGCCTTGCGCCGAATGCAGCATCGCCCCATACGGCGCAAACCGATGCTGAAAACGGCGCAACAAATCTTCGGCGCGCTCACGCTTGTGCTCACCAAGCGCATCCACATTCCACTCCGCCGCATCGACATTATCGAAGCCCACAAAGGTTGGCTCGCCGCCTTGGGTCAAGCGCATATCCGCCGCCTGCATCCGCGCTTCAACATACTCACCCAGCGCATTCATGCTCGCCCATTGCGCATCGGAATACGGCTTGGTCACGCGAGGGGTTTCAAACAGACGGGTAATTTCGTTCAGGAATTCGAACTCAACTTCACACTTGTCGCTACCGCCCTCAATCGGCGAGGCATCCCCCGTACGCGCCGTGCAGGCCAGAGGAATATGCCCCTCACTGGCCAACAGACCGGAGGTCGGATCGAGACCGATCCAGCCTGCACCGGGAAGATAAACCTCTGTCCAGGCATGCAAATCGGTGAAATCCGCTTTCGGACCGGGTAAACCATCAATGGGCAGCAGGTCTTCGACCAATTGCACCAGATAACCGGATACAAAACGCGCCGCGAAGCCAAGACGACGTAAAAGCTGCACCAGCAACCACGCACTATCGCGGCATGAACCGCTACCACAGGCCAGCGTTTCATCCGGGGTTTGCACGCCCGGCTCAAGGCGCACGTTATAGCCCACCAAGTCGCGCACCTTGCGGTTGAGTTCGATCAACTTGTCGCGCGTCAATACCCGCTCATGCGAAATTGAGTTCACCAGTGCATCGAAGGCCGCACCACTGGCATCGCACTCCAAATAAGGTGCGAGCTGCACCTTCTGCTCTACGTTGTAGTCGAAAGGCCAATGCTCGGCCTCCGGATCAATAAAGAAATCAAAGGGATTGATCGCCACAAGATCAGCAATCACCTCCACATCAATACTCAGTCCGGTCACTTTTTCCGGAAAAACGATACGCGCCACAAAATTGCCAAACGGGTCTTGCTGCCAGTTGATGAAATGATTGCTCGGTTCAATTTTCAGGCTATACGCCAAAATTGGCGTGCGGCAATGCGCCGCTGGCTTTAAACGCACCAAATGGGGGCTTAGGCTCACCGGGCGATCAAAGCTATAACTGGTGCGATGGCGCAGGGCAATGTGGATACTCATGGCTTAACTCATTGATTGTTTGGATTTGCGGCGCGGAATCATCGGACCAGCGAAGGGACGACACACGTATGCCAAGCAAGCGTTCACCCTAAAAACGAGCAGGTTCTAGGCCAAAATACACTCAGAAAAAAAGCGACCCGAAGGCCGCTCTTTATATCGTTCAATTATTTAACGATTGCTTCAATGACTTACTTTACTTGCTGCTTCAGCGAGCCGGACTCGTAACGCTTACGCATATCGTCAAGGCCAATCGCCTTGATCTTGCTGGCTTGGCCTGCTGCGCCAAAGGCTTCAAAGCGCGCCTGGCAGATACCCGCCATGGCCTTGGTCGCTTCCTTGAAGAACTTGCGTGGGTCGAAGTTGGCAGGATTATCGTGCAGATGCTTACGGATGGCACCGGTCGAAGCCATACGCAGGTCGGTATCGATATTGACCTTGCGCACGCCATACTTGATGCCTTCAACGATTTCATCCACCGGGACACCATAGGTTTGACCCATGTCGCCGCCGTAGCTGTTGATGATTTCCAACCAATCTTCAGGCACAGAGGAAGAACCGTGCATCACCAGGTGAACGCCAGGAATACGCTCGTGGATCTCTTTCACGCGGTCAATACGCAACACCTTGCCGGTCGGCTTGCTGGTGAACTTGTACGCGCCGTGTGAGGTACCGATGGCAATCGCCAACGCATCCACGTCGGTGTCTTTGACGAACTGAGCGGCTTCTTCCGGGTCGGTCAGCAGCATGGAGTGATCCAGCTCGCCATCTGCGCCATGGCCGTCTTCTTCGCCCATTTTGCCAGTTTCGAGTGAGCCCAGGCAGCCCAACTCGCCTTCAACCGATACACCACCGCTGTGCGCCATTTCAGACACTTTTCCAGTGATGCCCGCGTTGTACTCGTAAGAGGCAGGGGTTTTCATGTCAGCCATCAGCGAACCGTCCATCATTACGGAGCTGAAGCCGGACTGCATGGCGCGCAGGCAGACGCCCGCGTCGGAGCCGTGATCCTGGTGCATGACCACCGGGATGTGTGGATACATTTCAACAGCTGCTGCGACCAAGTGGCGCAGGAACGGCTCACCCGCATAAGAGCGCGCGCCAGCAGAACCTTGCAGAATCACTGGGCTGTCAACCTTGTCGGCAGCCTGCATGATGGCGTGGATTTGCTCCATGTTGTTGACGTTGAACGCCGGCATACCGTAGCTGTATTCAGCGGCATGGTCGAGCAATTGACGAAGGGTAATCAGAGCCATGAGCTTCTCCTCTTTAGGTTGGTAAATCTAATCAAAACTGTGTCGCAGCAGACGCAAATCACTCGGTACCGGGTAGAAAGCCATCGCCCACACGCATGATTTTCATCGCGTTGGTGCCACCCATCTTGCCGACCAGATCGCCTTTGGTAATGATAACCAAGTCATCACTATGCAAGGTTTTTTCCTTACTAAGCGCATGGACAGCCATGCGGTTCACTTCCGCATGGTCGGTCGTTTCGTACTGGAAGAAAACGGGCACTACGCCACGATAAACCGCTACGCGGCGGGCTGTCGCCTCGCGGCGCGTCAACGCATAAATAGGGATCGAGGAATTCACCCGCGACATCCACAGAGCCGTCGAACCGGATTCGGTCAACGCGATAATGGCCGTGACTGCCATATGGTTTGCCGCATACATGGCTGACATAGCAATCGTTTCATCTACGCGCTCAAAGTGCATATCCACGGGCGGGACGTGCATTTTGGACTGGATCTGGCTTTCGGCACGCGCACAGATATGCGCCATGGCCTGCACCACCTTGATTGGGAACTTGCCAGCGGCCGTCTCACCAGACAGCATGACCGCATCCGTACCGTCCAGTACCGCGTTCGCCACGTCAAATACTTCGGCACGGGTGGGGATCGGGTTGGTAATCATGGTTTCCATCATCTGCGTCGCGGTAATCACCGCACGCTTGGCCAAACGCGCCTTGCTAATGAACAGTTTTTGAGCCGCCGGCAATTCGGCATCACCAATTTCCACGCCCAAGTCACCACGAGCAATCATAATGACGTCCGAGGCTTCGATGATCTCATCAATCGCCAGCACCGCTTCGGCACGTTCGATTTTAGCCACCAAACCCGCATCACAACCCGCCGCGCGGAGTAACTCACGTGCCTCGTGCATATCCGCTGCGCTGCGTGGAAAGGACACCGCAATATAATCCACGCCAATCTCAGCGGCTGTTTTAATGTCAGCACGATCTTTGGCGGTAATCGCCGGCGCGGAAAGCCCACCACCCTGACGGTTAATACCCTTGTTATTGGATAGGGTACCGCCTACTGCTGTGGTGCAATGAATTTCACTGCCCACAATCTTCTCGACCGTGAAGACAATACGACCATCATCCAGCAACAATGTGTCGCCTTCGCGCACATCATCCACCAGTTGCTTGTAGGTCAGTCCCACGCGCTCTTGGTTGCCATCATCTTTACCCAGCGCGGCATCCAGAATAAAAGGCGCACCATCTTCAAGAACAATGGAGCCGTCCTTGAAGCGGTCAATGCGAATTTTCGGGCCTTGCAGATCGCCCATAATCGCCACATGCCGCCCTTGGCGTGCTGCCGATTCTCGCACCATGCTCGCGCGCTTCATGTGATCTTCAGGCAAGCCATGCGAAAAGTTCAAGCGCACCATATCGACGCCAGCCAAAATCAGCTCGTCGATAATTTTAGGCTCGTCTGTCGCAGGCCCCAAGGTAGCGACAATTTTTGTACGACGGATCATTGGTAGGTGCTCGTAAAACTAAAAAAGACATTTAAGACAACACTGACCATCCTTGGCCTAAACAGCAGGCTCCCACACTACCAGGCATTAGCCTTTGGCGCGTTGCTCAAGCATTGCTACTGCGGGTAGAACCTTGCCCTCAAGGTACTCAAGGAATGCTCCGCCCGCCGTTGAAATGTAGGATACCTTGTCATACATGTCGTATTTTTGAATTGCGGCAATGGTGTCGCCACCACCTGCCAAGGTAAAGGCTGGGGTCGCAGCAATCGCTTCGGCAATTTTCTTGGTGCCTTCGCCGAATTGATCGTACTCAAACACACCGACCGGGCCATTCCACACCACCGTGCCAGCCTTCATGATGATGTCGGCCAGCTCTTGCGCGGACTGCGGACCGATGTCGAAAATCATCTCATCATCGCCGACTTGATCGACCGGCTTCAGGGTTGCCGGGGTGTTTTCATTGCCCGGCAGGAAGGGCAGTTCGGTGCCGACAACGACATCCACGGCAACCGGAATGGATGCGCCGCGTGCCGACATTTTTTCCATCAGCATCTTGGCGGTAGGTACCAGATCGTCTTCGCACAGCGACTTGCCGACATTGTGGCCGACAGCCTTGATAAAGGTATTGGCGATACCGCCGCCGACCACCATCTGATCAACTTTTTCGGCCAAGGCCTCAAGCACCGTCAACTTGGTCGAAACTTTGGAACCACCCACAATCGCCACCATCGGACGTGCGGGGTTCGCCAGCGCCTTTTGCAGAGCATCAAGCTCTTCAGCCAGCAGCAGCCCCGCCGCTGCGATCGGTGCAAACTGTGCCACACCATAGGTTGAGGCTTCAGCGCGGTGTGCGGTGCCGAACGCGTCCATCACAAACACATCACACAAGGCGGCATATTTTTTGGCCAGAGCTTCGTCGTTTTTCTTTTCGCCCTTGTTGAAGCGGCAGTTTTCCAACAGCACGACTTCGCCTTCAGCGACATCAAATCCGCCATCCACCCAATCGCCAATCAGGCGTACGGCTTTGCCAAGCTTGGCACTCATATCATCCGCAACCGGTTGCAGCGAGTTTTCAGCCGAGAACACGCCTTCTTCAGGACGGCCAAGATGCGAAGTCACCATAACCTTGGCGCCCTTGTCGGCGCACAGTTTTATGGTTGCCATGGAGGCTGCGATACGCGCATCAGATGTGACCTTGCCGTCTTTAACCGGAACATTAAGATCAGCACGAATCAGCACACGCTTACCAGCCAAATCCAGATTAGCCACATTGATTACGGACATACGCAACTCTCCTTTCAATATTTTTTAAAGTCATCAGGCAAGCAGGCAGATTCATGGCTTGAGCCAATAAACCCACTTGCCACATGACTTCGGGGATGAGTACGGAGGGAGCAAACTCCCTCCGTACCTCAATCACGACAAAATCAAGCTGCGACGTGCTTGACCACGCGCATCATGTTGCAGGTGTAGCCGTACTCGTTGTCGTACCAAGACACAACCTTCACGAAGGTACCATCCAGCATAATGCCCGCGCCCGCGTCAAAGATAGACGGTGAGCTGCAGCCACGGAAGTCGGTCGATACGACGGAATCGGTGGTGTAGCCCAGCACGCCCTTCATTGCACCTTCGGAAGCGGCCTTCATCGCAGCACAGATGGCTTCGTAGTTGGTTTCAGTGTTCAGCTCGCAGGTCAAGTCAACCACGGACACGTCGGAAGTCGGTACGCGGAAGGCCATACCGGTCAACTTCTTGTTCAAAGAAGGGATAACCTTGCCTACCGCCTTGGCTGCTCCAGTAGAGGATGGAATGATGTTTTCCAGAATACCGCGACCGCCGCGCCAGTCCTTGGAGGACGGGCCATCAACAGTCTTTTGGGTAGCGGTAGCGGCATGTACGGTAGTCATCAGGCCACGCTTGATACCAAAGGTGTCGTTCAACACCTTGGCGACCGGTGCCAGGCAGTTGGTGGTGCACGAAGCGGCAGAAACAATTGCTTGACCGGCGTAGTCGGCATGGTTCACGCCGTAGACGAACATGGGGGTATCGTCTTTGGACGGTGCGGATTGAACCACTTTCTTGGCACCGGCCTTGATGTGCGCTTCGCAGGTTTCGGTAGTAAGGAAGAAACCAGTCGATTCAACCACCAGATCAACGCCCACTTCATCCCACTTCAGGTTCGCAGGATCGCGCTCGGCGGTCAGACGAATTTTCTTGCCATTGACCACCATGAAATTGCCATCCACAGACACTTCGCCGTCAAAACGACCGTGTACTGAGTCGTACTTGAGCATGTAAGCCAAATAATCCGGCTCCAGCAGGTCGTTGATCGCAACGATTTCAATATCCGCAAACTCTGCTTCTTGTGCAACGGCACGGAAAACCATGCGCCCGATACGACCAAAGCCGTTGATACCAATACGAATTGCCATGTTTACATTCTCCTGTTGTGGATATTTTCTAAAAATGTTCCGCCGTCACGCATATTGCGGCGGCGGATAGTCAAGCATTAAGCCAAGACGGACTCACACGTTTTGACAACGTTATCAACCGTAAAGCCAAACTCTTTGAACAGATCGCCCGCCGGAGCAGATTCACCGAAGGTGTCAATGCCAACCGATGCGCCATCCAGACCAACATACTTCGCCCAGAAGCCAGTCACGCCCGCTTCCACGGACACGCGCTTCACGCCAGGAATCAGCACGGAATCGCGATAGGCTTGGTCTTGCGTGTCATACACGCAGGTTGAAGGCATGGATACCACGCGCACATTCTTGCCCTTGGCCGTCAGTGCATCGGCTGCATTCACGGCCAGTTCAACTTCAGAACCGGTACCGATGATGATGAGATCAGGCACACCAGCACAATCCTTCAACACATAGCCACCCTTCTCGATCAGCTTGACCTGCTCGGCGGTACGCGGCATCGGCTTCAGGTTCTGACGCGAGAAAATCAGTGCTGTCGGACCATCTTCACGCAGCATGGCCATTTTCCACGACACGGCGGATTCAATCGCATCGCAGCCACGCCAAGTTTGGAAGCGTGGGATCATGCGCATGGTGGCAATCTGCTCGACCGGCTGGTGGGTCGGACCATCTTCACCCAGACCGATGGAGTCGTGGGTATAAACATAGATGGTTGGGATCTTCATCAGCGCGGACATACGTAGCGAGTTGCGCATGAACTCCATAAACATCAGGAAGGTTGCGCCGTAAACCTTGAAGCCACCATGCAGCACCATGCCGTTCATCATGTGCGCCATACCAAATTCACGCACGCCCCAAGAGATGTAGTTACCGTTGGCATTGGCATGATTGACTTTAACGGTACCTGACCAGTTGGTCAGGTTGGAACCGGTCAGGTCAGCCGAACCGCCAAACATTTCTGGCAGCAGCGGCCCCATGGCTTCAATGGTGTTTTGCGAGGCTTTACGCGAGGCGATATTCGGCATTTGCTCTTGCGTATGGGCAATGAACTTATCCATATCGGCCGCAAAATTGGCAGGAAGCTCACTGGCCATACGGCGGGTGAATTCAGCGGCCAGCGCTGGATGTTCAGCGGCATAGGCCGCAAAGCGCGTGTTCCAATCAACTTCGTCGGCATCGCCCTTGGCCTTGTGATCCCAGCCATCATAGATTTCTTGTGGAATCACAAACGGCGCGTGCGGCCAATTCAGAAATTCGCGGGTCGCAGCAATTTCGGCATCACCCAACGGTGCGCCGTGACAGTCATGCGTGCCGCACAGGTTCGGCGAGCCGAAACCAATCACGGTGCGAGTACAGATCAGGGTTGGCTTGTCAGTTACGGCTTTGGCTGCGCTAATCGCCGCGCTCACTGCTTCGGCATCGTGCCCATCCACGTTACGGATGACATGCCAATTGTAGGACTCAAAACGCCCGGCAACATCACGCTCCATCCAGTCACCGATGTGACCGTCGATCGAAATATCGTTGTCGTCCCAGAAAGCAATCAGCTTACCCAGCCCCAGGGTTCCAGCCATCGCCGAAGCTTCATGCGACAAACCTTCCATCAAGCAGCCATCGCCCATGAACACGAAGGTGTGATGGTCAACGATGTCGTGTCCAGGACGGTTGAAATGTGCCGCCAGGGTACGCTCGGCAATCGCCATACCGACGGCATTGGTCAAGCCCTGCCCCAGCGGGCCGGTGGTGGTTTCAATGCCCGCCGCGTAACCATACTCAGGATGGCCAGCCGTCTTGGAGTGCAATTGGCGGAATTGCTTGAGGTCTTCGATGCCCATATCAGCAAAGCCGGTGAGATGCAGCAAAGAATAAATCAACATCGAGCCATGTCCGTTGGACAGCACGAAGCGGTCACGATCAACCCACTTGGCGTTGTTCGGGTTGTACTTCATGTGGCTGTTCCACAGCACTTCGGCAATATCAGCCATGCCCATAGGGGCACCGGGGTGACCGGATTTGGCCTTCTGCACGGCATCCATGCTCAGAGCGCGAATGGCATTGGCAAGCTCACGACGTGTCGGCATGCGGGTTCTCCTAGACAAAGTTAAAAACAAAAATCGTGTTCGATGATGTCATCCAATCGCGCGCGGGCAACTGACCTTGCTGTCACGCACCCACACCTCGAAAGCCACCATGCGCGTTTTACAGATTGCTGCATTCTGTATCAGTTCGCCTTGCCCGGCAACATGAACTCTTCACCATCGCCCACGCACGGACACTTCTAAAGCATCAGTCACCGACTTAATGCGCTTATCAGAACAATTACATAGACACCAAGCGCATGTCGGCTTCATAGTCACAAAAATCACACGAAAACAGTCCAATCAAGGAGGGATAAGTATGCAACCACCACGCCGCAAGCACACACTGCCTTGGATTTTTAGCACGCTTTTCATTGCTGGCATTTCACTGTCAGGCGTAGCGCACGCCGCCAATTGGCGCTTTGCAGTCCCCCCGTTTCTTCCACAAGCCGAGCTTCAGGCTCAGTATGCGCCACTGGTCGAGTTCCTCAACGCCACCACGGGCGAGCACTTTGAACTGGTGACCAGCAGCAGCTTTTTAAGCTATTGGAACACTGCAGCCAAAGGCGGTGCATACGACTTGGTGCTCGACAACGCCCCGATGGTTGATTTCTTCGTACAGCGGCAGAAATTCACTGTCCTCGCCAAAATTGCCGGTGTCATCAGTCAATCGGTTGTGACCAATGAGAAAACCAACATTTTTGAGGCCAATGAATTGATTGGGAAGAAAGTGGCGACCGTGGCTTCACCCAGCCTTAGCGCGCTCGCCATGTTTCAGCTTTTCCCCAACCCGATGCGCCAACCCGACTTCATTTACGCTCACGATGCCCGTGCTGCCGTACAGATGGCTCAGACAAACCAAGTAGTGGCCGCCATCGTGCCTACGCCAGTTGCCATTCAGTTCAGCAACCTGAACCTTGTCACTACAACCGAGCAGATTCCTCACCTCGCCGTTGCCGCGGCTCCCAGCATGCCTGTGGAAACGCAGAAGAAGGTCAAGCAGGCTCTGCTGAATGCACCACAAACCGTGCTTGGACAAAAAGCACTAGCCTCGCTCAATACGACAGGTTTTGAGCAGGCCAGCAACGCCAATTACAGCGGCTATGCCAAATGGCTTGAAGGTACCTACGGTTACTAAAAACCTCGCTCCCCAGCAGTCCAATTAAAACCCCTGAACCGTTGGAGCAGCTCGGGAGGCGGCGCACGCGCAACTCTTGCGGTATCATCCGCAGGGTTTTTGCCATACCCGGCTTGCGTGTCACGAGGAGTGTTTTGTGAAACTCAATTACCTATTCACCTCGGAATCTGTATCCGAAGGCCATCCAGATAAAATTGCCGATCAGATTTCTGACGCCGTCCTTGATGCCATCCTGGCGCAGGACAAAAACGCGCGCGTCGCCTGTGAAACGCTCGTCAAAACTGGTTTTGTCGTGCTTGCAGGCGAAGTTACCACCTCGGCCTGGGTCGATCTGGATGATCTGGTACGTAAAGTCATCGTGGATATTGGCTACAACAGCTCGGAGATCGGCTTCGATGGGCACACCTGCGGCGTGCTCTCGGCCATCGGCAAGCAATCATCCGACATCGCGCAGGGCGTGGATCGTGACGTGGACGAAAATCAGGGCGCGGGCGACCAGGGCTTGATGTTCGGCTTCGCCTGCAATGACACCGACGTACTCATGCCCGCGCCATTGACCTACGCCCACCGTCTGGTCAAGCGCCAAGCCGAGGTGCGCAAGAGCGGCGCACTGAACTGGCTGCGCCCCGATGCGAAGAGCCAGATCACCGTGCGTTACCAAGATGGCAAACCCGTCGCCATCGACGCGGTTGTGCTCTCAACCCAACACAACCCGGATGTCAGCCTCGCCACGCTGCAAGAGGCGGTGATGGAAGAAATCATCAAACCCGTCCTGCCTATCGAATGGCTGCACAAAGACACCAAATACCACATTAACCCAACCGGCCAGTTCATTATCGGTGGCCCGATGGGTGACTGCGGCCTGACCGGACGCAAGATCATCGTCGATACCTACGGCGGCATGGGTCGCCACGGCGGCGGTGCGTTTTCCGGCAAGGATCCGTCCAAAGTTGACCGTTCGGCGGCCTACGCCGGGCGCTATGTCGCCAAGAATATCGTCGCAGCAGGGCTGGCCGAACGCTGCGAAATTCAGGTGTCCTACGCCATCGGCGTGGCGCAGCCGACCTCAATCACGGTCGACACCTTTGGCACCGGCAAAATTGACGACGACCGCATTGCGCAAATCGTGGCTGATACGTTTGATTTGCGTCCCTACGGCATTACCAAAATGCTCGATTTGGTGCGTCCGATCTACCAGAAGACTGCCGCCTACGGCCATTTTGGTCGCGAAGAGCCGGAGTTCACTTGGGAGCGCACCGATAAAGCCGAAGCGCTGCGTGCTGCGGCCGGTATCTAACCTTACCCAACCATGGTCAAGGAAATTATGGAAATAAAGACTATCGCATCCGTGCTCGCAGTCGCTTGCGGGCTAATGTCAACGGGCAGTTACGGCGGAAATTTTTCACCATCAATGACGCCCCAACAAGAAGCTGCGCTGAGCAACTCATTTGTACGCGCATCGGACATACAAGTTGCAAAAGCCATTACTGAAGCACAGCCTCTCATTATTGAGATCACAAAACGAATTGCTTGCTACCCGAAGTATGACGGATGGAGAATTCTTGGCTCCTACACAACCCCCGACTACAGCAGCGGCGGATGGCAGAGCCCCATGACGCAGGTGGATTATCACCCCAAAAGCCAATGTCTCTCCGTGGTTCGCATTGATGGCTGGAAAATGCCCGCCTTGAACGCCCTCGAATATAGAGTGGCTTATACGTCAGACCAAAGTAGTCACTCAGTATCTAGGAAATACAGGCTCATCAAGCAAATTGATGGCCAGTGGTTGCTGGATAACGGTCTCTAACCCCCCACCCGTCCACCGAGGGGCGCTGCAGCAGGCTCAAACCTGTCAGGCTCGGCGGAAGGGAACAACCCATGCAACCGCGCCCATCCCCTACCTCTTTAGGAGAACGTTGCATGTCTTTTTCCGATTACAAAATCGCTGACCTATCCCTGGCCGACTATGGCCGCAAGGAAATCCGTATTGCGGAAACCGAAATGCCCGCGCTGATGGCGATTCGGCGCAAGTACAAGGCGGCGCAGCCGCTTGCGGGTGCGCGCATCGTCGGCTCGCTGCACATGACCATCCAGACCGCCGTATTGATCGAAACCCTGGTTGATCTGGGCGCATCGGTACGTTGGTCATCCTGCAACATTTTCTCCACCCAGGACCACGCCGCCGCCGCCATCGCTGCTGCGGGCATTCCCGTGTTCGCCTGGAAAGGTGAGACCGAAGACGAATACTGGTGGTGCCTCGAACAAACCATCACCGCAGCAGACGGCTGGACGCCGAACCTGATTCTGGACGATGGCGGCGATTTGACCGGGCAAATCCACCAGAAGCACGCGCATCTGCTGGAAGGCATTCACGGCGTATCCGAAGAAACTACCACCGGCGTGCATCGCCTGTGGGACATGCTCAAAGCGGGCGAGCTGAAGGTTCCGGCCATCAACGTCAACGATGCGGTCACCAAGTCGAAAAACGACAACAAATACGGCTGCCGTCACTCGCTCAACGATGCAATCAAGCGCGCCACCGACCACCTGCTGTCCGGCAAGCAGGCGCTGGTGATCGGCTATGGCGATGTGGGCAAGGGCTCGGCGGCCTCGTTGCGTCAGGAAGGGATGATCGTCAAAGTCTCGGAGATTGACCCAATCTGTGCCATGCAGGCCTGCATGGATGGTTACGAGCTGGTGTCTCCGTACATGAATGGCATCAACAACGGCAATGACAGCTGTGTCGATAAAGCCCTGCTCGGCAAAATTGACCTGATTGTCACCACCACCGGCAACGTGAATGTGTGCGATGCCCCCATGCTCAAAGCGCTCAAGAACGGTGCTGTAGTCAGCAATATCGGCCACTTTGACAACGAAATCGACACCGCGTTTATGCGCCAAAATTGGGCATGGGATGAGGTGAAACCGCAGGTGCACAAGGTGTACCGTGATAGCGCAGCAGGCGAGGCACCCAATCCTGCGAGCCTGGACTACCTACTTCTGCTATCCGAAGGGCGCTTGGTGAACCTGGGCAATGCCACCGGGCACCCAAGCCGCATTATGGATGGCTCGTTTGCGAACCAGGTGCTGGCACAAATACACCTGTTCGATGCGAAGTTTGCCGACTTGCCCGCTGCCGAACGTGCCGCCCATTTGAGTGTGACCGTGCTGCCCAAGGCGCTCGATGAAGAAGTGGCGCGCTACATGGTGGAGGGCTTTGGTGGTGTCATCACACGCATGTCAGATGCCCAAGCGGCCTATCTTGGCGTGTCTGCGGATGGCCCGTACAAAGCCGACAGCTATCGCTACTAAACCCAAAGCGCAACCACAACGAGGGTACTATCATGCGTGGAGCGGGAGGAACATCCGGCGGTGTAGGCGAGTTTCTGCTTGGCCTCGGCATGGCGATTGGCGGCGGCTATATGCTGCTGCAGAAAGTCACCGTCACCTCCGGCGGTTGGTATTTCCACGGCGTAAGCGCCTTTGGCCTCACCCTGATTCCCTTCCTGCTCGGCGCAGGCATGTTGTTTTACAACGGAAAATCGCGCCTCGGCTGGCTATTGATGTTCGCCAGCCTCATCATGATTTTCGCCGGCATTTTGATGAATTTACGCATTTATTTTCAAACCACCAGCCTGTTTGACACCTTGATGATATTCACCCTGCTGGCAGGCGGCCTTGGCCTTTTGGCTCGTTCACTCAGACCTCATGGAGGCTCTTCAACATGAATACATCGCTCCTGATTTCCTGCGAATTTTTCCCCCCAAAAACGGATGAAGGTGCGCGTAAATTACGCGACACGTGGCAAACGCTCAAAGACATCGACCCTGAGTATTTTTCGGTCACCTACGGCGCAGGCGGCTCCACCCAGGAGCGCAGCTTTGCCACCGTGAGCGAAATCCAGCGTGACTCCGGCATTCCTGCCGCACCGCATCTTTCCTGCATCGGCTCCACCCGCGAGCATATCCGCGCTATTCTCGACAGCTACAAGGCGCAAGGCATCCGCCATATCGTCGCCCTGCGTGGCGATTTGCCCTCCGGGATGCGCGACCCCGGCGAGCTACGCCATGCCAATGAACTGGTGGAATTTATCCGCGCCGAAACGGGCGACTGGTTTCATATCGAAGTGGCCGCCTACCCGGAGTTTCACCCTCAGGCCGCATCCGCCCAAGCCGACCTGGATGCTTTTCAACGCAAGGTCGAAGCCGGTGCGGACTCGGCGATTACCCAATATTTTTATAACGTAGACAGCTATCTACGCTTTATGAACGACTGCCTGGATCGCGGCATCCACATTCCCATCGTGCCGGGCATTATGCCGATCACCAACTTCACCCAGTTAGCGCGCTTTTCGGATGCCTGTGGTGCGGAAATTCCGCGCTGGCTGCGCAAGCGCCTGGAAACCTTCGGTGACGACCTGGATGGCTTGCGCAGCTTCGGTCTGGATGTAGTCGGTGAGCTCTGCCAGCAACTCATCGAAGCCGGTGCACCGGGGCTGCATTTTTACAGCATGAACCAGGTCGAGCCGACGCTGCATCTGTGGTGTGGCCTGAATCTGCGTGCTGACATGGAACTGTGACGCTTTGCCAACTACACTCGACGGGAGTCTTGAACTCAACCCCCGTGTATTGACGAGGATATTCCGATGACCGAATTTGCACTTGTCTTGCTGGCCGTAGCTGTTGCGTTTATTTTTGCCGGGGTCAAAACCGTACCCCAAGGTAGCGAGTGGACGATTGAACGCTTCGGGCGCTACACCCGTAGCCTTAGCCCAGGCCTTGGCCTGATCGTCCCTTTCATTGACGTGATTGGCCGCAAAATCAACATGATGGAGCAAGTCATGGACGTGCCCTCGCAAGAGGTCATCACCCAGGACAATGCCATGGTCAAGGCGGATGGCGTGGTGTACTTCCAGATTCTGGATGCGGCCAAGGCGGCCTATGAGATTCATAATCTCGAATATGCCATCCTGAACCTGACCATGACCAATATCCGTACCGTCATGGGTTCCATGTCGCTGGACGAGCTACTCTCCAAGCGCGACGAAATCAATGCACGCCTGCTGCGCGTGGTGGACGAAGCCACCGCACCGTGGGGCGTAAAAATCACCCGCATTGAAATCAAAGACATCACCCCGCCCAAGGATTTGGTGGATGCCATGGCGCGCCAAATGAAGGCCGAGCGTGAGAAGCGCGCCAACATTCTGGATGCCGAAGGCTTCCGCCAAGCCGCCATCCTCAAGGCTGAGGGCGAAAAACAAGCGCAAATCCTGCAGGCTGAAGGCCTGCGTGAAGCTGCCTTCCGCGAGGCCGAGGCGCGCGAGCGTCTGGCAATGGCCGAAGCCAATGCCACCCGTTCGGTAAGTGAGGCCATTTCAAGCGGCAATATGCAGGCCATCAATTACTTTGTCGCCACCAAATACATTGAAGCCTTCAAGGCCGTGGCCACGGCGCCTAACCAGAAGGTCATCATGATTCCGGTTGAAGCTACCGCTATTCTTGGCTCGCTCGAAGGTATCGGCCAACTGGCCAAGGAAACCTTCCTCAAGCCGGAATCGCCTGCGCCCGCGACGCCCACTCACTCCACTGGCTCACCTGCGGCCAGCTGGGCTGAGCGCACCAACGCCGCGCTCAACCAAGCTTCCCCACCTCCCGCCGTTAACCCATACGCACGAGGTTAAACATGAACGGCACTGAGTTTGTCATCAACTTCTGGCACTGGCTGGCGTTTGGCCTATTGCTCATGCTGGTCGAGCTGATTCTGCCTTCGACCTATTTCTTGTGGATGGGCTTGGCGGCGCTGGTGGTAGGTGTGCTGTTTTGGCTGATCCCAGGCATGAGTTTCGATGTGCAAACCATCCTGTTCGCCGTCTTGAGCGTCAGCGCCATTATCATCAGCAAGCGCTACCTCAAGCGTCATCCGATTGAAAGCGACCGTCCCATGCTCAATGTGCGCGGCGCACAGAGTATCGGGCGCATCGCCACCCTGCATGAAGCCATTATCAATGGGGTCGGCAGGGTGCATCTGGACGATACCCTGTGGAAGGTGACCGGCCCGGATCTGCCAGTCAATACGCGGGTGCGCGTGGTGGCAGTGGAAGGCATCAGTCTGCGCGTCAAGCCTCTTAGCGATGGTGCCGATAGCCCGTCGCATTCGCATGATGACAGCGACGGAGATGGCGGCAGCGGTGACTGATTCCCCCAACAATTTCGACTGGAACCGGCGCGACCTCGACGTTCTCTGGCACCCTTGCACACAAATGAAGGATCACGAGCGTCTGCCCGTGATTCCGATTGCACGTGGGCAAGGGATTTGGCTGTACGATTTCGACGGTCGCCGTTATCTTGATGCCGTCAGCTCCTGGTGGGTCAATCTGTTCGGCCATGCCAACCCCTTTATCGGCGCACGCATCAAACAGCAGCTCGACACGCTGGAACATGTGTTGCTGGCCGGGTTCACCCACCAGCCCGTGATCGAGCTATCCGAGCGCTTGGTCAAGCTCACTCCGCCGGGTCTCTCGCGGGTGTTCTACGCCGATAATGGCTCATCCGGCATCGAAGTCGCGCTAAAAATGAGCTATCACGCCTGGCGCAATCTAGGCGCAACACGCAAGACCAAGTTCGTCGCACTGGAGCACAGCTATCATGGCGAAACATTGGGCGCGCTCTCGGTCGGCGATGTCAGCCTGTTCAAGGACACCTATCAACCGCTGTTGATGGAAGTGATGAAAGCGCCCTCCCCGGATTGCTCGGCGCGCCTGCCCGGCGAAAGTTGTGCCGACGTCGCGCGCCGCGCCGCGGCCGGCATGGAAGCCTTGCTAGCCGCGCATCATGACGAAATCAGCGCAGTCATTATCGAACCGCTGGTGCAATGCGCCAGCGGTATGCGCATGTACGACCCGTTGTACCTCACGCTATTACGCGAACTTTGCGACCGCTATCAGGTGCATTTAATTGCCGATGAAATTGCTGTCGGCTTTGGACGCACTGGAACCTTGTTCGCCTGTGAGCAAGCCGCGATCACGCCCGACATCATGATTTTGTCCAAAGGACTGACCGGCGGCTTCCTGCCGCTGGCCGCCGTACTGACCACCGATGCCATGTATCGCGTGTTTTACGACGATTACGATAAGCTTTCCGCCTTCCTGCACTCGCACAGCTACACCGGCAACCCGCTGGCCTGTGCCGCCGCTTTGGCCACACTGGATCTGTTCGAGCAGAACGATGTCATCGGCGCAAATCGTGTCTTAAGTAAAACCATGCTGGATGCCGTCGCGGATTTAAGCGAGCACCCGCATGTGTTTGAGGTGCGCCAAACCGGCATGATTCTGGCCATCGAAATGGTTAAAAACAAAACCGCCCGCGAAGCTTTTCCTTGGCAAGAGCGGCGTGGCCTGCGCGTGTTTGAACACGGCCTTAAGCATGAAGCACTTCTGCGCCCCTTGGGGAACGTGGTGTATTGGATGCCGCCGTATGTGATTAGCGCGGACGAAATCAGCCAACTGGCCGCTGTGACCCGCGCCGGGATTGATGTTGCCACACGATGAAACGTTTTTTTATCAACCTACCCCTAGTCGCGCATGAGGCCATCGACCTCCCCAAAGAGGTAAGGCTATACATGGAGCGTGTGCTGCGTCTCAAGCCAGGCCACAGCATCACTTTATTCAACGGGCAAGGCGGCCAGTTTAACGCGGAGTTCCAAGGCAATGGACGGGTGCAACTGCTGGATTTCGCATCCATTGAGCGTGAATCACCGCTGTCTATTCACCTGATTCAAGGCATCAGCAAGGGCGAGCGCATGGATGTTACCCTGCAAAAAGCCACCGAACTCGGCGCGAGTCGCATTAGCCCGGTGACGACAGAGCGCAGCGTGGTGCGCCTGGATGAAGAGCGCGCCGAGCGTCGCCATGAGCGCTGGAACAGCATCCTGCGCTCCGCGTGCGAGCAATGCGGACGTAACCACATCCCGCAGCTTGATGACTTGCAAAAGCTCGAGCGCGTATTGAGTGAAACGCGGCACGCCGATGGGTGCCCTGATGAGGGGCGCATTGTGCTCGCGCCCACAGGCACGCACACCCTGCACGAGATGGCGCAACCCGCGCGCCTGAGCGTGCTGATCGGCCCTGAAGGCGGCCTCAGTGATGCTGAGATTGAGCTTGCGATTGGAAACGGATTTACGCCAATAAGACTCGGCACGCGCATTTTGCGCACCGAAACGGCCGGCCTAGCTATTCTGGCCGCTGTACAAACCTTATGGGGCGATTTTTAGCTTTTAGCGAGAGGGTGGCGCGCACTCATCGCCTCAATGCGTCTCGACACCATCCATCCAAGCCTCAAGCTCTTGGATATTAGGCATAAACACCAGCTCACCGCCAAGCGTTGCGGGCATTCCAAACAACGCACAAGCACCCTGTGCTTCAGCGTCATCTGTTTGCGTAAGTTGTGCAGCAGTGATGGACTCAGTACGCGGCATTCCTGATAGCGCGAGGGCGTAATACGGACGTTTGGCCGGATTACTCACACCATACAACACGGCCAAGCGCACTCGCCCAGCGAGAATTTCCATACTTTGGCCGCACGCGCGCTCAAGACTAAACACTGGGATACGCACCCCGCGCCATTCCACGCCGCCAAGAAACCCTCCCTCCTGCGGCCGCAAGGACAGGCTCGCCACCTCCGCCACCATCGAATAAGGCAACAGCAAAGCCTTATCCTGCAGCGGCAAGCGAATGGCTAATACTTTCGCATGACTGGTTGCATCGCTCATGCTCTGGGTCATAGCCCTGCCTCCGCCTTCATGGAGGCTGTCTGAGATGCCGATTGAGACTTCAAGCCTTTACCTTCCAAAAACTCCGCTGGCAACCAAGCCGACAGCGTACTCATCAGTTCGGCCTCCGAGTAGGGCTTACCTAGGTAGCCGTTCACGCCAAGCGACTCGGCCTTTTCACGATGCTTGGTGCCAGTGCGCGACGTAATCATCACCACAGGAAGATCGTGCAAGGTTGCGTCGTTGCGGATCGAGGCCAGCAATTCAAATCCATCCATGCGCGGCATCTCAATGTCCGACAAGACCACCGACGGACGATGCTCATGCAGATAGCTCAAGGCATCTACGCCATCCTTGGCTGTAGCCACATCCATGTTGTAACGCAGCAAGATGCGCTCCGTGACCTTACGGATGGTGACGGAGTCATCCACCACCAACACCAAGGGCCGTGCACTGACCGACTCAAACGCTGCATCGAGTAAATGCGCTGATTGAGTCTGAGCGGTTTCTGCCAGGCGGAAGACTTCCGCCACATCCAGCACCAGTACGATGCTGCCATCACCCAGCAAGCTGGCTCCCGCAAGCGCAGGCAGGCGCGCCACAAACGGCCCCAGGGTTTTAATAAAGAGCTGCTGCGAGCCAATCAAGGCATCCACGCGCAAAGCCATGCGGCGCGCGCCGATACGCAACATCAAAAGCGGGGTCATACCATCGGGCAAGGCCGCGCTTCGATTGGGCAGGCGCAATAAGGTGGACAAATCCAACAACGGATAAAGCTCACCCGCATACTCAAACTCAGGAAGCTCGGCCTCAAGTGCCGCCTCCAATTCACGCTGCGGCGCACGCACAATAGACTCAATCACTGCATAGGGGAAAGCGAAGGCCTGGCCCGCTGCACGCACAGCAATACCGCGCGCAATCGCCTGCGTTAGCGGAATATTGATGCGGAAGCGCGCGCCCTTATCAGGCTCGCTATCCACCTGAATATCACCACCCACCTTACGCAGGGAGTCAGCAACCGCATCCATGCCCACACCGCGCCCAGCAACCATCGACACCGAACTGGCAGTACTGACACCCGAGCGGAAGATAAGCTGCATCGCAGCCTGGTCATTTTCAGCCATCTGCGCTGTCAGATAGCCGCCCTCCTTGGCCTTGCGGCGCAACGCCTCAATATTGATACCCGCGCCGTCATCGCGCAGGTTTGCCAGCAAATAGCCACTATCGGTAGACAGTTGCAGCTTGATTTTACCGACCGCCGGCTTGCCCAAGCTTTCACGCCGTGCCGGTAACTCAATGCCATGCGCCAGTGAGTTACGCAACATATGCTCAAACGCGGGCACGAGACTACTGAGCAAGCCGCCTTCAATCTCGACATCGGCGCCCACAACCTCAAGCTCCGCATGCTTACCGAGTTCAGTAGCGACTTGACGCACCACACGCTTCAAACGCGGGATGACGGTTGAAAAGCGCACCAAACGCGCCTTCATCAGATTGTCTTGCAGCACCTGACCCACGCGCCCTTGCTGGATCAATACCATCTCAGCATCGCGCACATCGACAGCCAAGCCTGAGCGGATACTTTCGATGTCCGCCAAACTTTCCATTACCCCGCGCCCAAGCTCTTGCTGCACGGTGAAACGGTCAAACTCCAACGGGTCAAAGTCTTCTGTGGACAGCCCCGTTTCTTGCTGGAAGCGCCACAGCATCTGCGCTTCGTTTTCGATTTCAACGCGGCGTAACTGGGCACGCAAACGATCCAAGGTCTGCTCAAGCTCAACCAACTGCTGCGACAAACCAACAAACTTCTGACTCAAGCGCACATGCTGAATTGCGGTTTCACCCGCAGAGGCCACCATTTGATCCAATACATCGGCACGCAAGCGCACCAACTCGGCACGCGCTGAGGGCGCCGTGACATCACCAGCTTCCTCTTCGTCGCCACGGCTCGCAGCAACTTCGACCCCAAGCGCACCCACGGCTTGCGTCGGCGTGATCGGCGCACTTGGCGCTTCAGCCATGACACCACAATTGGCGCGCAACTCTTCCAACTGATCCATGAGCGCATACTCGGCAGGAATCGGTTGACGCAGATGCAACTGGCTCACCATGCCGTGCAGCTTATCGAATACGCGCTGCATCAATCCCTGAATCGCCGGAGTCACTGGGTAGGTTTGCGCTTCAAGATCGGCAAACACATCCTCTAGGGTGTGAGTCAACTCCCCCATGTACATCAAGCCTGCCATGCGCGCACCACCCTTGAAGGTGTGCAAATGCCGCTGAATAGACTGCTGATGCACACGTGCCTCGGGGGCTTTCTGCCAAGCCGCGAGCGACTCGTCCAAGTGTTCGAGGATTTCGGAGGCTTCTTCCATGAAGATGTCCAACAACTCAGCATCCTGATCCGCAGGAATGTCAAAGGCCGGTTCATGTTGCGGACTAAAGGCCTCGACAGCCTCGACAGCCTCGACAGCCTCGACAGCTTCAACAGCTTCAACAGCTTCAACAGCTTCAACAGCTTCAACAGCTTCAACAGCTTCAACAGCTTCAACAGCTTCAACAGCTTCAACAGCTTCAAGCCGATGTATCAGGAACCGCAACCGTTATGCCACCGAGATCATCGACAAGGGTACGCACGACCCGCAAAGTCTGCCCTATGGCCGACAAGGCTGTGCCTTGAATTGCACATCTCACCTCATTGGCAGCACGCACCAAATGCTCAACATGCTGAACCAGTGTCATCATGTGCTCAGCTTGGGCGGTGCGCGAGCCACCCAAGAGCGAGTGGGTCACGCGCAGCAGCTCTTGCTCGACGTATAAACCGCCCTCAATTTCGCCTTGCGCCACCAGCGCGTCAAGGTAATCCAGATACTCGACCACCTCATTACGGAAGATTTCGTAAAGCTGCGGATCGATACGTGGTACGAACACCTGTTGATCCGTAGCTTCTGCAACTTCGGTAACCTCTGCAGGGGCGGCGAGCTCGTGTTCAAGCGCTGCTGCGGGGTGTGCCACAAGCTCAATGGTTTGACCTTCTGCAAGAGCATGCGCGTGTTGAATAGCCTGATTCACTGCATCCAGTGATATGCCCGCCTTACCCTCAAGAGCATCTAAAAGATGATTAAACTGAGTCTGAGCGTCGCCAAGCAATGCCAACAACGGGACACTCACTTCAATCACGCCCTCCAAGGCCTGATTCAACATATGCTCAAACGCCCAACCAAACTCACCCACAAGGGTTGCGCCCACAATGCGCCCACTGCCTTTGATGGTATGGAAAGAGCGACGTAAATCTGCCAACGCCTCGCGATCCGCATGATTAGCGTTGATACTTTCCAACTGTCCGACTAAGGCATCCGCAATCTCACGTCCCTCTTCGACGAAGATTTCTAATATTTCTGCGTCTACGTCATCAGGGACAAGGCGAGGCACGACGACCAGCTCCGTTACGACCTGAGCTACGGGCTGTGCCTCTGCAAAATCATCTACATCAGGCTCGATAGCCTCGACGTCCGAGTCTTGTTGAAGCTGGGTTGCAACCGAATCAACTACAAACTGGTCTTTTTCCGCATACCCCTGCGGCGCCACCCACGCTGTACCAGACTGCAACACACCTAGAGCACGCTGCCCAGACGCCAATACAGACTGCGGCGCACGCTGAAAGTCCCTAAAGTTCTCAAGGCCATATTCCAGACTGGCAAATACGTCCGCCACATGATCCTGAACATCAGCAAACGCGCCTTGGTAGCTTGGAAGGTGATCAATGAAGGTACGTAACCCATCCACGACGGTGTACCACACAGGCAAGCCCAACATCGCAAAACTCATGCCCACGCCGTTGAGTAATCCGGCAACTTCGTGCACATTGTTTTGCGCGTCTTGATTCAGCAACTTTTCCTTGGCACGCAGCAAATCGGCCAGCGCCTGCTCAATCAGCGCGCGCGTCGCATCCCCAAGCGCTGGCGCGACCGAATCCGTACCCGTCGAGCTATCCGCCAAATTCATGCGCAAGCGCGCCAACTCGATATCCACGCGCATAAGTGCCGAGGCAATATCCTCAAAATCTTCAGCAGCCAGTGCTTGATTGCCCATCTCCGCTGAGCGCAAACGCTGCGAGGCATGAGCAAGCAAACTTGAAGCATCGCTCAGCTCCAGCATGCCAAGAATGGCTGCCAACTGTTCTAAATCCGGGGCAAGCGCCACAATCGCTGCGGCGTCATTAACCCGCAACGCGAGGTCAAACCGATCCTGGACTGGCGCGAGAGAAGCCTGCACCTGATCGGCCGCCTGAACAAACACTTCACCATCGGCCACCAATAATAGGCTTTCCGCTTCCGCAACACGCTCAGCCGAAGGAGATTCTTTGGGCCAGTGGATATCGTCTAACATCTGCACCACGCTGGACACAGTCTGCGCATGCTCGACCAAAAGACGCGTGAGCTGGTGGATCATCTCCAACACATCCAACAGATCGGCGGCCGCCAAAAACTGCGTTTTATCTTCGGAGCGGCGTTTAAGGAAACGATTAATGCGCCCAAGCAACGGTTTCAGTGCATTGGCGTGCATGACATTGGCGAACTGCATGACATGCGCCAGATGCCACGCGCTCCACCACAGAAGCGACTCCTCGCGTGTAGGCGACAAATGCAGGGCTTGATGAAAGACTGCGGCAACCGCCAAGTGAGCTTTGGGGTCACGCTTGAGCCAAGCCACCAGGTTTTTATCCAAACTCAGGCGTAGCGTCTTGGCCTTGGCTTGAAAATCAAGCAAGGAAGCGGTGCGTACCGACGCAGGCGATGCGGCAAGCAAGCATACATATTCAAGATAGGTACGCGCATCCACCACATCACGCCCACTCAGAACACGTAGGCGATTGAACGAATCCAGCAAGGCGAGTTCAGTGACCGGACGATCCCGACGACGCAAGTCGACAAAAACCCGCAGTCGCAGCAACGCCAGCATGACAGCTTCAATGCAGGCTTCATTCGCCTGAATACTCTTGTGTTCCAATAGGTCGAACACATGAAGAATTTCCAGCACGTTCAGGCGTGCCACTGCATCATCGAGCAGAACAAACAAGCCTTGCAATGCCTGCAACTGCTCGCGTGCAGAAAACAAAAGTTCTGTCGATTCAGGGTTAGCAACAAATTGCTCAAACGCTGACTCAGTATGCTTCCAAGCCATATCCAGCGGTGCATGCAACCACAGCAACGCCAAAGGCTCAGCCGCGACCTCATCCCGAACCACATGGGGAGCCGCATCGAACTCAAACTTACTCAACGCGTCGTCATACATGCGAGCGGACTCCATTCATAGGACAAAATCAAGAGGCTCTGGCACCTGCCGCAAACAAGACCTCTTTGCAGGAGCGAACATTGGGGCGCGGCAGTCACCAAGCACGCCAATATCACGCCTACATAACACCTGCATCAGCAGCCTAGACAATCAACCAAACAAACGCCCGATTACTCTGCATCAGGCAGCTTGAAGCCCGCTACGGAGTTTTGCAGTTCCTGCGCCAAGTCTGTCAACTGACCCACCTTGTTCGCTGAAACCTGCGAGTTCATTGCAGAAACGTTGGTTTCTTCCGAAATGCGGCTCATGGTTTCACGAATACGCCCGGCCTCATCAAGTTGCTCACGCGCCGCTTGCGCAATCACGCGAATCTGCTCCGCAAGGCTTGAGGATACGGACTCAATCTCCTCCAGTGAGCGACCCGCGTTTTCTGCAATGTGCGCCCCTTCAACCACGTTGGTAGTCGTTTGCTCCATGGACAACATCGCTTCCTGAGTGTCGGACTGAATTGTCTTAACCAGGCTTTCGATCTGCTTGGTCGCATTACCCACACGTTCTGCAAGACGCTGAACTTCGTCCGCAACAACGGCGAAGCCGCGACCTGCATCCCCCGCCATCGCCGCCTGAATCGCCGCGTTCAATGCGAGGATGTTGGTCTGGTCGGCAATGTCAGTAATCAGGCCTACGATGTCACCAACTTCCTGAGACGATTCACCCAGACGCTTGAGTCGCTTGGAGGTGTCCTGAATCTGCTCGCGAATACCTTCCATCCCGTGGATGGTCTGACGCACCGCTTCGCCACCCCTACGCGCAACATCCACTGAGGAGGCCGCCACGTCCGCGGAAGTTTGGGCGTTTTCGGCCACTTCACCGACTTTCTGTGCGATGACGTTCACCAGCTCACTGGCCTGCTCAATTTCTTCCGCCTGCTCTTGGCTGGAAGCTGAGAGACGTAATGAACTATCCCGTGAATCGTTCGCCGCTTCGGACACTTGCACCGAAGTACGTTTCATCGTGGTAACAAGATCACGCAAGGCATCGATCGAGTAGTTTACTGAGTCGGCAATCGCCCCGGTAATGTCTTCCGTCACCGTGGTGTGCTGAGAAAGATCACCTTCCGCCAGGTTCATCATTTCGTCGAGCAGTCGCAGAATCGCCTGCTGGTTACGTTCGTTTTGTGCCGACGTAACAGCCTCACGACGACGCGCGTCTAGCACCAGAACAACACCCAGCAGCATAACGAACAGCAGGGTGGCGACAGCGAGCGCATAGCCAAGCAACGTGATACTAGCAAGGCCATCGTGCTCCCCAACCACGGCCGTGTTCAGTACCGAGGTAGTCGCAATCAAGGTGGTAGAGACCATATCGGCCTGCTCGAAGGCGCGCCCCGCCTCAATGAGCTGCGGCCCCTCAGCAAGCACGACCTGCACAGCTTCACGCACCGCGCTATACTTCACTGCCATCTGGCGCAACGCATCACGCGCAACCGGGTCTTCCACTTTTTGCAGACCGGTACCTTCCTTGCCCGTGAGCATGGCATCCAGCGAACGCTCGAACAATGCGGCATCACGTCCAAGCTTTTCCAGAGCCACCGAACTGAAGGCACTGCCGCGCACCAGCTGCAGGGTGGCGGCCTTGATACGGATAATCAGGAAGCTTTGACGTTGCGCAAGATAGAGCTGACTGGCTGGAACATTCGCACGCAACAGGGATTGAACGACCTCGTCACTCAGGGCAGAAAGCTCTTGCACCTCTTGGTCAATCAATGCAGCCGCATCGGTCACACTGGTATACACCGACTCTGCGCCAGCAATCGCCTCCAGTTTGGGGCGAATATCATTCCAGTTGTCAAAAACAAAACCGAGCTTGGCACTGAACGTGTCTTTAAGGGGTGGCATCCGGTTGACAGGGTTACCGTTTTTCAGGTTTTGCAACATGCCGTCAAAGATCAGAATCTTGGCTTGCAGCGCGGTCGCCGTATCAGCATTTCCGCCTGCCGCACGCACCGCATCGTTCATCATGTCCGGAACCATACGCTCGACTTGCGCCGTCGCAAGACGCCACTGCAAACGATTGTGATCCACATAGGCCACGTAACTGAAAACACCCACTGTAGCGATCAGCATGACTGCCGCCGCCATCATCAGTGGTATTACGTAGCGGCCTAGACCTTGTGCCTGTGCCTGCTTGTTCTGTGCCATGCCTCTTCCCCTTTTAGTGCTAGTGCTTGCTCAAACGCATCAGAAAACCCAATAGAAACCCTTCACATCCGGTCAAGCTAAGGCCGAAACTGCCAAAACAGCCTCGCCATGCAGCAATCTTTGCAAATCAAGGATTTTCCAAGACCGCCAAGGCTCAACCACTTCTTCCATCACACATTCTTTAAGCTCGGTCGCTGGTTCTTCGAAAGCGCGGCGCGCATCGACTTGAAAATGCCGCAGACCGAGCGACTCACTGACCAACAGCGCCAATGACCAGGATCCAAGGCGAGCAACAATCAAGCGCGCCCGACCATCCACTGCCACATTTCCACGACCAAGCAAACCCATAAAGTCGTACACCGGCGTCAGTTCACCCCGCCGGCTAATCACACCCAACACCCAAGGCTGCGCCAAAGGCAGACGGATCATTTCTGGAACAGGCAGAACCTCAATCACCTGCTCCAGCGGGCTGACAAAAGTCTCATCCCCGATCCGATAGGCCAACGCCGTCCAGTACTGCGCAATTTCCTCGCGCTGCGGCAAGCCGACCGACTGCTTGAGCGCAAGGGTTTCGAGTGATTTTAAGTGCGCGAACGGAGTTGGCATCGTGCTTACACCTGAATAAATTCGCGGATCACGCGCATCAGTTCAGCTTCCTGCACGGGCTTGGTCAAATAACCCTTAGCTCCTTGGCGCAAGCCCCAAATCTTGTCGGTTTCCTGATCTTTGGTGCTCACCATAATGACCGGAACATCGGCGGTCTCTGGTGTTTTGGACAATAAGCGTGTCGCCTGAAACCCATTCAAACCTGGCATCACCACATCCATCAGGATCAAGTCGGGCTTGGAGGCTTTGGCCGCCTCGACCCCCTCCTCACCATTGGTCGCGAATGCGAGGTTGATGTTGTACTTGGACAAAATCGTCTTCAGAACGTGGCGCTCGGTAGGGGAGTCATCAACGATAAGAATGTTAGCCATGGTGCATCCAACCCTAAATTAAACTAAAAAACTGGAATTCATTGTGTCTCAGACCGACTCACGCTTGAGTGCGTACTTATGCAACGCAGCCATCAGCTCCTCGCTGGTAAACGGCTTGGTCAAATAATCACTCGCACCAACAATCCGTCCGCGCGCCTTGTCAAAAATGCTGTCTTTGCTGGATAGCATGATGATGGGTATCGCACGAAAGCGCGGGTTATTTTTAATCAGCGCACAGGTTTGGTAGCCATCCAAGCGCGGCATAAGCACATCAATAAAAATAAGATCAGGGTCAAACGCTGACACCCGACCGAGCGCATCAAAGCCGTCTACGGCGGAATCCACCACACACCCCGCCTTGGCAAGCAAGTTTTCAGCGGTGCGTCGAATGGTCTTACTGTCGTCCACCACCATGACTTTCAGGTGGGTAAATTCAGCTTGCGGCGCCTTGACTTCATCCAGCATTGCATCCACTCATCACATCCTCGATTTCATCGGCCACACCAACCATTTTGTTAGGGCTACCTGTAAGTTCAGCGAATCTAGCGCATGTTATATGACAAAAACAATCTCACCGCTACAAAGATTAGCGCGTTAATGACGGCCTGCTAAACTAGAGCCACGACTTCCTCACGCACGAGCACTCTAAAATCAACACCATGCCCCCCTTTGATGCTGTCCCCTTCCTGACCACCGCGCAACAAAATCCCTTAGAGGAAATCGAGTCGCACCTTTTGGCGCACCAGACCAAAATCGAGACTTGGCTGCGCCAAGCGTTTTTGGTCGCCCCTGCGCCCTTTTACTGTTCAGTCGATTTGCGCAACGCGGGCTACAAGCTCGCCCCGGTGGATACTAACCTCTTCCCGGCAGGCTTTAACAACCTTAACCCCGCTTTCGCCCCGCTGTGCATCCACGCGCTGCAATCGGCCATGGAGCATCTCTGCCCACAGGCACGCGGCTTACTCCTCTTGCCTGAGCGCCATACGCGCAATCTTCACTACCTCGAAAGCGTTGCCACCTTGCGCGATTTAGCCGAGCAAGCCGGCTATGAAGTCAAAGTTGGCTCGCTGATTGCCGAGCAACATGAAGTGCTCAACATTGAACTTCCCTCTGGGCGCACGCTTGAGCTTTTACCGCTCGAACGCAAGGGCAGGCGCATTGAAGCCGGTGGTTTTTCACCCTGCGCCGTCGTGCTCAACAATGACCTGTCGGCTGGCGTGCCCGACATTCTGCAAGACCTTGAGCAAAGCATCATCCCACCGATGGATCTGGGCTGGTGGCGGCGCAAGAAATCTTGCCATTTCAGACACTATGACGAGGTAGTGAACGAGTTTTCCGCCCTGGTCGAAATCGACCCATGGTTGATTAATCCACTGTTTGATAACTGCGGCGACATCGACTTCATGCAGCGCGAAGGTGAAGATTGCCTGGCCGAGCGTGTCGATGGGCTACTGCAGCGCATCCGCGTCAAATATGCCGAATATGGCATCGAACGTGAGCCGTTCGTGGTGGTAAAAGCCGATTCGGGCACCTATGGCATGGGCGTCATGACCGCGCGCTCAGCCGATGAAGTGCGCAATCTGAACCGCAAAGAGCGCACGCGCATGGCCGCCAGCAAGGAAGGCTTGGGCATTTCGCAGGTCATCGTGCAGGAGGGTGTCTACACCTTTGAAAGCATCGACGATGCCGTGGCCGAACCCGTGGTGTATATGATCGACCGCTTCGTCGTCGGCGGTTTTTACCGCGTGCACACCCAGCGCGGGATCGATGAAAACCTCAACCATCCCGGCTCGCACTTCGTACCCCTGGCCTTTGCCGATGCCTGCGCCACACCCAACGCCCACCTTGCACCCGACGCGCCGCCGAATCGATTTTATGCCTATGGCGTGATCGCCCGGCTTGCCTTGTTGGCGGCAGCAAGAGAACAGGCTGAACTGCGCTCCCCAGTAAGCACCCCAGAGACTCCCGCATGAAAATCGGCATCGTGATGGATCCGCTGGACAGCATCAAGCCCTATAAGGATTCCAGCTTTGCCATGCTGCTGGCGGCACAGCGGCGCGGCTGGATGTGCTGGTATTTCGAGTTGGGCGATTTGCTGCTGCGCGAAGGCATAGCCTATGGTCATGCGCGCCGCGTCCAGGTCACGGACACCCGCAGCGACTGGTTCAGTCTAGGCGAAACCGAGTTGATGCCGCTCGCACGACTCGACATCATCCTGATGCGCAAAGATCCTCCTTTTGATGCGCGCTATCTGCACGCCACCCAGATTCTGGCTTTGGCGGAACAGCAAGGCGTCCTTGTCGCTAACCGCCCGTCCGCGCTGCAAGCCGTGAACGAAAAATTGTTCGCCACCCATTTTCCACAGTGCATTCCACCCACCTTGGTCAGTAGTCGCGAAGCTGATATTCGTGCATTTCTGCATGAACACGGCGAAATCGTGCTCAAACCGCTGGATGTGATGGGCGGGCAAGGCGTGTTTCGCATCAAGCAAGGCGACATGAATCTGAGCACTGCCGTCGAGCTACTGACCCAGCACGGCACACACTGGATCATGGCGCAAAAATTCCTGCCCGCAGTCACCGAGGGTGACAAGCGCATCCTGCTGATTGACGGCGAACCCGTGCCCTACGCCTTGGCGCGCATCCCGCCCACTGGAGAATTTCGCGCCAATCTCGCCGCCGGCGGACGCGGTGTCGGCGTGGCACTGACCGAGCGCGACCGCTGGCTTTGCGCGCAAATCAGCCCGACCCTGCGCGCCATGGGTTTGTATTTCGTCGGTCTGGATGTGATTGGTGATTATGTGACCGAAATCAATGTCACCAGCCCAACCTGCATCCGTGAGCTGGATAGCTGTTATGACCTTGATATCGCAGGTGAACTGCTGGATGTCCTCGCCCAAAAAATCCTGCATGAAACGCCGCGACTTTCTTAAACTCCTGCCGCTTGCGCCGCTCGCGCTGGCCGCAACGGGGTGTGCTCCAGAACAAGAGCCACGCCTGCAAAGTCAGGGTTTCCTGCTGTATGGCATGTTGATTCAACTCAGCCTGCTCGACGATGCGCCTTTATCCATTGAGCACGCGCTCAATGAAGTTGAACAAACATTCAAGCAGGAATACGCCACCATCCACCCTTGGCAGGACTCGCCGCTCACCCGCCTGAATGCCCGCTTACCCTCCGGCGCTTGGGTTGAACTTGATCCTGCGCTACGCGCGTGGATTGAGCGAGCTCAAGCTCTGGAAACGAGGAGTGAGGCGTATTTTTCCCCCGCCATCGGCGCGCTGGTCAAACTGTGGGGCTTTCATTCCAGCCAGCCCAATCAGGAACGTACCCCACCTGCGCAAAGCGCCATCGACGCACTCATGCACCCGCCGCCGCGCATGAGCGATCTTGAAATCGACGGCGAACGTATCCGTAGCCACAACCCGCATGTTCAGCTTGACTTCAATGCCATTGCAGAGGGTTTTGTGGCGCAAAAAGTCATGACGCAGCTTCAATCTCAAGGCCTACAGCATGCCCTGCTCGACACCGGCGGCGACCTGTTCGCCCTCGGTCAGGTCGGCAAGCGCCCCTGGCGGGTTGCCATTCAAAATCCATTTGCCGAAGACGCGCTGGCGACGTTTGAGGTGGGCAGCCCCAATGCCGCGAACGCCGTATTCACCTCCGGAAGCTATCGCAAACAATTCAGCTACCACGGCACGCGCTACAGCCATGTCATCAACCCGCGCACCGGCTGGCCATCGCAAGGTTTAGTCAGCGTCACCGTGGTGACTCCCGACGCGCTGCTGGCCGATGCCGCCGCCACCGCCCTGCTCGCCGCCGGGTTGACGGAGGCTCCCCAAGTCGCTGCACAGATGGGGTTAGATGCCGTCCTGCTGGTCGATGAACACGGCGGGCTGCACGCCAGCCCTGCACTCGCCCCGCGCCTGAAACTCATAAACAGCACGCAAAAAATACACCTACTGCACAGCGGGAGCGCCGCATGAACGGCTCGCTGGCCTGGTCAGAGCCTGTACGCGGATGGAAAGCGCTGCTGGTAGCGCTGGCAATTGCCCTGAGCGCGCATCTGCTGTTGCTCTCCATTCACTTCGCAACCCCCGAACGCGACCCGCCCAAAGCGTCGTTACCGATAGTGCAAATTGATTTGCAAGCCAGCACACCCAGCCCGCCACCGAAAAAGGCCGATATGATCGCCGAACGCGAACAACGCGCCACCGAAGCCAGTCGCGCCGCCGCCCCGAAAACCAGTGCGCAGGCGCAACCCACGCTTGCCCCGCCGGTTATCGTCCCCCCTCCCTTGCCCATTCTCGCGCCCACGCCAGCCGAGGCCAAGCCGACACAGGACCCGCGACCCGCGAAACAACCAGACACAAAGCCCGATAAAAAAGCTGCCGTCACCGAAAAAACTGCGGCTCCCCCCAAGCCAGCTCCAACACCACGCCCACCCAAGCCAGCCACCCCGCCGCTTGAAGTTGCGCCACCCGCGACCACATCACTGACCGAGCGCGGCTTGCAAATGGCACGCCTCAAGTCCGAGGTACTGCAACAAAGTCTGCGTGACGATGTGGCTGCACGCAGCGCGGTGCTCACCGCCAACACCCGCTACGGTGCAGAAGCCGCCTACCTGAACGCTTGGGTCAACAAGGTCGAAAGCATCGGCAACCAGAATTACCCCGAGGAAGCCCGGCGCAAAAAACTGAGCGGCCGCCTGATACTGAAAGTCAAAATCGACGCCTGGGGCCAGCTGCTATCCGTCGATGTGCAACAATCGTCCGGTCAGAAAGTCCTGGACGAGGCTGCTGAAAACATCGTGCGCATGGGCGCGCCCTATGCAAAATTCCCCATGGAAATGCGCGAAAAATACGACCAAATCACTATTCTGCGCACCTGGGCATTTGGCCCGTCCGGGGTAAACACCCGCTAAGCCCGCACAAGACGTCGTAGGTGCTTGCTCAAAACCGCTCACACGCCGGATACTAGGCGCATGAACGCTGACACCTCACTCAAAAACCACCTTCTCATCGCCATGCCACACATGGGCGATCCTAATTTTGCGCAGACCGTAACCTACATCTGCCAGCATGATGAAAATGGTGCCATGGGCATCATCATCAATCGCCTGATGGAGGTGACTTTGGGCGACGTGCTTGAACACCTCAATATCGCTCCGGACACTCCGGAGATTCGCGCGCAAAGCATCCACTACGGCGGCCCGATCTCGCTGGAGCGCGGCTTTGTGCTGCATACGCCGCAAGGGCCGTGGGACAGCACCCTCAACCTGCCGGATGATATTGGGCTCACGACTTCGCGCGATATTCTGCAAGCCATCGGTCACGGTGCTGGCCCCAGCAAGCGCTTGATTGCGCTTGGCTTTGCTGGCTGGAGCGCTGGGCAGCTTGAACAGGAAATGCTCGACAACACCTGGCTAAGCACCCCGGCCACCCAAGCAATCCTCTTCGATCTGCCCGAAGATCAACGCTGGCACGCGGCCGCGCGACAAATTGGCATCGACCTCAATCTACTCAGCGCGCAGGCTGGACACGCATGAGCTGGGTCGGACACGTATGAACCAGCCCAGCCCCCATCTTTGGCTCGGCTTTGACTTTGGCGAACGCCGCATTGGTGTTGCGGTCGGACAAAGCATCACCGGACAGGCGCGACCGCTGACCGTATTGCCCACCAAACAACGCGGCCAACCGGACTGGGCGGCGATTGAAAAAGTCATTCAACACTGGCTACCCGAGGGCGTGGTGGTGGGTATTCCGCGCCGCGACGATGGCAGCGACTACCCGGTGACCGCGCAAGCCGAACGCTTTGCCCGCCAACTGCATGGCCGCTACCATCTACGCGCCGAAACCGCCGATGAGCGCCTCTCCAGCTTTGAAGCCAGCGAACGGCTGGGCTTCAACAAGCATCATGCCGCCGTGGACGCAGGTGCCGCCGCTGTTATTCTTGAAACCTGGTTTAGCGAAAACCGCATCCCCAAAGGTGACGATCATGTCCAACAGTGACACCCCTGTCAGCAGCCAACCGCCCTACGACATTGAAGCCTATTTGCACAGCATGGCGCACGACCTGCGCCTGCGCATCGACGCCGGTGCGCTGCATGACCCGCTCATGGTCGGCATTCACACCGGCGGCATCTGGGTGGCCAAGCGCCTGCACACGGCACTGGGTTTGAGCGAACCCTTGGGCAAACTCAGCATTGCTTTTTACCGCGACGACTTCACCCATATCGGCCTGCACCCGCAGGTGTCGCCCTCCTCCCTGCCGTTTGACATCGAAGGTCGCGACATTATTTTGGTGGATGATGTGCTCTACACCGGGCGCACCATTCGTGCTGCCATGAACGAGCTGTTCGACTTTGGCCGCCCGGCTCGCGTGCTGCTCGCGGTGCTCTGCGACCGCCCCGGGCGCGAACTGCCGATTCAGGCTGATGTCATCGGCGCCAGCTTCATGCTCGATCATCATGAAGAAATCGTGCTCAGCGGCCCGGAGCCATTAAGCCTGAGCATCCAGCAACGCGTGGTGGAGGCTTAAAGCATGGCGGTGGTATTTGTACGCCCCAAACTGCCCAAACTGGCGCGCGACCCTTGGGCGATTCAATTTGATGGCGACGGCCACCTTAAGCACCTGCTGACCATCGAAGGTTTGGGGCCTGAGTGGGTCACGCGCATTCTGGACACCGCCGAATCCTTTCTTTCCGTGACCGGGCGCGACGTGAAAAAAGTGCCGCTGCTGCGCGGACGCACTGTGGTCAATCTGTTTTTCGAGTCGTCCACCCGCACCCGAACCACTTTTGAACTGGCCGCCAAACGCCTGTCCGCCGACGTGCTGAACCTGAATATCAGCACCTCGGCCGCCACCAAGGGCGAATCCCTGCTCGACACCCTGCGCAATATCCAGGCCATGCAGGCCGACATGTTTGTGGTGCGTCACGACATGTCCGGCGCGGCGCATTTCATTGCGCGCCATGTCGAGCCGCACGTTTCCGTACTCAATGCGGGCGACGGCTGGCACGCGCACCCGACGCAAGCGCTGCTGGATGTATTCACCATTCGCAAAATGAAGGGCGAGTTTGCACCGCTGCGCGTGGCCATTGTGGGTGACATTTTGCACTCACGCGTGGCGCGCTCGCAGATTCATGCGCTCAATACCCTGCGCACCGGCGAAGTGCGCGTGATTGCACCGCGCACCCTGCTGCCGACGCAGGTGGAAAAACTCGGCGTGCGCGTGTTCCACGACATGCGCGAAGGCCTAAAGGATGTGGACGTCATTATCATGCTGCGCCTGCAACGCGAACGCATGGAAGGCGCGCTACTGCCCACCGAAGACGAATTTTTCCGCCTGTATGGCCTCACCCCGGAAAAGCTGGCCTGGGCCAAGCCGGATGCCATCGTGATGCACCCCGGCCCCGCCAATCGCGGGGTCGAAATCGACTCCGAAGTCGCCGACGGGCCGCAATCGGTCATTCTGCAACAGGTTTCCAACGGCATCGCCGTGCGCATGGCGGTCATGAGCCTGTGCATGGGTGGACGCGAGGAATAGTTTTATTTTCTAGCCACAGAGAACACAGAGGACACAGAGAGGTTTTTGTTCATGCCCAACCCTTGCGCGCTGTCAGCAACACCGCTCCCAACAATGCCATTGTGCAGCATTCACTCCGTGGTCTCTGTGCCCTCTGTGGCTAATCTTTTGAGAAGCTCATGAACGATATAACGAACCACGCTTACTTTGCCCAAGGCATCGACATCGACCACCTTAAACCGCCCGAAGGCTGCCGTCCCGGCATTGACTGCCAGCGCTGGATTATTCGCGGCGCGCGTGTGCTTGATCCGGCCAGCGGCCTGGATACCGTCACCGATGTATTTATCGACAAGGCCGGTATCGTGGCCGTCGGCGAGGCACCGTCAGACTTTGCCTGCGACAACATCATGGACGCGCACGGCCTCTGGCTCATCCCCGGTTTGATTGATAGCTGGGCGCGCCTGCGCGAGCCCGGTCAAGAGCATAAGGCCACCATCGCCAGCGAAGCGCGCGCCGCCACCGCCGCGGGTATCACCACCGTGTGCATTCCACCTGATACCGACCCGGTCACCGACACGCCCGCCGTGGTGCGCTTGATTAAACGCCGTGCCCAGCTGGCCGGGGGATCGCGCGTGCTGTCGATCGGCGCGCTCACACAGGGTCTCGACGGCAAGCGCTTGGCCGAAATGGTGGATCTGAAAGAGGTCGGCTGCGTCGCGGTGAGCAATATTCTCAAACCGGTGGAAAACCTTGCGGTCATGCGCCGAGCCATGGAATACGCCGACACCTTCGACATGCTGGTGATCGTGCAGCCACAGGATCGCGCTCTGGCGCATGGCGGTTGCGCACATGAAGGTGCCATTGCCAGCCGCCTTGGTTTGCCGGGCATTCCGGTCGCCGCCGAAACGGCCGCCATGGCGCAAATTTTAGCCTTGGTGGAGGAAATCGGCGCACGCGTGCATTTTGCCAACCTCTCCAGCGCACGCGCGGCTCAAATGCTGGAACAAGCGCGCGCCGCCGGGCTACCCGTCAGTGGCGGCGTGAGTGCGCATCAGCTTTTCCTGAGCGAAATGGACACCGACGCTTTTGATGCCAACTGCCACGTCATCCCGCCGCTACGCAGCCTGCGCGACCGCGACGCGCTGCTGGATGCGGTGGCGCGCGGCGTGATCGAAGTTATTCACTCCGACCATCAACCGCACGAAGGTGATGCCAAGGCTGAACCTTTCCCAGGGTCTGCGCCGGGTATCTCCGCCCTGGAAACCTTGCTGCCGCTGGTTCTGCGCTTGGTCGAAAACGGTGTACTGCCTTTGCACGCTGCCCTGCATCGCGTCACCGCAGGCCCCGCGCACCTGCTCGGGCTCAAGGCTGGCGGCATCGCTCCCGGTCTGCGCGCCGACTTGTGCCTCTACAACCCGCAGGCCGCCTGGGCTCTGGACGAGCGACACATGCTCAGTCGCGGTAAAAACACACCGTTCGTGGGCTGGGACTTCAGCGGGCAGATCACCCACACTTGGGTGGCCGGGCGTCTGGTGTACGGCCAAAACATCGAGCTCAGCCAAAAAACCAGCTAGGCTATGGCATGAAACCGTCACAAAGCCCGTTTAGCCTTCGTCCATTCACCCCACCCACGAGGACATGCTCATGACCACCGTCACCGAAGAAACCCTGATCGCCCCCAAAATCATCCAGATGATGCCCGCCGACGGCTGGTATGCCTTCTTCAAGGACGAAGATGGCGGTATGGATTACGAGCCACTGGTCTGCTTCGCGCTGACCAGCAATGCCGAAGGCGAAACCGAAATTCGCCCCATGAGCTGGCAGGACGGCTTCGTCGATTTTTGCGACGAATACGACAACTTTGAAGGTCTGGAAAAAATCGACATGTCCGAAGACGACTTCGAACTGGATCTGGACGAAATGATCGACGGCGAAACCGACGAAGAGACCTCGTCCAAAGAGTAATCGGTTGATTAGCGTCTCAAAAGGCAGACCAAAAGGGCAGGCATTAAGTCTGCCTTTTTTATTGCCCGCAATCTGCTCCGGCTTGATTAAGGCTTACGCAAAAGTGTTCCAGCAAGACAAGGCGCCGAAGACAGTACAACCGAGTATGGCGAGGCGCTTGAACGCCGCCGGGGCGGTTTTGCGTCAGTCCTATTGATCCAAAAGCCCCTTCAACGCTGCTCCGGCCAGCATCATGCCAAACAAATTCGGCATGTAACTGATCGTGCCATTCACCGCCCGCGCCCGTCCTGGCGTATCACCACCCACCGGCTCATGCGGCAGCGCCTTGATCGGCGTTTCCCAAGAGTAAACCACCGGACTGTTCAACGACGCCCCACGCTCACGCAGTGCTCGTCGCAATTCGCGCGCCAGTGCGCAGGTATGGGTCTGATTCAGACTGCTCACGCCCACCTTGCTTACATCCAGCCGCCCGCCCGCGCCCAAACTCGAATACACCGGCACTGCATGGGTCTGACAGGCATGAATCAAGGCCGCTTTACAAGCAATGCTGTCGATACAATCAATCACCAAATCAAAACCACCCTCAGTAATCAGGGCATCGGCATCATCCTGGCGCACAAACGCCACCCGTGCATTGACCTGCGCATCAGGGCGAATGTCGCGCAAACGCTCCGCCATCGCCTCCGCTTTGTAGCGACCCAGGGTCGAATGCAGCGCCACCAACTGGCGATTGAGATTACTCAAGCCCACTGTATCGTGATCGAGCAAGGTCATCTGCCCCACCCCCGCCCGCGCCACCGCCTCGGCCACCGCGCCACCCACGCCACCCACGCCCGCAATCAGCACATGCGCCCGCGCCAGTCGCTGCATACCTTCATCACCCAACACAATGCGCGTGCGCTGTTGCCAATCATCCATCATTCAACCTCATGCCAATAAAATAGGACTTACGCAAAAGTGTTCCAGCAAGGCAAAGCTTTGATGCCAGTACACCTAGTACGGCGAGGTGCTTGAGCGCTGCTGGGGCGGTTTTGCGTAAGTCCTATGAAACAAAGAGACCGCATTCTGCCACGTCACCTCCGCCATCGCCTCAACGTTTAGGCCATGCAAACTCGCCAACACGCTCAGGGTATCGAGCACAAACGCCGGTTCATTTGGTCTAGAGCGCCCAAACGGCGGCTGATCCGGCGCATCGCTTTCCAATACCATCCGCTCCAACGGCAAGCTCGCCACTACGGCACGCAAGCGTTGCGCATTCGGATAGGTGATGGCCGCGCCGAGCCCCAAATAAAACCCAAGCTGTAAAAACCTGTCCGCTTGCTGTTGGCTGCCATGAAAACCATGCACCACACCACGCACCCCCGGTAGACGCGCCAAGTGCATGGCCAAAACATCCTCGCTTTTGTGCGCATGTAAAATCACTGGCAAACTCAACTCACGCGCCAGACGCAACTGCGGTAACAACAGAGCCTCCTGCTCGCCACGCGCCGCCCGGCCTGCGCCAAAGTCCAGACCACACTCACCCACGGCACGCGCATGACCGCGCTGCAACCATTCCGGCAATCGCTGCAAGGCAGCAGGGTCATGTTCAAACCACGGGTGCAGCCCAAAAGCCACGCCCACCTGAGGACAGCGTCGCCGCAAACGCAGCAGCTGCGGCCAGTCCGCCGCCTCAGCCGCCACGGCCAGCAGCGCGTTTACATGTGCCTCTGCCGCCCGCGCCAACACCGCACGCCGTACTCCCGCAAAACGCACATCCGCCAAATGGCAATGACTATCGTAAACTTGCATGGCTGCTCCTCAGAACCCTCTGTGTACTCTGTGGCTCAATGGGCTTTCTCCACTCCTCCCTCGACACGCCATCATGCACGACTTTGCACTCCACCCGCGCCTTGCCGCCGACACCGTCGAAATCACGCGTTTGCCGCTCTGCCGCGTATTGCTGATGAATGATGCCAACTACCCATGGCTCATTCTCGTACCGCAACGCCCCCAGCTGCGCGAACTGTTCGAGCTTAGCGCGGATGAGCAGACTCAATTCATGCGTGAATCCAGCCAGGTGGCGCGCATGATGAGCCGCACGTTCAACGCCGACAAAATCAATATCGCTGCCCTCGGTAATGTTGTCCCCCAACTACACATCCACCATATTGCACGCTACACGCACGACCCCGCCTGGCCTGCGCCGGTATGGGGTCGCCTGCCGTGCGTGCCCTATGGCGAGGATCAAATCAGGTCACGAATGGAGAGAGTGCGTCAGGCTTTGGCCTGTCCGAGCGAAAACGGAATAACATCAACGTTGCTTTGATGCTACAAATAAGTTTCTGGGCACACCGGATGCCACCATCATCCTGCGTATGAACCGTTCTTCGATCCCTCGCCCTGATGCCAAATTCCACACTGTTTCTTGCGACTCTCCTAGGTCTTGTGCTCGGCGTGCTGCTTGATGGCGCGTTAGGCGGCCTGCTCGGGGGCATCAGCACCTTCCTGATGGTTCGCGTGCAACTCCTGTCCAGGCGCGTCAAGGCACTGGAGTATGCCGCCGCACACCGCACCACGGCTGAGGATTCCCGTACCGATACGCCAGCATGATTTCCCGAGCCAGCAAGCCACTATCGCCGAGCCTGCTTCTTTGGAGTGGTACGCTCCTTTTGTACGTCCATGCTGCAAGCTTTCCGCTCAATGTCCAGAGCCAATCCATCCTTGCCTGGAGCCTGCTGGCTCTTCTGGCAATCATCCAGGCCAACTACACACGCATAGAGCAACACCTCGGCGCATCGCTGCGGCTTTTCCGCCTGATAGTCATCTTCCTCGCAGTATTCATTACCCTGCGCTATCTCGCCTGGCGCCTGACCAGCACCATCGGCTACCACGACCCACTCAGCCTGCTCGGTGCCCTGTTACTGCTCGCTGCCGAGCTTTATGGCATTGCGGTCTATTTCCTTGGTGCCTTTGTCAATGCTTTCCCGATCAAGCGCACGCCGCCGCCCCTGCCTGAGGATCCCAACCTATGGCCAACAGTAGACATTCTTGTCCCCACCTACAACGAAGACCCGGAGATGCTGGAAACCACCCTGTTGGCCGCCACGCAGATTCACTATCCCCAACACCGTTTCAAGGTCTACCTCTGCGACGACGGCGGCACGCTGCAACGGCGCAACCGTCCCGACCCAGCGCAGGCGCGCGAAGCGCTGGAGCGGCATGAAACCCTCCAGGCGCTGTGTGCCGAAGTGGGCGCGCACTACCTGACCCGCGAAAAAAACCTGCACGCCAAGGCTGGCAACATCAACTCCGCACTGGAGCATTGCCACGGCGAACTGGTGGTCATTCTTGATGCCGACCATGTGCCCACCGTGGACTTTCTGCAGAATACCGTCGGCTTCTTCCTGCACGACCCCAAGCTGTTTCTGGTGCAAACACCGCACTATTTCATTAACCCCGACCCGTTGGAACGCAACCTGCGCACCTTCGAGCACATGCCCAGCGAAAACGAGATGTTCTACACCGTGATCCAGCATGGCCTGGATTTCTGGAACGCCTCGTTTTTCTGCGGCTCGGCCGCCGTGCTGCGCCGCGAACTGATCGACAAAGTGGGCGGCGTGGCCGGCGAGACCATCACCGAAGATGCCGAAACCGCGATGGGGCTGCATGGCTTGGGCTACAACAGCGTGTATTACGGCAAGCCCATGGTGGCGGGTCTACAACCGGAAACCTTCTCCGGTTTCACCGTGCAGCGTATGCGCTGGGCACAGGGCATGGTGCAAATTTTTCTGCTGAAAAACCCGTGGATGCAACCGAACATGAGCATCAGCCAGCGGCTCGCCTATACCTCCTCGGTGTTTTTCTGGTTCTTCCCCTTCGCGCGCGTCGTTTTCCTGATCGTTCCCGGCTTCTTTTTGCTGTTCGGCCTGCGCATCTACGACGCCAACCTGCAAGAGTTCCTCGCCTACGCCCTGCCGCACATCCTCGCGGCCATACTCATGTCCAACGCGCTGTACGGCAAGACGCGCTGGCCGTTTGTCTCCGAACTGTACGAAACCGTGCAGAGTGTGTACTCGCTGCCCGCCATCATTGAGGTTCTGCGCAACCCGCGCTCGCCATCATTCGCGGTCACGCCCAAAGGTGAGCGGCTGGATGAAGACTTCGTATCCTCGCTGGCCAAACCGTTCTACATCCTGCTGCTACTCAATATCCTGTTCATGACTGCCGGAGCGCTGCGCCTGATTTTTCAACCCGAACTCACTTCAATCACCGTCATCACCATGGCATGGGCCGGCATCAACGTGATCTTCATCCTCGCAGCCATCGGCATCATGCTGGAAAAGGCACAAAAACGCGCGGCCTACCGCATCAACACCCAGCGCACCAAAGCCTATCCAATGAGCCTCGAATACGCCGGACAGAAATGCTCATGTACCCTGGTCAATATCAGCCATTCCGGACTGGCCGTGCATATCCCGCACAACAGAATCGTTCCCGAGCTGGGGGACGTGATGAGCTTCGACATCTATATTCCTGCCCTCGACCGTTTGGGGCACTTTCACGCAACAGTCGAGGGCATCCACAAACAGAAGCGCACCGCGATCCAGTTGGGTCTTTCCTTCAAGGCCGAAAACCAGACCGAAAAGCGCACGATTGTCGGCCTGGTTTACGGATGGAGTGAACTGTCCGCCTACAACCAGCAAGCCAGACAAAAGCGCATCAGCCCATTAGCCGGTCTGGGCTATCTGTACAGGACGGCTCTGTTTCATGCTTGGGAGCATGTCGCCTTCCTCTCCGGCGTATTTTCGCGCGATCTGTTGGCACGACTGAGCCACACCATCCAGGCTCTGCGCGCACGCCTTGTTAATATGCGTCAAAACACCGCCTCTCCACCTTCTCTCTCGCCCGAAAAAACGCATGAAAAACCGCATTAAAGCTCAATCCGCCATCTGGCTCGGATGGCTCGTCGCCCTGATCAGCCTGCCGCTGATGGCCGCACCACCGGCACTCATCAGCTTGGAGAACGGCTCGTTCATTATTCCACTGGAAAAAATCCAGGACAGCCCGATGCCGCTCAATCTGCGTGGCACCGAGTCAGAAAGAAGCCTCAGCTTTCCTGTCTCGCCGCGCATGAGCATCCAGTCTGCCGACCTGGACGTCAGTTACACCAGCTCAGTTTCCCTGCAATCCCGCTCGCAGCTCTCCATCAGCCTGGACCGGCGCATCCTCGCCCAAGTGCCGATCAGGGCAGATCAACCCGACAATGCCGTGCGCGTCAGCTTTACCCCCCAAAGCCTGTCCCCCGGCTATCACGACATCGGTTTCCACGCCGCCCACCACTACACCTACCACTGCGAAGACAGTTCTGCCGCCGAACTGTTTACCCAGATCGACATCAAAAATTCGCAACTGCGCATTCAGGCCACGCGCAACCCCATACTGGCATCGCTGGCTCAGCTTGATGCTTTGTTCGACTCACGCCTGTGGCTCAACCAGTTCGTGCTGCATATCATCAGCACCGAACCCGAGCTGCTGGACGCCCATGCTCTGGCCGCCCAAGGCGCTGCACTGCGCCTGGACTTCATGCCACTGCATGTCCACTACAGCCAGGCGATCAGCCGCTCCTTCGACACACCATATCCGGATACGAGTCATTTCCCCGGGCTTGTCCCCCCTGACGAGCACGACATCATCCTCGTGGGGCGTCGCGACACGCTCGCCCCCCTGCTGTCGCCCAAGTTGCTTGAGCGCATCCAAGGTGCCTATCTGGGGGTATTTCCGCTGGACAATGACCCTACGCGCGGGGTAGTCGTCATTTCCGGCCTGGATGCTGCCCAAGTGACCCAGGCCGCACAGGTTTTTGCCCTGCCGGGGTTTGCTCTGCCCGATCAGCACGATATGCAGATCAAAGAACTTGATCTGCCACAAGACTTTTCCCGCCTGCCTGGCTCGCCAGCCAGCGCCCGCGCATCAAGCCAGGATGAAAGCGGCTGGATCAGCTTTTCCCGTCTTGGTTTCGCCACCACGACCCTGCATGGCATGTACCCCAACCCCGCTGAACTCCAATTCTGGGCTTTCAGCGAAATGTTCCAACCACGTCAGCGCCACCTGACCGCCGAAGTCACGTTTGCCTACGGCGCCGGCTTTGACAAAAAATCGGCCATCAACATCCTGCTGAATGGGCAATTTATTCAGGCCATTCCGCTCAGAGACCCCAGCGGAGCACAGGTATGGCGCGCCAAAATCAATATCCCGATTGCCCAGCTCAAGGCCGGGCGCAACAGTCTTGGCTTCGCGCCCAGCGTGATCGGCGAGGATGTTGGCGGTGAGTGCAAGCCGATCTTTACAGACAACCTGAACATCAGCATTGCCGACGACTCGCGCATTGCACTGCCTCCCAACGGAGGCTTCATGCGCCTGCCTGACCTCTCCCTGCTGGCACGCACCGGATTGCCCTACACCAAGTCCAGCGACGGCGCGGACAGTGCTCTGTTGCTGCTTGACGAGGATGACGCCACCCGCAGTGCGGCACTCACCCTGCTCGGCAAGTTGGCGCAGGTCAACAAGGCTGCGCTGAGCGCATTGCAGCTGAGTCGCGCCCCCATCCCCGCGGGCGAGCGTCCCAACCGACTGATGATCGGCCAAGCGCAAGCCCTGCCTGAGGCCATCAAACAGGAAGTCAACGCCTTCCTGCCGCAGGTGCACTGGCAAGCGCTTGCCGTGGGCAGTCGGAGCCAGATTGTGCAGGCCACCCTGCAAAACTGGCTGAGCCATCTTGGACAAAGCCCGTTGGCCATCACGCAAACCAACGCAGTAAACGCAAGCCTCAATCTGGAAAGCGGACTGGGGCAAAGTGCGGCCGCCGTTCAATTCCAGTCCGGATACACCGGCGGAAGCATCGCCCTGTTTTCAGCCGCCACCCCCGCGCAGCTGCAAACCGGCATCAATCAGTTGGTGCAATTCAGCACCTGGGGGGCGCTCAACGGTAACGGCATGATCTGGAGCCCAAGCGGAGAGCCCATCGCCTTTTCCTTCCCCAGCAGCTACAGCTACATCGGAGACATCAGCCCAACCACCTGGCTGTCCATGCTGCTGAGTGACCATCCCTGGCTGCTGCTAGCCCTGGCCCTGTTTTTTATCCTGCTCATAAGTTTTGTAAGCTGGTATCTGCTGCGCCGCCGCGCGCAACAGCTCAAGCTTGAGCACTGACCGATGGCGACTGTTCGAGCCTTCTGCAAACCGGGCTTTACACCGAAAACCCAGGCCATCATGCAACTCAAGCCGCTACTGATGCTCGCCCCTCTGTGTTCCAGCGCGGCGTTCGCCGCGCCGGAGGTGCGCCCGCTGGCTTCATCCGTCGAGCAAAAAAGCCTGCCCTCGGCCAGTACAGCTGAACCGCGCGACTCAGCTCTCACCAGCACCCAGATTCTTCAACCACCTGCGCAGCACCGCGTATTGCCTTCAGCCCTTCGTACACCAAAGCCGGTGATTGCCCCAGCCCCCAAAACGGACGACCGCTCAATCAGTGAGCTAGCCCCACCCACAACAGCCCCTCGCGCCAAGCCGCCACGCAAACCGCCCACCCCATCCACCGCTTCGACACGGCAAACCCGCGCCGAAGAGGCGCGAGCCACACAAGCTATCAAGTTGTACGAAGCCAAAGACTTCAGCGGCGCGCTCAACCTGTTGAAGCAGTCCAGGCCGTTCTACATCCGCACCAGAGACGCTGGCATGATTAACTTGGTCGGCTTTGCCGCGCTGGAGGCGGGCGAGAATCAGCTTGCACTGGACAGTTTTCGCCAGGCCGCCGAGTGGACGGATGATGAAGAGTTCTGGTTGGTGCTGGTGGATGCGCATCTGCGTCTGCAGCAGCCGGAGGAGGCACAAAAAATTCTGGATGGTTTGCCCAAGTCCAAGGCGCGCGATCAGCGTATGGATGCGCTGCTTGGCGCGCGTGCGTCCAAGGCGTTTGAGCTCGACCAGTATGCGCTGGCTGAACAGATGCTGCTGGAAGCCAAATCGCCCTTGGGTGCCGGGAATCTGGAGCTATTGGGCTGGATTCAGTTGCGTCTGGGTAAGCTTAACGAGGCAGCCGCCAGTTTCGAGTCCTCGTATCGCAAGAAGCCCTCTTCCGGTGCGGCTCAGGGTCTGGCCTTCAGTCATCAGCGCCTCAAAAGCATCGACAAGCTGGTCGCGCTGGCCGATGAGTTGAAAGGGCCGTTGCTTGAGTTGACGAACGATCCTGCCGTGCGCGAGCAGGTGGCGGCCGGTCAGTGGACACGTATAGCCGTGAATGAGAAGGGGCAGTTGATCCTGGGGGCGGCAGGTTCATCTACCCCGTCTGCACCGGGGCTGACGGTGCGTGCGGGGCCGACCTATCGTCAGCGCAATGGGGATGCCGGGCAAGGCAAGCTGGATGTCGCAGGGGCGTCCGCCGTAGCCGAGTGGGTCGGGGCACAGGATCAGGTGAGTGTGCGGGTCGATCAATTCCAGGCGGATAACGGAGAGACCCGCCAGAGCAGTATGAATACGCTGTATGCGCTTTGGCGGCATCAGACGCAGGACGCGCTGGAGTTGTCGCTGGGGCTCGGTGTGTCTCCGACGGGCGGTGAG
>NCGK01000026.1 GCA_002281735.1 Gammaproteobacteria bacterium 28-57-27
CACCAAGCTTGAGGAAGTCGCGGCGGTTCATTGGGGTTGGCTTGGGGTGGATGGTAGGCATGTCGGCGTTCCTCATGGTTTCACCTTGGCAAAAAACTCAGCCATGGCTTTGACTTGTTCGTCGTTGTAGCCGCGTGCCACATGTCCCATCAGGGTGGCCGGGCGCGCGCCGCTGCGGAAGTCGGTCATGGCTTTGATGAAGGTGCTTTCTTGCATGCCCGCCAGGGGCACAAAGGCTTCGCCCTTGAGGCGACCATGCGTGCCGTGGCAGCCCGCACAGGTGTTGCCCATCATCTCGCCACTGGCTTGCGGGGCGCTGGCTTGGGGAGTAGTGGCTTGGGGAGTAGTGGCTTGCGGGGCAGTGGTTTGCGCCGCGTAGAGTGGCGTGCAAAGCACAAGCACTGCCCCTGTAATCAAAATTTGTTTCAACATAGACGTGTTCTCGTGTGGGCCTGAGCATGAAGCACACTCAGGCCGAAATTAAGGAAAGAAGGGTTCAACTTAACCAGACATAAAGTCCTACCGCGAAATACTGCACGATCCACAGCACGATCAGCGCAATACCAATATCGCCCATGCGGGAGATGATCGGCCCCGGCGTGTAAACCCCTTCGGCCTGCCCGGCCTTCCACGCCACGGTGAGCATGTAAGCCAGCACGCCGCCGCCCACGATCAGGAAGGTGCCAAAGAACATGATGGTGCTGTACCAATCCATATTGATCGGGTAAGTGAAAACGTCGTAGCCATGCGCGCCCATAAGGACGTGATAGCGCAGAATTTCGCGCGCCGCCGCCACCATAATCAGCGCCACCGCACCGACCGGCAGTACGGCATACGCCCACAGCGTATCCATCTTGCCCATGCGCACCCAGAAGGCGAAGGCCACAAATGCCAGCAACAAAGCCAGGGACAACAGCACCCACGGCGAAAGTGCAAACGCCGCCTGGTTGGCTGGCAGAGTCGCCATCCACCACGCACCAATCAGCACGCTGACGACACCACCCACCACGATCAGGTTTTGCCCCAAACGACCCGCCCAATCCAGGTAGTTTTGCGTCATATTCAAGGTCTTATCCGCCAGGCGTGGCAGATAGTAACGGCGATACCCCACCAGCACGGCACCAATCACTGGCACACTCAAGCTGATAAAGAACAGAAAACGCGCCAGATTAAAGTCATGAATTCCACGCCCTGAGGTATCAATTACCCCATTGGGGGCATACCACTGCATCCACTTTTCCGGTGAAAGCATTTGATTGGTCAGAACGTGCATGATGAAACCAACGATCAGGAACATCACCACCGCGAAAATGGCCGAGCCTGGGCAAAAGGTTTTTTCTGTCGCAAGGTTTTCGTTTTTGGCATTAAAGAAAAACCACAGCAATGCGCCAACGGTCAGAAACAGCAGAAAACCAATCACCCACCAGGCAGAAAGCACGTTGGAGGTATACCAAAAGGGGTCATAGGTCACTTGCACAAACAAGAGTGGTGCCACCCCAATCACAATAGCGATGGAGAGCATAACCTTGGAAACCATGACCATCGACTGTGCCAAACGGCGCTGATGCGAGTCTTTACTCAACGCCCCCCAAATGGTCAAACCGGATGCTCCGAGCATGATTTGCACCGCAGCAATATGCAGCGCAAAGGTCACCACACCGAGAATCAAAAACACAACGGGATGTGTGGGTACCCCTGCCACATCACGCAGGGCATATAAAGCTTGTGCGTCCATGAGTTACTCCTTAATTACAGCTTGAGCCACAGCACTTTTTTCTGCCTTATAGCGGGCGGCCAGCGTGGGGTCGTTAAGATTAGCGAGATACAGTGCAATCGCCTCGGCCTCATCATCCTGCAAAGGAATTTTCGGCATATACAAGGTATTGCCCGTCGTCAACGCCGCTTTCAAATAAACCTTGATGGCCGGAATATCGGTGTTGTTGCCAATATAATTTCCAATCGGACGAATCCCTGTTTTCGAGAGCGAATGGCAGTTGGAGCACATTTGCGTGGTCAAGGCTTGGCCGACCTGAAGGATATTATCCGCTGTGACCGTGCGCAGGTTTTCCGGCATGAAGACCTGTGTTTTCAACAAGCCATGTGCCTCAACCAACGGGATTTCACTCTTGATGCCCATACCCGGCACATCACGCGCAATCAGCTGATTGGAGTACACATACTGACCCGCAACATAAGGCTTGCGAATCGATTCACGCGCTACTTCTTCCGGCCACAGACCAAACACAACCAAGGCAACCGTCGCCGTCGAAGCGACCCATGTGGTAATCATGCGCGGTGTCGCCAGCATCATCAGAAAATACACCAACATACCTGCCAGAATCGAATACAGGCTTGGCGCAAACCACGCGGGCAGCCGGTTTTCCATAATCAGATGCGCATACTCAGGCAGCGTATTCAGATACCAGTAGAACAACAGTCCGCCCACCACCGTACCGCCGATACCCGCCAGCGCCAACCAACGATTCATTTGCGCACGGAAAACCTGATCCTTGAAGCCTGCGGTCACAATACTGCCCACCACCGCAGTCATGGCAAACATAAAGGCGGTACGCATGGCCAGTTGGGCAAAGGTATTCTCACCGTAGAAGGCCAATAAATAACCGCCTTCACTGAACCACTCGTCCTTACCCGGCCACATCATGAAACTCAGGATGCCGAGGATAATCAGCATGGTGGCATACGATGCCAAGCCAAGAATGATGGTGAGTTTGAGATGGGTTTTCTGATCAATCTTGCCTACAAGGTAGACCACCATGTACACACCGATGACTTCAATCACGAAGAACACCCATTCCGTCGCCCACTTCCACACAAAACTGTGAATCAGTGACGAAATACCGCGCGGGCTTGCCACCGTGGTGGAGTACCAGATACCAGGGCCTGTAATCGAACCAAGAATGTATGAAAATACCAATAGAAACAGACCGTACTTCTTGATGAAATCAAGCAGCTCCGGTCTGTTTTGTCGATAGGCGATGGTAGCGAGAATCATAAAGAAAATCGCGGCACCCACCGAGGTATGTGAAAACAGGACGTGAATCGTGGCGATAAAGGCCACAACCCAGCCGCTACCAATACCTGGCTCATACCACATGGGATAAAGACCAATCAGGTCCATACATGCACTCCTTCTGCTTGAGGTTGATCTTCGGTCATAAACCGTTCGAACACCTAGATAAGCAAAGGATATGCCACGACTTTAGTTATTGATTTTTATAACATTAACAAAAAGTCACAACGCAAAAATGCGTTATTTGACTCAGTTATAAATGCTTCAAATCACACACAAAGCCCAGTAAAAAGCTCATGAACTGGATACGGGTGTGGCGAAAGACGCAGTATGGCACTCAGGGATACTTCACTGTTTGCGCGTGTCAAATGCCTCACGCAGCCCTTCGCCAATAAAAATCAGCAACACCAAAAGCCCGACCAAGACGCCAAATGCCGACAATGATAACCACCAGGCATCAATGTTCTCTTTGCCTTGGGAAAGTATCTCTCCCAAGCTCGGCGTGGAGGGTGGCACGCCTAACCCCAAGAAATCCAAACTCGTCAGCGCAAGAATGGCGCCCGATAAGCGGAATGGAAGAAAGGTCAGGACAGGGGTCATCGCATTGGGCATTAAATGCCGCCACATAATGGATCGATTGGAAACCCCTAAGGCGCGTGCGGCACTCACATACTCAAGATTGCGACCACGCAAAAACTCGGCACGCACATAATCAGACAACCCCATCCACCCAAACAATGAGAGCAAAATCAATAACAGCCAAATGCTTGGGCTAAAAATGGAGCTGAAAATAATCAACAAATACAGCTCGGGCATCGAACCCCAGACCTCAATAAACCGCTGAAAAGCCAAATCAAAACGCCCACCGAGATAGCCCTGCAGCGCACCGGTCAACAAACCCAAGCCCAAACCCACCGCAGTCAGTGCCAAGCCAAACAAAACTGACAGACGGAAGCCATAAATCAGGCGCGCCATAACATCACGCCCGCGATCATCCGTTCCCAGCCAATGTTGCGCATCCGGCGATGCGGGATTAGGTTGCGCGGCGTAATAATTGATCGAGTTGTAACTATATGGAATGGGTGCACGCAGCATCCAGTTGCCATTTTCAGTCAAACGCTGGGTCACATACGGGTCGTGATAATCCGCAGGTGTTTCCAGCTCACCACCAAACGTACTCTCAGGGTAATCATGCATAAAAGGCAGGTACAAGGTGCCTTGATAACTCACCAGCAAGGGCTTGTCGTTGGCAATCATTTCGGCCAGAAGACTCAATGAAAATAAAACCATAAATATCCACAAACTCCACCATGCGCGACGATGGCTACGAAAACGCAGCCAAGTACGCGCCCCCGGTGTCATCACTGACACTGTGCTTGGAGTTCCAACAACCACATCAACCCCTACGCTCACATTTGCCCCCAAAAGCTGCTAAATTCGCTTGGCCTTTCATCATTGACTCAAGGACTTTGCATTCATGAAACATTCAAAAATCGCACTTGCCATGCTGGCACTTGGCTTAACTCTCAACAGCGGCCTAAGCATTGCGGAAACCAAACCCAGCGAACCCACGGTAATCATTGATGCCGTCGATCTTCCTCTGGCCACCGTCACCGCCGTTAACCCCAAAACCCGTGAAGTGACCCTGCGCGATAACACAGGCGAGACAACCACCCTTGTGGCTGGCGAAGAAGTACGCAATTTCCCACAAATCAAAGTTGGCGACATCCTGCGTGTGCGCATGTTGCAATCCTTACTTATGGAAGTACGCCCCCATAACGCTCTCGTAACACGCACCGAAGTTGAGGAAGGTGTCGCCCTTGCTCCAATGGGTGGGCAACCTGGCATGGCTACGGGCCGCCGCATTACTACGGTCGTGACCATTCAAGCCCTCGACATGAAAAAAGACTTCGTCAAATTCACCTTACCTAACGGTGAAGTTCGCACAACCACCGCCAAAACCACCGCTGGCAAGGAATTGCTGCATACCCTCAAAGTCGGCGACCAAGTGGATGTCGTATTCACGGATGCCGTGGGCATCCTGCTGGAGCCTGCCGTCGTCAAGAAATAACACTTGCCTTGAGCAGCACCAAGGAGGCCAACAGGCCTCCTTTTTTATTGCACAAATCATCGTGCTACCGCATTAAACTGAATACGTGGATCAACCCACACATAGGTTAAATCGGTAAGTAGTTTAGCGACCAAACCAAGCAAGGTATAAATATAAAGTGTGCCCAAAACCACAGGATAATCACGCTGCAATACTGCCTCGTAAGACAACAGACCCAAGCCATCCAGAGAAAATAAGGTTTCAATCAGCAAACTGCCGGTAAAGAATGCACCGATAAACGCCGCAGGAAAGCCAGTCACGAGAGGAATGACCGCGTTTCTGAATACATGACCATACAAAACCTGATTTTCAGCCAGTCCCTTGGCACGTGCCGTCAACACATATTGCTTGCGAATTTCTTCAAGAAAGCTATTCTTGGTCAACAACGTCATCACGGCAAATTGCCCCACCACCATGGCGGTGACGGGTAAAATCATGTGCCATATATAATCGGCAATGCGCGCAGGCCACGATAATTCAGCCCAATTGTCTGAAGTTAAACCTCGCAGCGGAAACAGATCCCAAAAACTGCCCCCACCAAACAAAACCAAAAGAAACAAGCCCAACACAAACCCTGGGATCGCATAACCGATCAAAAGCACAGTCGTTGTCCATACATCAAACGGTGTGCCATCATGTACCGCCTTGCGTACGCCGAGTGGAATACTAACCAAATAAGTAATAAGAAACGTCCACAAACCCAAACTAATGGACACCGGCATTTTATCCGCCATTAAACTTAGAACACTTTGATGTTGAAAATAACTATCACCAAGATTGAAGGTTAAATAATTGCCCACAAGAGCAAAGAAACGCTCCCATGCCGGCTTATCGAAACCGTAAAAAGCACGAATTTCGGCCAGGCGTTCTTCATCCAGCCCCTGCGCACCCCGATACATGCCCTCGGCACCCGCGCTCGCCTCGCCGCCCTCGCGTCCGCCGTGCTGTAACTGATGCACCAACTGCTCCACCGGCCCTCCAGGCACAAACTGGGTCACCACAAAGGTAATCAGCAACACACCGAACAAGGTCGGCAACATCAACAATAAACGTTTGAGGATATAGGCAGTCATACGTTTTGCTCCGGCCAAGGCTTTAAACGTGGCAATCCATGTTTCTCACGTGCACGGTCACAGGCGGAATCCAGCTCCGAATCATCCAGTGCCATCAGAAAATCACGGCACGGCGTAGGGCGATTTTCGTAAATCCGGCACGGAGTAAAACCACCCACTTCGCCTTCAAGCGCAATGCAACGCGGATCCGGGCGATTGGTGCCTTTCATCACTGCACGAAAATCGTTGAGCTTATCGGTCAATTCAGCAGGAACAACACCGCCTGCCGCGGGCTCAGATTCCGTCCAGTAAAAACTCACGCGAAAGGTAGAGCAACATGCACCGCAATGCAGGCAGGGATGATGATTATCCTGCACGCTCATCCTGCTCATGGTCTGCGCCACCATGTTTTCAACACCCAAGGCTCGGCTTCAAAATACAAAGGTAGCGTTTTGGGTCGCTCAAAATAATCCCAATAAGCAATACGATGATTGGCAATATACCAATTTGGCACAAGGTAATAACCCCATAACAACACACGATCAAGCGCATGAGTAGCCGTGACTAATTGCTCACGCGTTTGAGCATAGACTATGTTCTCAACTAAAGCATCGACCACAGGACTGGATACGCCTGCCGCATTCCCTGAGCCCTCTTGATTGGCGTTCGAAGAGTGGAACATATTAAACAACTCATTTCCCGGCGATTGCGACGCGCCGAATACCTCAATTACCGCATCAAAATCAAAGGTATCGACCCTGCGTTGATACAGCGCCGCATCAATCGTGCGGTAATCGGCACGAATGCCAAGTTTACGCAAGTTATAAACATAAGGCGCCATAATGCGTTCAAAGCCTTTTTGACCAAGTAAAATCTCAAATTCAAAGACATTGCCTTGCGCATTGGTCAACACGCCATCTTTCACGCGCCAGCCCGCTTCCGCAAGCAAGCGCTTGGCTTCAAGCAGATTAGCGCGCAAGGCCATCGAATCGGGCGCAGAAGGCGGATGATAAACTTGGGCAAATACTTCAGGCGGCAATTGATCACGGAAGGGCTCAAGAAGCTTTAATTCGGCAGAGGAAGGCAAGCCATGCGCAGCCAACTCACTATTACTAAAATAACTATCGCAACGTGTATATTGCCCGTAAAAAAGATTGCGGTTTGACCATTCAAAATCCATCGCCAGACCCAAAGCCTGGCGCACACGCCGGTCTTGTAGTAATGGGCGACGTGTATTGAATACCACGCCCTGCATACCTGCATTATTGCTATGTGCAATCGTGGTTTTTATGATCTTGCCATTGGCATAGTTAAGCCCCGCATGGTCGCGCGCCCAACGCTTGGAATGATTTTCATAAAAAAAATCGAATTCACCCGCTTTGAATGCTTCAAGCGATACAGTGCGATCCTTGTAATACTTAAAACTTATACGATCAAAATTGTACATACCACGCCGCACGGGTAAATCCTTGGCCCAGTAATCAGGGTTGCGTGTATATTGCACCTGTTTACCCCAATCAAAGGATTCAAGCGTATACGGACCACTACCCATAGGTTTTACCCGCGCCAGTTCATCAAAGGCTCGGCCATTCACCCATTGCTTCGACAACACAGGCATTTCACCCAAAATCAGATGTAATTCAGGATTAGGCTTTTTGAACACAAAGCGCACCGTGCGTTCATCCAGCACCTCGGCGCGCTCCACATCGGCCCAATACACGCGGTATTGTGGGTGTGCCTTGGCCGAGCGCAGCGCTTCAAACGAAAAAAGCACATCCTGCGCCGTCACCCGCGAACCATCAGAAAAACGTGCTTGCGGACGCAGGCGAAACGTGACGGACAAACCATCCTGCGCCAAAGAAACGTCTTCTGCGAGCAATCCGTACATCGAAAACGGCTCGTCCCAGCTTTTTTCGAGCAATGTCTCAAACACCAAACCACCCAAACCAGCAGCAGGCAAGCCTTTAAGCAAAAACGGATTAAGCGAATCAAAGCTGCCGAATGCCGACATCGCCAAACTGCCGCCTTTCGGCGCAGCGGGATCGACGTAGTTGAAATGCGTGAATCCCGGCGGGTAGGCGGGCGTATAACCTAATGCCAGCGCGGGCTCTGCACGCAGCGATGCAGAAAAAAGCATGACAAGGCACAGCGCCACACTGCTGAAAAAATGATTTTTTGAACGGAGTGTTATCATGCCGCGATTAAAACACAGACCAAGGAGTCACCGCATGGGCTTTCTCACCGGAAAACGCGCACTGATTGTAGGTATTGCCAACGAACGTTCCATTGCCTACGGCATTGCCAGCGCCATGCACCGCCAGGGTGCCGAACTTGCGTTCACCTATATCAACGACCGCTTCAAGGAGCGCGTGGAAAAATATGCCGCCGAGTTCGGCTCGAATATCGTGATGCCGCTGGACGTGAGCGACGATGCGCAGATGGACGCCCTGCCCGGCCTGCTGGCGCAACATTGGGATGGCTTTGACATTCTGGTACACGCCGTCGCCTTCGCGCCCAAAGAGCAACTGGCCGGTGACTACGTGGACAACACCACCCGCGAGGGCTTCCGCATCGCCCACGACATCAGCGCCTGGAGCCTGACCGCCATGGCCAAGGCTCTGCGCCCGATGATGAAGAACCGCGAAGACGCCTCCATCCTCACCCTGTCCTACCTCGGCGCCGAACGCGCCATGCCCAACTACAACGTGATGGGCGTAGCCAAGGCCAGCCTGGAAGCCAGCGTGCGTTACATGGCCGCCTCCATGGGCGTGGACAATATCCGCGTCAACTCGATCTCTGCCGGCCCGATCAAGACCCTGGCCGCTTCCGGCATCGGTGAGTTCAAGATGTTCCTCGACTATGTGGAGAAAAACGCCCCACTGCGCCGCAATGTAAGCATTGATGATGTCGGCAACACCGCCGCCTTCCTTGGCTCACCGCTGGCACGCGGCATTACCGGCGAGAATATCTATGTCGATTCCGGCTACTTCATTACTGGCATGGGGCGTTGTGACTGATTCCTCCGTCTAGTCCACATTTCAGAACCCGCCGATCGGCGGGTTTTTTTGTGTGTTTGTTCGGGGATGTTTACAAAATGAAGGTTTGGCGGATTCGCCAACGCGAGTGACAGGGTTTTATTTCCCCTTTGAAGCCGCCGTGGACTGGCCTGCGGAAGCCGGGTAAAAGCGCCATGGATGGCGCATTTAGTCTCTCCGCGACAGGATGTCGCGTTGAGACGACCCGGCTGGAGCAGGTCAGTCCACGGCTTGCCCGTAGGGCGGCATCATTGGGGTGCATTTCTTTGGTGACTTTCTTTGTGCAAGCAAAGAAAGTCACTCGTCCGTGACAAACATGGCTTGTGCAGCGCGCAACCTTGAAACGGACGAAACAATACCACCGCCATAGAACGGCTGGTGGGCTTTTTCGCCCGTCTTGACGTAGAGGCTTCGTTGCCAATAGCGCTGGTTACGGGCGAGTTACTTTTCTTGTTCGTGCAAGAAAAGTAACCAAAAGAACACGCCCCGTGAGGTCGCCCTGCGGGCAAGCCGTGAACAAAGCGCCTCCGGCAAGGCCGTCCCGACGCAACGTCCTGTTGCGACGGGACTAAACAGGCCATCCATGGCCTG
>NCGK01000008.1 GCA_002281735.1 Gammaproteobacteria bacterium 28-57-27
ATCCGGCCAGCTTTATCCGTGATTGTAGGTCGGCATTCATGCCGACATGTCGGGCTAAAGCCCGACCTACATTCAAGACGTGTCGTGCCGGAGCTATAACCTACGAAATCATGGCGCATCGTTGTTGATAACGCGACCAGTTTAGCGCGTAATCCTGCCCTAGCTGGTACAGAAAATCCCAGTCATACAAGCCGCTGTCGTGGCCGTCGTCGAAGACCAGCTTGATGGCGTATTGGCCGACGGGTTCGATGGCATCAATATTGACGTTTTGTTTGCCGATGACCAGCAGAGGTTCAGGCAGACCATGACCGCGTACTTCCGCCGAAGGTGAGAATACGCGCAGGTATTCGCAGGGCAGCACAAGCTCCACACCGTCGTCGAAGTGAACTTCGAGCGTGCGGCTTAGGCGGTGCAGGCTGATATCCGTGGGGCGATGTTTGCTCATCAGCCGGTGTTTCTCATGCCGGCAGCAATGGCGTTAATCGAGCGCAGTAGGGGAATCAACCACTTTTCACGCTCGGCATCGCTCATGTTTTCGTCGCGGTAGCGCTTGAGCAGAGTAATCTGGATGTGGTTGAGCGGGTCGAGATAGGGGTTGCGGCGTTGCATGGAGGTGCCCAGCACCGGGTCAATGTCGACCAGATCGTTCATTCCCGATACGCGCAGAACTTCGCGCAGCGTGGTGGCGTATTCGTTGGAAATCATGCCATACATCTCGTCAGCCACGGCACGATCTTTGACCAGCTCGGCATATTCCCGTGCAATGTGCATTTCACCCTTGGTGAGCGACATCTGCGTATTGCGCAGCAGGCTGTGAAAAAACGGCCATTCCTTGAACATGGTGGACAGGCAGGTTTGATCTTCTGGATACTTGGCTTGCCACTGTTGCAGGGCGCTACCGATGCCATACCACGCGGGCAGGGTGTGGCGCGACTGTGCCCAGCCAAACACCCAGGCAATCGCCCGCACCGAATATTTGGATATATCGCCTTGTTTGCGGTGCGAAGGACGCGAGCCGATGTTCATCAGGCCGATTTCGCGTACCGGGGTGGCTTCATAGAAGTAAGGAATAAAGCCTGGTGTGGAGTCGGTCAGTTGGCGGTAGCTCTGTTCGCCGATTTGGGCGATTTCGGCCATCGCCTGCTCAAATTGGGGGTTGGGGCGCGCCACGTCCATCACGCGGTGGCGGGTGGCTTTCATCAGCCCGGTCGCTCCCATGACCAATTCGTACACTGCGGTTTCGGTGTTGCTGTATTTGGAGGATAAGACTTCGCCCTGTTCGGTGAATTTGATCTGACCCAGCACCGTGCCGACCGGCAGGGAGAGCATGGATTCATGTGTTGGGCCGCCACCGCGCGCCACCGTGCCGCCGCGTCCGTGGAACAGGCGGAATTCAACCCCGCGCTGCTTGGTGAGCTCGAGTACCTTGAGTTGTGCCTGGTACAGGTTCCACACCGAGGCCAGCACGCCGCCGTCTTTGCACGAGTCCGAGTAGCCAAGCATGACTTCCTGCATATTGCCCGAAACGGCGAGTAGTTCGCGGTACACCGAATTGTCGAGCAGCAGGGTGAGCACCTGCTCAATGTGTTCAAGGTCTTCAATGGTCTCGAACAGCGGTGAAATCTTGATGTTGCAGTAAGGCAGGCCTTTGGCATCAAAGCCCGCCAGACCGCTGCGATGCGCGAGGTAGAGCACCTCCATGACATGGCTGGCGGTGTGGGTCATGGAGATGACATAGGCACCAAACGCATCTGCGCTGACGTTGTGGCGCATGCGGCACATCACCTCGAACACGCGCAGGGTTTGCAAGGTCTCCGGCGTGAGGTCGTCGGCCTTGATACGCTCGCCCCACGCACGGTTGATGCTTAGGTTGCCAGGGCTTTGCGCCATCAAACTGGAGTCCATGCGTGGCGCGGGGTGCTTGATGCGCTCGGCCAAGAGCTTGATGCGCTCTTCTTCACTGTGATCGAGGTAGTTCAGGCCTGGCTCGATGTGACCAAGAATTTCAGCCACGGCATCGGTATGGCGGGTGGACTCCTGACGAATGTCCAGTTGGAACAGGTGGAAGCCGAAGGTTTCGGCCAGACGGATCAGGTCTTTAAGATCGGCATTCGCCAGCAGCTCGTCGTTGTTTTCCAGCAGTGAGTCACGGATACGGTATAGATCTGCAATGAATTCATTCGCATTGGCGTAGGCCTCAGAGGGCAGTTCACCGGTATGTTCGGCTTGCAGTTGGCGCACGTAGGACAGATTGAGTTTGAGGCGATACTGCATGATGCGCAGCTTGCTGCGATAGGGCTCGTCTTCAAAATGCTCGTCATTTTCGCTGCCGAATACGGCATCGATAAAGCGTTGGTCGTTTTCCAGCGCCAGCTGGCGGATGCAGATATTGGGGCAGAGGCTGATGGAGTGGGTGAGGGTGCGCCCAAGGGCAAAAATGCGCTGCTTGTATTCATCCAAAATCATTTCCGCCGCCATGCCTACCGCATTTTCGGTGGTTTCTGGGGTGACGAATGGGTTGCCGTCACGGTCGCCGCCAATCCATGAACCGAAGCGCAGGATGCTTGGAACCTTGACCTGTTGGGCAAGATCACGTCCGAAGTTGGTCTTGACCGCCTTTTCCAGATAGCGATACACCGTTGGCACGGCGGCAAAAATACTCTGGCGGAAGTAGTACAGTCCCTGGCGAATTTCGTCTTCGACTTTTGGACGCACGCTGCGCACTTCGTTGGTCTTCCATAGCGCGAGAATGTGCATTTTGATTGCAGTTTCAATCTCCTGGCGTTCGTTGCTGCCAAGTTCAGGGCGGTTGAGCTCGCTGGAAAGCAGGTATACGCGACGTTGCTGATCCATTACGGTGCGGCGCTTGGCTTCCGTAGGGTGGGCGGTGAATACCGGAATATATTGCAGGTGATTAAATAACGTCTGTAGCTGTTCGGCACTCATGCCTTCTTTGCTGAAGCCGCGCAAGGTGTCGTGGAATGATCCGTTCCAGAAGTCCAGGCCGCGGCGCACCATGCTGCGGCGATCCTGGTGCATCAATTCCTCTTCAGCAATGTTGACCAAGTTAAAGTACAAACTGAAGGCACGCACCACTTGGGTGAGCTTTTCAGCAGGAAGCTCGTTAATCAGACCCATCAGGCGTGCGTGCTGACGTGTGCTTAATTGCTGGCGCTTGCGCTGGCGAATAAAGCCTTTACGCAAAGCTTCGACCACGGTGTAAACCTCTTCGCCGGCATGCTCCCACACGACCTCGCCTAAAAGCTGACCGAAAAGTCGGACGCGCGTGCGCAGAATGGCGTCATTGCGGGTCATGAGAATTTGCTGTTTGGCCATGGCTTGGGCTTCCGTGTTCGAGGTCATGGGCGAAGGTTGATTCGCCGCGAAAAATAAAATTACGATGCTCTCGCGTTTTTGGCATCTATTTAGCTTCACAAAACGCAGGCATTATAGCGTCAAAGGCGCGCTCATCACGGCACTGGTTTTTTTCATCGGGCTTTTATCATCTATCTTTTCGAGGGTTTGCAACATGCGTGTCGGTATCTATGGTTTGGGACGGATGGGTGGAAACATGGTGCGCCGCTTGGTGCGTGCAGGGGTTGAGGTGGTCGGACATAACCGTAGTGCTGCACCGGTGGATGAACTGCGTGATGAGGGTGCAGGTTTTATGCCAGCCTATACGTTGGCTTCGTTTATCGAGCAGTTGCCCGCACCACGCATCGTGTGGTTGATGTTGCCTGCGGGCGCGGCGACTGAGGCGGCATTGGATGCTGTATTGCCTTTAATGGCGCCGGGCGATCTGCTGGTCAACGGCGCGAATGACTTTTATCAGAATGCGGCGCGGCATGGCGAACGGGCGGCGGCCTGTGGTGTGCGCTTTATGGATGTGGGCGTGTCCGGTGGCGTGTGGGGTTTGATAAACGGCTATTGCGTGATGGCGGGCGGTGCGGATGAAGATGCAGCACGCCTGACCCCGATTTTGCAGGCGCTTGCACCATCGATGAGCACGGGATGGGCGCATGTGGGGCCTTTGGGGGCGGGGCACTTCACCAAAATGGTTCACAACGGTATCGAGTACGGCATGATGCAGGCGCTGGCTGAAGGTCTGGCAGTGTTGAAGGCCAAGGAGCCGTTTGCACTCGATCTGGCGCAGATTTCCGAGTTGTGGCGGCATGGTTCGGTGGTGCAAAGCTGGTTGCTGGATTTAACCGCCGACGCTTTGGCGCAGGATCAGGACTTGGCCAGCATTGCGCCGGTGGTGGCGGATTCGGGCGAAGGGCGCTGGACGGCTAAAGAGGCGATTGATTTGGGCGTGGCTGCACCGGTGATGACGCTGGCCTTGCAGATGCGTTTTGCCAGCCAGGGCAATGCGGATTATGGCAACAAAGCCTTGGCCATGATGCGTAAGGGCTTTGGTGGTCATGCAATCACGAAAACCGAAACGGAGTAAGCCCTATGTCTCCCATCAGTTCGAGTAAAGACGCGGCGTTTGGTAGCGTGAACACGTCCCCTGTTCAATGCGGTTTTGTGATTTTTGGCGCGACGGGCAATCTGGCGGCACAAAAGTTGTTGCCTGCCTTGTATAACCTGGATCGGCACGACCGCGTGGATGCTGGTGTGCTGATTTTTGGTTTTGGCCGACGCGAGTGGACGGATGAAGACTGGCGCGGCTATGTGGATGGCGTACTGCGCGAGCGTTTGGGCGCCGCGCTGGATGAGGCCGTGCTGAGTCGGTTTCTGGCGCGGCAGCGCTTTGTGAAGGGTGATTTGGAAACCGCCGAAGACTACCAAGAGCTGGGCGCGCGCGTGTCTGAAAACGGCATGAGCATGAATCTGTTGTTTTATTTAGCCATTGCGCCGGATATGTATGCGGTGGTGGCCGAACAGCTTGCGGCGGCGGATTTGAATGACGAATTCGACGGCTGGCGGCGTCTGGTGGTGGAAAAACCATTTGGCTACGATTTGGAAAGCGCAAAAATGCTGGATGCGCGCTTGCACCGCCATTTTGCCGAGAAGCAGATTTTCCGCATCGACCATTATCTTGGTAAATCCACGGTGCAGAATATTTTGGTGTTCCGTTTTGCCAATTTGTTGCTCGAACCGCTGTGGAACCGTAATTACATCGACCATGTGCAGATTTCGCATGCCGAAGACAAAGGCATTGGCCGGCGCGCAGGCTATTACGATCAGGCTGGCGCGTTGCGCGACATGATTCAGAGCCATTTATTGCAGATGCTGACCTTGGTGGCGATGGAACCGCCGCCGATCCTGGATGCGGAAGCCCTGCGCGATGAGAAGGTCAAGGTCTTGCGTTCGATTCGTCCGATTCCAGCGCGAGCCGTGCATGCGCATGCCTTCCGCGCGCAATACACCCGTGGGCAGATTCGCGGTAAAACGGTGCCGGGGTATCTGGAAGAGGAGGGCGTGGATGAGCACAGCACCACGGAAACCTACGCTGCCTTGAAACTGTATGTCGATAACTGGCGTTGGCGCGGTGTGCCATTTTATATCCGCACCGGCAAGCGTCTGCCTGAAGGTTCTTCGATGGTCAGCATCCGTTTCCGTCACCCGCCGCAACAGCTTTTCCGCGAAACACCGATTGAGCAGCTTGAGCCGAATTGGTTGTTGCTCGGTATCCAGCCCTGCGAAAGTCTGCGTCTGGAAGTGCAGACCAAGCGTGCGGGGCTGGAGTTGCGTGCCACCACGACCCAGCTCGATGCAACGTATTGCGAGAGTGACAGCACCCGCCTTGGTGCGTATGAAGCACTGTTACTGGATGTGATGCACGGCGATCAGTCGCTATTTCTGCGTTACGACGAAGTGGAATGGGCATGGCGCGCGGTGGATCCGGTGCTCAAACTTTGGGCGCAGGAGCGTGACTTTATTCACACCTATCCGGCAGGCAGTTGGGGACCCGAGGAAGCCAGCCGCCTGTTCGACAAGGAAGACCATGTTTGGCGCAATGCGTTGTAGGATTTTTAGCCACAGAGGGCACAGAGATCACCGAGAAAAATGCTCTATAGGTGCGATACATTCGCACATGGCGTTAGCGGCCTGCGAATTTTTCGCGCCTACACACCCTCGCCGTATTACTCAGTGTTCTCTGTGCCCTCTGTGGCTATCTTTTTTTGATTGAACCGTTTATTAAGCCCCTGACTCATCGCTTCGAGGACTCAATTTATGCCACTCCCCCTGACTCAACTGCCTGCATGGAAAGCTCTGCGCGCGCATCACGATGAATTTTATAGCGTGCCAATGCGTGATCTATTTGCCGCTGATCCACAACGTTTTGCAAATTTCAGCCTGCGTGCGGGCGAGTTATTTCTGGATTACTCCAAGCATCAGGTGAACGCCCACACCATGCAGCTTTTGCTGCAACTGGCGCGTGAAACTGAGATCGAGTCCTGGCGCGAAAAAATGTTTAGCGGCCAGAAAATTAATTTCACCGAAGATCGTGCCGTACTGCACATTGCTTTGCGCAACCGCAGCAATAGCCCGATTTTTGTCGATGGCGCAGATGTGATGCCGCTGGTGAATGGCGTGTTGGCGCGCATGAAATCCTTCTCCAAAGCTGTGCGCAACGGTGAGTGGTTGGGTTATAGCGGTAAGACGATTACCGATGTGGTGAATATCGGTGTGGGAGGCTCGGATTTGGGACCCAAAATGGTGTGCGAAGCCTTGGCATCGTTTGCGCGTGCCGATTTGCGCGCCCATTTTGTCTCCAACGTCGCGCCGTCGGACATTAGCAGCACGCTCAAGCGACTTGATCCGGAAACCACCCTGTTTGTGGTGGCCTCCAAAACCTTCACCACCCAGGAAACCATGGCCAATGCCCATGCGGCACGGGATTGGTTTTTGCGCGCGGCAGGTGATGAAGCGCATGTCGCCAAGCACTTTGTGGCCGTATCCACCAACCTTGAATTGGTCAGTGCTTTCGGTATCGCGCCGGAAAATATGTTCGAGTTTTGGGATTGGGTGGGCGGACGTTATTCCTTGTGGTCGTCGATTGGCTTATCCATTGCCCTGCATGTCGGTTATGAGCATTTCGAGAAGATGCTGGAAGGCGCGTATGCCATGGATCGACATTTCCACGAAGCGCCGCTGGAACGCAACATGCCGGTGATTATGGCTTTACTTGGTGTGTGGTACGCCAACTTTTTCGGCGCTGAGTCGCATGCGGTCTTGCCGTATGGCACACGTTTGCGCTCGTTGCCCGCCTATTTGCAACAAGCGGATATGGAAAGTAATGGCAAGTCCGTCGATCGTGACGGTGAAACGGTGAATTACAGCACCGGCACGATTTTGTGGGGCGGTAATGGCACCAACGGGCAACACGCCTTCTACCAGCTTATCCATCAAGGCACCCGCTTGATTCCCTGCGACTTTATCGCCGCCGCCAACACGCACAACCCGTTGGGGCAGCAACACGCCATGCTGCTGGCCAACCTGTTCGCACAAAGTCGCGCCCTCATGTGGGGACGCACGCACGACGAGGTGGAAGCCGAAATGCGTGCACAGGGTCTGGACGAAGCCAAAATTGCCGAACTTGCGCCGCACCGCGTGTTTGTCGGCAACAAGCCGAGCAGCACGATTGTGATGCGCGACCATACGCCCTACACCCTGGGCATGTTGCTGGCGCTGTACGAGCACAAGATTTTTGTGCAGGGCATTATTTGGCGCATTAACTCTTTCGATCAGTGGGGCGTCGAGTTAGGTAAGCAAATGGCTAGCGACATTCTGCCGCGTTTGGCGGAAGACGAAGCCGTCACTCAATACGATGCTTCGACCAATGGCTTGATTCAGCTGGTGAAAAGCTTGATGCACGCTTGATCTAGACATCACCCGTCGTATTCTTTGCCTCAGATCGGCGGCCTGACTTGGTTGGGGGGTTTTTGCGCGTTTGGTATGGATAGGCGTAAAACGCGGCCATGCAAACATGAGGTATCACCCGCATCTCTGCGTGTCAGTTCCACGGCGCGCAGGGCGATTTCCAGCAATTCTTCTGCGGTGACATCCACCACAAGATGCGTTTCCTCGACGGCGCGGGCTAAGGCTTGCGAACTGATCGAAGCTGACGCAGTCGGGGGGATTGCCGGAGAGGGGGCCGGGGGACTGACCTGGGGACTGACTTGGGGACTGAGCGCGGTCAATACACCCATAGGGTAGCGACGCCATCTGAAAGGTGCATTTATCAGCACAGCGGCAATGAAAAGAATCAGGGCATTCAGTAAAACTGGCGTGAACACATACTGGTAACCGAGGGCGCTGATGCTTGAACCTCCGATCACCGCCACCAACGCCGTCCCCCCACCGGGTGGATGGATGCAGTGAAAAAGTCGCATGGCTCCCAAGGCCAGCCCGACAGCACAAGCCCCAGCCAGAGCGGGGTCGCCGATCCATTGGGCACACGTCACGCCAATGAGCGCGGAAAGAGCGTGCCCTGCAAACAAAGGCCACGGTTGAGCAAATGCCGCATGGGGGGCGCCGAATAGCAATACCGCAGATGCACCCATTGAGGCCAGCATCCACGCAGCTCCCGTTTGACCCAAGAGCATGTGGCTTGCGTTATAGACGAGGAAAATGCCGACAAAACCACCCACAATGGACACCAGAAGTTCTGTCACGCCAATGCGTTTGTTGGCAAGCGAGAATGCAGCCTTGAAATTTTCATCGAAAGACATGCTTTAATCCTTCTGCTTGAGGAAGGCGTGCAGGTTAACGTTCCTGCCCATACACACAAACCTTGAGGAAGCTGTGTGAATATTCAGACTGGGGTTTCGTTTTTTGACATTCATTCGATTGTAAAGAGCTGAGGGGAGGCAAATATGGGCAAGCCAACATCTGTGATATCCGTTTTATTCGTCTGCATGGGCAACATTTGCCGCTCACCCACCGCCGAAGGCGTGTTTGTGCGCAAGGTGCATGAGGCCGGGCTACAGCAGCAGATTCGCATCGATTCGGCGGGCACGCATGCCTACCACATCGGCAACCCGCCGGATGAGCGCATGCAGCGTGCGGCCTTGCGTCGCGGTTACGACCTGTCCACCCTGCGCGCGCGCAAGGTCGATGTGCAAGACTTCACGCGCTTTGATTATGTGCTGGCCATGGACGAAGACAATCTGGCGATTTTGCAGCAACTGCGTGCGCAACTGGATGCCGCGCGCGTGCGCGCGCATCTCGGTTTGATGATGGACTTCGCCGATGCAGAGGTGAGTCATCCGCATGAAGTTCCCGACCCGTACTACGGCGGCGAGGCGGGCTTCGAGCGTGTGCTGGACATGATCGAAGCGGCATCGGAAGGCCTGTTGGAGAACATTCGGCGGCGCAACGAGCCGCTGTAAGCCATGAACCGCAGCGAGCGCTTCTACAAGATCGACCAGATATTGCATGAAGATCACCAAAGCCAGTTGACGTGCCGTACACATCGTATCGCCCGGCCTAAACCCCGGGCGCGGATTGAAACTGTTCTGTCCAAGCGAAACATCCAAACCATGGTTTTTCGTTAAGCGAAATCCGCACTGAAAGATTGAGTTTAGGTCGCCGTCCGCGCATCCGCCAGCGCCTCGGCCACAAACGCATTCAGGCTGCGCTCGCCCGCCAACATCGCCGCCTTGCGGTGAATCTCTGGGCTGACGCGCACATTAAACGTCCCCTTGAATGGGGTATCGGGCGCACGCCCAAGTTCAGCACACGAGGTAAGATAGGCATCTACAGACTGTTCAAATTCACGCCGAAGTCCGCCAAGGTCATTGGCTTCATACGTCACCAAATCACGCACGAACGCCAGCTTGCCGAACAGCGTATCGTCTTCAAGTTCCGCCTCAATCGTGCCCAGATAGCCCTTGTATTCCAGATAAATCATGGGTTTCAATTCTCCAAGATCAGTGCCTTGAGCGTCTTCAACGCGCCGCCGCGCAGGTGAATTTTCAGGGTGCGGGCGGTGCAACAAAATCATCGGGCGTGTGGGATGGGTAAAACGCACCCGCGATCCGGCCATTTCCTGTTTTTCATAGCCAAGTTGCGTCAACAGCGCCACCACATCCGCTCAGTCTAGCCGTGGCCTTGGCTTGCCGCAGCTTGTCCAATCGCTTGTCGTTTTTGCCCATGCGTTTAACCTTGGCTTGATGTGACTTGTTTTAGGGAAACGCTGATTTATTCAGCGTTTCCCGCTTGGGGCAGGATGCCCCAACATGAACAAAGACGTAAGTCTTTGATTCATGAGAGCTATCGCGGGCCTCGGCTGCTTTGCCGAGCGAGCGCGATTTTTTTAAAAATCCCCCACTATGCGAATCAATATGCGGAATACTTTTTTGATTTACGAGCTACACGAAAGCATGGAGCAGCCGGCCTTGACTCGTGCCCATTCCGGACGCTTGGCGGCGTAGTGTGCATGTTCAGGCTGTTCGTCGTAGGGGTGGCGCAGTAGCTCAAGCAGTTGTTCAACCATCGATACGTCTCCAGCTTGAGCTCGGTCGATGGCCTGTTGTGCAAGGTAGTTGCGCAAGACGTATTTCGGGTTGATGGCATTCATGGCTGCATGGCGTTCTGCTGGCTCGCGTGCATCTTCACGTCGGCGGTCGAGGTAGCGGTGCAGCCAGTCAAGAATCTGCTGACGGGTTTCCCCCTGGATGTCCTGTGGCGCGTACCACGCGGGGCGGATGCAGGCGAGCAAGGCTTCGGCATCCTGGGTGTCGGGCAGGTCGGCCAAGGCACGGAAGAACAGGGTGTAGTCGGTTTCGGTGAGACTGAGCATGGTGTGCATGGCTGCAAGCAGTGCATCGTCGGCTTCGCCTTGGTGTGTACGCAGGCCGAGTTTGGCGGCCATCATTGCGTCATAGGCGCTGGCGTAGTCATTACGGTAGCTGTGCAGGGCGGCTTGTAAGGGTTCGGTTGCGCCCACCAGCGGTAGCAGGGCGTTGGCCAGGCGCGCGAGGTTCCATTGGCCGATCAGTGCCTGGTTGCCGAAGCAATAGCGCCGACCTTGCGCGTCGGTGGTGTTGGGTGTCCACGACGGGTCGTAGCCTTCCAGCCAGCCATAGGGGCCGTAGTCGATGGTGAGGCCAAGGATGGACATGTTGTCGGTGTTCATCACACCATGCACGAAGCCGACGCGCATCCAGTGGACGATCATGTGTGCGGTGCGGCGCACGATTTCGCGGAACCAGGCGAGGTAGGTTTCTTTGCTGGGCGTTTCGCCGGGGCTGAGTAGCTCTGGGAAGTCGTTGCGAATGGTGTAATCGGCGAGCAAGCGCAGGTTGTGGCGGTCGCCGCGCTGTTTGAAGAGTTCAAAGTTACCAAAGCGGGTAAAGGATGGGGCGACGCGGCAGACAATTGCGGCGGGTTCGATTTGTGGATGACCATCGTAGAACATGTCGCGCAGCACGCCTTCGCCCGCGCCAATCAGGCTAAGGGCGCGGGTAGTGGGGATGCCGAGGTGGTGCATGGCTTCCGAGCAGAGAAATTCGCGCACCGAGGAGCGCAGCACGGCGCGGCCATCGGCACTGCGTGAGTACGGGGTGCGGCCTGCGCCCTTGAGTTGCAGCGTCCAGCGTTGACCTTGTGGGTTGATGACTTCAGCGAGGTTGATGGCGCGGCCGTCACCCAATTGGCCTGCCCAGTGGCCGAATTGGTGCCCACCATAGCAGGCCGCGTAGGGTTGCATTCCGGGGAGGAGGGTATTGCCGCTGAAGATGTCGGCAAAGGCCGGGGTTGAGCACTCATCTGTGTCCAGACCGAGCAGCGTAGCGGTTTCGTGCGCGCAGGCGAGCAGTTTGGGTGCCCTGACCGGGGTGGGTTTGATGTGCGAGTAGCAGGCGGCATAGATTTGCCGCGCGCCGGGATGTTGCTCCGGGTCGGCAGGCAGTTCGCGCACATAGCTGTTGTCAAGCCGGAGTTGCTCAAGTTTCATGTGGATAATTTGCGCTGCCAGCGTTTGCGCACGGGAGCCGTTTCGCCGCGTGCGATGGTTTCTGCGTAAAAATGCACCAGACGTTCGGCCACGCGCTCTTCCTGCCATGCTTCGGCGGCGATCACGGCTTGCGTGGCGAGTTGCCTTGCCGCATGCGGGTGGCTGATGAGCTCCAGCACGCGCGCGGCAAAGCCTTGCGGGTCATTCGGTGCAATCAGGCAGCCTTCGCCCTCACGCACTACATCGCGTGTGCCCATTTCAGCCAGCGCCACCACGGGCAGGCCGAGTGCCAGTGCTTCGACCAGCACCAAGCCCTGGGTTTCAGTGGCGGAGGCGAAGACAAAGGCATCCGCTGCGCGATACAGCGCTTGCAACTGGCCATCACGCGGTAGGTAGCCGACAAAATGCACATGTTCATCCAGTCCAAGCTGGGCGGTGATTTTGCGCAGGTGCTTTTCCGCCGGCCCCTCGCCCGCAAGCACCAGGCAGGTATCGGGGCGTTGCACAACCAGCTTGGTGAGCATGTTGAGCAAAAACTCCACGTTTTTTTCAAATGCCAGACGTCCAACAAACAGCAGCATGGGCTGGGTGGCGTTCAGGCCGAGCTCACTACGCGGGTCGGGTGCGGTGGGCGTGCGCCATTTTTCCAGATCAATGCCGGTGGGAATCACACTGATCGGGGTGAGCACACCGTAGCGGCGCAAAATGTCACGCATGGCAATCGAGGGCGAAATCAGGGCATTGACTGCATTGCCCTGATTGGCGGTCAGGCGACGTGCCATCAGGCGCAGCATGGGGTCGGGAAGAAAGGGAATGTAGTGCTCAAGATATTGCTCAAAAAACGTGTGGTAGGTTTCCACCACGGGAAGCTTGAGATTACGCGCCATACGGGTGCCGGCATAGTGGGCAATGAATGGCGTATGAATATGAATTAAATCGAATTTTTGTGGGGCAAGTGCGCGCATGGTACGGCGTAAATCACGCCAGGCCATAATTCGATCTTCTGGGTCGAAAAGAACTTTGCGCGCTGGAATGCGTATTACATTTGGATCGGTGGATGCTTCTTGCTGTGGGTAATCCGGTACGATCAGCGTGACTTCATGCCCCAATTTTTCCAGCGCATGGCGTGTGGTTTCAATCGAGGTGGATACTCCATTCACACGAGGAAAATACACGTCAGAAATCATCAAAAGGCGCATGGTTCGTCCTTGAATTGTAGGTTTGTTAATCGTGATGAGAGGGCGCGTCGGGGTTTATTTTTCCGCTAAACACACTGTATTGATAAATGTTGTAAGCAATCATCACAGGAATCAGCATGCCAATGCCGAGCAGCATAAACACCAGCGTGTTGGTTGGTGCGGCGGCTTGGTCTATTGTTATCGCTCCGGGGACGATATAAGGAAACAAGGAGGCTGCCAAGCCGATAAAGGAGAACATAAAAATCAGCAGGCTCCAGATAAAGGGAGCACGTTCTTCGCATCGGGCAAGCGCTCTAAACAGCATGTAAAAGCAAAATAGGGCGGCGAGCGGGAGCAAGGCAAAAGCGAAAAAATTGGGCAAGGTAAACCAGCGCTCAAGAATGCTTGGGTATTGTAGTGGTGTCCAAATGGTCACGATGCCAGCAAAAAACAACATCCATCCGCTAAATATTTTGCTGCGTGCATACGCATGCTTTTGCAGCTCGCCGGTGAATTTTAGAATCATGTAATTAGCGCCCATTACACTGTAGCCAGCGATTACTCCTAAAACCACCATCAGGCTGAAGGGTGAAAACCAGTCAAATACATCACCGGTAAATAACCCATTTTCAATTTTTATGCCATTAAGTAAGCCGCCAAGCGCGAAGCCTTGAGCAATGACAGCAAGTAAGCTGCCGAGGCCAAAGGCTATACCCCAAAGCTTTTTGCGTGATGAAAGAGCATAAAACTCGAACGAGACGCCACGCATTATAAAACCAAGCAACATAAGCGTAATAGGGATGTAAAGCCCGTGCAAAACGGTGCCATACACCAGGGGAAAAGCACCAAATAGCGTGCCGCCAACGATCACTAGCCAGGTTTCATTGGCATCCCAAATGCTGCCAATGCTGCTCATCATCGCGCCACGATACTGCTCGTTGGGTGCGGCGAGCGAGAGTATGCCCATACCCAGATCAAAGCCATCCAGAATGACATAAAAAATAAGGAATAATCCAATAATCGCAAACCAAATGCTGGCCAATAGGTGATGGGGATTATCGAGGCTGAATGCGTCCATCAGTAGCCCCCGTCGTTCATGGGAGACATCGGGCGGTTTTTGTTTTTAATGTATTTTGGAGCTGCTTCATACGCAGGGCCTTGGCGCAAAACATGACGCATAAAATAAAACGCGGCGATACCAATAGCGAGGTAAAAAACGAAAAATGAGAGCAAAGACCATTGCACGGTAGCAAGCGGTAGCTCAGATACACCATGTTGCGTGCGCATCATGCCGTAAACAATCCACGGCTGCCGTCCAATTTCGCGCACCATCCAGCCCATTTCCACCGCAAGGTAAGCGGCGGGAATGGCGAGAATCCAGCCGCGCAGTAGCCACTTGTTTTGACTGATATTTTCATGGCTCATACGGGTTTTATTGCGCCACAGCAGCCATGCTGTCCACAGCGCCATTAAAGCCATAAACACGCCAGCGGCCAGCATAATGCGGAACGCATAAAACGGTATCCAGATCGGCGGTTGATCTTCGGGTTTGAAATCGCGTAAACCCACGACCGTACCCGTGAATGAGTGAGTGACAATCAAACTCAGTGCATCAGGGATTGTCCATTCCCATAGATTACGTTGCTTTGCGGCGTCGGGAATGGCTAAAACAGCCCAAGCGGCGCCTTCGCCCGGTGGATTGGTTTCCCAGTGCGCTTCAATCGCGGCCAATTTGGCGGGCTGGGTGTGCGCCAACGCACCACCCGCTGAGTCGCCAATCAGGATTTGGAGTGGCGTAATGATAACCAAGGCGAGCACCGCCAGTTTGAAGGCCGGTAAAAAGAAATCGATTTCGCGTTGCTTGAGCAGGTAATAGGCACTAACTCCGGCAACCACCACCAGGCTGAGTTCGATGCAGGCGATAAACATATGCCAGAACGCGTGGCCAAGATCGGGGTTGAATACGGCGGCAAGGTAATCGTTAATGATGAATTTTCCATTCACATACTCAACCCCGGCGGGGGTTTGCATCCAGGAATTGGCCACCATGATCCAGAACACGGACAGGGTGCTGCCTAAAACCACCATGCTGGTGGCAAAAAGGTGCATTCGCCCGCTGACGCGATTCCAGCCGAATAGCATGATGCCTAAAAATCCTGCTTCCAGCATAAAGGCCATGGCGGTTTCAAAGCCTAGAATATTGCCAAAGAAATCGCCGCTGGCGATAGAAAATGGCCCCCAGTTGGTACCAAATGAAAACTCCATCGGGATGCCGCTAATCACGCCAACACCGAAGTTAATCATGAAAATACGGATCCAGAAACGGGTCTGGTGATAGTAGAAAATATTTTTGGTTTTTAGCCAGGTGGCTTCAAGACCGAGAATAATAATCGCCAAGCCGACAGTTAATGGCGGCCAGAGAATATGAAACATGGCGAGGAAGGCAAACTGTAATCGCGATAGGAACTCAGGGTTTTGCAGCATGTCCACGTGGTTGGGTTCCTGTCGGGATGGGGGTTAGCTTCCGCCCAAAAGGCGTTGCTCGGCGCGAGCTAAATCGGATTCGGAGCCATAAAGAATTAACACGTCGTCTTCTTGTAATACCGTGGAAGGGGCGGGCATTTCGCCTTTTATTCCACCGCGACGAATGGCATCCGGGAAAACTTTCAGTCCTTCAAGCGCTTCACCGAGGGTGCGCCCGACTGCCCAGGCACCGGAGGCAAGGTTGATGCTGGTCAGCGAACCGCGCAGGGCATGTGCAGCATCCACCGCCTCGCCGCGTCCCTGGAAAATATGGCGTAGCAGGCTGTAGTTGTCTTGGCGTATGCGTTGCGTGCGGTGAAAAATACGCCGCATCGGAATACCCATATGACTCATGAGATGTGAACCCAACATGAGGCTGGCTTCAAACGCGTCAGGCACAACTTCAGTGGCTCCGGCCTCGATGATTTCATCCAGGCGGTTGACCGAGAGCGCACGTACAAAGATCGGCAAATCAGGGTGATGCAGGCGTGCAACATGCAAGGTTTTAATCGCGGCATCGGTGTCGTGGTGGGTAATAACGAGGGCGCGCGCTTTGTCGATGCCGGCAGCGTGCAGCATGTCGGCGTGGGTCGCGTTGGCGAAATGTACGTTGTAACCCGCGCTTTGCGCTTTGGAAATAATGTCGGGGTCAACTTCAAGCGCGATATAGGGTACATCCTCCTGATCAAGCAAATAGGCAAGGTTTTGCCCGACACGACCAAACCCGGTGATGATGACGTGTTCGCTCATATCGGTGTTTTTTTGCGAAATGCCTTCGCGCATTTCCACATAGTTTTGCTGGTAGCTGCGCACCAAACTTTTGGCAATACGACCGTTCCAGCGCACAAGGAAGGGTGTAAGCATCATGCTCATGAGCACGGCAGTCAGTACGATTTGAGTGGTGTCGTGATCAAGAAGGTGATCGCGGGTGGCGAGTGAGAGCAGGGCGAAGCCAAACTCGCCGCCCTGTGCCAGAACCAGTCCGGTGCGCAATGCGACACCCGGTTCCTGATTCAGGCCGATGCCGACTCCGAAGATAATCAGCGTTTTCATCAGAACCAGTAACACGAGTAGCAACAAGGCCGGCAGCAGATATTGGGGCAGGGCGTGCATGTCGAGCAACATGCCGATGGTGATGAAAAACAACCCGAGCAAAACGTCTTGAAAGGGACGGATATCGCTTTCGATTTGGTGACGAAAGGCGGTTTCCGAAAGCATGATGCCTGAAAGGAACGCGCCAAGCGCTAGCGACAGACCCGCAGCCTGCGTGAGTGCGGCGGACGATAAGGCGACCAGTAGCACCGCCAGTGTGAACAGCTCTGGCGAGCGTGCCTTGGCGATTTCATTGAACATCGGACGCAGCAGCCAGCGCCCACCCGCCAGCATGGCTGCGGTGACGGCGATGCCTTTGATGAGGGCAAATACAAGCTCAATCCCGATATCCTCATTTCCTGTGGCAAGGGCTGGAATCACGATAAGAAAAGGGATGACCGCCAGATCCTGAAACAGCAGGATACCCACGGCGGCGCGGCCATGCCGGGAGTTGAGCTCCATCTGCTCAGCCAGTAACTTGATGACAATCGCGGTGGATGACATGGCGAGCACGCCGCCGATCACTAGCGCGGCGGGCAGGGAAAGTTCGAGCGCCCAAGCCGCGAGCGCGGCCACAAGGGTGGTGATGACAACCTGAGCCCCCCCCATGCCTAATACCGCGCGGCGCATGGAGCTGAGTTTGCTGATGGAAAACTCCAGCCCTAGCGTAAACAGCAGGAATACCACGCCGAATTCCGCCAATACACGGGTGTTTTCTGATTCTGCCACCCAGCCGAGCGCGTGCGGCCCAATCAACGCGCCAACGCCCAGATAGGCCAAAATCGGCGGCAAATGGATACGCCGAAACAGCGTGACCGCAATTACGGAGATGGCAAGTAAGAGTAGAACTTCAATCAGGGCGCTGTGGTGCATGGTTGAGGATCAGTGTTCAGTATGTCGTGTTTACAGTAGGCCGGGCTTTGGCTTATTCGATGCCCCAGCCTATCATGAGCGGCGTTTTCGTCCCCTGAACTATAGCGACTTTTTATGACATCTGTTTCCCATAAACGCCCCGTGGTTCTTTCCGGCATTCAGCCTTCGGGCAACCTGCTGATTGGTCATTACATTGGGGCGATCAAAAACTGGGTGAAGCTGCAAGAAACCCATGACAGCCTGTTCATGCTGGTGGATTTGCACGCCATTACCGTGCGCCAGGATCCGAAAATCCTGCGTGAGCGCAGCCTGGATTTTATTGCCCTGTACCTGGCCTGCGGTATTGACCCGGCTCGATCCACGCTGTTTGTGCAATCGCATGTGCCTGCCCATGCCGAAATGGGCTGGTTGCTGAACTGTTATGCCTACATGGGCGAGTTGTCACGCATGACCCAGTTCAAAGACAAGTCAGCGCAGCATGAGGCGAATATCAATGTCGGTCTGTTTGATTACCCGGTGCTGATGGCGGCGGATATCCTGCTCTACCAGTCTGATCTGGTGCCGGTGGGGCATGACCAAAAGCAGCATCTTGAGCTGGCGCGCGATTTGGCCATGCGCTTCAACAATCTGTATGGCGAAATTTTCACCGTGCCTGAGCCGATGATTCCGGACGTTGGCGGACGCATCATGAGCCTGCAAGACCCCGACAAGAAAATGTCCAAGTCCGATCCGAATGAGCAGGCCTCGATTGCGCTACTGGATGAGCCAGGCAAGGTGCGCAAGAAGTTGATGCGCGCGGTGACGGATTCAGACAATGAGATTCGTTTTGATGCCCAAGCCAAACCCGGCGTATCCAATTTGCTGACCTTGCTGGCCACTGTATCGGGTGAGTCGATTGCGCATTGGGAAGCACAACTGGCCGGGCAGGGCTATGGCAACCTGAAAAAAGCCACGGCTGAGGCGGTGGTCGCCTTTCTGGAGCCGGTACAACAGCGTTATCACGCGCTGCGCGATGACCCGGCTGAGCTGATGCGCATTCTGCACAGCGGGGCGGACAAGGCGGCAGAACGTGCGGAAGTGACCCTGCGGCGCACGATGGATGTACTCGGGTTTATCCCGCGTCGTTGACTCATGTCTCAGCCAAATATCACGAATTACACCCTTGATGACCTGGCTGGTCTGCTGCCACCGCGTGCGCTGGATGCGAACAAGGGTGATTTCGGGCATGTGCTGGTGATCGGTGGTAATCACGGCATGGCAGGCGCAGCGCGCTTGGCGGCGGAAGCTGCGGCACGCACCGGCGCAGGTCGGGTCAGTGTGGCAACGCGTGCAAGTCATGCGGCTTTTTTGGGCAGTAGCCGTCCGGAGCTGATGGTACATGCCATCGAATCTGTAGCAGAGCTGCAACCTTTGCTGGAGAACGCCAGTGTGATTGTGCTTGGCCCTGGGCTGGGGCAGGACGCCTGGAGCCGGGAGATGTTCGCGCACGCCATGCGTTCTACTCAGCCTAAAGTGCTGGATGCCGATGCCTTGCGCCAACTTGAAACGCTGGATGGATGCTTGCCGCCTGAGGTGCTTCTGACCCCGCATCCCGGCGAGGCGGCGCGCCTGTTGAGCCTAACTCCGGCACAGATACAGGCCACACGCAGCTCAAGCGTGCTGAGTTTGCGCCAGCGTTTTGGCGGAACTTGGCTGCTGAAAGGCGAGGGCAGTCTGATTGCATGTGACACAGCCTTGTGGCGTTGCACGCACGGCCACCCCGGCATGGCCAGCGGCGGCATGGGCGATCTGCTCTGCGGGATACTTGCCGCTTTAATGGCGCAAGGATTGTCAACCTGCGACGCGGCGCGGCTGGGCGTTGCTCTGCACGCTGCGGCAGGTGAGCGGGCGGCACAGGCCGAAGGCGGGCGCGGTGTGCTGGCGCTTGATCTTTTGCCACATGTGCGGCGCTTGCTCGAAGAGATATGCCCATGCTGAATCTACACTTGCCGGATGAGGCGGCCACCCAATGCTTGGGCGCTGTGCTGGCTGAAACGGCGCCTGTGTCGGGCTGGTTGGCTCTGCGTGGCGATTTGGGTGCGGGCAAAACCACCTTGGTGCGTGCCTTCCTGCGGGCTTTAGGCTACGCAGGGCGTGTGGTCAGCCCGACCTATACTTTGGTGGAAACCTACGAAATCACGGGTAAGACTTCTGAGAGGCGCATCGCGCATTATGATCTTTATCGCATGAATGACCCGGAAGAGCTCGAATGGATGGGCGCGCGCGAGGACTTCGCTGGCGACACGCTGTGTCTGGTGGAATGGCCTGAACGCGGCGAGGGGGTGTTGCCGCCGCCCGATCTTGAAATTCATTTGCTGTATATCGATGAGTCGAGGCGAGCGCAGATGGATGCACACAGTGTCGCGGGTGATGCCTGGTTAAATGAAGTTAAGAATGTGCTAAAGAAAAACAACATATCTTCTTCATTAGATTGAAATTTGTTGATTATTGGCTTATAACTCCACCAACTGTCGAGGGCTGATCCCAAGCCGGGTGAGGTGAATTATGCAAACATCGTTACAAATCAATGCGCGCCGCCGCTTTCTGTTTAAGCTTTTGGGCGGCGGTGCTTCTTTTTTGTGGTTACCGGCCTCAGCCTATGCCGGCATTCGACCGGCCATCAACGCCGGAGAAGCCAGTGTGAATGAGCGTGGCTCGCGCCTTGTATTCAGTTTAACTGCGCCAACCGATCACAAGGTTTTTACCTTGAGCAACCCGGAACGCGTGGTGCTTGATCTGAAAGAAACCTCGCTGCCCAAGAGCTTTGAAATGCAGCTCCCTGAGGGTGTGGCCGTATCACGCCTGCGCAGTGGCATCCAAAACGGCAACGACCTGCGCCTTGTGTTTGATATGCAGCAGCCCGCCAAGCCGACGGTGATTATGCTTCCCGAACCCAATGGCAAAGGCTTCAAGCTGGTGCTTGAGTTGGCGCACAAGCCGCTTGGTATGCCGATCGCCACCATCAAGGCCGCTGATGTTAAGGCCGCCGATATTAAGGGCACCGAGGCCAAGCGTGCCTTTGCTGAGAAAGCGGCCGAACGCGAAGCCACATTGCTGCCTGCATCCCAAGCTGAAGAGGCTCGCCCGGAGCCAACCGCCAAGGAAGTGCGTGAAACCGAACGCCTGGCATCGCGCCAGGAATCGTCGCGCCAAGGTGCGCGCAAACTGGTGATTGCAATCGATGCCGGACATGGCGGCAAAGACCCCGGCGCAGTAGGGCGTGATGGCACGCGTGAAAAAGACGTGACCTTGGCGATTGCGCGCAAACTGGAAGCCATGATTCAGGGCGAACGTGGATTCAAGTCCGTTTTAACGCGCAACAAGGACGTGTTCATTCCGTTGCGTGAGCGCACCAATATCGCTCGCCGCAACAAAGCCGACATGTTTATTTCGCTCCATGCCGATGCGTTTAGCGACCCCGATGCGCGTGGTGCCTCGGTGTTTTGCCTGTCGCTTAATGGCGCAAGCTCGGAGGCCGCACGTTGGATGGCGGACAAGGAAAACGCGGCGGACTTGGTCGGTGGCGTAAGCCTGAACGAGCGCTCTGACAGCCTGGCCTCGGTGCTGCTTGATCTTTCCCAATCCGCCAGTATGCAGGCGGGCATGGACGCGGGGCAGCGCATTTTGACCGAATTGGGCGAAATTGGCGCAGTACACAAGCGCAGCGTGCAACAAGCCGGGTTCATGGTGCTCAAATCACCGGACATTCCCTCCATGCTGGTGGAAAGCGCCTTCCTGTCCAACCCCGAAGAAGAACGCAAGCTGCGCACATCCGCGCATCAACAGAAAGTTGCGCAGTCGGTGTTCCGTGGTTTGCATGACTACTATGCCAGCAAGGCGATAGAAGGCACGCATTTCGCCATGCTTTGAGGGAGAGTAAATCAGCTTCCATCGGGTCACCATACTCGAAATAACCGCTGGGCACGCCATCTCTTATGAAGTCGCACTTCAAGGCATTTATATAAGACGAAAACGGCATTTATAGAGGGCACATTAAGCCCATAACAGAGAAACATCATGCCGACCACGCACGCCCATTACGCTCGCCCGATCATCTTTTTACACTGGCTCACCCTGCTGTTGCTGATCGCTGTCTATGCCACGATTGAGTTCCGCGGCATTTTCCCCAAGGACGACCCGCTGTATGCGGCGATGAAGTCATGGCATTTTATGCTCGGTCTTGGCGTGCTTTTTCTCAGCGTACTGCGTCTGTCGATGAAAGCGATTTGGCGGCATGCGCCCGTGATCGAACCGCCCATTCCTGCATGGCAAGGCGCCTTGTCCTCGTTGGTGCATGTGATGCTGTATGTCATTTTGATCGGCCTACCGCTAGCGGGCTGGGCCATTCTGAGCGCGGCTGGCAAGCCGATTCCATTTTTCGGCCTCGAACTACCGCCGCTGATCGGTGTCGATAAAGCATTAAGCAAACAAATCAAAGAAGTACATGAAACCGTGGCCAACGTAGGCTATGGCTTGATTGGCCTGCACACTCTCGCTGCGCTTTATCATCACTATATTGTCAAAGACAACACGCTGCCGCGCATGTTGCCGATGCTGAACAAACGCCAAGGCTAACGTTAAGGCTCAGGACGCGCTGTTCAATCCGCCTCCGCGATTCCAGCCTAAAACCTTCGTCCGCCCCTTTGCACAAGGGGGCGTTGAGGCGTTGCGCTCGCGTCGACTAGCCTTCAGGGTGTCTTCAGCTTGCGCGTTTATGCTTACCTCGACCTGAATATTCAACGAGGAGAAATACAGCATGAACCTAACCCCTTTCGCGCTCGGTGTAGCGCTCTGTCTTAGCCTGCCAGCGCAAGCCGAACTCACGCTCTCCGGTCTACCTTTCGATAAAGACCCGACTGAGCAAAACAAAAACTACGTCGCGCTTGCCACACAGCTGAGCCAGGCCTTGGGTGAAGACGTGCGCTATGTGCCGTCTGCAAATATTCAAGGCTATGCCCAAGCGATACGCCGAGGCGAGTACGACATTCTGATTGACGGCCCGCATTTCAGCGCCTGGCGGATTGCGGAAGGGTTGCATAGCGCCGTCGCACAGGCCGACATCGCCTTAACCTATGTTGTGGTCACCACCGCCGATGACACGGGCATTCAATCATTGGAGCAGCTGGTTTCCAAGCCTGTTTGTGCTTCCTCGCCACCCCAGCTTTCCACCCTGATGCTCCTTAATCAATACCCCAACCCCATACAAGAACCCACCTTGCACATCACTGATGGCTACCTGCCCAAGGTCGAAAAATTGCTCAAAGGTGATTGTCGTGCTGCCATCTTGAGTGCGACGTTTTACGAACACACCCTCGATAAGGCGACGCAGGCCAAGCTGCGCGTCATTTTTAACACGCGTCCGTTACCCGGCTACCTGATGACCGCGAGTCCTAAATTGACAGAGGCCAAGCGCACTGCACTCACCAAGCGCTTAAGCACCGCTAACCCCGCGAACGACTCCTTGCTACAAGCCTTAACCAAGGCCAGCGTGCATAATGGCGAGCCTGAAAAAATGCACTGGGTCGTACCCGATACCGCGAGCATCAAGGGCTTGGAAAAAATCCTTATCAAACAATCCTACGGCTGGTAGCAGGGTCAAGCTTTCTCCACGCGCCGGCTCCTTCTCTTGAATCCTGTCTCCGCTTCCCCCATCCTGCACGCCCCATTCAGGTTTTTCGTGCACAGGCATGTCCGCCATCCAGCTTCTTCCTCCGCAGCTCATCAACCAAATCGCCGCAGGCGAAGTGGTGGAACGTCCATCCAGTGTGCTCAAGGAGCTGGTGGAAAACAGCCTGGATGCTGGTGCCACACGAGTAGACGTGGATATTGAAGATGCGGGCATTCGCCTGCTGCGTGTGCGCGACAACGGCAAGGGCATTCCCATGGATGAATTGCCGTTGGCTATTGCCAGCCATGCCACCAGTAAAATTCAATCGCTGGATGATTTGTTGCGTGTCGCCAGCTTCGGTTTTCGTGGCGAGGCGCTGGCCAGTATCGCATCGGTTGCGGATTTCAAGCTGATTTCACACGCACAGGCGGCCGAGCACGCTTGGTGCATTCACAGCCTCGGCAATCCGCAACAGGCTGAGCTTGCGCCCGCTGCGCATCCGCAAGGCACGACCGTCGAAGTGCGCGACCTGTTTTTCAATGTGCCGGCGCGACGCAAGTTTCTGCGCGCCGAACGCACCGAACTGCATCATCTGGATGAGGTGCTGCGTCGTATGGCTTTGGCGCGTCCCGATGTCGGCTTCAGCCTGAACGTGGCGGGCAAAAACCAATGGCGTAGTGATGCCAGCGGTGAGGCAAATCAGCGTCTGCGCGCACTGAGCGGTGCGAGTTTTGCCGACAACGCGCTGTTTTTTGAACATGAGCGCGACGGCCTGCATCTTTGGGGCTGGCTGCAACCGCCAACCTTGGCACGCGAACGCAGCGACACGCAGTATTTCTTCGTCAATGGCCGTGCCGTGCGCGACAAAGTGCTGATTCATGCGGTTAAACAGGCCTATGCCGATGTGCTGCACGGCGCGCGCCAGCCCGCGTATGTGTTGCATCTGGCGCTCGACCCGGAAAGCGTGGATGTCAATGTGCATCCCGCCAAACTCGAAGTGCGCTTCCGTGACGCTCGCCGCGTGCATGATTTCCTGTTTTCCACGTTGCATCATGTCATGGCGGAACAGCGTCCTGTTGGGCACGCTAGTGCGCCGCTTGCCCCGGGAATAGCTCATGGGCTTGCACTGAGTCTTGCGCCGGGCGTGCCATCTCATGCGCCGGGCGGGTATCAGACGCGCTTGCCGCTGCCCATGTCGGCAAGCCAAGTGCATGAAATCCAGGTGCAGGAAACACTGGCAAGTTATCAAGCCCTTGCGCAACCTGCTGCAAAGGCGTTGCAAAGCACAGATAACGCGTCCGAGGTTCCACCACTTGGCTTTGCCATCGCCCAGTTGCACGGTGTGTATATCCTTGCCGAGAACGCCGAAGGTCTGGTGATTGTGGACATGCACGCGGCTGCCGAACGTATCACCTATGAGCGTTTCAAACAGGCTCTGGAACGGGATGGTATCCGCCGCCAGCCTTTGCTGGTTCCGCTGCCCATTGATCTCGATGCACATCAGGCGGACGCGGCCAGTGAGTACGGTGAGCTGCTGGGGCAACTTGGTTTGGCGCTGGATCAGATCAGCCCATCCACCTGGGTCGTGCGCGAAGTGCCCACCTTGCTGGCGCAGTCCGATATTGCGCGCCTGGTGCGCGATACGCTGGACGAGCTGGCGCAGCACGGCCATTCGCGCCAGATCGAAGAGGCCATGCACGCTGCACTTTCACGCATGGCCTGCCACGGCTCAGTACGCGCCGGGCGGCGCTTGAGTATCCCCGAAATGAACGCCCTGCTGCGCGATATGGAAGCCACGCCACGTGCCGATCAATGCAATCACGGTCGCCCAACCTGGACACGCCTGAGCATGGCGCAGTTGGACAAAATGTTTATGCGTGGACAATGAATGGAAGACCTGCAATCCATCTGGCTGATGGGGCCGACCGCATCCGGCAAGACCGGTTTGGCGCTGGAGCTGGCGCGGCGTTTGCCGATTGAGCTCATTAGCGTCGATTCGGCGCTGGTGTATCGCGATATGGATATTGGTACAGCCAAGCCGGATGCGGCGACGTTGTGCGAATTTCCGCATCACTTGGTGAATATTCTCGATCCGGCGCAGGCATATTCGGCGGCGCGTTTTCGCTTGGATGCGCTGGCGGCCATGCGTGAGATTCATGCGCGCGGCAAGATTCCGCTGTTGGTAGGCGGAACGATGCTGTACTACCGTGCCTTGCAGGATGGCTTGGCAGATTTACCGGTGTCCAGTCCCGAGGTGCGTGAGGCGATTCAGGCGGAGGCCGCAGTGCAGGGTTGGGCCGCCATGCACGCACAACTTGCCTTGGTTGATCCGCTGATTGCGGCGCGCCTGCATCCGAATGATCCGCAGCGTGTGGGGCGTGCGCTGGAGGTATGGCGGATGACGGGGGTGCCGATGTCGGTGTGGCAGGCGCGTGGACGCGAGCAGGCGGCACCGGACGTCGGTCGGGTCTTGAAATTAGCGCTATTGCCGCCGCGTGAACTTCTGCGTGAGCGCATTGCCGAACGCTTTGAGCTGATGCTGCGCACAGGTTTGCTTGATGAAGTGCAGGCTCTGCGTGCGCGCGGCGATTTGCAGGCCGATATGCCGTCGATGCGCGCGGTGGGTTATCGTCAGGTCTGGGAATTTCTCGACGGAGCCCATACCTATGAGCGCATGGTGGAGTTGGGTGTGACGGCGACGCGCGGTTTGGCCAAGCGTCAGATGACTTGGTTGCGTAGCGAACGCGATATCTGTGACGTTACAGCGTGCCTGGATCATGCGGACGGCGTTGCTCGTTTGGTGACCGCTCTGGAAGCATGGTTAACGGGCATGGAATTTGCCTTGTGTTAGTATTCGCAAACAATTAGTCGGCACTTTTAACCGACGTTTTATAAACAGGACTGAATCCCATGGCTAAGGGCCAAAATTTACAAGAGCCTTTTTTGAATATCCTGCGCCGTGACCGCGTGCCGGTGTCGATTTATTTGGTGAACGGCATCAAATTGCAGGGGCAGGTTGAGTCATTTGATAACTATGTGATTCTGCTAAAGAATACGGTCAGCCAGATGGTGTACAAACACGCGGTTTCGACCATCGTGCCTGCGCGTCCGGTGCAGATGGAAGCGTTTGATGATGAAGGTGCGGATCACACCGCGTATGGGCATGACGCTTGAGTGAAATTTCTCTAGAGCCGGCAGTCGTTATTGACGATGAGCCGAGTCGCGTTTTTCGTAAAAATGAATCCAAAGATGGCTTTCTAAGCGTTGGTGCGCACACCTCGGACGGTGATCGTGCGGTGCTGGTGCATGTGCGCTCGCGCAAAGACGAATCCTCTGAGGCGGTCGATGAGTTCGTCGAACTGGCACGTTCAGCCGGTGCGCTGATCGAAGTTGTGATGGTGGTGACGCGCACCCAATTCGATGCGCGTACCTTGATCGGTAGCGGTAAAGTCGAGGAGATTTTACGCGAGGTCGAAGCCTGCAAAGCCGGTTTGGTGATTGTGAATCATGATCTGTCGCCGAGTCAGGAGCGCAATCTTGAGAAGATGTTGAGCTGCCGCGTGCTGGATCGGGCGGGGCTGATTCTGGATATTTTTGCCCAGCGCGCGCGTTCGCATGAAGGTAAATTGCAGGTCGAACTGGCACAGTTGCAACATCTTTCTACGCGTTTGGTGCGCGGCTGGACGCACTTGGAGCGTCAAGGCGGCGGTGGTATCGGTATGCGCGGGCCGGGTGAAACCCAGCTTGAGACCGACCGTCGCTTGGTGGCCTTGCGTATTGCCCAGCTCAAGCGGCGCTTGGAAAAAGTGCGCTCACAGCGTCAGGAGGGCCGCAAAGGCCGACAGCGCGCGGACTTGCCCACCGTGGCGCTGGTCGGTTACACCAACGCTGGCAAGTCCACCTTGTTTAACCGTCTGACCGAGGCGGGGGTGTACGTCGCCGATCAGTTGTTTGCTACCTTGGATGCCACGCTGCGTCGGGTGGAGATTCCGCAAGGTGGCGCCATCGTGTTGGCGGATACGGTCGGTTTTATCGCCGATTTGCCGCATGAGCTGGTGGCGGCTTTCCGCTCAACCCTGGAAGAAACCCGTGAGGCTAGCCTGTTGCTGCATGTGATTGACGCGCAGAGCGAGGGGCGCGATGAGCGCGTGCATGAAGTCGAGCACGTGCTCGAACAGATTGCCGCGCACGAGGTGCCGCGCCTTGAGGTGATGAACAAAATTGATTTGATGTACCGACCACCAGGGATTGATTACGACGAGAGTGGTCGCCCGCGCCGCGTGTGGATTTCGGCGGCGAAAGGGCTGGGCATTGATCTGTTATTCCAGGCGATTAGCGAATGTTTGGCGGAGGAAACGCTGGAATGTACGCTGCAACTGGAACCGGCTGAAGCACGTTTGCGCGCCAAACTGTACGCTGAGGGTGCGATTGTGCATGAAAGCATGGATGATGATGGGCGATACCTGCTGGCGATTCGTCTGCCCTTGGTGCGCTGGAATCAATTGCTGGCACATGAGCCGATATTGAAGCATGTGCTGGAGCGCGGCTGAGATTTTTAGAGTTATACATCGGCTTTCTTGCCCTTGTGGAAAGCTGAATGAATCCATCCATAGATTCATTCAGCGCTTCCCTTGTGTGCAGCCTACCCATAAAATTCAACAACTTTTATTTACGATGTCCCGGATAGGACACAAAAGAGGACGATTCAATGGCGTGGAATGAGCCTGGCGGTGGTGGCCAAGACCCGTGGAGAACACCGCGTCGCAGCGGAGACACACCCCCGAAAATCGATCAATGGATCAAGGATTTGGGGCGCAAGCTCGGTAATCAGGGTGGAGACTCTTCGGGTGGCGAAGGCGGCAGCGGGATGCCCAGCTCCACCACAATCGGCTTGATCGCCGGTGCAGGTCTGGCTTTGTGGCTGGCTTCTGGCGTCTACATCGTGAACGATGGTCAGCGCGCGGTGGTGACGCAGTTCGGTAAATATGTCACGACCGCTACGCCGGGGCCGCATTGGCACCTGCCTGCGCCCATTCAATCGGTGCAAACCGTAGATGTGGATCAGTTCCGCAGCAAGCAGATGAAAATGCAGATGCTGACCTCCGATGAAAACATCGTTGAGATCGAAATGGCGGTGCAGTTCAACGTGAAAGACCCGCGTGAGTTTGTGTTCAATACCCGCGACCCTGAGGGTGTGATGCAGGCCTCGTTTGAAAGCGCAGTACGCAGTGTGGTGGGCAAAAACACCATGACGTTTGTGTTGACCGATGGGCGCGCCGAAGTGGTGACCATGGTCAAACAGCAGTTACAGGATATGCTGGACAATGCGGATCCCGCGTTTCGCACCGGTATGGAAGTGCAGACGGTGAACATGCAGGATGCCCAGCCGCCGGAGTCAGTGCAGCCCGCATTTGCGGATGCCATCAAGGCGCGTGAAGACGAGCAGCGCCTGATTAACGAGGCCGATGCTTACAGTGCGGGTATTTTGCCGGTGGCCAAAGGCCAGGCCGCGCAAGTGGTGGAAGATGCGCGCGGTTATCGTGCGCGAGTTGAAAACGCGGCGCAAGGTGAGTCGCAACGCTTCCTTGATTTGTTGGCGGTAGTGAAATCCTCACCTGAAATCAACCGTCAGCGTATGTATTTGGAAACCCTGGAAGGCGTGATGTCCAAGAGCAGTAAAGTGCTGATGGATACGCAAAGCTCATCGGGGCAAGGCAACAGTAATGTCGTGCTTTTGCCTTTGGATAAAATGCTGCAAAACGTACAAGATGCAAGTGCTGCGTCGCAGGCAGCGGACACGCTCAAGCCGGTCGCTCCCGCGACTTCGGCTGCGCCTGCGGTACGTGTTCAGCCTGACCTGCGTTCGAGGACGGCGCCATGAATATCCTGAAAAATTACCTCCTGCCGGTTTTGGCGTTGATTTTCTTTGTGCTTTCGTCAGCACTGTTTACGGTCAGCGAATATGACCGCGTGGTTTTGTTCCGTTTGGGAGAAATCGTCAAAACCGATTTCACTCCCGGTCTGCACTTCAAGCTGCCATTTTTGACCAATATCAAGCGTTTTGATGGTCGTTTGCAGGCGTTCAATGCGCCGCCCGAGCGTTATCTGACCAGCGAAAAGAAGAACGTGATCGTTGATGCGTTTATTCAATGGCGTATCGGTGATGTGGCGACGTTTTATCGTTCCACACGCGGTGATGACCGCATGGCGACCCTGCGCCTGACCCAGATTGTGCGTGATGGCATGAAAAACCAATTCAGCAGCATGACGGTGAGCGAAGCGGTATCCGGCGCGCGTGGTGAAATCACCGAACGCACCCGCCAGGCGGCCAATGTGGAAGCGACAAAGCTGGGGATTGAAATCGTCGCGGTGCGCATTTTGCGTATTGATTTGCCGCCGGAAGTGAGTGAGTCGGTGTACCGTCGCATGGAAAAAGAGCGGGCTACGGTCGCGCGCGGTTTCCGTTCGCGCGGTGAGGAGCAGGCGCGTCGGATTACTGCCGATGCAGATCGTCAGCGTGAGGAAATTCTGGCCGAGGCGTATTCCGAATCCCAGATCATTCGTGGTCAGGGGGATGCCAAAGCGGCGGCAACCTATACCGCTGCATTCAGTCAGGATCCGGAGTTTTTTGATTTTTACCGCAGCTTGCAAGCCTACTCCAAGGCGTTTGCGGACAAGTCGGATGTGCTGGTGTTGCAGCCGGATAGCGACTTCTTCCGCTATTTCAATAGCCCGACACCCGCTGCGCCCAGCAAGCCTTAATGGATGTCATGAATGATTTGTGGGCGGCGCTGGCCTTGGTGCTGGTGATTGAGGGTTTGCTGCCTTTTGTCAGCCCACGCTTTTATCGTCAATCGGCTCAACAGTTATCCGCCTTGTCTGATCGTGCCATTCGCATGATTGGCTTGGCGGTGATTGTTGTGGGCTTGGTGGCGCTCAGTTTTATTCGTGGCTAGGCCGTGTATAAAGCCTTAATGCAAGCCACAGAGTCCACAGAGCACACTGAGGGAACAAGCCAGTTTGGTAACCTGTTCTCGACAGGCTGTTGGGGTTCTCTGAAGGACTGAAATACGTGCTTAAAACCTGAATGATGACTTCATCAATGACTTCATTTCTGTGACCTCTGTGACCTCTGTGGCTAAATGAGTTTTATAAAAAAATGAATCAAGAAAATAGGTGGTTGTTGCCTGCGGGTATCGACGAGTTGTTGCCTGCGGCGGCATGGGCGACCGAGGGTTTGCGTCGGCGCGTGCTCGATTTGTTTCGCTCTTGGGGGTACGGCTTGGTCGTGCCGCCCATGGTGGAATATGTTGAGTCGCTGCTGATTCATCCGGGCGATGATCTGGATTTATCCACGCTCAAAGTGATCGATCAGATGACCGGGCGTTTGATGGGTATCCGTGCCGATATGACACCGCAGATGGCGCGCATTGATGCACATAGCCTCGGGCGCGCCGAGCCGACCCGTCTGTGCTATTTGGGTACAGTGTTACACGCCATGCCGGGTGGGTTTGCCGGTTCGCGTGCGCCGATGCAGGTGGGGGCTGAGTTGTTTGGTCATGCTGGCATCGAAAGTGATCGTGAAATTCTTGGCTTGCTGCTGGAAACCCTGGCGGTGGTTGGCGTTAACGATGTGTGGCTGGATTTGGGGCATGTGGGTATTTTCCGCGCACTGATGACGCAAGCGCAGTTTGCGCCTGACGAGGAAGCGGAGTTTTTCGATCTGCTGCAACGCAAAGCCATGCCGGAGATTGAGGCATTCCTTGCCGCGCGTGAGCTCAGTGCTAGTCTTGGCGCCATGCTGCATGTATTGGCTGAACTGCATGGCGAAGGTGCTGAAACCTTGGCGCGGGCGCGCACGGTTTTGGCGGATGCGGGGGAGGATGTCTCCTTGGCCTTGGATAATCTGTCCGAGTTGGCGCGCGTGGTGTTGAGCAGTGGCGCGGGCATCCATTTGCACGTCGATCTTGCCGAGTTGCGTGGTTATCACTACCACACGGGCATGGTGTTTGCCGCGTATGTGCCGGGACATCGGCAAGCGATTGCGCGTGGTGGGCGTTATGATGGCATCGGTGAGGCGTTTGGGCGCGCGCGTGCGGCCACGGGTTTTTCAGCCGACGTGCGCGCTTTAATTGATCTGATGCGTGTCGATGCTGAAGTATCCACGCAAGCCATTTACTTGGCTCCGGTATTGGATAGTGAAGAGCCGGGTTACGCCGAGCTGGTGGCCTTGGTGCGTGATTTGCGCGCTCAGGGATGTCAGGTGATCCAGGCGCTGCCGGGTGATAATGAACAGGACGAAAGCCTGGGGGATTGTGCGCAGGCGATGGGGTGTACGCATCGCATTGAACCGGATATGACGCACAGCAACGAATTTTGGAAAATATGTGAGATTTGACCTTGATGGCCAAAAATATTGTGGTTTTAGGCTCCCAATGGGGCGATGAAGGCAAGGGCAAGATCGTTGATCTTTTGACCGAAGATGTAGCCGCTGTGGTGCGCTTTCAGGGCGGTCATAATGCGGGGCACACGTTGTGGGTCAATGGTGAAAAAACGGTGTTGCACCTGATTCCATCAGGTATTTTGCGCGAAGGCGTGCAGTGCGTGATCGGCAATGGCGTGGTCTTGGCACCGGATGCGTTGCTGAAGGAAATGACACAACTTGAAGCGCGTGGCGTGCCGGTGCGCGAGCGCCTGAAGCTTTCGGCGGCTTGTCCGTTGATTCTTCCCTATCACGTCGCCATCGACCAGGCGCGCGAGCGCTCGGCGGGACGGAGTGCGATTGGTACCACCGGTCGCGGTATTGGCCCGGCCTATGAAGACAAGGTGGCGCGCCGCGCGCTGCGCCTGATTGATTTGCTGCACCGTGAGCGTTTTGCGGAAAAGTTGGGCGCGGTGTTGGACTACCATAACTTCGTGCTGAAAAACTATTTCCATGTTGAGACGGTCGATTTTCAGCAGGTGCTGGATGACTGCATGGGGTATGCCGAAGTGCTGTTACCGATGATGTGTGATGTCACGGAATATCTGCACCAACTGCGCGCCGATGGGAAAAATATCCTGTTTGAAGGCGCGCAAGGTACCTTGCTGGATATTGACCACGGCACCTACCCGTTTGTCACTTCATCCAACACCACCGCAGGCGGCGCATCCACCGGCAGCGGTGTGGGGCCACTGGATCTGGATTACGTTTTGGGCATCACCAAGGCGTACACCACCCGCGTGGGAGCGGGTCCGTTCCCAACTGAGCTGGAATACAACGCGGCAGAGGATATTGGCGACCCGATTGGTAAACATTTGGGCACCAAGGGGCATGAGTTTGGTGCCACTACCGGTCGCCAGCGTCGTTGTGGCTGGTTCGATGCCGTGGCGCTGCGTCGTGCGGTGCAAATTAATAGCATTAGCGGCCTGTGCCTGACCAAGCTCGACGTGTTGGATGGCTTGGACACCTTGCAACTGTGCGTCGGTTACAAGGTGGATGGGCAGGTTACCCAGGCACCACCCGTCGGTGCAGATGGCTTTGCGCATATCGAACCGCTGTACGAGTCCATGCCGGGCTGGTCGCAGTCCACGGTGGGCGTGAAGCGCCTTGAAGATTTGCCGGAAACAGCACGCGCCTATATTCGTCGCATTGAAGAGGTATGCGGTGTGCCGGTGGATATTATTTCCACGGGGCCTGATCGTGAGGAAACCATTGTGCTGCGTCATCCGGTGAGCGTGTGATTTTGTGATGACTTTTCGAGCGCTTACAGCATCTTAAAGTCACTTTTTGGGCGCATGAGGGTGACTTGCGTTATCCTCACGCACGTTTCCCATGAATATTTATGGTTAGGACTTACGCAAAAGTGTTCCAGCAAGGCAAAGCGCCGAAGACAGTACACCGAGTACGGCGAGGCGCTTGAACGCCGCTGGGGCGGTTTTGCGTAAAGCGCGAAGCGGAAAAATACGATAATCCGATTGCCAGCCGCGAGCTGATTCTTGAGAAAATCAAAGAACACACGGGGCCGATGACCTTTGAGCGTCTGTTGCTCGATTTTGGCTATGACGAAGATGATCGCATCGAAGCTCTGCGTCGCCGTCTACGCGCCATGGAACGCGATGGTCAGCTGATCCGCAACCGCAAAGGCGGCTATATCCCACTGGTCAAAGGTGAGCTGGTGCGTGGCCGGGTGATTGGGCACAAAGATGGCTTCGGCTTTTTGGTGCCGGATGAAGGCGGCGACGATTTATTCCTTGCCGCACGTCAAATGCGCGCCTTGCTGCATGGCGACCGCGCCGTCGTACAGGTCATTAACGTCGATCATCGCGGTCGCCGTGAAGGCTCGCTGGTCGAGGTGATTGAGCGTGCCAACGCCCAAGTGGTTGGGCGCTTGGTGCTGGAATCGGGGATTGCCTTTGTCACCCCGGACAACAAGCGCATTACGCAAGATGTGCTGATTCCGCTGGACGAGCTTGGAGATGCCAAGGACGGTCAGATTGTGCGTGTGCAGTTGGTTGAACAACCCACCGCACGCAATAAACCCGTCGGACGCGTTGTCGAGGTTATCGGTGACCACATGGCACCCGGTATGGAGATTGACGTTTCCATCCACACCCACAACCTGCGTAATGTCTGGCCGGACGATGTGCTGGAACAAATTGCGGGCTTGGGTGAAGAAGTCAGCGAGCAGGACAAGCTGGGTCGCGTAGATTTGCGCGAACTGCCGCTGGTTACGATTGACGGTGAAGACGCACGCGACTTCGATGATGCCGTGTATTGCGAGCCGACCGCCAAGGGCTGGCGCTTGTTGGTGGCGATTGCCGATGTTTCACATTACGTGACGGTGGGCAGCCCGCTGGATCATGAAGCCTTTATGCGCAGTACCTCGGTGTATTTTCCCGGTCGCGTGATTCCGATGTTGCCGGAAATCTTGTCCAACGGTTTGTGCTCGATTAACCCGCATGTTGATCGCTTGTGTCTGGTGTGCGAGATGCTCATCAACCGCGATGGCGACATTATTCGTTCACGCTTTTACGAAGGCGTGATGAAGTCGCATGCGCGTATGACCTATACTCAAGTCGGCAAGATTTTGCTCGATAAGGACGAAGCGCTGCGTGAGCAATATGCGCCGCTGATTCCGCAGTTTGAAGCCTTGCACGGTTTGTACAAAACGCTGCACGAAGCGCGTAGCCGTCGTGGCGCCATGGATTTTGACACGGTTGAAACCAAGATCGTGTTCGGTGAAGGGCGCAAGATCGAAGCCATTGTTCCGTATGAACGCAATGATGCGCACCGCTTGATCGAAGAATGCATGATTGCCGCCAACGTGGCAGCGGCACGCTATTTGGAGCGGCGCAAGATTGTTGGTTTGTATCGTATCCATGACACGCCCAAAGCGGAAAAAGTCGCCGATTTGCGCACTTTCCTTGGCGAGTTGGGTTTGTCCCTGGGCGGCGGCGAAAAGCCGGACGGCAAGGATTTAAATGCTGTTTTGCAGGCCGCCAAAGATCGCGAAGATGCGCACCTGATTCAAACCGTGATTCTGCGCACCATGAAGCAGGCGGTGTATTCGCCGGACAATATCGGCCACTTTGGTTTGGCGCAAACCCAGTATGCACACTTCACCTCGCCAATTCGTCGCTACCCGGATTTGATGGTGCACCGTGCGATTCGCCATGTGCTGCGTACCGGTGGGGCGGAAAACTTCCCTTATTCACACGATGAAATGGGCTTGATTGGTGAGCACTGCTCGAACAACGAACGTCTTGCCGATGAAGCCACGCGCGATGCCACCGATTGGTTGAAGTGTGAATACATGCAGGATCATGTGGCTGAAGTGTTTGACGGTGTGATTACTTCGGTGACTTCGTTTGGCCTGTTCATTGAATTGAAAGGTATTTTTGTCGAAGGTTTGCTGCATATCACCGCCTTGGATAAGGATTTCTATCGTTTCGATCCAGTCGGTCATCGTTTGGTCGGTGAGCGCAGCGGCAAGATTTACCGCCTGGGCGATAGCGTTACCGTGCAGGTGGCGCGGGTGGATCTCGACGACAAGAAAATCGAGTTTGTGCTGCCGCGTGAGCAGGTGGCCGTGAGCAAGCCGGCTCCCAAAGGTCGCGTCAAGCCGGATGTGGTCGAGCTTGAAGACGGAGATGAGGACGAAGGCAGCGGCGAGATTGCTGAGCCTTCTGAGGCTGTCGAGACGACCGAGGGTTCCGATGATGCCCAGCCGAGTCGTAAAAAACGTCGTCGTCGCAAGAAAAGCTCGACCGATACGTCGGCGGCTTCGTCCAGTGGCGTTGTTGGGCATGCTGCCAAGGGTGATGCCAGGAATGATGCCGCGGAAAGACAACCCAAGGCACTCTGGATTGAAGCCGATGATGAGGTGATTGACGATAACATCGGTAATCGCGGTGAGCCCATTGTGCAAATTTTGCTGTTGGATGAAGACGAGGAAGATGAGGATGAAGTGAACGGCAATAGCATTTCAGCCATTACTCACGCCAATCGTCCCGCAGGCCGTCAGCCTGGTGACAAGAGTGCCTCGTCGCGTCGTCGTCGCTCGCCACGTCGGAAAAAACCTGAATGAGCCGAATGTTTACGGCGCGCAGAAAAACGCATGTAGAAGATGAGCTGACTGAGGCAGTAAGTCCGAAGCAGGATCAGAAGCAAGAAACGAGTGCGCGTGCCGATCTTTGGCTATTTGGCCTGCATGCGATTGAGTCGGTGTTAAAAAACGACCCGGAAAACATTATTCGTCTGTTGTGTGCCGAAGGTCGCCGTGACCAGCGTTTGCAGCACGTCGAAGCCTTGGCACAAGAGGTGGGCGTAAAAATTAACCGCGTGGAGATGCGCGAGTTGGATAAGCTCACGCGCGTAGATCGGCATCAAGGCGTGGCGGCGCAATATCGCCCCCCGCGTAGTTATGACGAGAATGATCTCTACGCCTTGCTGGATCGACTGGACGAGCCTGCGTTGTTATTGGTGCTGGATGGCGTGACCGACCCACACAATCTTGGTGCCTGCCTGCGCGTTGCCGATGGCGCGGGGGTGCATGCGGTGATCGCACCGAAAGATCGTGCCGCCAGCCTGACCCCCACGGCGCGCAAGGTGGCCTCCGGTGCGGCGGAAAGCCTGCCGTTTGTGCAAGTCACCAATCTGGCACGCACCTTGGATACGCTCAAGCAGCGTGATATCTGGATTGTGGGCTTGGCGGGCGAAGCCGATCACATGCTGTATGCCTCGGATGTATCGAAGCATGCTTTGGCTGTAGTGATGGGTGCGGAGGGCAGCGGCTTGCGCCGTTTGACGCGCGAATCCTGCGACGAGCTGGTCAAACTGCCAATGCTGGGCACCGTGGAGAGCCTGAATGTCTCCGTGGCGGCGGGTGTGACCTTGTACGAGATTCGCCGTCAGCGCATGAGTAAAGCCCCACCAGCCTGACAAATAAATCAGCATCTGGCAAATCAGCGCTTCCCTAATCGCTATTCCTCGCCTATAATCCCGCGCTTTCTTGCGTGCCGGGCTTTCCGGTGCGCATCCACCCTGTCTGACCGCCCAAAACGATAAGTACTGGCGGCAGGCTTAAATCCATAGGGAGTTAACCATGCGACATTATGAAGTCGTGTTTCTGGTTCATCCAGACCAGAGTGAACAAGTTCCTGCCATGATCGAGCGCTATCGCGCCCTGATCCAAGCCGATGGCGGTCAAATTCATCGTCTTGAAGATTGGGGTCGCCGCCAGCTGGCTTACCCAATCCAGAAAATTCACAAAGCCCACTACGTGATGATGAACATCGAGTGCTCACAAAAGGCACTGGTTGAGCTGAATGACGCCTTCCGTTTCAATGACGCTGTGATCCGCGACATGGTTATCAAGATGGATGCGGCTGAAACTGAGCCATCCATCATGATGAAGGAAGAAGAGCCGCGCCCACGCCGTAGTTCTTCCGATGAAGGTTCCGATGATACGCGTCCGCGTCGTCGTGCTCCTGCCGATGAAAACACAAGCGAATCCGCCTAAGGCGTTGACGAGGTAAATAGAGATGTCACGTTTTTTCCGTCGCCGTAAGTTCTGTAAGTTCACCGCTGAAGGTGCAACCCATATTGATTACAAAGATCTGGCCACTTTGAAGGGTTTTTTGACCGAAACCGGCAAAATCATTCCAAGTCGCGTCACCGGTACCCAAGTGCGTTACCAACGTATGCTGGCCGAAGCTGTCAAGCGCGCGCGCTATATTGCGCTGCTGCCTTACACCGATAGCCACTAAGGAGAGGGTGAGTCATGCAAATCATTTTGTTAAGTAAAGTTGAAAATCTGGGCAGCCTGGGTGACGTGGTGAATGTGCGTAATGGTTACGCACGTAACTTCCTGATTCCCTACGGCAAAGCCAAGGCCGCAACGCGCTCCAACGTAGCTGAATTTGCTGCGCTGCGTGCGGAGCTGGAAAAGCAAGCGCTATCCATCCTGGCTGCTGCGCATGTGCGTGCCAAGGGACTGTCTGGCGTGGCTGTCAGCATCACCGCTAAAGTCGGCGATGAAGGCAAATTGTTCGGCTCCATCGGCACAGCTGAAATTGCCGAGGCACTGGTTGCCGCAGGTCATCACGTTGAGAAGCGTGAAGTGCGCTTGCCCGAAGGCCCGCTACGTATGGTTGGTGATTATGAAGTCACCCTGCATCTGCACGCAGATGTAAATACCGTCGTTAATGTCAACGTAGCTGGCGAAGCTGAAGAAGAATAAGCCGATCGGGTAACCGTTCGAATGACGAAAAGCAAAGGGCGCATCAAGCGCCCTTTATTGTTTTTGTGCTGCGTACAAACGCATTATTGTCCGCTAGGCCGTAGGGTGCTCCACGCGCACTGATTAGCTAAAAGGTGCGCATGGCGCACCCTACGTTTCATGAATTAATCGTGCCGGATCAATAGCCATGAATTGAATGGGTGCGGGGTGGCATGGCGGCGCTTGTCCCTAACGGTTAGAATGCGCCTTTATTTTTGGCACTACATTCATGCAGTTGACGACGGTTGATTTCATTCTGATCGGCATCATCGCTTTTTCCTCGCTTATCAGTATCTTGCGCGGATTTATGAAAGAGATGATTTCGCTCCTGACCTGGGTGGCAGCGTTTTTGGTGGCGCTGTTTTATTGCACCCATCTTGCGCCCCTGGTTCCGGCCAGTGTGGATATTCCTTCGGCGCGTTTGGCCATTGCCTTTGTGTCGCTGTTTATTGTGACGCTGATCGTGGGCGGCATCATTAACGCGGTGGTGGGCTTACTGGTGCAGAAAACCGGGCTTTCGGGTTCGGATCGCAGCATAGGCGTGGTGTTTGGTTTGGCGCGCGGTGTGTTTTTGGTGTCCGTGCTGCTGTTGCTGGGTAGTTTGACTCCCATGCCGCAGGATTCGTGGTGGAAGGAGTCGCAGATGATTCGTTATCTAACCCCGGTGGCGCAGTCGATTTCCAATCTGTTGCCTCAAGATATGTCTAGCCATTTTCATTTGTGAGTAATGCCCATGTGCGGAATTATTGGTGTTGTAGGGTTTTCTCCAGTTAACCAAATAATCTATGACGGTCTGACCATTTTGCAGCACCGCGGTCAAGATGCGGCCGGCATGATGACCAGTGAAAGCGGTCGTTTTTATCAGCGTAAAGACAAGGGGCTGGTCAAAGATGTATTTCATACCCGCCATATGCGCCAGTTACACGGCAATGTCGGTATTGGACATGTGCGTTACCCCACAGCGGGGAACGATTCCGCCGCCGAGGCGCAGCCGTTTTATGTGAACGCGCCGTATGGTATTGGTTTGGGGCATAACGGCAATTTGACCAATACAGATGCCTTGCGCGTAGAGCTGCATGAGCAGGATTTGCGCCATATCAACACCACTTCGGATTCCGAGGTGCTGTTGAACGTGTTTGCGCACGAGTTGCAGCGTTGTGGCAAATTGCACCCGGAAGCGGCAGATATTTTCGATGCTATTGAGCGCGTGCATCGGCGTATCAAGGGTGGTTACGCGGTGGTGGGTCTGATTGCGGAAACGGGCGTTTTCGCGTTTCGCGATCCTTTTGGTATCCGTCCCTTGTGCTACGGCACGCGCACGACCGAGCTGGGCGTTGAAGTCATGATTGCGTCGGAAAGTGTGGCGGTGGATGCGCTAGGTTTTGAGCTGGTGCGTGATCTTGCGCCGGGTGAGGCGATTTTTGTCAGCGAATCTGGCGAAGTGCATACCCGTCAGTGCGCCGATCATCCAACCTACGCACCGTGCATTTTCGAGTTCGTCTATCTGGCGCGCCCGGATTCGATCATGGATGGCATTTCGGTGTACCAGGCACGCATGCGCATGGGCGAAAAGCTGGCGGACAAGGTGCTGCGCGAATGGCCGGATCACGATATCGACGTGATTATTCCCATTCCCGATACCAGTCGCACGGCGGCTTTGGAAATGGCGGTGGCGCTAAAACTGCCTTATCGCGAAGGCTTTATCAAGAATCGCTATATTGGCCGCACCTTTATCATGCCGGGTCAGGCCGAACGTAAAAAATCGGTGCGCCAGAAGCTCAACGCGATTGATCTGGAGTTCAAGGGCAAGAACGTGTTGCTGGTGGATGACTCCATTGTGCGCGGCACTACCTCGGCGGAAATTATCCGCATGGCGCGCGAAGCGGGCGCGAACAAGGTTTATATGGCCTCTGCTGCGCCGCCGGTGCGTTATGCCTATGTCTACGGCATCGACATGCCTTCACCGGATGAGCTGATTGCGCATGGCCGCTCCGAGGCCGAAGTGGGTGAAGCGATTGGTGCCGATCGTCTGATTTATCAAGATCTTGATGACTTGGTGGATGCAGTGCGTCAAGGCCACCCCAACATCACGCAGTATGATTGCTCATGCTTTACCGGCGAGTATGTGACCGGCGATGTGACCGAGGAATACCTTGCGGCGGTGGCGGGTGGTCGCGCCGATGGTGTGAAAACCGAAGCACAGGAACGTCGCTCACGCGATATTGTGACGGTGGGTTTGCATAATGCGGAATAGATCAATCATGGGCGCGCTGGCCGCGCTATTTGGAGCGTGGATGATGCTTGGCGCAAGCTCAGTGGCAGCGGGCGATGCCCTGGATCCGCAGGCTTTGAAAGGTTCCAATGCCGTGCGCGCCGCCCAGCAGCAGCTTAAACAAGAGGGGCAGATCTACGCGGTCGTTGCCATTGAAGCGCAGCGTTTGTACCTGATGCAGGACGGGCGTTTGCTCAAGGCCTATCCGGTTTCGACCTCGGCGTTTGGCCCCGGCGAGCAGGAAGGCAGCAATCAAACCCCGCTCGGCCTGCATCAAATCAAGCAAAAAATCGGCGAAGGCGAGCCGCAAGGCATGATTTTCAAGGCGCGCAAGCCGACCGGGCGCATGGCCAATATCATTGCCGAGCCGCGTGATGTACCGGAGGATGATGTCACCACCCGCATCATGTGGCTGGACGGCATGGAGCCGGGGGTCAATCAGGGCGGCAAGGTCGATTCCTACAAGCGTTATATCTATATCCACGGCACCCCGGAAGAGGGGCTGGTTGGTCGCCCTGCCTCGCATGGCTGTGTGCGCATGTTGAATGCCGATGTGGTGGATGTGTTTAACAAACTGCCTGAAGGCACGTTGGTTTACATTACGCCGTAAAGGGTGACTCGCTTCGGCGAGTGGCAAGGTTTTCATTCCCCCTTTGCAGCCGCCGTGGACTGACCTGTGGAAGCCGGGTAAAAGCGTCATGGATGGCGCATTTAGCCTCGTCGCGACATGGATGTCGCGTCGGGGCGACCCGGCTGGAGCAGGTCAGTTCACGGCTTGCCCGCAGGGCGACGGAATCCATCCATGGATTCCGCCCTCACGGGGGACGCTATGCGTCCTAACGCCGTTCCTGACGGCGTTTTTGCTTCACTGGGGTGCATTTCTTTGGTGACTTTCTTTGTGCAAGCAAAGAAAGTTACTCGCCCGTATCAATCATACTCTGTGCGAAGTCGCACCGTAGAAACGGGCGAAACAATGCCACCGTCTTGGAACGGCTGGTGGGCTTTTTCGCCCGTCTTGAGGGTCGAGCCCTGTCGCAAATGATATTGCACACGGGCAAGTCACTTTTCTTGTTTGTGCAAGAAAAGTAACCAAAAGAACACACCCCGTGGGGTCGCCCTGCGGGCAAGCCGTGAACGAAGCGCCTCCGGCAAGGCCGTCCCAACGCAACGTCCTGTTGCGATGGGACTAAACAGGCCATCCATGGCCTGTTTACCATGCCTCCAGCACTTCGTTCACCTCGCCACTCGCTGAGGCGAGTCCACTTGTAAACACTCACTAAAACCACTCCTCCTGCTAGACTGCCAAAAAAACACATTTGAGGCAGCAGCATGCACCCTGACAACACCGACGAACTTGGCTTCGATACCCTTGCCATTCGCACTGGCCACCATCGCACGGCGGAAAACGAGCACAGCGAGCCGATCTTCCCCACCTCCAGTTTCGTGTTCGCCAATGCGGCGGAAGCGGCGGCGCGCTTCTCGGGCGCAACGCCCGGCAATATCTACGCCCGCTTCACCAACCCCACCACCCGCACCTTTGAAGAGCGCCTGGCCGCGCTGGAAGGCGCAGAGGCCTGCGTGGCCACCTCATCCGGCATGGCGGCGATTCTCAGCCTTGGCCTGGCGCTGCTCAAGGCGGGCGATCATGTGGTGTGTTCCAAGCAAGTGTTCGGCACCACCACCGTGTTGTGGAACAAATACTTCGCCAAGTTTGGCGTGGATGTTACCCATGTCGATTTGACGGACTTAGCGGCCTGGCGCGCGGCCATCCAGCCGAATACACGCTTTTTGTTTCTGGAAACCCCGTCCAATCCGCTGACCGAAATCGTCGAAATCCCCGCCTTGGCGGAGATTGCCCATGCGGCGAGTTGCTTGTTGGTGGTGGACAACTGTTTTTGCACCCCCGCACTGCAACGCCCCCTGCTGCTGGGTGCGGATGTGGTGATTCACTCCGCCACCAAATTCCTCGACGGACAGGGCAGGGCGATTGGCGGCGCGGTCTGCACCTCCCGCGCGCTGGCCGATGAAGTGGTCGGCGTATTGCGCACCCTCGGCCCGACCATGGCGCCGTTCAACGCCTGGATCTTCCTCAAGGGACTGGAAACGCTCAATCTGCGCATGAAAGCGCACTCCGCCAATGCACAACGCCTGGCCGAATGGCTGGAAGCGCACCCGCGCGTGTCCAATGTCTACTACCCCGGGCTGGAAAGTCACCCGCAGCACGCACTGGCCAAACGCCAGATGAAAGGCTTTGGCGGCATCGTTGGCTTCGAGGTCGAAGGCGGGCGCACCGCCGCCTGGCAAGTGATCGACAACACCCGGCTGTTCTCCATCACCGCCAATCTGGGCGACGCCAAAAGCACCATCACCCACCCGGCCAGCACCACCCACGGGCGCTTGAGCGACGAGCAACGCGCAGCGGCGGGCATCAAGGAAGGACTGATTCGCCTGGCCGTGGGGCTGGAAGATGCGGAGGATTTGATTCGGGATTTGGAGCGGGGGTTGGGGTGAGATTATGGGATGCGACAGGTAAGGCTATGGAATATGAAATAGAGGACACTATTGACGGTCGATTCCAAGTGGCCAGCGTTTGTAGTGAGAGTGGTGGAATGGGTCGCGTTTTGCTCATAAATGACATAACCGGCACACTCGACGGTCAACTTGCGTTGAAGTATTGTCGCGAGGAAGACGACGAATATGTCAAGCGGTTTTGCCGAGAGGTGCGCTTATTAAAGCAGTTCGCTGGCAACACAAAAGTCGTTGAAGTGTTGCATTCCAATACAGAGCACGATCCCCCGTACTTTGTCATGAAATTCTATCCTGAAGGCGATCTGACGAATCGGGTCGATAAGATTAAGGGAAATCCAGAAGAACAGGAGCGCGTCTTCAATTTAATGATTGACTGTATCGCAGAGCTACATGCTAATGACGTTTTCCACAGAGACATCAAACCACAAAACTTCCTCGTAGATGGTGCTGGACTTGTCGTTTCGGATTTTGGTTTAGGAATGGAGCCTGGCTCCACTTCAAGATTCACGAGCAGTTCCATGCTCTGGGGAACCGAAGGGTATTTGCCGCCAGAGTTCCATCATGGTGGATTTAAGTATGCTGACCATTCTGGCGATGTTTTCATGTTAGGCAAGAGCTTCTATGTGCTGGCAACAAAGCAAAATCCTACTTATCTGATGGAAAACGAAGTGAATCCGGCTTTGTTCCACGTGATCGAGAGGGCATGCGAGCTTGATAAGAATGATCGATACAGATCGTTGGCGGAACTGCGGCGAGCGTTGACGATGGCTTACGACGTCATGTTAGGTCGAGGCGGTCATCTGGGCGAGGTAAGCCAGTTATTAGCAACAATTACCGACAGGCTAGAAAACGAAGACCAATATCAACCATCACAAGTTATCGAATTGATCGAGAAGTTGGCGCTTGTTGATAAAGAAGAACAGATACGTATCTGTTTGGAACTTAAAAATCCGTTTATTTCGATACTTACTCACGACCAGTTTCGCCAGCCCCTTGATGATTTCCTGAGAATCTATCAGCGGATGGTGGAGAGTGAGCAGTATGGGTGGTCGTTTGCTGAAACGATAGCGTTCAATATGCGATCGATTTTCCGGAGCGAAGAAGTAACGGCAAAATTCAGGGCGCGAGCGTTGGAGTTGGCGGTAGACGCGGCATACCGCAAGAATAGGTTCGCCGCAATGGAAACTTGTGCGTCAATGATAACGTCAGTTGATAATGACGAGTTTGGTGTCCATGTTGCTGGTGTTATTCAAAAGAGTCCGCATTCGTTTGTTACTGACATTGAACCCTCGCGGTGTAAAAGCGAAAGTGTTCGCTCAGCACTGAGAGCATCACGAGCAGAAAGAGCATAGCAATAGTGTGAACTCGGACGCCCAACGGAGCATCGCTCAGTTGGGCGCCGGTTACGCTGTCCGTTGTACGTTATCCTGCGTAGGGCGGTTTAGCGCAGCGTAAACCGCCGCATTACGCTTCGCCAACGCACCCTATTTGTCGGGTAGGATTTAATTCATGATCCATGGGCAACGTGGCCGTGATTGCATGGTGGTATCCATTCGGATACGATCTGCCGAGCATGGAAATTTTGGTGACTGCGAGCCCGTAGGTGAAGCAGTCTCCGAAATGCGTATCCATGTCGGCTCCAGCTACAGAGTCTATTTCACGCGTCGCGGTGAGGTGATCTACCTGCTTTTGCTGGGCGGCGACAAGTCTTCGCAGAAGCGCGACATCAAGCGTGCCATTGAGATGGCACAAGCTTTGAATAAGGAGTGAAGCATGACTCAATTTGCCCCCTTCGACGTGGCCGATTACCTCGATGATGAGGAAACAATTGCGCAATACATCACCGCTGCATTGGAAGACCCCAATCCCGATGTGTTTCTAAGCGCCGTGCGTGATGTGGCGCGCGCGCGTGGCATGACGCAACTTGCAAGAGATGCCGGCCTTGGCCGCGAAAGCCTCTACAAGGCGCTTACGCCGGGTGCCAAGCCGCGCTATGACACGGTGCTGAAGCTTTTACACGCGCTTGGCGTGAAGCTTTCGGCCTCTCCTGTGCATTCCTGAGCCCGTGTAGGGCGGTTTAGCGCGCTATCGCCAGCTTTGCGTTCAGCGTAAACCGCCGCATGGGGGCGCTTCTCATCCGGCGCGTTACGCTTCACTAACACGCCCTACTTAATGGTCAAACATCCATGCGTGAACAATCCTGTCCTTGCGGTTCCGGTCAGTCGTATGCGACTTGCTGTGCTCGCTTTATCGACCAAGGGCTGTTTCCCGAAACCGCCGAGCAGTTAATGCGCTCGCGCTATACCGCTTTCACCCAGTCCAACGAGCCTTATCTTCTGGCGACTTGGCACGCAAGCACGCGGCCTGAGTCGCTGGATTTCGATTCCAAAGCAGCCGTCAAGTGGCTGGGGTTGCGTATCGGCAAGGTCGAGTCTGGCGGTGTTGCTGATGATCGCGGTGTGGTGTGCTTCGTGGCGCGTTGGCGTGCGGGCAGTGGTCAGGCGCAGCGCTTGCAGGAGTGCAGCCGCTTTGTGCGCGAGCAGGGGCGTTGGTTTTATGTCGATGGCGACGTGCGTGCCTGATTTGATTTGGGGGCTATAACCTGCGGAACAGGTTCTTATAGCTCCGGCACGACACGTCTTGAATGTAGGTCGGGCTTTAGCCCGACATGTCGGCATGAATGCCGACCTACAATCACGGATAAAGCTGGCCGGATTGATGCAAATATTGCAGAGATTCTTGCTGATCCGCCGCTGGTCTGGCGTGTTGTTGAATCAGACGATGAATCCTCCTATCTGCGTGAGCTAAGCAAAACGACGACACGAAGCTTTCTTGCCAAAATCTTCGGCAAGGCCAAGCCCGTGCCTACGGTGCGTCACCTGAGCTTTAGCGAGCACGAACTTCGGTTTGTTGATCTCGATAAATCCTGGGACGGTCTTAATGCTTGCCTGAAAATCTGTGCCCCGCACGCTCCGAACTTTTTCGACGGGGAGGACGTCGGCAAGGTGGAGGTTGGCTATGGCCGCGCGCTGTATCAGCGCAGTGAGGCTATGGCGGGTATCGCTGCTGCGTATGCGGGGCTGACTACGGACATGTTGCTTTCGGTGTACCGCACAGTGGATCTGCGGCCGCTCTATCCGAGAGGCTTGTGGCGGCATAACGACCCGGAAATCGAGTCCTACCTCAGTGAAAACTTTTTGGCCTTGCAGGCTTTCGTTCAACACACGCGCGATCATTCGCTTGGGGCGGTTATTCAGTTCACCTAGGTAGACGCTGATTTATTCCATCCATGGAATAAATCAGCAAGCCTCGTTGCGGTACACGCCCGCAACGGTCTTCACGAATCAATGGCTTACGCCATTGTTCGTATTGGGGCATCCATGCCCCAAGCGGGAAACGCTGAATAAATCAGCGTTTCCCTAACGTACGGCTCAGCTTTATCCGTAATTGTAGGTCGGCATTTATGCCGACATGTCGGGCTCATGCGTGCCGGAGCTATAGCACTTGGAGGATAAAAGTCTGGCATCCAGCGGATGCTCGATGATTTGTTTGATTGAGCAACGGCTAATCTCGAAGTGAAGTGGATTCAGCAGATAGTTGGATCCAGGCACCAGAACACTCGGAACGCGCAGCAGTAGCGACTCAGCGGAAGCAAGCCATTGATCGCCGATGCTCTGCGTCAGGTTCTGATCGTCGAGGCCATGACCCTGAAGGTCGGCGTCCATGATCGACTCAGATTCGACATTCACCTCAAGCATCTTGTACGTACTCGGCATGAGTTCGATGCTCGAAAACTCGAAATGAACCATAGACTCCAACAGCGCAAGGGCAGGGTGTTCGGCGAGGTAGACAACAGGCCGCTTGGCGTTGTGCCAGCGACCCGAGCGCTTCATGCCCCCCAGGCCGGAGAGGTCAGCGTGGTTGCTGAGCCTCCACAAAATCAAGCGAAGAATCCTTCGTCAATCTGCCCGAGAATTTCTTCAACCAGTCGTGCTCCGATGTCTGTATCGAGAACATCGAGCGGTGATTGATTTTCAAGCTGCTTCATCGGCGAATGCAGCCAGCGCATGCCCTTGTCGTGCTCGCCGAAAACCCGGTCGGCTTCGGCGACGACGCGCGCATAACGCAGCGCGCGTTCACTTTCTTCGGGTGTCAGGCGCTCACCGGCTTTCTGGCGACGCTGGAATGTGCGTTCAGGGATGATCCGCTGCCGATACTTGGGTTCGAGTCCAGCTTCGGCAAGGCGCCCAATTACCCCGGATTCGATCCCCAGTCTGACCTGTTTGATTGTGTTGAGTCCAAGCTCCTGAACCAAATCGTCACCGCCGAGCAGATCGCTGAACGTAAATCTCTTTCCCACGATGGGTTTTAATTTCACCGTTTTTGGAGTGACTGAAGCCCTGTCGTGACTACTGGACTCCAGTGACTCGGTGATTTGGTTTTTGTGCAAGCGCATCATTGTCGCCATGTTTAGACCTCCGCCATTTGCCGTCAATAATAGCGGCAAATGGCGTGAATTACAGCCTGCTAATGCACGCCTGAATGATTGCCAGCGCAGAAATGTCTTCGGCTTCCGTTCGCCCTGAGCTTGTCGAAGGGCATGGGGACGGGCTTCGACAGGCTCAGCCTGAACGGTGGTGGTGGTATTCAAAATTTATTGATCTGGCCGGCTTTATCCGTAATTGTCCTCCTGGCCGTAGGGTGCTCCATGGATTAATCGTGTTGGATTAATAGTCTTCAAGCGCCGAACGCAGTCCCAAATGTTCCACAAACGGGTCAAAATCCCGGTCGCTGTAGAGCAGGGCTAAATCCGATTCGATGCAGCGGGTGGCGATCAGGGTGTCGATGGTTTTGCGGATGGTGATGCCGCGTTGGCGCAGGGTGCGGAAGTTGCGCGCGGCCTGTACTGCGACGTCCGCCCCGCCGACGTGCAGCATATCCAGTGTGGCGAGCAGTTTTCGCGCCTGATTGAAGTCGCGCTCGCTGTTGAAGCCTTGCAGCACTTCGGTCAGGATCAGGTCGCCGATGGCCAACGGTTCGATGCCGAGCAGGCTGTCTAGCCGTTCGGTTTGGGGTGTGGATGTGCCGCGAAAGAAGTCGATCCACACGCTGGAGTCCACCAGAATCATTGATCGGTTCTCATGACCTCAAGATCGCCTTCCCATTGCAGTTTGCCTTTCAAACGGCGAATCTCTGCTTGTTGGCGCAGGCGCAGCAGGGTGCGCAGACCCATTTCCACGGCCTCGCGCTTGGTCTTGGCACCAGTGGCGCGCAGGACATCGTTCATCAGGGTGGCGTCAATTTCGATGTTGGTGCGCATGATGTGTATCCAAATGATGTTTTATACACAAAATAGACCCGAAAACCTCAATACGCAAGGCTGATTAACACCATGAACACCTGTCTTTTGCTTCGCAATGTGCTGGATGCCGCGCTTGCGGCGACCGATGGACGCGCCTTGGTGGCGGATGATTTGCGGCGGCGTGATGCGTGGTTGGGTTCCATCGTCGCTATCGGCAAGGCGGCTGCGTCCATGCTGGAGGGGGCGCTGGATGTTATGCTGGACGCACACGCCCTGTTGATTACCAAGGACGGTCACGTGTCCCCTGCGCTGCATCATCGTGCGGGTGTGGAGATTATTGAAGCCGGGCATCCTCTGCCCGATGCACGCAGTCTGGATGCTGGGCGGCGTTTGCTGGCGTTTATCGCTGCTGCACCTGCGGATCGCCCCTTGCTGTTTCTGCTTTCCGGCGGGGCATCCAGTTTGGTCGAAGTGTTGCCCGAGGGTGTGGCGCTTGAGGATTGGCAGTGGGTGAATGCCTGGCTGTTGGGCAGTGGGTTGGATATTCACGCCATGAATGCGCTGCGCAAGCGGCTGTCGTGCATCAAGGGCGGGCGCTTGCTGCAGCATTTGGGCGAGCGGCCTGCGGTGGTGTTGATGATTTCGGATGTGCCAGGGGACGATCCGGCCAGTATCGGTTCCGGGTTGTTGTCGCCGTCCGAGACTCCTGCGTTATTTGAAGACTTGCCGGACGGGTTACGGTCTTTGCTTAGTGCTGCACCACCCACGCCTGCGCTTGATGATTCTCGCTGGGCATCGGTTGAGGCGCGCATCCTTGCTGGCAATGCGACTGCGCTGGATGGGGCGGTGCGTGCTGCGTTGTGTCTTGGCGTGCCTGTTTATCGTCACGACGATCTTTTGCGCGGCGATGCAGCGGAGACGGGGGCGCGGCTGGCGCATGAACTGATCGGCGCGCCGCCGGGCGTGCATCTTTGGGGCGGGGAAACCACGGTGAATCTGCCCGAGCAGCCTGGGCGGGGAGGGCGCAATCAGCATCTGGCGCTGAGCGCCGCGCTGGCATTGGAGGGGCAGGCGGGTATCACGCTGCTGGCGGTGGGTACGGACGGCAGCGATGGCCCCACGCAGGATGCGGGTGCCTGTGTGGATGGTGGCACGGTGGCCGCGATGCGCGCGGCAGGCATCGCCCCAGAAGATGCCTTGCGCCGTGCGGACAGCGGAAGCGCACTGGCCGCCGTGGATGCGCTGATCCGCACTGAGCCGACGGGGACGAATGTGATGGATGTGGTGTTGGCGATCAAAATCATGCACTGATTTGAGCAAAAATAGATGGCACTCTCATCTTGGGTGATTCAAGATTGCATCATAATTGATGCTTAAGGTGTTGCCATGCGAACAACTGTGACGATTGATGATGATCTTTATGCAACAGCGCTCGAAATGGCCGACCCGGATATGGATAAATCGGAGCTTTTTCGTGAGGCGGTCAAGCTGTTCGTGCGCGTGCAGGCGGCCAAGCGCCTAGCCGCGTTGGGCGGGACGATGCCCGAGTTAGAGGACATCCCACGTCGTCGATCTGAGTTGCCTGTCGAATGAATGTGCTGCCAATGAACGTACTGGTCGATACCTCGGTCTGGGTCGCTCATTTTCGTGCGAGCAACCCTGCCTTGACCAAGTTGCTGTTTATGGACGAGGCCATGATTCATCCCATGGTTTTGCTGGAGTTGGCCTGTGGGACGCCGCCCGAACCACGCAGAAAAACCTTGGGGGACATTGCGTTGCTGCGCCCGGCACAACAGGCCAACCATAACGAGGTCATGGACTTCATCGAGCGCGAGAGGCTGTATGGCTTGGGGTGTGGCCTGGTTGACCTGACTTTGCTGGCATCCGCGCTCATCACGCCTGATACGGGCTTATGGACATTGGACAAGCGGCTTGACGAATTGGCCGCCCGCTTCGGGGTGAGATTTCTGCCTAATCTGCACTGATGCTGTGGCGGCGTGAGTATCGGCTCGGGACGAGCCCCCTACATCGACGGTTTTCGCTTGAATCAATAACCTGCGCGCCCAACTCGTCCAGTGCTTTGCTAAACTGCGCGCCACATTATTGCTGAGATAACCATGAAAAAGATTCGCACCCGCTTTGCTCCAAGTCCTACAGGCTATTTGCACATTGGCGGCGCACGTACCGCTTTATTTTCCTATCTGTATGCGCGTCGTCACGGCGGCGATTTTGTGCTGCGCGTGGAGGACACTGATTTGGAGCGTTCCACGCCGGAGTCGGTGAATGCAATTCTGGAAGGCATGGCGTGGTTGAATCTGGAATACGACGAAGGCCCTTTTTATCAGACTCATCGTTTTGATCGTTATAAAGAGGTGGTGCAGCAGCTGATTGCCAGCGGTCATGCTTACCACTGCTATATGCCCAAAGACGAGTTGGATGCACTGCGTGAGGGACAGATGGCGCGCGGTGAAAAACCGCGTTATGACGGGCGTTACCGTGACTTCAACGGCACGCCGCCGGAGGGCGTTGCACCGGTGGTGCGCTTCAGGAACCCGCTGGATGGCGAGGTGGTGATTGAGGACATGGTGCGCGGGCGGGTGGTGATTCGCAACGAGGAACTGGACGATCTGATTATCGCGCGTTCGGATGGCACACCGACTTACAACCTGAGCGTGGTGGTGGATGATTTGGACATGGGCATTACCCATGTCGTGCGTGGTGACGATCATCTCAACAATACCCCGCGCCAGATCAATATCTTCCGTGCCTTGGGTGCAACGCCGCCGGTGTATGGCCACCTGCCGATGATTCTGGGGCCGGATGGGGCGAAGCTGTCCAAGCGGCATGGCGCGGTAAGCGTGATGCAGTACCACGAGGAAGGTTATCTGCCGGATGCCTTGTTAAATTATCTGGTGCGCCTGGGCTGGTCGCATGGCGATCAGGAAGTGTTCAGTCGTGAGGAGATGGTGCGTCTGTTTGATGTGGCCGACGTGAATCAGTCGGCCTCGGCGATCAACCCGGACAAGCTGCTGTGGTTGAACCAGCATTACATTAAAACCAGCGACCCGGCCTATGTGGCGCGTTTTTTGGGTTGGCACCTAGGGCGGGTGGATGTCGATCCGTCGCAAGGTCCGGCTTTGGAAGACGTGGTGGTGGCCTTGCGTGAGCGCGCGCGCACGCTGGTTGAGATGGCGCAGCAGGCGGCCTGTTATTTCCGCGATGAATTGAGTTACGACGACGATGCAGCGAGCAAGCACTTGAATGCGCAGGCTGAGCCGGTGTTGCGTGCCGTGATTGAGGCCTTGCAGGGCGTGACCGATTGGCGTGGCGCGGTGCTGGAGCCGGTGATTAAGGATACGGTCAAGGCGCTGGGCATCAAATTCCCCATGCTGGCTCAGCCCATGCGTGTGGCGTTGACCGGTTCAACCGCCTCACCGTCGATTGATGCGACCCTAGCCTTGGTGGGACGCGAGCGCAGTCTGGTGCGTTTGCAGAAAGCCCTGACTTTCATCGAAGTGTCAAAATCGTCTTGACGCTGCCTTGGGTGCTGCGTAATATGCGCGCTCCCGCTGTGGGGCTATAGCTCAGCTGGGAGAGCGCTTGCATGGCATGCAAGAGGTCTGCGGTTCGATCCCGCATAGCTCCACCAATCATATTCAAGATGGCTTTTCGATCGGTGTGCGCATACATTCGCACGCACGGCGCTAAGCCAGTTTCTCTCTTAATCAAGGAGAGACTTCCCGTTTGACGGGGCTATAGCTCAGCTGGGAGAGCGCTTGCATGGCATGCAAGAGGTCTGCGGTTCGATCCCGCATAGCTCCACCATTTTTGTACCGACTCATGCGGTACGGCACGACACTCTAAAACTGAAAGCCGCACAACCTTAGGTCGTGCGGCTTTTTTGTGTCCTTTGGTTTGTTGTTATTTCTCTCTTGACAGAAATAACAGATGCAACTAACTTTACTGCCATGAAACTAAATCCTGTCGCTGAACGCTTTATCCTGCACTGGGGTGAGATGGGCTCGAAATGGGGAGTCAACCGCACGGTGGCTCAAATCCATGCCCTGCTTTATCTTGCCGCACGGCCGATGCCCGCCGATGAGATCGTCGAAACGCTCGGCGTGGCGCGCTCCAACGTCAGCACCAGCCTGCGCGAATTGCAGAGCTGGAAGCTGATTCAGGTGGTGCATGTGATGGGCGATCGGCGCGACCATTTTATAACTCCGGGCGATATATGGGTGCTGTTGCGCACCATCGTGCGGGGGCGCAAGGAGCGTGAGTTCGACCCAACCGTCGATGCCCTGCGCGCTTTTCTGGCGAGCCCCGAGCTGGCGCAGGAAAGCCCGGAGGCTCGGCAGCGCATACAAGACACACTGGTTCTGATGGAGTCGATGTCGGTGTGGACTGAGCAGATGTTGCGTCTGGAGCCGGAGACTCTGGGCAGGGTGCTCAAGCTTGGGGCGAAGATCAGCGAATTTTTGCCCAAGAGGAGCGGCTAACAGGCTTCTGAAGTAGAGGTTTGAATGACGAGGCCGGGTTTCCCGGTTTCTTTTGGTGAAAATATTTCTGTGAATACAGAAATTACTGACAACAAAGATTGTGGAGGTGTGTCATGCGTATTCTGATCTGCGGAGCAGGCGGGTTTGTGGGGCGGCATCTGGAGCAGGCCTTGAGCGCAGCCAAACACGAGGTGCTGCGTGGCGTGCGTCGCCCGCTTACGGCGCGGGACGTCGCAATAGACTTCACGCGCGATACAGAGGTCGAACTGTGGCAAGCGCGTCTTGCGGGTGTCGATGCAGTCGTCAACGCGGTCGGCGTATTGCGCGATACACCGACCACGCCGATGGCACTTATTCACGATCGCGTGCCGCGCGCGCTGTTTACGGCCTGTGCCGAATCTGGGGTGTCGCGCATCGTACATTTCTCTGCGCTGGGTGTGGGTGGGCAACTCGCGACCCGTTATTTCAGCAGTCGCGAGGCCGCCGAGCGCCATCTGCAATCCCTGCCCGATGCGCTGCGTTCTTTGATATTGCGCCCTTCGCTGATTCACGGCGCGGGGGGAGCCAGTACACGCCTGTTCCTGCGTCTGGCTCGTCTGCCGTTATTGGCTCTGCCTGGGGGACTCAATGCCCGCGTGCAACCGGTACACATTGACGACATCACGCAGGCCATTGTTCGTTGGCTGGGTAATACGCAGCCCAAGCAGCTCGGTGTGGCGGCGGTTGGCGCGGAGGCGGTTGATCTGGGTGGCTTGCTGGCCAGCTACCGTAGCCAGCTGGGGCGAAAGCCCGCGCGTGTGCTGCCACTACCGCGCGGTCTCGTGAAACTTGCGGCACGCCTGGGCGACAGGTTTCCCAGCAGCATGTTGTGTAGTGACACGCTACGCATGCTCGAAGCGGGGAATAGCGCTGACCCCGCAGCTTTTGCCGCGCTGTTGGGGCGACCACCGCTCAGCTTTCGTGAGTTTCTGTAGGACTTACGCAAAAGTGTTCCAGCAAGGCAAAGCGCCGAAGACAGTACACCGAGTACGGCGAGGCGCTTGAACGCCGCTGGGGCGGTTTTGCGTAAGCTGGGAAGCGCGTTCTACAAGTGGATGACCGACCGCGATGGCGATGTGCATGCCATTGCGGTCACCAACCGGCATGTAGTGCTCGCCGACTGGTTGTTCACCACGCCGACGATCGTGCTGCAACCGCTGACCGGCATCTGGCTCGCTCACCTGCTCAATCTGCCGCTGTCCACGCCTTGGCTGGCCTGGAGCCTTGCCTTGTATGTCCTGGCCGGGATGTGCTGGCTGCCGGTGGTCGCCTTGCAGATTCGTATGCGCAACGATTCCGCACGTGCCCGCGAGACGGGTCAAGCGTTGCCCGAACGCTACTGGCGTGACGCACGGCTGTGGTTTTGGCTCGGCTGGCCAGCTTTTATCGCGGTGGCTCTGGTCGTATTGCTGATGGTATTCAAACCGCAATTCGGAGGCTGAAAAAATGATAGCGATTTCTTTGATGCAAAAAGCACTAGGTGAACAGTGGGCGTCCCTACCCCCTGCCTTGCGCGCTCATTATCAGGCGCAGGACAACACCGACTTGGGGCGGCTCGACATCGAGTTTCCAGCTGGCATGAGTCCGTTCCTGTGGCTGCTGCACGGTATGGGGGCGCTGATTCACCGTCGGGGACAGGCGTTACCTGCCACGGTTGAAAAACGCATGAATGAGCAAGGGCAGCAACATTGGCATCGTCGGGTACTTTTTGCCGACGGCCGTACGGTGGCATTCCGCAGCCGCTGGGTTTATCCCGGCGGCAACGAGCTGATCGAATTCGTCAATCCACTTTTGGGATTACGCATGGCGGTCGAGGTGATTGACGGACAATTGCACTACAGCGGACGGCATTTCGTGCTGCAGCTGGGCACACTGCGTCTGCCCCTGCCCGAAGCGCTGCTGGGGCATACCACCATTGTGGAAACGGCGCTCAATGAAGCTGGTTTCGCCATGGATTTTCGCCTGACGCACCCTTTATTTGGCCTGATTTATCGCTATCACGGGGAGTTTGTCGCGCAAAGCCAAGAGGGTGTTCCAACCGGGTTTTGAAAAAGAGCTTTCCTGCCCATCGATAAGATGTAGGGTTTCCGTGTAATCTTGCGCCAAACCAAGGGCGCTTATCATGAACTCCAATCCGCGTGATTTAACTCAAATAACATTGGCCGTGCTGTTTATCGGCGGTTTGTTGCTGGCCACGTTTTGGGTGCTCAAGCCATTTCTATCGGCTTTACTGTGGGCCACCATGATCGTGGTGGCGACTTGGCCGCTGATGCTCAAGCTGCAAGCGGGGTTGTGGAATAAGCGCTCGCTTGCGGTTGCGGTGATGAGTTTGAGCATCTTGCTGATGCTGGTCTTGCCGCTGTCCATGGCGATTGCCGCTGTTGTGGAAAACTCCGACAAGATTGTCGGCTGGGCAAAATGGCTGGCTGAGAGCCGCGTGCCGCCGCCACCTGAGTGGGTGGCAACGCTACCTTTGATTGGTGACAGGTTACAAACTTTTTGGCAGAGCTATGTGGCAAGCGGTTTGGAGGATATTGCACCTAAGCTGATTCCTCATGCCGAGGGTATTACCAAATGGTTTGCCGCGCAGGCGGGGGATTTGAGCCTGTTATTTATGCAGTTTTTGCTGATTGTGGTCATCAGCGCCATTCTTTATGTCACGGGCGACGAAGCGGCAGTGTGGATGCGGCGTTTTGGTTCGCGTCTGGGCGGCGAGCGTGGTGAAGGCGCGGTGGTGTTGGTGGGACAGGCGATTCGCGGCGTGGCCTTGGGTGTGGTGTTGACCGCCTTATTGCAAGCAGTGGCTGGGGGCATTGGTTTGGCCATTGCTGGCATTCCGATGGCGGTATTGTTAACGGCACTGATCTTTTTGCTGTGTATTGCCCAAATCGGGGCTGGCTTGGTGATGTTTGCGGCGGTGGGGTGGCTTTTTTGGTCGGGAGATACGGGGTGGGGGATTTTTCTACTCATCTGGTCGATTGTGGTGACGACGATGGACAATTTCATCCGCCCATTCTTGATTAAACAAGGTGCAGATTTGCCGATTGTGTTGATCTTTGCCGGCGTGATCGGTGGTCTGTTGAGCTTTGGTTTAGTGGGGATATTTGTTGGTCCTGTGGTGCTGGCGGTGAGTTACACCTTGTTGGATGCGTGGGTGAAGGCGGGACGCCAGGCGTCCTGAGACGGTTTTTACAAAACGAAGGTTTGGCGGATTCGCCAACGCGAGTGGCAGGATTTGATTCCCCTTTGAAGCCGCCGTGGACTGGCCTGCGGAAGCTGGGTAAAAGCGCCATGGATGGCGAATTTAGCCTCGTCGCGACATGGATGTCGCGTTTTGAGGCGACCCGGCTGGAGCAGGTCGGTCCACGGCTTGCCCGCAGGGCGGTTTCACTGGGGTGCATTTCTTTGGTGACTTTCTTTGTGCAAGCAAAGAAAGTTACTCGCCCGTATCCAACATGCCATGTGCGAAGTCGCACACTGGAAACGGGCGAAACAATGCCACCGTCCTGGAACGGCTGGTGGGCTTTTTCGCCCGTCTTGACGTAGAAACTTCGTTGCCAATCAAGGTGGCAACGGGCGAGTCACTTTTCTTGTTTGTGCAAGAAAAGTAACCAAAAGAACACACCCCCGAGACCGCGCCCCTGCGGGGTTCCCGTGCCCGACATGGCCATCGAAGGGTCGGCCTGTACGGGGCATCCTTGCCCCGACAGGCCTCAAACCGCATCCATGCGGTTTGACCCTCCCGGCCAAGGGGGATCAAAAAGCCGCGCAGTCGGCAGCGACTGTCCGCCAAACCTTCGTTTTGTAAAAACCCGCTGAGCAGACACAAAAAAACGCCAGTTCAAGGCAGAGACGCTCCGCTTGAACTGGCGTTTTTTATTGGTTAAACGATCGCTTACGTTGTGGCTTTAACCGTTTCCTGATCGTCTTGCTGTGGCTTTTCTTCAGCTTCAGCAGGTTCGTGTGGCGTTTCAGCAGGAACGTCGAGGTGTTGAGCCTGGACGTCCTCTACGGCAATGGACGCAGGCTCAATGTCAGGTTCAATGTCGTGAACATCATTGGGCACGGGCACGGGTGCCAGATCCATTGCGACGGTTTCTTCAGCGAGCCTTTCAATGGGCGCTTCGACAGCCATTTCAGCAGCCACCTCAATGGGCACTTCGGTAGCAAGCTGCGTAGGCTCAACGATGGCTTCGCCTGTTGTTTCGACCGTGGCTGTCTCGACTATGGCCGTCCCGACCATGGCAACCTCTTGATGCACAACCTTATGAGATTCAGGCGTACTTGCCTCAGCATGGGTTTCAACTGCTTGAGTTTCAACGGCTGCTTCGGGTGCGCTGACTTCAACAATATGCTCTTGGCTTGACTCGTTGCTGTCGTCAGCCTGCATTTCGACAATGCTTAGCGATGCCAGTGCGCTACGAATCACCTCATGACCGCCGACAACTCGGTCACCTGCTTCCAGGCGTGTGGCGGCGTTTGGTGGAAACTGTTCCGCAATGCTTTTCTTGGCGGCAATATCAATCACCGGCTTGGGCGGCGCTGCCAAGGGTGCGGTCAATTGCTGCGCAATGCGTTCAGCTTCTGCACCTTCCAGCGGTGTATTGTCATAAGCGTCGGGTTCGGGACGACGACGTGCAGGACGCGGCTCACGCGGCGGCACGCTGCCGCGCGGTACTGGCGCGAGAGCGGGTTTGTTGCGTTCAGCACCCTCCTGACGGTCGCGCGAGCGGCCATTGCTGCGTGGTGCGGCATCGCGCTCGTCGCTTTCAATATCGCCACGCTCGCGCTCAGTGCGACCGCCTTTGCCCGAACGGTTGTCGCGAGCCTGATGACCCGAACGGCTATCCTGCACATTCGGGTGCTTGGCTTCGGCTCCGAACAAGAAGCTCCAGATACGCTTGAGAATGCCTGTTTCTTGCGTGGCCGTAGTCGCGGGCTCATGGCGTGGCGCAGCTTCAGTGCGTTTCACAGGGCTGGCCGGTGGAGCCGCCACCGGCACAACCTTCACCATTGGCTCGGTGTTGATCTCGCGCGCCGGGCGTGGGGCGGCAGGGCGTGAGGATGGACGCGAACTTGGACGGGCACTTTCAGCCGTCTCGTGCGCATCCTGCGGGTGCTCGATGAAATCGTAACCTTGGCTCAAGCTGTCGGCTTCGCCGCGACGCACGCGCTCAATGCGGAAGTTGGGTGATTCGATTTGCGGGTTGGGAATCAGCACCACGTTCACGCGGTAATCGTCTTCCATGCGCCGGATAGCATCGCGTTTTTCGTTGAGCAAATAGGCGGCTACAGCGACCGGTAGTTGCGCCACGATGCGCCCGGTGTTTTCTTTCAGCAGGTCTTCCTGAATCAAACGCAGCACAGACAGCGCGAGCGATTCGGTGCCGCGAATGGTGCCTTGGCCATGACAGCGCGGGCAGACGTGCTGAGTAGACTCTTCCAGCGAAGGACGCAGGCGCTGGCGTGACATTTCCAGCAGGCCAAAGCGTGAGATACGCCCCAGTTGCACACGCGCACGATCCATTTTCAGCGCATCGCGCAGGCGGTTTTCCACTTCGCGTTGATGTTTGGTCGGCGCCATGTCGATAAAGTCGATCACGATCAAACCGCCCAGGTCGCGCAGGCGAATTTGACGAGCGATTTCGTCCGCCGCTTCCAGGTTGGTATTGAACGCGGTCTGTTCAATGTCCTCGCCCTTGGTGGCGCGCGCGGAGTTGATGTCCACCGCGGTCAGGGCTTCGCATTGGTCAATCACCAGTTCGCCACCGGAGGGCAGGGTGACCTTGCGCCCATAGGCGGACTCGATCTGGCTTTCGATCTGGTAGCGCGAAAACAGTGGCACGCGATCCTGGTACAGCTTCAGGCGGCGAATGTTGTGCGGCATGACCTGATTCACAAACTCGATGGCTTGTTGATAGGTCGCGTCGTCGTCAATCAGAATTTCGCCAATATCATCGCGCAGGTGATCGCGCAGCGCACGGATCAGCAGGCTGCTTTCCTGATAAATCAGTACCGGTGCATTGCGTTCCTTGGCTGCGCCTTCAATCGCCTGCCACACGCTGAGCAGATAGTCCAAGTCCCACTGCAACTCTTCCGCGCTGCGCCCGACACCGGCGGTGCGGATAATCATGCCCATGCCTTCGGGAACATTCAGCGCAGCCATGGCTTCTTTCAGTTCGGCACGGTCTTCGCCTTCGATACGGCGCGATACGCCACCCGCACGCGGGTTGTTGGGCATCAGGACAAGATAGCGCCCAGCGAGACTAACGAAAGTGGTGAGTGCAGCGCCTTTTTGGCCGCGCTCTTCCTTGTCAATTTGCACCAGGATTTGCTGACCTTCGCGCAGGGCATCCTTGATGATCGGGCGGCCTTTATCGTCCACCGCCTCCGGGTTGAAATAGCTGCGCGAAATTTCCTTAAACGGCAGAAAACCGTGGCGATCGGAGCCATAGTTGACGAAAACGGCTTCGAGGCTAGGCTCGACGCGGGTAATCGTGCCTTTGTAAATATTGGATTTTTTCTGCTCGCGCGAAGGTGTTTCGATATCGATATCGTAAAGTGTCTGACCATCCACGAGGGCAACGCGAAGTTCCTCGGCGTGGGTGGCATTGATGAGCATTCGCTTCATGCGGTTGTTCTCTGAAATATGAGCTGAACACCTGCGCCAACGCCAGGGTCGAGCCGGAGCCGACCGTGGTGTTGGTGCTGTGTCGAGGCAAGGTCACCACAAACGCTGGTCGTGCGGACGCGCCGCGCATCCAGCCTTGAATCACCCAGTGAATCAGTGGGAGGAGCAGCGCGAGTAGGCAGACGAGAGTCAGATGTCCAGCGGTCATGTGTTGGGGGTTCTTTATCATTTTTGTATGTTGCCTGCCTTGTCCATTCTCGGCAGGCATTCATGGGTGCAAGTAATACGTCAATCGTCAATGCCGTTGAGGGCATTTTGGCTGTCATCACTTGCTTTAAGACAACCAGCTTTAAAGGGTGGTTGTCTCGTGGGGTGCTCATAGGCCTCCTGCCCCAAGCTTTTAAAGTCGCGCACTCAAAATGCGCGCTTTGGAAACTGCATATATCGCTATCTCTCGTCTTGTCGTTCACACATGTCACGCAAATGTCACCGCGACAGAGCCTGCTGAACACAAGAACGGCTCCGAATATAGCAATATCGTTACAGCGCGGCAATGACTCACCCCGTCTGGGGGAGGGAATGGGCTATCATTAAGCCCATTCCAATCAGTTAACAAGGCTATGAGTTCCATCGACGACGATTTTATTGATATGGCGGCATCTGACGAGAGCGACGCGCCCGAGCGTGATGACGCGCCGGTATCGGCTGCACGTTTTGTGACCATCGGTGCACATGAGGCAGGGCAGCGCTTGGATAATTATCTGCTGGCGCAACTTAAGGGTGTGCCAAAAAGTCGCATTTATCGCATGGTGCGCACCGGTGAGGTGCGCATTAACAAAGGACGGGTCAAGCCTTTGTCGCGCATTGCGGCTGGGGATGTGGTGCGCATTCCGCCGGTGCGCATGAGCGAGCAGGAGGCACCCGAACTTCCGCCCGCGCGCGTGGCTTCGATGCGCGATATTGTGTTGTACGAAGATGATGATGTGCTGATTCTGAACAAACCCCCCGGCCTTGCGGTGCATGGGGGTAGTGGTGTGCCTTACGGTTTGATTGAGTTGGCGCGCGCGTCGTGGGCGCATCTGCCCGGTTTGGAGCTGGCACACCGGCTGGATCGTGACACCAGCGGCTGTTTGGTGTTGGCCAAAAATCGTGAAGCCCTGTTGGGCGTGCAGCGCCAATTGGTGGCGGGTACGGCGCGCAAGGCTTATCTGGCGCTGTTGCAGGGTGATGCCTTCAAAAGCCAGGCGAAAAATGCACCACGCGGCGGTGGGCGCAATGTGGTGCTGCGCGTGGATGCGCGTTTGTTGCGCAGTGAGTTGCAGGGCGGCGAGCGCATGGTAAAAGTCGATCCGCAGGGCAAGGATGCGGTGAGCCTGTTTAGCTTGATTGAACGGTATGGCTCGTTTGCCAGTCTGGCGCGGGTTGAAATCGAGACCGGGCGCACCCATCAGATTCGCGTACATGCACAACACTTGGGGCATCCGCTGGCGGGCGATGAAAAATATGGCAATGAAGGCTTTAACCGGCAGATGAAAACCCTCGGTCTTAAGCGGGTATTCCTGCACGCCGAGCAACTCGACATGATGCACCCGGTCAGCGACGTGACCTTGCGCGTGCAGGCACCCTTGCCCGATGAGCTGGCGAGTGTGTTGGATACCTTGCAGCGCGGCGTTCCAACGCAGGGGCGGGGTGAGCGATGAGAGTGCCCACACCTTCACCTGAGCCTTCCCACTTGAAGCTGGTGATGTTCGACTGGGATGGCACGTTGATGGATTCCACCGAGCGCATTGTGAGCAGCTTTCAAAATGCGATGCGCACGTTGAGTCTGCCGGTATTGCCGCCGGAATCAATTATGGCAGTTATCGGCCTGGGCCTGCCGGAAGCGGCAGATGCCCTGTTTCCTGAGCTTGATTCGGCAGTGCAAAAGCGCCTGGCGCAGGTTTATCAGCAGTATTACTTCGAGCTTGATCCCACGCCCATGCGTCTTTACGACGGTGCGGAGGATCTGTTGGCCGATTTGGCAGTGCGCGGATTTTGGTTGAGCGTGGCCACGGGCAAAAGTCGGCGTGGTTTGAATGAAGTGCTCGAATCCACCGGCTTGGGGCGCTATTTCTTTGCCACACGTTGTGCGGAAGAAACCTTATCCAAACCCGATCCGTTGATGCTGCGTGAACTGATGTTCGAGGCGCAGGCTGAACCTGCTCAGTGTTTGATGGTCGGAGATACTCAATTCGATTTGGACATGGCGCGTCATGCGCGTGTGCCTGCCGTGGGCGTTACGCACGGTGCGCATGGGCACGAGGCTTTGGCCGCCAGTCAGCCCGTGGCCTTGGTGGATGATTTGTATGCTTTGGCGGCGTGGATGCGTCCTTTTGAATTACAGCCGCTTTGAATGATGTAGGGAATGAAGGCAATGAGTGAATTAGAAAAGATGAGTGCATTTCGCCACGATGAAGAGCTTGGCTTGGATGGCAAGGGTGGCAAAAAGGATGCGGATGCGTGGATGCGCGAGTTGTTGACTCGCCTGGCCGAAAGCAGTCTGGTCGAACAGCGCCGGGCGCGGCGCTGGGGTGTTTTTTTCAAGTTGGCGTTTCTTGCTTACTTGCTGCTGCTGTTGGGGGCGATCATTGGTGGTTCGACCGAGAGCTCACTGTCCGATGAGCCGTTTACCGCGCTGGTGACCTTGGACGGTCCGATTATGGACGATACCTCGGCCAATGCGGATATCGTGATTGAAGGTTTGCGCAAAGGCTTTGAGAGCGATCACTCCAAAGCGGTCATCTTGCGCATTAACAGTCCTGGCGGTAGCCCGGTGCAGTCGAATTACATTTATCAAGAGATGCTGCGTTTGCGCGCCAAATATCCGAATAAGCCGCTGTATGCAGTGGTGTCGGAAATGGCGGCCTCCGGTGGCTATTACGTCGCAGCAGGTGCCACAGCGATTTATGCCGATCAGGCCAGTATTGTGGGTTCGATTGGCGTGCGCATGGATGGTTTTGGCGTGGTTGATGCTATGAAAATGCTCGGTATTGAATACCGGGAGTTAACAGCAGGCGATCACAAAGCCCTGCTCAGCCCATTCGTGCCAGTGAACCCGGAAGAAAAAGCCCATATGGAAGGGTTGCTAAACGAGGTGCACCAGCAATTCATCAAGGCGGTCAAGGACGGTCGTGGTGAGCGCCTGAATCTCGAAACGCAAGGCTTGTTTTCCGGTCTGATCTGGACGGGACAGCAGGCGGTTGGGCTTGGGCTGATCGATGGTTTGGGCGATGTGGAAAGCGTGGCGCGTGATGTGGTGAAAGTTGAAAAAGTGGTGGATGTGACAACCGAAGCCAGTGTGTTGGATCGCTTGCTGGCACGTTTGGGTGTAGCGGTGTCGGCCGGGGTGTCGTCAGGCATCTCGAAGACGCTCATCCAATCGCAGTATGGCGTGCTGCATTAAGAAGTGTTTGGGTTAACGGATGGATACTCGAATGGATCAACGGCATATACCAGCGGATGATGTGGGCTATGCTCCTGAGGAAGAGCTCCTGGAGCAGGCACTGGAACCGCCGCCCATGTTTCGCGTGTTGTTGTTGAATGATGACTTTACGCCGATGGAGTTTGTGATTCTGGTGCTGGAGCGAGTGTTTCGGATGCCGCATGAGCGCGCGGTGCAAGTCATGTTGGATGTGCATCAAAAAGGGCGCGGTGTGTGCGGGATTTACACCCGCGAAGTGGCAGAAACCAAGGTGGCCTTGGTGGTGGAGTGGGCACGGGAGAATGACTATCCCTTGCTTGCTGTGTCTGAGCCGGTCGACAGGTAAAACGGGGGTGTGCGCATGTTAAGTAAGTCATTGGAAGAAACCCTCAATCAGGTTTTTCGCTTTGCCAAAATCCAACATTTTGAATATGTCACGTTGGAAGTACTGTTGCGCTACCTGCTGCTCGACGCAGAGGCGCGCCCGGTGTTGCAAGGTTGCGGGGCGGATATCGAACGTTTGGAGCTGGAGCTCGAAAGCTTTCTCGAAGAAACCATGCCGCGTATCGCCGAGGATGACAAGGACGATGCCAAGCCCACGCTGGGCTTTCAGCGCGTGTTGCAGCGTGCCGTAGTGCAGGTGCAAGCCGCCGGCAAGCAAAGCGTCACCGGGGCGCATGTGCTGGCGGCGCTGTTTGCCGAACAGGATTCGCATGCGGTTTACCTGCTTAAGCGCCAGGGCATCAGCCGTCTTGATGTGTTGCGTTATATGTCGCATGGCGGCAGTGAGCCAGAAGAAAACCAGCAAAATTCCGCGCAGCAAGCTCAGGATGAGTCAGGGCAAGCGGGTAAGGAGCAGGCTTCAGCGCTGGAGCAATACGCGGTCAACCTTAATCAAATGGCACGCGAGGGGCGGATTGATCCGCTGATTGGGCGCGCGGCGGAGCTTGAGCGTGTGGCACAGGTGTTGTGCCGTCGGCGTAAGAATAATCCTTTGCTGATCGGTGAAGCAGGTGTTGGCAAAACAGCGATTGTCGAAGGACTGGCGCGCATGATCGTGCAGGAAGAAGTGCCCGCAGCACTGGAAAAGAGCGTGATCTACAGTTTGGACTTGGGTGCGCTGGTGGCGGGTAGCAAGTATCGCGGTGATTTTGAAAAGCGGCTCAAGGGTGTATTGAGCGAGCTGGCCACCATGCCGGGTGCCGTGTTGTTCATTGATGAAATTCACAGCATTATCGGCGCGGGTTCAGCTTCCGGCGGGGCGATGGATGCTTCGAATCTGATTAAGCCTGCGCTTGCCAAGGGCTTGCGCTGCATCGGTTCCACCACGCACAACGAGTTCCGCCAGATTTTCGAGAAAGATGCCGCGCTGGCGCGCCGTTTCCAGAAGATTGATGTGCCGGAGCCGAGTGTTGAGGAAACGTTGGCGATTCTCAAAGGCCTGCGTCCAAGTTTTGAGGTACACCATGCGGTGAGCTATACCGATGAAGCCTTGCAAGCGGCGGTGACCCTGTCTGAGCGGCATATTCACGATCGTCATTTACCGGATAAGGCGATTGATGTGATGGACGAGGCCGGTGCGCGTGCGCGGCTGGCCGGGCAATTGGATGCAGTGATCGGCGCGGCGGAAATGGAGAAGGTGGTGGCCAGCATGGCGCGCATCCCTGAGCAGCAGGTCTCCAGCACCGACCGTGACATGCTGCGCAATTTGGAACGCAATCTGCGCATGGTGGTGTACGGGCAGGATGCGGCGGTGGAGCAACTTGCGACTTCGATCAAGCTGGCGCGCTCGGGGCTGCGCCCGTCGGACAAGCCGATCGGCTCCTTCCTGTTCGCGGGGCCGACCGGCGTGGGCAAGACCGAGGTGGCACGCCAGCTTGCGCGGCTGCTGGGTATCGGTCTGTTGCGTTTTGACATGTCCGAGTACATGGAGCGGCACTCGATTTCACGTCTGATCGGTTCGCCGCCGGGCTATGTCGGGCATGAGAGCGGCGGTTTGTTGACCGAGGCGGTACACAAGCAGCCGCATGTGGTGCTGTTGCTGGATGAAATTGAAAAGGCGCACCCTGATCTGTTCAATGTGCTGTTGCAGGTCATGGATCGCGGCAAACTGACCGATGCCAACGGGCGTGAGGTTGATTTCAGTCATGTGATTTTGATTATGACCAGTAATGCCGGCGCACAGGAATCGTCGCGCGCCTCGGTGGGATTCACGCGCCAAAATCACAGCGGTGATGCCATGGAGGTTATCAAGCGTGGCTTCTCGCCTGAATTCCGCAACCGACTGGATGCCACGATTCTTTTCAATCCTTTGTCTGAGCGCGATATTGCCCAGGTGGTGGATAAGTTGTTGCTGGAACTTGAGCACCAGCTTGAAGCCAAGGGCGTGCACCTGCATGTCAGCGAAGAGGCGCGCGTTTGGCTGGCTACCAAAGGGTATGACCCGCAAATGGGCGCGCGCCCTATGGCGCGGCTGATTCAGGAACAGATCAAACGTCCCTTGGCGGAGGAACTGCTCTTCGGCAACCTGGAGGGTGGTGGTGAGGCACGCGTGGAGTGCGGGGGCGATGGGCTACGCATTGTGGCACTGGAGGCGAAGCCTGAAGCGGAGTGGGTCGAGCCAGTTGGTTCATAACGGCGGCAAGTCGTAATCCATAATCAAAGGCGCATGGTCTGAAAAACGGCTGTCTTTCCAGATGGACGCGGCCAGTACCTTGTCTTTTAGGTCAGGTGTGACCATTGGGTAGTCGATACGCCAGCCGACATTTTTCGCCCAAGCCTGCCCGCGATTCGACCACCAGGTGTATTGGTCTTCCTCCTGATTCACCACGCGGAAGGCATCCACCCAGCCATCTTCGTCATAGCGCGCATCTAGCCAGGCGCGCTCATGCGGCAAAAACCCAGAGTTTTTCTGGTTGCCGCGCCAGTTTTTCAGGTCGATGGGTTTGTGCGCGATATTCCAGTCGGCGCAGATCATTACGCTGCGCCCTGCGTCCTTGAGTTCGTGCATTTTGTGCGGGAATACGTCGAGAAAGCGATCCTTGCTGGCCTGACGCTCCGGCCCGGCGGAGCCCGAGGGCGCATACAGGCTAATGACGCTGAGTTGGCCAAACCGCGCCTCGATATAGCGGCCTTCACGGTCAAATTCGTCCACACCAAAGCCAGCAATCACATCATCCGGCTCGCGGCGCGCGTACAGCCCCACGCCGCTGTAGCCCTTGCGTTCGGCCGGTTCGTAGTAGCACTGGTAGTCCTCCGGCCAGAACAGCGGGTCGCTGATTTGCTCGACCTGCGCCTTGAGTTCTTGCAGGCAAACGATGTCGGCGTTTTGCGTGGGCAGCCAGCCGAAAAAGCCTTTGCTGGCGGCGGAGCGGATGCCGTTGAGGTTGGCGGTGATAATGCGCAGCATGAGAGTATTCGCGAGACTGAAGGGTGGACGCGCGATTGTATCCTGTATCCCATGCTCATCATCTTTCAACAACCTGCTGGCGAGCGATAAGAATCTCATTGAACTGGATGAGCGGCTCAATATCGGTGAAATTTGACATATCGCCTTGAAGCTCGCTCGCATTGGGCAAGAACGCTGCCATGAAATCATCAATCGAGTTGAAGGTGAATTGGCACATGGCAATATACGCAGGCTCCGCCCCCGGGGCGGAGCCGATGCCTCGCTCGACCGAGACCGCGTGAAAGCCGGGGTGTGCGCTCAAAAGATCAATGGATCGGGGCATGTGGACGTCCGTGTAGTAGGCGAAATCAAACCGAGCGCCTTGATTGTTGGGATACAGAATTGCGATTTTTACCATTTCGGGTTTACCTGCGATGTCGATGAAATAAGGGAAACGCTGAGTTATTCAGTGTTTCCCGCTTGGGGCAGGATGCCCTAATATGAGCAAGGACGTAAGCCTTTGATTCATAAGAGCTATCGCGGACATGTGCCGCGATGAGCGAGCTGATTTATTCCATGGATGGAATAAATCAGCATTTACTAAGAGTAGGCATGGGTGGTGCTGAAAAGCGCTAAGGGTCTGTTCGAAATCTCGCCGGCAAGCCGATGAAGACTTGCCGGATTGTCTTAAGCCCTGATTTTAGCGTGTCGCCAGGAACCAGTTGGCAACCGTGACCCCCAGAGCGTCTCCGGGCTGGGCGTCCTGATACCAGAAATATAGCGGCTTGCCCTTGTAAGCCCACTGACTCGTCCCGTTGTTGCGTTGGATCAGCGAGAAATCCTTGCTTGGTGGAATACTGAAAAGGTCGGCATACAGCGGCGGCCATTTGGTTGCGCAGCCGCCATTACAGGCAGATACGCCATCGCCCTTGTCATTGGCGAAAATGTACAGCGTCATGCCTTCGACACTGCGTCTTTGACCTGAGTTGATCTGCGCCAGCGGGTTGGTGATGGAAATTTGCTCATCGTTGACCTTGAAATCAAGAATGCTGCCCTTGCCGAGCCATACCTCTGTACCAAGGGCTTTGCCGGCCTGGAACGGGTCGGGTCGCACCACGAACCAGACGTTGTTGACCAGGAAGCCGTAGTTATCACCGGGCGCGGTATCGGCGGGATGACTGGCATCGCCGTTGAAGAAATACAGCGGATAGCCGCGATAGGCCCACTGCCGCGCCCCGTCGTCGCGTTTGATGATGGAATAGTCCCCTTCCTCCTTGGCGCTGTTATCGGCAAACAGTGGCGGCCAGACATTGGCGCACTGCGAGGATGTGCTGATATTGCATACCGATTTTCCCGGTGCATCTTTGGAAAAGACATACAGCGTCAGGCGGCTGGATTGCGCGCCGAGAATGACACCGAGGTCGCTGTCGGCAATAAAGTCGCCAGTGCCCGGCGCCTTGGCCTGCACCACGACGCGATTGTAGTTTTGGCTGGTTTCCGTCGTCGTTCCTGGCGGTACGGGTTGGCCGCTTGCCAGTGTGGCGGGCGCATTGTCACCACCGCAGGCGCTCAGGATGGATGCCAATGTCAGTGTTACGGCCAGCGGCGCGAGCCATTTGAGGTTCATGTGTTGCATGGTGTTTCACCTTTGCAGAGTTAATTGGGAGATGGACAGGACGCTCAGCGTGTCCAGCCCTGGCGCTTGAAAACTTCTTCGCCTTGAGCCGATTTGAGGTAGTCGATGAACTCCGCTGCGGCCTTGAGTTCCCGACCGCGCGTGGTCATGGCAATATCGGTGGCGCGCCAGATGGTCAACTCCGGCTCGACCGGAACCATGTCGGCGATGTCGCGGTTATTGATCTGCCAGTGGGTCCAGATCAGCCAGGCGTCGATGTCGGCCTGTTCGATCCAGCGCTTGCGCGCCAGGCCGGAGTTGGGGGCGAAAGCGACGATATTGCTGCGAAAGCCTTTGAGCAGATCAATTTCTCCGCTGCGTCCTGCGGCGTCCTCCCACATGCCGACCTGTCCTGCGCCCTCGGTGACCATGATCTTCATGCCGGGCTTGGCGAGGTCGCGCAGCCCCTTGATGGACTTGGGGTTGCCCTTGCGCACGAGAATGGCGGAGGGGCGAAGGTAGAGCGGTTCGACGGTTTTTTCATCGATTTGCCCCGTGAAGGCGGCGATGAAGCTGCTCATCATGTTTTCCGAGCCGGAAAAAATGAGATGGGCGTCGTTCTTGGCCTGTTCAAGCCAGCCGGGCGTCGGCCCGGCGGTCACGATGACCTCGATGCCCTTTTCCTTGGCGAAGGCGCTCGCCAGTTCCTTGACGGCGGGAGCCGGGCCGCCCGGGCCGTAAATCTTCAGCGTTTCGGCCTGCGCCACGCCGATGGACAGGACTAGGCTGACGAACAGAAGTGCAAAGGATGGAATACGCTTGTGCATGGTGCTTTTTCTCCGATTGAGTTGGGGGATGTGATGGCTTGCGCCCCACATCCGTGTGTACGCTGTGGCGAGCTGAGTTATTCCCATGAATTTTTTTCGCGACATAGGGGAATAAGCGCCTTACGCCGTGCGTATACGTGGGTGTGGCGCGCTATTCGTCACGCCGAAGCCTCATCCTTTCAGCCGGAGATAAACATCGTGACTATTTTTCAATGCGTGGTAAACAGCCTGAGCTTGAACGCCCTTGGCGGCATGGTTGATTGATTATTTAAGATCAGAGTCAAAAATCATGGGCGAAGCAATGAAGCCGAACGAGGACATCAGAGCCTGCATACCGCGCCTGCGCCGTTATGCGCGCGCCTTGCTGGGCGCGCGCGGCGAGGCGGACGATTTGGTGCAGGACACCTTGGAGCGGGCGTGGCGGAAGCTGCATCTTTGGCGGCGCGATATGGAGCTCCGACCCTGGTTGTTCAGCATCATGCACAACATTTTCATCGACCAGCGTCGCCGATTGCCAGAGGAGACCTTGTCGCTGGACGAGCACGCGCTTGAGTTTCCGGTCGCTCCCGCTCAGGAGTGCATGACGGACGTGTATGACCTTGAAGCCGCTTTGCGAATGTTGCCCGCCGAGCAGCGCGAGGTGATCCTGCTGGTGGGGCTTGAACAGTTGGCTTACAAGGATGTGGCTACGGCGCTAGGCATTCCGGTGGGTACGGTGATGTCGCGCTTGTCCAGAGGGCGCGAGCGTCTGCGTGAATTGATGGAGGGGCGGCAACGCGTTGTGTCGTTAAAGGTAGTGAAATGAAAGGCTTACCGATTCGTGAAGATGATTTGCAGGCCTATGTCGATGACCGGCTGGCGCCGGGGCGTCGTGCCGAGGTGGATAATTGGCTGGCCGGGCATCCGCTGGAGGCGGCGCGCTTGCGCAGCTACCGCAGACAGAACGAGGCCTTGCAAGCCTTGTTCGCGCCTGTGTTGGATGAGCCGCTGCCGGAGTCGCTCAAGGCGGTTGTTCGGCCTGCTCAAGCGGGGGGGCGTATACAGCTTTTCCGTGCGGCGGCCATGCTGGCGGCCGTGGGGATGGGGAGCGTGCTGGGCTGGACATTGCGCGGCGAGATGCAGCTGGTGCAGACGGCGCGTACCGAGGCCGTCGTTCCCGCTCTCCCGCCCGCCCTGGAGATGACACCGGTTGCCATATCCGATACGGGGCTTGCCCGGCGCGCGGCCGTCGCTCATGCGGTATACAGCCCGGATGTGCGCCGTCCGGTTGAAATCAGCGCAGACCAGGAGGATCAGCTGGTTTCCTGGTTATCCAAACGCCTGGGTTCGAATCTCAAGCCGCCCAAGCTGGGAAGTCTGGGTTATGAGCTGATCGGCGGTCGTCTGTTGCCCGGTGACAAAGGCCCGGTCGCGCAATTCATGTACCACGATGCTTCGGGCAAGCGCCTCACCCTGTACGTTTCCCGCGAGACGGGCGATGACAAGGAGACTGCGTTTCAATTCGCGGAGATCGGGCCGATCGGGGTATTTTTCTGGATAGATCACGGCGTCGGTTATGCGATTTCCGCAGGTGCGGATAAAGCCGAACTGACGCAGGTAGCTTTGGTGGTTCACGAGCAGCTTCATCTGCCATGAACCATCGGCTTGCCAAGGTTGTCTTTGTGAATGATCAAATATAAAACAGGCGGTGTGCGATGATGTTTCTGCAGCGAATATCAGCGGTTTTGTTGGGAGGTTTAATGATGGTCATGCCAGTTATTGTGTCGGCGGCGCAGGATGCACCTCAAACTGAATCCATCGTGCTCGGCATGGGCTGTTTCTGGGGCGCAGAAAAGCGCATGGCGGCGATACCGGGCGTACTGGACGTCGAGTCGGGGTATGCCGGGGGCGATGCAGCCAAGGCGGGGTATTACGATGTATTGGGTCTGGAAAAGGAGATTCAGGCCGGGCGCTCCAAGCAGCGCAACCATGCCGAAGTGATTAAAGTGACTTTTGACCCGCAAAAAGTGCCTTTGAAAACGGTATTGATCAAGTTTTGGGAAAGTCACGACCCAACCCAGGGCGACCGTCAGGGCAATGATCGCGGCACCAATTATCGCAGTGTGATTTATTACCACGATGCGGCGCAAAAGGCGGTGGCGCTGGAAACGCGTGATGCGTATCAGCAGGCTTTGAGCAAGGCCGGGCGCGGGGTGATTACGACCGAGATAGCTCCATTGCGCAATTACAGCAGTGCCGAGGAGTATCACCAGGATTATTTGCAGAAAAATCCGAACGGGTATTGTGGCTTGGGGGGCACGGGGGTGGCCTATCCGGGTGAGATCGCCAAACCCGCACCCGCGCCGCTGGACGCCGCCAAGCTGCATTTCGAGCGTCAGTTGATTGTGTTCGAGGCTGAAGAGTGCCCGTTCTGTAAGCAGTTTCATGCCGAGGTGCTGGATGGCTGGAAAGCGGTTACGCCGATTGTGTCCACTTTCAATCCCAACCCGCCCAAGGATTGGACGCTGGAAAAATCACTGTTTGCCACGCCAACCATCGTGCTGTTTGAAAAGGGCAAAGAGGTGTCGCGTTATACCGGTTATAACGGCGACAAGGAGCGTTTTTGGAAGTGGTTGGGTTTTCAGCTCCTCACCCCGGAGCAGCGCAAGATTGCCTTTGAGCAGGGCACCGAGCGCCCGTTTACCGGCTCGCATCTGGATGAAAAACGTCCGGGCATGTTCGTTGACCCGATCACTGGCGCGCCGCTGTTTCGTAGCGACACCAAGTTCAACAGTGGCACCGGCTGGCCGAGCTTCTTTAACCCGATCGAAGGCTCGATTGTGCTGGTGGAGGACAACGCGCACGGCATGAAGCGCGTGGAAGTGCGCAGTGCCAGTTCGGGGATTCACCTCGGGCATGTGTTCGATGATGGCCCGCCACCCAGTGGAAAGCGTTACTGCATCAATGGCAATGTGCTGAAGTTTGTGCCGGATGAGAAGTAGCCAATATTTCTAGCCACAGAGTTCACAGAGTATCTGGCATCAACAAAATCTCTGTGTCCTCTGTGGCTTATTTTTTGGGCTTCTCGCCGCGTGCCACCTTGCCCTTGTTAATGCGGCGGTCACGCTTGTCTTTGAGGTACTGCATCATGCCCTTGATATTGCGTTCGTCGCCGGTCTGGTAGGGGTTGTCGTCAGTTTTGAAAATCAGGCGCACCGGGGTGGCGTACAGCTCAAAGGTTTCGCGGAAGAATTTTTCCAGATAACGCTTGTAGGAGCCGGGTAGACGGTCGGTTTGTTTGCCGTGGATGATGACCGTGGGCGGGAAGCGGCCACCTTGGTGGGCGTAGCGTAGCTTGATGCGTCGGCCGTTAATCAGCGGTGGCATGTGTTTGAATTGGGCGACTTCGAGTGACTCGGTCAGGCGCGGGGTGGATAGCTTGATGCCAGCGGAAGCGTGTGCCTTTTCGACTTTATCCATCAACAGGCCAACATTGGAGCCATGTAGCGCGGAAATAAACACCACTTCGGCGTAGTCGATAAAGTCGAGGCGGCGATCCAGCTCAGTCTTGACCCGTTCACGTTGGTCATGGGTCAAACCGTCCCATTTGTTCATGGCGATAATCAGCGCGCAGCCACGTTCAGTCACAAAGCCGAGCAGGTGCAGGTCTTGCTCTACCACGCCTTCCTGCGCGTCCAGTATCAACAACACAACTTGTGCTGCATCAATGGCTTGCAGGGTTTTTACCACGCTGAATTTTTCGATCATATCGTCCACGCGGCCGCGTTTGCGTACCCCGGCGGTGTCGATCAGCGTGACGGGCTTGCCCTTGTGTTCCCACGGAATAAACACCGAGTCGCGGGTGGTGCCGGGCATGTCCATGGTGACCATGCGTTCTTCGCCGAGCAGACGGTTGACGAGGGTGGATTTGCCGACGTTGGGGCGGCCAATGATGGCAACTTTCATGCCCGCCGCATCAATGGCATCGTCATCCATTTCGGGAGGTGCGGGCGGTAGATGGGCAATCACCCGCTCGGCCAGGGCGGATAGGCCTCGACCGTGCGAGGCCACGAGGCGCACGGGTTCACCCATGCCGAGGCGACTGAATTCGGCAAAGGCGGTGGCTTCATCCGCGCCGTCCATTTTGTTGGCGACGAGGACGATCGGCTTGTTTTTACGGCGCAGTTTTTCAGCCACGGTGCTGTCGGCGGCGGTCAGCCCAGCACGCGCGTCCACCAAAAAAATGATGACGTCGGCTTCATCCACCGCACGCCAGGTTTGGTAGGCCATGCGCTCGTCGAGCACCGCCTCTTCGCCGGACAAGCCACCGGTGTCGATAAGAATGGTGTCGCGCATACCATGCGCACCATCGTCGGTGTCGCGTGGATCCAAGCGCGCATTCCCATATTTGCGGTCGCGTGTGAGGCCGGGTTGGTCAGCGACCAGGGCATCGCGTGAGCGCGTCAATAGGTTGAAAAGGGTAGATTTGCCGACATTCGGTCGGCCAACGAGGGCAATAACGGGTTTCATTGTGCTGCGGTCAAAAAGGTTTGGTGTGCATTGTACTGTGTTCTACGTAGCAGGCTGCTGAAATACCTATTTCAGCAGCCTGCTACGGCGGGACATGGATGTCCCGCACGCAAATCAATCACGTAAGTGATTGATTTGACGATGCCGAGTCCGGGCGTGTACCGGGCACGGCATGGCTGAAAAACTCATGGATGAGTTTTTCAGCATCCTGGTAGAGTGCTCATTATTGCAGCAGGGCAGTCAGTGGCACGCGCCGCTTGGACAGACTCATTTCACCGCGCCATAGGTCAAGTGTGGTGCTGAGGTGTCCGGGTGTCGCCTCGTCGTCCAGCCAGCCTTGTCGACGCAAGCTTTCCAGCTGCTCCTGAGCGGTCTGTAGGCTGTTTACCTGGCCTGTGTCGAGCATCCATGTGACGAGCGCAGACTGATTGAGCTCGGTGTGTAAATGAAGCTCTAAATCGCGCCAGTCTTGCACTGGTGTATGTGTGCGCAATGCCCCGGTGACGAATATTCGCCCCTGCGGCTGACTGATTTCAAGCGCTTCGAGGCTGATTTCACCCTCACCCAGGGCGTAGGTAAAAGCATTGAGCGCCGGGATTTTGGAACGCGTGAGCTGGCCTGTGTCCATACTGCTCCAAAGTACGCTCCAATTCACATCCCGCCAGCCTAAGCGTGAGTTCATGCGTCCAAGTTCGACGTTATTGCGCATACCCAAAGTATGGCCCAAAGCATGGAGATTCACGCCGCGCGCAGACGCCCAGGCCGCGCTCAGTTGGGTGGATTGAGTCAGTAGCACGTCGATGCGTGGCAATTCAATCAAGATCGAAGGAGGGAGGGAGGGTATGAGCTCTTGGCGATTCTTAACCGTGTTTGGGGTCACAATCCATGCCGCGCTCAGGGCATCGACGCTGAAGTCGCCTTGGTGTGCGCCTTGTTCATGCTGCAAATTGGCGCGCACAGATACATCCGCTACGATCAAATCTCCAGTGGGCGCAAGCCATTTAAAGCCCGGTAGGCGCAGCTCACCCCGACATTGGTTGGCATGATTGTGCATGAGTGAGCGCAGACGTATTTCCTCACCAAGGGGTTGTATTGCACCATGCAGACGCGTGCCTACATGAAGCACGCCGAGCATATCAGCGTACAACCAGGCATCCACCGCCTGCTGGGCCGGGAACAGGCTAATGCCGCCTTGCTGGGGAAGGTTGGTTTGGATGGAAAACCAGCCCCATGCGGTTGGCGTGGATGTTTTGAAGCCTAGCCAAGGCCCATGTCGCATCTCAAGATGCACATCGACAGGTTCACGTAAAAGTGTGGAGTGGATCGACACCTGAGCTGAAGATCGCCATAGGCCTTGCTGATAGTCCGTCACGCGCGCCACAGCATGCAGATTGCTGGCCAGTTGTTCCAGCGTCACCGTCACGTGATTGCGCAGGTATACCCCGGCCTGCCAAGGCAAAATAATGCCAGCGGTTAAACAAAGAAGCCCTGCCCACAGGGGCAAGGCCAGGTTTCTCATGACGGGGTGCATCAGTTCGATATTATTTGCGGGTGGTCGTCCCACTGCTGGTAAACGCCACGATACGACCTTCGCGGGCTTCGATAAAGATACGCTCGCCATCGGACACCGGGGCGCGTGGAATGGCACTGTTGGCGGCACGCGTGCGCGCCAACATACGGCCATCTTCAGTGGCGAACCAGTGCACATAGCCCTCTTTGTCGCCCACAATTAACTGACCATTGAGCACCAGCGGCGCGCTGACGCCGCGTGCATGCAGTGCGTCCTGCGACCAGAGCGTGCGTCCAGTGCGGCGGTCAACCGCCAGAAGATGGCTGTTGGCATCGGTGAGGTAAATCGCCGTGGTATCCAGGGTGATATTGCTAAAGCCGGACATTTTCGTCGCCCAGACCACTTGCGCGGTGGCGGCATCAATCGCCACCAAGCGACCCTGGTAGGCCAGTGCGTAAATGATTCCGCGATCAAACAAGGGCGAGCTATCCACATCGACCATGCGTTCGACATCGTTGCGCCCGCTAGGCAAGGCCACATTCACAGTGAACAACCGCCGTCCGCTACCGAGCTCATACGCAGTGAAATCACCGTTATCAAAGCCGGCCAGTACGGCATCCTGCATCAGAATGGGTTGACTGGTACCCTGCAAGGACAAGGGCGGCACGGGGCGCGCATCTGACCACAGGCGCTCGCCATTGCTGCTATTGAGCACCACCAGACGGCCGTCGGCTGTGCGCACAGCAATACTTAGCGAGCCAACTGCTGCCGGTGCGTTCACCACACTGCCGATATCCGCTTTCCACAGCAGGGTGCCATTGCTTAAATCAAGCGCAGCAACCTCACCGCGCAGTCCGGTGACAATGACTTTGTCCCCGCCACCTCCAACACCACCCGCGACCGCAAAGCCCAGCTCTGCGCGCCAGCGTTGTTCGCCGGTGCGTGAATCAAAGGCGATAACCTGACCGCGTGCATCGGTGGCGACCAGCACGCTACCACCTGCCGCGCGACCTACCCAAGGGGTCAGGCTGAGTTGGGCATTGCGATCGGCCGAACCCATGCCATATGACCAGACATCCTGTGTGCTCACACTGGCCACAAACTCTTTGAGTGGCGCAGGTGGGTCAACGTGATCTTTTTTGGCCGCACAACCGCCGAGCAAAAATGCAACGGCGAGGAGTGACGCGGCTAAAAGTGTTGTTTGAGGGCGTGCCGATGGTCGATATGCCGGGGGCAGCGATTTATTGTGCGGCAGGTGTTGCATGGCTAGAGCCTCCAAGATCATCGCGTTTAATGCGTAACAAACCAGTTTCGAGTCCCAGCAAGGTGGCTTGCGCCAAAGCTGCATCATAAGCCTTGCGTGCCTCATCGGGCTGCGCTTGAGAGACTAAAATATCACCGCGCAGAGCATCCGCATCGCTGAGATAGGTCTCTGGCCAAGAGCCTTCCAAGGTTTTCAGCGCCGCATCGGCCTGATCGATGCCCCATTGCAAATGCGCAAGACGCAAACGCGCCAGCGGGCGGATGGCCTCATTCTTGGCGTGCTCGACCAAGTGCTCAAGACGCGCGCGCGCCGCATCGGCTTGTTGAGACTCCAAATCCATGCGCACCAAGCTTAAAGCGGCAAGCTCGGCATAAAAACTCTCGGGAAATTCGTTGATAATCTGTTCAGCCAAAGCGCGTGGCTTTTGCAGATCCGGTGCCGCAGGGCCCGTGTTGGCTAATGTTGCGCTTTCCAACGCCTGGCTCATCTCGGCAAAAACCTGCCCCGCGCGTTCGGCTTGGGCTTCTTTTTGCCCTTGCCAATACTGCCAGCCGAGGCTTAGTGCTATGGCGAGCGCCAAACCGCCGATGACCGCCACGCCATTTTTGCGCCACCAGCTCTTGAATGCCTCGACCTGTTCTTCTTCGCTTTGCTCGTAAGACACTAAAAATCCTCAATACAATTAAATGGTTAGCTTGGGTCAGCTTAAGTAATCCGTCAACGAATCAAACGCTACAGCGGTTTGTTCGCCTTCATGACGCAAGGGCTTGATTTGAGCATGTCCTTGCTTCACCTCGTCTTCACCCAAAATCAGCGCCCAGCGTGCACCGGACTTATCGGCACGTTTGAATTGTGCCTTAAAACTCCCACCGCCCGCATTGGTTTGCACACGCAGATGGGGCAGGGTATCACGCAGGCGCTCGGCCAAAACCAAAGCCTCGCGCTCGGCCTCTGCGCCCAGCGCGACCACGTAAACCTGTGGCGAGGCGGCTTGCAGCTGTGCCTCGCCGTAGGCTTCGCCAAGTAAGGCTAGCAGGCGTTCCAAGCCAATGGCAAAACCGGCGGCAGGCGTCGGCGCCCCCCCCAGTTGCTCAACCAGACCATCAAAGCGCCCGCCTGCGCAGATTGTGCCCTGAGCACCCAAGCGCGTGGTCACCCATTCAAACACGGTCTTGTTGTAATAATCCAAGCCGCGCACCAGTTTGGGATTGACCTCGTAACGAATGCCAGCAGCGTGCAGCAGATCGCACAGGCGCAGGAAATCGTTGCGTGATTCCTCATCCAGATGTTCGTCAAGGCGCGGGGCATTCAGCAGAATGTTCTGTACGTCCGGATTTTTGGAGTCCAGTACGCGCAGCGGATTGCTTTCCAGACGGCGGCGGCTGTCATCGTCCAGTTGCGCTTCGTGCTGGCGCAAAAAATGCACCAAGTGCTCACGATACACGGCGCGCGCAGCATTGCTGCCCAGGGTGTTGATTTGCAGCACCACTTCATCCGCAAGGCCAAGCTGCCGCCACAGGCGCGCTGCCATCAGGATCAATTCCGCATCCATCTCGGGCGTGGAGATGCCAAAGGTTTCCACTCCGAGCTGGTGGAATTGGCGATAACGGCCTTTTTGCGGACGTTCATGGCGGAACATCGGCCCCATGTACCACAGGCGTTGTTGCTGATTATGCAGCAGACCATGCTCCAGACAGGCGCGCACGCAAGATGCCGTGCCTTCGGGACGCAGGGTCAGGCTTTCGCCATTGCGATCATCAAAGGTGTACATCTCCTTTTCCACGATGTCGGTGACTTCGCCGATGGAGCGTTTGAACAGCGCGGTGCTTTCCACGGCGGGCATGCGAATTTCGCGATAGGCATAAGACGCCATCAAGTCGCGCAAAATGCCTTCAAGTCGCTGCCAGGCAGGAGTGTCGCTCGGTAGTGCATCGTGCATACCGCGTATGGATTGGATCGAGGTTGGTTTAGTAGGTTTGGTCATAATTCATTTTTTGCCACAGAGGACACAGAGTTCACGGAGTAAAAGGTCTTTATGCTTTCACTTAGGCTTTCTCTGCGCCCTCCGTGTTCTCTGTGGCTAATTTCTTGATTTCAATGCGCTCACGAATGGTGCGTTCCAGCTCATCCACGAGGTTTTCGTTGCTGACTTTATGATGCGGCTGGCCGTCGATGTACAACAGGTTCGGCTTGCCACCAGTCAGTCCCACGGCGACTTCACGCGCCTCACCCGGCCCATTCACCACACAGCCAATCACGGCGACATCCAACGGTGTGGCAATGTTTTCAAGGCGTTGCTCCAGCATGTTGACCACTTTGATGACATCAAACTCCTGACGTGAGCAGGACGGGCAGGCGATTAGATTGATGCCGCGTGAGCGTAAATGCAGGCTTTTGAGGATGTCCCAGCCGACCTTGATTTCTTCCACCGGATCAGCGGCCAGTGAAACACGAATCGTGTCGCCGATGCCTTCGGAGAGCAACAGCCCCAGACCAATCGCGGATTTGACCGCGCCGGAACGCAGGCTGCCCGCTTCGGTAATGCCCAGATGCAGTGGTTGTTCAATTTGTTTGGCCAGCAGACGGTAGGCCTCGACGGTCAAAAAAACATCCGAGGCTTTCAGGCTGACCTTGAAATCCGGAAAGTTGAGGCGTTCAAGAATCTCCACATGACGCAGAGCGGATTCCACCATGGCTTCAGGCGTGGGTTCGCCGTATTTTTCTTGCAGGTCTTTTTCCAGCGAGCCGGCATTGACTCCGATACGAATGGGAATGCCCTTGTCACGCGCAGCTTCAACCACGGCGCGCACACGGTCTTCGCGGCCAATATTGCCGGGATTGATGCGCAGACAATCGGCACCCAGTTCAGCCACGCGCAGGGCAATGCGGTAGTCGAAGTGAATGTCGGTAATCAGCGCAAAGCAGCCGACGCGTTTTTTGATTTCACCAAAGGCTTCGGCAGCGTCCATGCTGGGCACGGACACGCGCACGATGTCCGCTCCGGCTTGGCGCAGGGCGTTGATTTGCGCCACGGTGGCATCTACATCACGGGTTTCGGTGTTGGTCATGCTTTGCACGCTGACCGGCGCGTCACCACCGACAGGGACTTTGCCAACCATGATTTTGCGTGAGAGGCGACGCGGGATGGTATGAGTATGCTGCATGATGTTCTGAGCTGATTTATTGACTTGGCGCGGTGCCAAGTTTGGGGATAAATGCCTTGTCCCCGGCGCGAGCGTAGGCTTTCAGGTCGATAAGACTGCCATCCAACATCACTTGCAGATCACTGGCACGCCCGATGGTGATTTCAAACGGGCGCTTGCCATCAAGTTTTTTACTGTTGCCAGGGGCGAGCGTGCCCTCGTACAAAACGCGACCATCGGCATCTTTGACGCGCACCCATGAGCCTTGTGCGTTGCCCTGCCCATTGAGTTCTAAGCCCTGGGGTGTGGGTGGCGCAATGGGAGCGCTATTTATTGTTGGGGTGGTGTTCATGGCGTTTGCAGGCTCTGTGGTCGTGATGGATTCACCGACCACAATGCCGGGTGTTGGTGCTACAACTTGTACGGCAGACCCGCTTTCGATCGGGGGCATCAGCGGAATACTGGGCAGGCCAGGTGCGATTGTAGATGCCGTCTGTGAACCGGTCATGCTGTTGGGTAGAGCCGAGTCCTGGTTTGTATCGACCAAGCGCATGGACTCAGGCAAAAAGCGTGTTGAGAAAATGCCAAGACCCAAAATGCCAATAAAAAACAATAGCCTGAACCAAGGGAAGCTGGATTCGGCCTTTTTCATGCGCATCGGTTCAATGGGCGTGATATGGCGCATGTCACTTGCACGTTGCTCTCCAGCAAGGCGCGTGTAGGCCTGCTGAAGTTGCTGTTCATCAAGTTGCAAATAGTCGGCCCATTTGCGCAAATAGCCTTGGACATACACAGCACCGGGGAGTGCGTGCAGGTTTTCCTGTTCCATCACATCGACAATGCGCGCGCCCAGGTTGAGCTGGCGTGCAAGTTCAGCCTGGCTCAGTCCGGCGGCTTCGCGAGCATGGCGCAACATGGCTCCAAGGCCGACGCTACTCGTTACAGGGGCTTGCTGTGGGGGACTCACTTGCTGCCTCCAAGGCTTAGGGCTTCGACGGAATCAGGGAATTTGCCACGTAGCAGTAGCTCGTAATGCGCTTGTGCTTCACGATGCCCCAGTGTTTTTTCAATTCTCGCACCGAGCAACAGGCTGGCCGGGTTTTGTGCTTCGAGGGCATGGTAACGTTGCAAGCTGACATTGGCATCGACAGGTTTATTTTGCTCAAGTTGCAAGGAGGCGAGTTGCAACCAAGCATAGGATTGGCGCGGATCCAGGCGCAAAGCCTGACGCAACGAAGCCTCGGCTTCGCTGAGTTGATTGTTCTGGCGCTGGCATTGACCAATATTCGCCCAGGCAAAGCCGGGGGTGCGGTAGAGCGGGTTGCTTAGCGCGCGTTCCAGCGTACTGATACCTTCACTAAACTGCCCTTGGCGGCAAAGGAACGCACCATAATTGTTTAGCACTTCAGGGTCATTCGGCGCGATTTCCAAGGCACGGCGGAAATGTTCCTGCGCCAACGCCGACTGCCCTAGCGAGTCTTGCAAGATCGCATTGCCATGCTGCACCAGTGCCGAATTAGGGTCGTCTTTGAGCGCACGGGTGAGTTTCTCGGCGGCAACAAATTTTTCACCGCGTTGCAGGTAGTTGAGTCCAAGTTGGGCATTGATTTCTGCGGCACGCTTGGGATCAGGTTCGGACTTGGGGCGTGTATCGGCGTCTGTGGTATTGCCGTACAAGGGCTTTTGGCTGGCGCAGCCGCCTAGGCTGAGCGCAATGCAAAGCGCAGTACCGACGACTAAAACGCGCTTCATGGAGGCTATGCGCAGGGCGGTTTTCATGACGAAGTCCCCACGTTCATGCGTTCAAGACGCTCGCCACGGCGAGCACGATCTTCCACTTCCCCCACCAGCTGTCCGCAGGCCGCATCAATGTCGTCGCCACGGGTACGGCGCGGCACGGTAGTAATGTCTGCGGCCTCAAGGCGACGCATAAAGCGGTCGATGCGCGCGCTGCTGGAGCGGGTGTAGCCCGACGCAGGGAAGGGGTTAAATGGAATCAGGTTGACTTTGGCTGAGCGGCCGCGCAACAGGCGAATCAAGTCATCGGCATGTTGGTCGCTGTCGTTGACATCGGCCAGCATGACGTACTCATAAGTAATAAAGGCGGCGGGGGCATTCGGGGCATAGGCATCGCAAGCCGCCATCAGCTCTTTCAGCGGATATTTCTGATTCAGTGGCACCAGCACATCACGCAACGCATCGGTGGGGGCGTGCAAGGACACGGCCAACGACACGTCCACACGTTCTTGCAGGCGCGCCATGGCGGGCACGACTCCAGATGTGCTGACCGTCACCCGGCGCTTGGACAGACCATAGGCATTGTCTTCCATCATGATTTCAGCGGCATCGACCACGGCTTCAAAGTTGAGCAGCGGCTCGCCCATGCCCATGAACACGACATTGCTGATTTTGCGGTCGGAAGGCAGCGATTTTTCGACCAGACGATGCTCGGCCATGAATAGTTGCGCCACGATTTCTGCCGCGCTCATATTGCGGTTAAAGCCCTGCCGCCCGGTCGAGCAAAAGGTGCAGGCCAGCGCACAGCCTACTTGCGACGAAACGCACAGGGTGGCGCGGCTGAGACCGTCGGTATATTTGGCGCGACGCGGATCGACGTAACCATCGCCCTCGTCGTCGGGGTTGATTTTTTCGGCTTCGGGGATGTAAACCATCTCCACGCTATTGCCGGAATCGAGGCGGAGCACCCATTTCATTGTCCCATCGCGGGATTTTTGTTCGAGCTCCACCTCGGGAATGCGGATTTCGGCGACTTGCGCGAGTTTTTCGCGCAGTGCCTTGGACAAATCGCTCATTTCTGCAAAATCAACCACCCCGCGCTGGTGGATCCATTTCATGACTTGTGCCGCGCGGAAGGGTTTTTCACCGAGCTCGGCAAAAAACTGCTCCAGCTTGCGTTTGGGCAAGCCGAGCAGGTTGATTTTGGTTGAAGACACCGTGTTGAGTGGTGCTTCAATGGCGATTGTGACCAATGGTATTTTTCCGTTGAGAAATCAGCGTGGGCAGATTTCGCTATCAGCAAAGAAATACGCGATTTCAGTCGCGGCGTTTTCCAGGCTGTCCGAGCCGTGCACGGCGTTGGCGTCGATGCTGTCGGCAAAGTCAGCGCGAATGGTGCCGGGTTCGGCCTTTTTCGGATCGGTTGCGCCCATCAGGTTGCGGTTGATGGAGATGGCGTTCTCTCCTTCCAGCGCCTGGATCATAACCGGGCCGGAGATCATGAAGCTGACCAGGTCACCGAAGAAAGGGCGCTCTTTGTGCACGGCGTAGAAACCTTCAGCTTCTTCCTTGCTCAGTTGCGCCATCTTGGCGGCAATGATCTTCAGGCCAGCGTGTTCAAAGCGGCGCAAGATGTCGCCGATGTGGTTTTTGGCGACGGCATCAGGTTTGATGATAGACAGGGTGCGTTCGAGAGCCATGGTAAAACTCCTAGAGTTGGTTTGAGACAAGGTTAAAAAATGAGCCCCGCATTGTATGCGGGTTTGGGGGCAGGATAAAAGCCGCCTGTTAACTACGTTCGTCGATCCAGGCCATTTGAATCGCTTCGAGAATTTTTTCGTTGGATTTTTCGGTATCGCCGTCAAAGCCCGGTAGAGCTAGAACCCAGGCATGGAGATCGGTAAAGCGTACCCATTGCGGGTCAACCTCGGGGTAGGCTTCGTCAAGCGCAATGGCAATGTCGAGAATGTCAGTCCAGTTCATGTAAAACCGCCTTTTGTATTTTGGCCACAGAGATCACAGAGGGCACAGAGAAAAAATCGTCTGAACTTATTGATCCAGCTAGCTTTATATGTGCTTGTTCGCCAAGCCGTAGGGTGCGCCATGCGCACCTTTTAGCCAGCGGGTACGCGTGGCGCACCCTATGGTTTTATGAGTTAATCGTGTCGGATCAAGTAAACCTCTGTGCTCTCTGTGTCCTCTGTGGCTAAAAATGGATTTCAATGCCCCTCTGAAGCCAGGTTAATGGTGTATTTCGGAATTTCGATCACCAAGTCTTCATCGCCGACCACCGCCTGACAGGACAGGCGCGAGTCTGGGTCGAGTCCCCAAGCCTTGTCCAGCATGTCGTCTTCGCATTCAGAAGCGGCCTCCAGGCTGGTGCCGCCTTCGCGTACCCACACATGACAGGTGGTGCAGGCACAGGATTTTTCACAGGCGTGTTCAATGTCGAGGCCATGTGCCTGAGCAGCATCCAGCAAGGTTTCCCCCGGTGTGGCTTCGATGACCATGCCTTCAGGGCAGTAGCGCTCGTTGGGTAGAAAAATCAGGCGTGGCATGGTGTTGAGACTCCGGTGTACGGTACTGTGAAATGAATTCTGGGCGGAGTGAAAAGCTGTTTTCATGCGGTTTTTCACGCCATGCCTGTTATGTGTGGCGCATTTGCGTCGCCATGTCATCGACTGTGTGACCGGCGAGCGCACGGCTCACCGCTTGGTTCATGCGGCGTTGAATGAAAGGCAACGCTGCATTTTCAAGCTGTTCCACCGCCTCGTTGATAGCCTGGGCATCTTCACCTTGAATCGCTTGGCTTAACAACGTCTGCGCTGCATTGAGGATCGGGCGATCAATCTCGGTAAGCAGGTCAGCATCGCTCGCCATCGCACTATCCAGCGCCTCCAGGCTGCGCGTCGCCTCAACTTTGGCTTCACGTAGACGGCGCGCCTGAACATCGTCGCTGGCGTGGTCAAAGGCGTTGCGTAGCATCTGTTCGACGCTTTCTTCGCTGAGACCATACGAGGGTTTAACCTGAATCTCTGCGTGGATGCCGGAGGTTTTTTCTTGCGCGCTGACAGTGAGCAGACCATCGGCATCAATCTGAAAGGTGACTCGAATTCGCGCCGCGCCAGCGACCATCGGCGGGATGCCGCGCAGGGTAAAGCGTGCCAAGCTGCGGTTATGCTCCACGCTGTCGCGTTCGCCCTGCACGACATGCAGGCTCATGGCGGTTTGGCCATCCTTGAAGGTGGTGAACTCTTGCGCCCGCGCCACCGGCAGGGTGGTGTTGCGCGGGATCAGGGTTTCCACCAGTCCTCCCATGGTTTCCAGTCCAAGCGAGAGCGGGGTCACATCCAGCAACAGCATTTCATCTGCTGGTTTGTTGCCCGCGAGCACATCGGCTTGCAAGGCCGCACCGAGTGCCACCACCTTGTCCGGGTCAATGTCGGTGAGCACCTCGCGCCCAAAGAAAGCAGATACTCGCTCACGTACACGCGGTACGCGCGTCGCGCCACCGACCATGACCACTTCTTGAATCTCATTGGCCTGAATTCCGGCATCCTTGAGTGCCTGCGCGCAGGCGGTCAGAGTGCGTTCAATAAGAGGGTCGGCTAAGGTATTGAAATCATTGCAGGTTAAACAACCTGTCCATACTGTTTTTCCATGCAGATCTAGCCGCGCGCAGGTTTGCTCCTTGCCGGTTAAGGCTTCTTTGAGCGCACAAGCCGTGCTACTTAAATGACGCTGATCGCCCGCATTGAGTGGCGTACTTGGACTCAAACCCAGACCCGCGCGCTCCATCAACCACAGGGCAATGGCTTGGTCAAAGTCATCGCCACCGAGTTGGGTGTCGCCGCCGGTGGCAATGACCTCGAACACGCCTTGGCGCAGGCGCAGAATGGAAATGTCGAACGTGCCACCGCCTAGGTCATACACCGCAATAAGCCCTTCCGCCTGGCGGTCTAGGCCATAGGCCAGCGCAGCAGCCGTGGGTTCATTGAGCAGGCGCAAAACATGCAGCCCGGCCAGGCGCGCCGCGTCGCGGGTGGCCTGACGTTGGGCATCGTCAAAATATGCGGGTACGGTAATAACGCCGCCGGTCAGTTCACCCCCCAGACGAGCTTCGGCGCGGGCTTTTAAGGGTTTAAGAATTTCGGCTGAAATTTCCACTGCACTCATCCAACCATGTGGCGTATCCATGCGCGGCACGGCGGTTTCAGCGGGGTCGAAACGATAGGGCAGAGCGGGTTTCATCTGCTGCACATCGTCCAGTCCGCGCCCCATCAAGCGTTTGATGGAGATAAAAGTGTGCTCAGGATCGGAGGCGGCGCGTGCTTTCGCTGCGCTGCCCACTGCAATCTTGTCAGCAGCAAAGTACACCGCTGAAGGCAAAAGCAATTCACCGTTGGCATTAGGGATGCACTCTGCCACGCCATTGATAACACTGGCCACTAGTGAATTGGTGGTTCCAAGATCAATGCCCACGGCGAGACGGTGCGCATGTGGCGCAAGGCTTTGTCCGGGTTCAGCGATCTGCATCAAGCTCATGAAAAAGTCTCTGGCTTAAAAGGTCTTTGGCGTAATGTTGCCGCGAGGCTCACGGCGTTAAAAGCGTGTAGAAGCAAGAGGTTAATCCATCTGCTCAAGGAAGCGCTGTAAGAATTGCAGACGTTGCAATTCGCGTTGGATGAGACTGGCATCGGCCTGCGCTTCAATCGACGTGGGGCATAAAGCCTGCCAGCTTTGCGACCACAGTTGTTGGATCTGTTGCCTCAGTTTTTGACGCGTTTGTGTGTCGTGCGCCTCTTCGAGTGCTTCACGAAGTTCCATTTGCTGCATCAAAAAAGCGGCATCGTCCATGCTGCGGGCTTCGCTCAACGTTATTCCACGCAATTCAAAATACAACTGTGCCCGCAACAATGGCTTCGAAAGTGTAGCGTAAGCCGCGTTGATGTCGGCCGCGCGCTGCATGGCTAAACGTCGCTCAAGGGCGCTGCCGTGACTGAAACGGTCGGGGTGAAACTGGGTGCGCAAGTGCTCAAAACGGCTTTTGAGTTCTGACTCGTCCAATTCCAGGGCGGGCTCAAAGCCGAATAGCGCGAATGCGCTCATGACCGAAGAGGCACTCATGGACGAAGAGAGGCTGCCCTCATTCACACCGTAAAGCTCTCGCCACAGCCACAGGCATCCTTGACATTGGGGTTGTTGAATTTCAGGCCGAGATTTAAGCCTTCACGCACCAAGTCGAGCTCCGATCCATCTAAATGCAGCAAGCCCTTGGGGTCGGTGACGACCTTGACCCCATGGCTTTCAAAAATGATGTCGTTTGGCATGAATTCATCTGCGTATTCGAGCACATACGATAGACCTGAGCAGCCCGAGGTTTTCACTCCAACGCGCAAGCCCACGCCTTTGCCACGGCGGCTTAGGTAATCACGGATATAGTCGGCAGCTTTTTCGCTTAGGGTGATGCTCATGGCGGTAACTTTTATTGTTTAGCGTGAATCGGAATGTGGGTGTGATTGTGCGGCGGTTGCATGGGTGCGTGGCCAAGGCGAACGAACATATCTTGCCGCTCAGCAATGGCTAATACATCTTGGCGCTGCATCAAGGTTTCCAGGGTGATTTTGGAAAGAAACGCATGAATTTGATCGGTTAAGTCGGTCCACAAGTCATGTGTCAGGCATTTGCTGGTGTCATGGCAGTCACCCTTGCCTTCGCAGCGCCGCACGTCCAGCGACTCGTCCACCGCCGTGATGACTTCGGCCACGTTGATCTGCGCCGCCGGACGACCCAGGCTATAACCGCCGCCGGGGCCGCGTGTGCTTGATACAAGCTTGCAGCGGCGCAATTGCGCAAACAGCTGTTCCAGATACGAGAGCGAAATGCCCTGACGTTCGGCAATTTCAGCCAAGGTAATCGGGCCATGCCCTTGGTGCAGGGCAAGGTCAAGAATGGCGGTCACCGCATAACGACCCTTGGTGGTGAGACGCATGTAAGCTCCAAGTAATGAAAGGTTAAGTGACGATAAGAATACAATTCCGAGCGCTTGGGTCAAGTATTATCCCTATTTCCCGCATGACTACACGGGATTGGTCGGCTTGGTGGGCGCGTTCATGTCTTCATCGACTAAGGCAATCCCATCCAACGAGGGCAAGTTCTGGGTTTCAATCTCGCCGCCCAGCAGGCGCACTTGCGCAGACAGCTGTTCCATGCGCGTGTCCAGATGCTGAATGTGATCCAGCATGCAGTTGATGGCATGTGCGACCGGGTCGGGCATATCCTGCGCCACACCATAGGCATCAAAGCCTAGTTTTTGCGCCACATCAGAGCGAAGTTTAGAATTTTCGCTGCGTTGTTGAATGCTGCGTCCGGGAATGCCAACCACCGTGTCGCCGCAAGCCACGTCTTTCAGCACCACGGCATTGGAGCCGACCCGGCAGGCATCGCCGAGGGTAATGGGGCCGAGAATCTTGGCCCCCGCGCCGATGACTACGTTATTACCCAAGGTTGGGTGGCGTTTGCCTTCCTTCCAGCTGGTGCCGCCCAGAGTCACACCGTGATAAATCGTGCAGTCGTCGCCGATTTCAGCCGTTTCGCCGATGACCACCCCCATGCCGTGGTCGATGAAAAAGCGCCGGCCAATTTGGGCTCCCGGGTGAATTTCAATACCGGTCAGCCAGCGTGCCAGCGAAGAGAGCCAGCGCGCCAGCCAGCACAGACGCTGTCGCCACAACGCATGGCTGATGCGGTGCAGCCAGATGGCGTGCAGGCCGGGGTAGGTGGTCAATACTTCAAACGCATTGCGCGCAGCCGGGTCGCGGTCATACACGCTGCGTATGTCTTCACGCATTCGGTTAAACATCGTTGAACTGTCCTGTCTGGCGAATTTTGCGCTGCACGGCGGTCAACATGCCGCGCAGAATATCCACCTCGTTGGGGGTGATTTGCGCCCGTTGCAGCAGGAAACGCAGTTTTTGCATCATGTGGCGCGGATTTTGCGGATCAAGAAATTCAAGTTCATGCAAGGTACTTTGCCAGTGCTGAATAAGTTGTTCCACGGCATCATGGCTGGCTGGCAAGGGGCTTTCAAGCGCTGCAGGCAGCGGGTTATCGCTCAGCAGCGCCTGGCGGATTTCGTAACAGGCAATTTGTACCGCCTGCGCCAAGTTCAGCGAACTGTATACCGGATTGGCCGGAATCATCATGTGCGCATGGCAGCGCCCCAGTTCCTCATTGGTGAGTCCCGAGTGCTCGCGCCCGAATACCAAGGCAATTTCCGTCTGCGCAGTTTCTGGATTCAGCAACCACGTGGCGCAGGCATGTTCGGCAGCCTGACGCACGCTCATCAGCTCATGTGGGCGGTCGCGCAGGCGCGCACTGGCGCCCACCACCCAGTGACAGCCCGCCAATGCGGCATCTAGATCATCAAAGCGTTGAATGTCGTCCATCACGTCCAGCGCATTTGATGCCATGGAAAACGCCTCGGCATCCAACTTGGCTTTGGGCTGCACCAGAACCAGGCGTGAAAGCCCCATAGTCTTCATGGCGCGCGCGCTGGCGCCGATATTGCCCGCATGGGTTGTGCCGACTAGAACCACGCGCACCCGCTGGAGCGTTTGGCTCAAGTCTGGATGCCCGTCTGTGGCGGGTTCAGGACAGGGGGCTTGCTTTATGCTATGTTCTGCGACCATTTTTCGTATCTTTATCAATTCCGGATTATCGACTATGCACCCTATGCTCAATACGGCTGTGCGCGCCGCGCGCGCAGCAGGCACCATTATTTCCCGTGCCAGCGTTCGTCTTGATAGCCTGAACATCGAGACCAAACAACGCAATGATTATGTCAGTGAAGTCGATCGCCAAGCTGAGGCGGCGATTATCGACATCCTGGCTAAAGCTTATCCGCATCACGCGTTTTTGGGTGAGGAAAGCGGCTTAAGTGGGCAGGAGGACAGCGAGTACCTGTGGATTATCGATCCGCTGGATGGTACCACCAACTTCCTGCACGGTTTGCCGCACTATGCAGTGTCGATCGGGTTGGAGTATCAGGGGCGTATGGAGCATGGGGTCATTTATGACTCGTTCAAAGACGAGCTGTTCACCGCCAGTCGCGGCAGCGGGGCATTTTTGAATAGTCACCGCCTGCGCGTGACTCAGCTTAAAACCCTGGAGGGAGCGTTGCTGGGCACGGGGGTTCCCTTCCGCGACGATCAACCGATCGAAGAATTTTTGGCGACGCTGCGCGGGATGCTCGGGCCAATTTCCGGTATTCGTCGCGGCGGTTCAGCAGCGCTGGATCTGGCCTATGTGGCCGCTGGGCGTCTGGATGGCTTTTGGGAATTTGGCTTGAAGCCTTGGGATATGGCGGCTGGCGTGCTGTTGGTACGTGAAGCAGGCGGCATGCTGGTGGATTTCGATGGTGCCGATCGTTACATGCACAACGGCAATCTGGTGGCAGCCAACCCGCGTGTCATGCACGCCATGCTCAACATTATTCAGGCCAGCGTGGCTTCGGTGAAGCGCGACTAGGCTGAGTTCTGGCTATCGCGGTTCGAGTCCCTCCCTCGTACCAAAAAATAGCCAAAAAAAAGCAGCTCAGAATGAATTCATGAGCTGCTTTTCAGGATTGGTGCCGAGGGAGGGACTCGAACCCTCACGTTTTTCAACGGCGGATTTTGAATCCGCTGCGTCTACCGATTCCGCCACCACGGCTTAGTAGGGGCGGCACTATAGGGGAATCGGGGTGGCTTGCCAAGCAATTTTTCAAATTTATTTCACGACGTATGCGCGTCGTGGTGCCAAGGCTTTGTTTGCATGAATGTATCCGATTTTGATTTTGAGCTGCCTGCACAGCTGATTGCGCAGGTTCCATTGCCTGAGCGTGCCGGGGCGCGTTTATTGCGGCTGGATGGGGTGACGGGAGAGATCGGCGACTGCATGGTGCGTGACTTTCCGAGCCTGCTGCGTGCCGACGATCTTTTGGTGTTCAACGACACGCGGGTGATCCCTGCGCGTCTGCATGGGCAGAAAGACAGCGGTGGCAAGGTGGAGGTTTTGCTTGAGCGTATCTTGAATGAACATGAAGCGATTTTTCATGTTCGTGCGAGTAAATCCCCCAAGCAGGGCGCGAAGTTGCACATGGAAGGCGGCATCGTGCTGGAGATGCTGGCGCGTGAGGATGAGCTGTTCCGCCTGCGCCTCGTGAGTGGTGGCACAAGTCTGCTGGCTGCGCTGGACACGCATGGTCACATGCCCTTGCCGCCGTATATCGAGCGTCAGGATAGCGCGGCTGACCGCGAGCGTTATCAAACCGTATTTGCCGATCGCCCCGGTGCAGTGGCTGCGCCTACGGCGGGTCTGCATTTTGACCATGAGCTGCTGGCGGCGATTCAGGCCTGCGGTGTAGAAACGACGCGGGTCACGCTGCATGTGGGTGCGGGCACGTTTCAGCCGGTGCGCGTGGAAAGTCTGACGGAACATGTCATGCACGCTGAATGGGTGGATGTGCCGCAGGCCACGGTCGAGGCCATACAGGCGGCGCGTGCACGCGGCGGGCGGGTGATTGCCGTGGGCACAACCGCAGTACGTGCGCTGGAATCGGCGGCGCGTCACTCACCTGAAAATAGCTTGGCGGCCTGGCAGGGTGATACCCGCCTGTTCATTACGCCGGGCGTGCGCTTTAAGGTGGTGGATGCCTTGCTGACTAACTTCCATCTGCCGCGTTCGACCTTGCTGATGCTGGTCAGCGCGTTCGGTGGTTATGCCAACATCATGCACGCCTATCATCACGCGATTGCCGCCAATTACCGTTTTTTCAGTTACGGGGATGCGATGTTTATCACCCCCGCTTTGGATGCCCTAGAACTTAGAATGGTGAAAGAAAAATAATGAAATTTGAACTGTTCAATACCCACGGCGCGGCGCGGCGCGGACGCCTGACTTTTGCACGCGGCACGGTGGAAACCCCGGCTTTTATGCCGGTCGGCACCTATGGCACGGTGAAGGCCATGACCCCAGAGGAGTTGCGCGAGATTGGCGCGGAAATCATTCTGGGCAACACCTTTCACCTTTGGCTGCGCCCCGGCGTGGAGATCATCAAAAAGCACGGCGATCTGCATGATTTTATGCACTGGAACGGGCCGATTTTGACCGATTCAGGCGGGTTTCAGGTGTTTTCACTGGCCGAGTTGCGCAAGATCAGCGAGGAGGGCGTGCGCTTTCAGTCGCCAGTGGATGGCAGCAAGGTGCATCTGGATCCGGAAACCTCAATGGCGGTGCAGCACGCGCTGGGCTCCGACATTGTGATGATTTTCGATGAATGCACACCGTACCCGGCCACCGAGCAACAGGCGCGTTTTTCGATGGAGCTATCCCTGCGCTGGGCGGCGCGCAGCAAACAGGCGCATGTTGTGTTGCAGGGCGATGAACCGGCGGCCTCCGAAAGATCAGCCTTATTCGGCATCGTGCAGGGCGGCATGTACGACAACCTGCGCCAAGTGTCCGCCGACGGCTTGATGCAGATCGGTTTCGACGGTTATGCGATTGGTGGCCTGTCGGTGGGCGAACCGGAAGAGGAGCGCACCAAGGTGCTGGAGGCCACCACGCCGATGTTGCCGCAGGATAGGCCGCGCTATCTGATGGGTGTGGGCAAGCCGGAAGACATTGTCGAGGCAGTGCGGCGTGGTATTGATATGTTCGACTGCGTGATGCCGACGCGTAATGCGCGTAACGGGCATTTGTTCACCCAGTGGGGCGATGTGCGTCTGCGCAATGCACGCTATGCCGACGACACCCGCCCGCTGGATGCGCATTGCAGCTGCTACACCTGCCGCAACTACAGCCGTGCCTATCTGCGTCATCTGGACAAATGCAACGAGATTCTCGGCTCACGTTTGAACAGTATCCACAACCTGCATTACTACCAGTTCCTGATGCAGGAGATCCGCCAGGCTATCGCAGAGAACCGCTATGAGACCTGGGCGGAAGAGTTCTACCGCAAACGCCGGGCGGGGATTGATGCGGCCAATTGAAATGCTTGATGCCCGCCCCAAGAGTGACGCAAGTTACGCCTGTGGCATAATGCCGCCACTTTTTGATCTTGAACCCATAGGATGTTTTGTATGAACTTTATTTCCGTCGCCATGGCTGAGGCTCCCGTAGCCGCTGCGCCTGCCATGCAGCAACCTGATCCCTTGATGAGTTTTTTGCCGCTGATCCTGATTTTTGCGGTGATGTATTTCCTGCTGATTCGCCCACAGGCCAAGCGTCAGAAAGAGCATAAGAAGCTGATTGATGCGCTGGGCAAGGGCGATGAAGTGTTGACCTCCGGTGGGATGCTTGGCCGAGTGGTGGAGCTGAATGATGCTTTCCTCACACTTGAAATTGCCGACGGTGCACAAGTATTGGTGCAGCGCGTGGCGGTGACCACCGTGCTACCCAAGGGTACGATGCGCGATCTGCGCGGTTCCTGATTTTTGACTCACCAACCCGCCCTGTGGCGGGTTGGTCGTATGGGAGAGATGCGTGAATCGTTATCCACTCTGGAAAAATTTGATCGTCGTGCTGATGTTGGTGTTTGGCGTGATCTACGCCCTGCCCAACCTTTACGGCGAAGACCCGGCTTTGCAAATCAGTGCGCGCGCCACCGCCATCACGCTTGCCGATCAGCAGCGCGTGACCGGGCTTTTGCAGCAACATGGAGTTCCCATCAAGCAGGCGGCCATCGTCAACGATCAGGTCTTGGTGCGCTTTGCCAACACCGAAGACCAGCTCAAGGCCGCTGATTTGATGCGCAAGGAATTGGGTCGCGCATTTATCGTAGCCATGAATTTGGCTCCCAATACCCCGGGCTGGTTGAGCGCTCTGGGCGCCAAGCCGATGTATCTCGGGCTGGATTTGCGCGGTGGGGTGCACTTTCTGATGGAAGTGGACATGGATACCGCACTCAAACAAATGCGCGAACGCATGGTGGAAGATGTGCGCGGCTATTTGCGCAATGAAAAGCTGCGTTATCAATTGGTGGCTGCCGAAGGCAGTGATGTGGTGGTGCGTTTCGCCGACGCAGCCGAACGTGAGGCCGCCAAAGCGATTTTGTCGCGCCAATATCCGGATCTGGAGTGGTCTGAGCGCGAGGAGGGCAAGCTAGCCTTCGTGGTGGGGCGCTTTTCTGAAAAAGCGATTCTGGCCGAACGCAAAGCCGCGCTGGAGCAAAACATCACCACCCTGCGCAACCGTGTGAACGAGTTGGGCGTGTCAGAACCCATCATCCAGCAGCAGGGTGATGAGCGCATCGTGGTGCAGTTGCCGGGGGTACAGGACACGGTGCGCGCCAAGGAGATTCTGGGTGCCACGGCGACACTGGAATTCCGCCTGGTGGATGGAACGCCAACCGAGTGGGAAGAAGCCGCCAAGACTGGTCAGACACCCGCTGGAGCTTTGCTGTTCCAACAACGTGGCGGTCAGCCGGTGCTGTTGAAGCGCCAGGTCATTATTACCGGTAACCAGATTGTGGATGCCTCCTCGGGTATTGAGCAGCAAAGCGGCTCGTCCGCCGTGTTCGTCAATCTGGACGGCAAGGGCGCCAAGCGCATGAGCGACATCACCAGTCAAAATATCGGCAAGCCGATGGCGGTGGTATTCATCGAAAACAAGGTGGAGACCGTCGAAGAAAATGGTCAGATGGTGAAGAAAAAATCGGTGGTGCAGGAAGTTATCAACATCGCCACCATCCGCGACCAACTGGCCAATCGTTTCCAGATTTCTGGCCTGGGTAGCAGCAAGGAAGCGCGGGATTTGGCACTGCTGTTGCGTGCAGGTGCGCTGCGTGCGCCGATTGAAATTGTGGAAGAGCGTACCGTCGGGCCGAGCTTGGGTGCAGACAATATCAAGGCAGGCGTAACGGCGGCGGTGATTGCCTTTGTGGCAGTCGCGCTGTTCATGATTCTTTACTACAGCCTGTTTGGCGTGTTTGCCAATGTGGCGCTGTTTGTGAACTTGGTGCTGATTGTGGCCGTGCTGTCGTTGTTTACGGCTACACTGACCTTGCCGGGTATAGCCGGTATCGTGCTGACTCTGGGTATGGCGGTGGATGCCAACGTATTGATTAACGAGCGGATTCGTGAGGAGTTGCGCAATGGCAATACGCCGCAGGCCGCGATTCATGCGGGCTACGAGCGTGCCTTTGCCACCATTCTGGATGCCAACTTGACCACCTTGCTGGCCGCGCTGGCTCTGTTTGCCTTTGGTAGCGGGCCGATCAAGGGCTTTGCCGTGACTCTATCCATCGGTATTTTGGCTTCGATGTTTACGGCCATTATGGTCACGCGCTCACTGGTCAATTTGATCTACGGTCGCCAAGCCCGACTTAAATCCATCGCCATCGGAGGGGTATGAGATGCGCTTTATTCCCAACAATACCCACTTCGATTTTTTTGGTAAGCGCTATATCGCCTATGGCGTCACCATCTTTTTCGTACTGGCCTCGATCATTTCCCTTGCCACCAAAGGTCTGAACTTCGGTTTGGATTTCACGGGCGGTATGGTGGTGGAAGTGGTGTATCCCCAGGCCGTCGAGCTGGACAAGGTGCGCACGGTGCTGGCTGAAAAAGGCATGGAAGGTGCCGTGGTGCAGCACTTTGGTTCGGCTAATAACGTGCTAGTGCGTCTGCCACCCAAAGAAGGCGTGAAACAGGCCGAGTTTTCCGCCCAGGTGCTTGAAGTCTTGAACAGTCTGGATGCCAAGGCCGAAATGCGCCGGGTTGAGTTCGTCGGTCCGGCGGTCGGCAAAGAACTGGTGGAAAATGGTGCCATGGCACTGATATTTGTCATGCTCGGCATCATGATTTACGTCGGCCTGCGTTTTGAGTTCAAGCTGGCTTTTGGTGCGGTGCAAGCCCTGGCGCACGATGTGGTCGTGGTGCTGGGTTTTATGAGCTTTTTCGAGTTCGAGTTCGACCTGGCCGCGTTGGCGGGCGTGCTGGCGGTGATGGGTTATTCGATCAACGACACTATCGTGGTGTTTGACCGTATCCGCGAAAACTTCCTCAAGATGCGCAAGGCCACGCCGGTTGAGGTCATGAACTCCGCGATTAACGATACCTTGTCACGTACCACCATGACCTCGATGACCACCTTTCTTACCGTCGTGGTGTTGTTCTACTTCGGTGGCGCAGCGGTGCACAGTTTTTCCTATGCGCTAATTATCGGCATTTTGTCCGGTACCTATTCGTCCATTTTCGTCGCGTCGGCCTTGTCGCTGGCGATGGGGCTCAAGCGCAGCGATTTGGTGCGCGAGCGGGTCAAGGATGGTTCGCCGGTGGATGACCGTCCGTAACACAGGTTCTTTGAACACAAAAAAGCCCGGACAAACCGGGCTTTTTTGCGTGGGTGATAGTTGTGTTTAGAAACTGCTGAAATCAAAGTCCAAGCTATCCGACAATCCCTGGATAAAGTTGCCTTGCAGGAAATCTGTGCCGCTCATGGCCACAATTTGCAGGGAGGCAGCGTCCTCAATTTGTGGCACGATCACTTCAATATCTTGATGTTGTTTGAAAATTTTGACGACTTCCAGCAGGCGAGCCTGAATGGGTTTCTGTGTGCTAATGCCATGTATCAAGCTGCGATCCAATTTAACCCACGGTACATTGAGGCGGGCGAGAATTTGGTTTACAGGTTCATTGAACCCTACCCCATCAATCAACATCGTGGAGTGAATACGCTGCAGATTTTCAAGAAGGTTTTGAGCTTGTTTGAGCTGTTCGTGGGCCACGCTTTCGCTGACTTGCAGCACGACTGCGCCGTCGTAAATCTGGGCATCCATGATTTGTGAGCTAAACCAGGGGTAGAAATCGGCGCTTAACAATGTAGGCGTCGAAATGCGTACAAAAAGCTGGAGGTTAAGGCCGCGTTTGCGTGATTCAACGATGTGCTGGATGGCACCCTGAATAACATAGCGGTCGATGTCGATACTCACACCGGAACGTTCAGCGGAGCCGATAAACTCTTTAGGCTCAACAAGTTGACGTTGTTCATCCAGTAAACGCAAAAAGATTTCGTAGCGTTGACGGCGGGTGTCACCATTTAGGCTGAGTATGGGCTGAAACAGCAGTCTGAATTGGTGATTGCGCAGTGCATCATGCAACAGTCGATTCCAGTGCTCGTCCTTTTCAGCGAGTGAGGCATCTTTTTCCTGCGGCTTGAAGAATACGACAGATCCACTCGGATAGTCAGCGGCCTCGGAACTGACACGCTCCGCGCGCCTGAGCAGCTCGCTAAGGCCGGGACTATGTTCGTCCAAAATGACGACTCCGGCGGTGGTGTCCACGGTGACAGATTGCCCACCCGCCTCGAAGACGTGCTGACTAAGTTGGTTTACCAGTTTGTGAGCAAGTTCATGCGCATGGTCGATGGTGGCTTGGTGCGTATTATCAAGACTGGGTGCGAGCAGGGTGAACACATTCGAGCTATAAAGCGAAATCAGTGTATTGCTTTCGGTTAAACGCTCAAGTTGACGGCCGGCTTCTGCAATCAGTGTATCTCGACCGACCACGCCAATTTTATTGCGTATGTTGAGTGGATAACTAACCTGTAAGTGAATTAACACAAAGCGTGCTTTTTGCGTGTGGGCGAGCGTCAGATTTTTTTCCAGTTGTTCAAGATAATACTGACGATTGAGTAATCCGGTGATTGGGTCGCGCTGACTGAGTTTAGCGATTTTTTCTTCCAGCGCTTTGGTGTCTGAATCGCCGGTTAAACGAATGAGAACTTGAGTACACGCTTCACCATCAATCGTCGCCGCAGAGAATTCAACATGCGCACTAAACTCTTTTCCATCCTGGTGTTTGAAATGGATATTTTCCAGGGTTTGTACTTTGTCAGTTTTGGGGGCGCTACTACGAATGATTTCACGCACCTTGGCATGTTCGTTGGGTTGAATAAGGTCGAGTAAAGGTGAACCCTCTAAATCTTCGACCGATTTAAAACCTAGTGTTTGCACGTAAACATCATTCGCATCAATGTGCATGCCACCATGAATATAGGCAATGGCATCACGTGAACTTTGCATTAGGGTTTTACAGCGGCGCTCGGATTCTTGCTGTATAGACTCAAGTTTAACTAAGCGTTGCCCACATTGGAGCCGCTCAAACTCACGTTGCAAAACATGTAAAACATGTGCAGGGTTGTCCAGATTGATTAAATCACAGGCACCTTGGGCAATCGCCTGATTAAGCAGACTAACCTCATAATTTGTTGTCATGGAAATGACTGGGATGCTTGGGTGCTGCATGCGAATCGATTTAACGACTTGGCTCAGGCTGGGTTCAGTGATTTCGATGAGGTGAAGCACAATGTCAACTGGATCAGTACGCAGCATTTCAAAAAGATTGGGTAAATCTTCGAGGTGTTTGGCCTGTGCTTGAATACCGGCGTTGCGTAACAGGCTGGCTAGTTCCAATGTATCGTTAACAGAGTCATGAAAGGCAGCGATATGAAGTGTTGGTGCAGCTTTTTTCATGTGGCGTTCTCTAAGGTATCGTCGAGGTTAGTTCAAGCGCGACGATGTCGCGGGCGTTTTGAAATTGAAAAACACAAATGGATATGGGTTGTAAAACCTTTCGGCCAGGAATCAATTCAAGTATCGGTTCATGTTGGTTATTTTCATCGTGCTTAGCTTCTTTGCGTGGGACAAATGCCATGATCGAGGCACCCATTCGATATTTCTGATTAGGTCTGCGCGACCGAATCATCATCGTTCGACATGACGTTGTTTATAGGCCATGCCGTGCTTTGTGCCAAGGCCTCACCCATGCGTACCACAACGCCAGCCGCGAGATCCGGGCGAAAATTCATCATCTCAGGTAGCAATAGAATCACGGTTGAGCCCATATTGAACCGCCCCATTTCCGCGCCGCGAGGCAACTGAACTCTGACGTATTCACCATAATCCCACACTCCAATCTCATGGCCGTGCGGCGGTGTGACCAAGCCAGACCAGATGGTTTCAATCGCGGCGACATTCATGGCGCCCACCAATACGAGTCCCATCGCGCCCGCATCCGTATCAAACAAGGCGGCTACACGTTCATTGCGCGCAAAAAGCCTGGGCACGCGTTCCACCGTGACCGGGTTGACTGAAAACAGGCGCCCCGGCACATGAACCATCTGGGTGAGAGAGCCAGCTAGCGGCATGTGGATGCGGTGGTAGTCCTTTGGTGAAAGATAAATCGTGACGAATTGACCATTACGAAACGCGTCGGCGCGTGAAAGATCGCCGCCGAGTAATTCGACTAAGGAGAACTCATGCCCCTTGGCTTGAAAAATCCGCCCATCCTGAATGCGACCGAGTTGGCTGATGGTGCCGTCCACCGGGCACGCCACCACTTCGTCACCTGCTGCCAAAGGGCGCAGCTCAGGCTTGAGCGCACGTGTAAAAAACGCATTAAAGCTGGCATAAGCGGCTGGAGACGCTTCGATCGCTTCATCCATATCGACTTGAAAATGCTTCACAAATGCACGAATGGCAGGCTCCACCAAAGGCGAACGCCAGCGCGTCATGGCATACACCATGCGCGAAATAAAATGGTGGGGCAAAACGTATTGCAGTGTGACAAAAAGGCCGTCACGAAAAGGGGTAGACATAGGCTGCCTCGCGCAAACAAACATGAACACTGATTGACCCTGCATAATACACTGGCAATGCCCGCAAAAAGGAGATTCTTATGAGCCAACACGCACCCAACGCACAGCTTTTTGAGGAAGCCATCGACGATTTGCATAGCCTGCGTGATTTTATGCGCTTTGCCATGACAGCCTTCGCTGCATACGCTGTGCATTATGGGCATGGCACCGATAACGCCCTCGACGAAGCCGCGTATTTAATCCTGCAAGCCCTGCATTTGCCGGCCGATTTGGATTCAAGTTGGTTGGATGCGCGCCTGTGTCGTGGCGAGCGCCAGCACTTGGCTGAACTCGTGCGCCAGCGCTGCGTGGAACGCATCCCCACCGCCTATCTGGTGAATCGCGCCTGGTTTGCTGGCTTGGAATTCCAAGCGGATGCACGCGCTCTGGTGCCGCGCTCACCCTTGGCTGAGTTGATCCAAAACGGCTTCACACCCTGGGTCGATGCGGAGCATGTCCAGCGTATTCTCGATTTATGCACCGGCGGCGGCAGTATCGCCTTGGCCTGCGCGCATTACTTCCCGCAAGCCGAAGTGGACGCCGTCGATCTTTCTGAAGATGCCCTGGCGCTGGCGCACGAAAACCGTTCCGCTTTGCATCTGGATGAACAGGTTGAATTCCTCCAAGGCGATTTGTTCGCGCCGGTACATGGGCGGCGTTACGACCTGATTGTCAGCAACCCGCCGTATGTCGATGCCTGCGACATGGCCGCGCTTCCGCCCGAATACCTGCATGAGCCGCGCATGGCGCTGGCGGCGGGTGAAGACGGTCTCGACATCGTACGCCGCATCCTGCGCGAAGCGCCCGCGTATCTTGAGCCGGAAGGCGTATTGATCGTTGAAGTCGGCAACAGTGAAACCCACGTGCAAGCCACCTGGCCAGATGTTCCCTTCACATGGCTGCATTTTGAACACAGCGAAGATGGCGTATTCATGCTTACCCGCGAGCAATTGCTGGAAAGCGCCGAGATGTTTGTGGAATGAATCTCGGCGTGTTGACCCAGCTCCCTCCGATCGTGCAAGCGGCGGGACTCTTGGTGCTCTCGAATATATTCATGACCTTCGCGTGGTATGCCCACCTGAAAAACATGAGCGATAAGCCATGGTGGATAGCTGCCTTGGTGAGCTGGGGCATCGCCTTGTTTGAATACCTGCTGCAAGTGCCCGCCAATCGCATCGGCTTCAGCGAATTGAGCCTGGCACAACTCAAAGTTATGCAGGAAGTCATCACCCTCAGCGTATTTATCCCGTTTGCAGTGTTTTACATGCAGCAGCCGATTAAACTGGACTACCTTTGGGCGGGGCTATGTCTCGTTGGCGCGGTTTACTTTATGTTCCGCAGCGCGTAACAAAAATTTAACACTTGAATTTTATCCACAAAGCCCCATCATCCATGACATCCATCGGGGGCGACCTGGCTTCGACGTGGATTACAAAGCTCGAGGAGCATGCCGAGGTGCGGTTTACCTCGTAAAACTAATCGTAAAACTATATACGCCAACGACGACGTATACGCTCTAGCCGCTTAATCGGCTAAGCCTCCTGACCGGTTCTTGTCTGTAAGTCCGGAGGTCGCAAGACCACTCAGGGGTCATCCATTACAGAATCGCCAAACGCTTTGCCCGAAAGTGAATGGCTAAAACCTTAGGGATCGCCCGACAGTATCTCGTCCTCCGGAGACTGAAAGGTTAAAACCAAATGGAACGACTAAGCATGTAGCGCCAACAGCGGCGGATTTGCGGACGGGGGTTCAATTCCCCCCGCCTCCACCATTTTAACTTCCAAACAGTTCCATGAACTTACGACAAACCCGCGATAGCACAAGCTTCGCGGGTTTTTTATTGTACACTTAGCCCCAACAAGTTCCGGGGGTATCCGGTCACGGTTGGGGGTATTAGTGGGGGCATTTGCCCCAGCTCCTTGACCCGATACCCCCAGACGCTATCTGTGGGGGGGAGTTATGCCACTGACTGAAGTAGCCGTTCGCAATACCAAGCCTGAAGCCAAGCCGGTCAAGCTTTCGGACGGGCAGGGCATGTACCTGTTGATCCAGCCCACAGGCTCCAAGCTGTGGCGGTTGAAATATCGTTTTGGGGGTAGGGAGAAAGTTCTAGCGATTGGGCAATACCCCCAAATTACCCTGAAGGAAGCGAGAGCCGCCCGCGATGATGCGCGCAAGCTTTTGGCCAATGATGTTGACCCCGGCGAACACCGCAAGGCTGTAAAGCAAGCTGGGCATGACAGGGCGGGAAACAGCTTCGAGGTAATAGCGCGTGAATGGCTGACAAAGTACGCCCCCACATGGTCACCAAGTCATGTAGAGACTATGTCCAAGCGTTTAGAACGTGACATTTTCCCTTGGCTTGGCAGTAAACCCATTGCCGACATTAAAGCCCCTGATCTGCTGATCCAGCTTAGGCGCATTGAAGGCCGTGGCGCGCTGGAAACTGCGCACCGTGTCCTTGGCACCTGTGGACAGATTTTCCGCTACGCCGTAGCGACCGGGCGTGCCGAACGTGACCCCTCTGGAGACTTGCGCGGAGCGCTCCCCCCAGCCAAAGAGAAACACCACGCCGCCGTCATTGATGGCTCGCTTGAGCCCAAGGAACGAGAGAGGCGAGTAGGGGAGCTTTTGCGCACCCTTCACGACTACCAAGGCGGCTTTATTGTTGCGTCCGCCTTGCGCCTTGCGCCGCTTGTGTTTGTGCGACCTGGTGAGCTGCGAACCATGCGCTGGCAGGATGTTGACCTGGATAAAGCCGAATGGGTTTACCGCGTAGGCAAGACAGACACAGATCACGTTGTACCCCTAAGCAATCAAGCCATAACCATCCTGAAGGACATGCACGCCCTTAGCAGTGCGAGCGAGTACGTTTTCCCAAGCGCACGCACACGCACGCGCCCCATGTCGGATAACGCCATTCTTGGAGCCATGCGCCGCATGAATATCCCCAAGGATGAAATGACTGGCCATGGATTCCGCGCCATTGCCCGCACCCTGTTGGATGAAGTTCTGGGCTTTCGTGTTGATCTGATTGAACACCAGCTCGCACACGCGGTAAAAGATGCCAACGGGCGCGCCTATAACCGAACCGCCCACTTACCGGAGCGCCGAAAAATGATGCAAAGCTGGGCAGATTATCTGGACAACCTCAAGTCGGACACACGGGAAAAAGTTACCCCCATTAAGCGCAAACCCAAGACCGAAAAAGCGGCTTGATTTTACTCCCCAAGCCGACCCCCCCTTGTTTTTCAACCGGGAAAACCGGGAAACCGGGAAAACCGCGACAGAATGCGGGTTTCAAGCCTCCCGGTAACTGAAAATGCACCCTTTGCAAAACCGGGAAACCGGGAAAAATAACGAAGCAGTGGAACCCGCCGTAAGATGCTGGACAACATACCCCCAGACATGACCATGCAGCCCAAGCCCGGTTTTTGCGCGGAATCGCTCCCCCTGCCGCCCCCAGGAGGCGCGGAATTTTGCGAATGCTGGGCGCAAGCGTACGGTTTTAATGTGTTGGCATGTTTCGTGCAAAGGCGCGATTCATGCCACCAAGATAAAACGCCCCGCGTGTCACGATCCAGCAAACCAAGACACCGCATAACGCAAACACGCGGTTCAATAATTATTGCGCAGTGCGTGTGTGCGATGTTCCACGGGGTTTTATGGTCATTACCCGTCAAAATCACGCCAAAACACGCAAAATCACACCCCGCAAATGGCGTTATAACGCGGTTTCCCACTTTAACCACAAAAACAAGCCGTGAAACACTGTGTTTTCCCACCGCCAAAAATAACTGCGCATAAGGGGTAATATGTTAAATAGCACTTTTCCACTTTCAGGCAAAAAACCCACTTTGCTTTTTCATTTGCGAACAAATAGAATATTTCACGAGGCAATCACGCCTCACGCGCACGCGAGGGCAAACCATGCGGATGACCGTTGAAGAGTTCAAAGCGGGGCTTGCCGCCCTGGGCTGGAATATGTCCGACTTTTCCCGCGCTACGGGTGTCGGGCGTTCTACCGTGAGCCGATGGAGTACGACACAAGGCGAACCCGTCCCGATGTGGGCGAGTCACTACCTTGGCCTACTGATCGAGATCAAGCGCTTGCATGATGCCTATGTGGTTCACCCAGCGAGCCGCAAAGGTGACGAATACAAAGACCCGTCCACGCCCGAGAGCGAGCCACCGCGCCCCCCTGTGGTGCGACTTGGTGCAGCCTTGGCATTCAAACCTGAACCAAACGAAGACTGAAAAAGCAAAGCCCGCCCCGTGTACCACCACCGGACAGGCTTCTAACCACAACCCACACCTAAACGGAGGTGAAGCAATGGCTAACATGGATTCTACCAGTGTAAGCAAGCGCGAGGATGCGGCGATTAAGCGCGCCCTGCGCATTTTGGAAAACCGAATCAGGGAGCCGGGCATGTCATACACTAGCCCGGATAGCGTCCGGCAATACCTAACCCTCAAAATGGCAAAGCTTGAACGGGAGGTTTTCACCGTCCTGTTTTTGGACACCCGGAACCGCCTGATTGCCGATGAAGTCCTGTTTATGGGAACGATTACCGAGGCGAACATATACCCCCGAGAAGTGGTTAAACGCGCCCTTCAGCACAACGCCGTATCCCTGATTGTGGCGCATAATCATCCCTCTGGCTGCCCTGATCCGTCACCCGCTGACATTGCGGTGACCGACAGGTTAAAGGATGCCCTGGGCTTGGTGAGCATTTCTCTGCTGGATCATTTCATCATTGGCGGTGTGTTTGCCGTTTCCCTGGCTGAAATGGGGTGGCAACTTCCACGCGCCCCTGTGGTCATGACTGATCCGCAAAGCGAGAAAACCAAGCGGCGCAAGGCCAAGGCTAAAGCCGCCTGACACAACAAAGCCCGAAGGCGCGCCAACGCCTACCGGGCTTCTACCACCCACGCATGGAGAGGATGCGCGATGGATGCGAACGAGCATAGCAGAGCGGAGCGATTCCATGCGTTCCGAGCCATTCAAAATACCGGGCTTATCAATCTTCGGATTCGCAACGCGCCGTCGCGATACAACCCGTTAACCGACGGTATTCCTGTCCTCCCTAAGAACTTGCCCGCCACCGAAGGGGAGCAATCCCCGCGTTATCAATGGGAAATTGCATCATCACTTATTGACGAAGCTTTATGGTGTCTTTCGGATGGCGGCTCGCTGTTGGTGGACAGGTACAAATGCGACTGGCTCGAATGGATCGAGAACGATGAATTCGATATGGTCAAATTCTCCCGTGACTTCCCAGCGCGCTTTCACCGGGCATTCAAGACCGTTTACCGTGGGTTGGGGTGCGTCTATCAGTATTCAGCCCGAATAAATGGACACGCCCCCCTATTTTCCCCCGTAGCCGCCGCTCGCTCGTTGCTCTCACCCAGTATTGATGACCGGATTACCGATCCCCAGCTTTACATACTCTTGGCTCTTGCCAAGCTGGCTCACGCTATCGAGTCTTTGCAGGAGTTCGCCAGCGATAGCTCACTATTTGCCCCAGATATTGAATGCCCCGTTCTCCTGATAAGTTATGTAGGTTATGTGCGCGAGTGGCTAGACACCAGCCAAAGACTGGATGAAGCGGAAGTAAACAAGCGGAAAGACTTGGAAGCCGCACAATCCGCCCATGAAGCAGACCCGGACAAGGTAAGGGGACGGAAGGTAAAACAAGGGGCATCAGAAGGCGGGCTGATACAAAGCAAATGGCCGGAACGATCTGAAGAAATGCAGACCGCTATAAATGCCATCCATGGCGAAAAACCGGGCCTTTCGTATGAGGAGGTAAAACGCAGGGCAAGCCGTCGCCACGGTTTTCCAATGTCAGCCCTGAAGCGATACACCATCAATCCCGCGAGAAAAACCTAGTTCACCCACGCCACTGAACCAAACCGGATGCCGTACAACTAGCCACGCTGTTCCACTAACAAGCGAGGCGAAACGTGAAAACCCAGCAAACCCCGGCGAACCCCACCGAATCCCTAATTCGGCTTCCCGCCGTCCTATCCCGTGTCGGTCTTAAACAGTCCCGGCTTTATGAACTGATTAAGTCCGACGAATTCCCCTCCCCCGTCCGCCTCACTGGCGGGCGCGCCGTGGCCTGGCGTGAATCCGAAGTTTCCGCCTGGATCGCATCCCGCCCCAGCGCCCGTCCTGTGGCAGGAGGTGAATCATGAGCACCCCCTTCTTGGACTTTCGCATCATCAAGCCCGCCCCACGCATGGACTGGCATTTTGAAGTTTGGAGCAACGGGCGGCGGCTGGCTCATTCGGGCGTTGATGAATCCTATCCCGATATGGCCAAGGCCATGACCGCCGCCGTGCGCAGCGTACAAGCCAGCTTGCGCCCTGCGCCAAAACAGGATGCGGATCAATGACCACAGACAAGAAAAAGCGACGTAAATCACATTTCAAGGCACATCAAAGACTGAGCCTAGCCGATGCTGCATTGCATCGGAAAATCAACCATCAAGCTGACCTGATCGCACAAGCGATGCCCGATGGCGGTTTGATCGTGCCGACACAATGCCCGGAGCTTTGCGAGTTATTAGACGCAGCTCGCAGCGCGTTTTACAAACTGAGCAAACGACGTGCGCGCTTCATTTTCAAACACTTTGGCAAACACTATACGGGCGTGGCTTTTGGCTTCGACAGACTTCAAGTTCTGAATCGCTCAAACCGAAAAACATTGGCAACCACTAGCCTGTTTTTTCTGTGAGGCAACCACATGAAAAAACTAGATTTTACGGGCATTGCCGCCCGCGCGGCGGATAGTATCGAGGCGGTTTGCAAACACTGGCTCCCCGGCGGCAAGCGCACAGGTCACGAATGGGAAATTGGCGACCGCTTCGGCAATGCCGGGCAATCGCTGAAGGTGCATTTATCCGGCACCAAAGCAGGACAATGGGCAGACTTTGCGGCCGGAGATAGCGGCGGCGATTTAACCTCCTTAGTTGCCTACGTGGAGGGCTGCGCACAAGGCGAGGCGGCGCAAAAGCTGGCGGAGTTTTTGGGCATGGATACCGGCCAAGCCCGGCCTGAGCGTGCCGCCAAAAACACCCCCAGACGTACCCCAAAAAATACCCCCAGCGATACCCCCAAACCCGAAGCATGGCGTGGGATTTTGCCCGTGCCCGAAGATGCGCCCGCGCCGCCCGTGGCGCATATTCGGCATGGCGCGCCGGATGTGGTTTACACATACAAAGACGCGGCGGGGGAGCTGTTGGGTTATGTGGCACGCTGGGAAGCCAACGATAAGCGAGCACGCAAGGAATTCGGCTGGCTGGTTTACGCTGAAAAAAGTGGCCATCGTGCATGGCGCTGGCAGGGCTTCCCAGTGCCGCGCCCGCTGTATGGCTTGGATCGTTTGGCGGCGGATCAACACGCGCCCGTGATTCTTTGCGAGGGCGAAAAGGCCACGGATGCCGCCTGTGTGCTTTTGCCTGTGCATGTGGCGCTGACATGGCCTGGCGGCGGCAAGGCGGCGGATAAGGCTGACTTCAAGCCGCTGCAAGGCCGTGACGTGTTGCTGTGGCCGGATGCCGACGAAGCCGGGCAGGCCGCCATGCAAACAGCCGAGCGCCTTATCCTGAAAGCTGGGGCGGCTTCGGTGCGCTGGCTAAACCTGAAAAGCCTTGAAGCCATGCGCAATCAAGGCGCGCTCCCGCAAGGCTTTGATGCGGCGGACTTGCACGCGGAAGGCTGGGACGTGGAAAGGATTGCGGCCTGGCTGATCCGCCCGGATGCCACCTTGGGCAGTCAAACCACGCCGCCGCCCGAACACCGCGCCACGGAGCAGGAGGACAGCCGCTTTACATTGAACGCAGCCGGGCTGTATTTGATGAAAGTGAGCCGTGACGGTGAGTCGCGCCCGATCCGCCTTTGCTCGCCGTTGAAAATTCCCGCGCTTGCCCGCGATGAAGAAGGCGGCGGCTGGGCACCTGTTCTAATGTTTCGTGACCGCGACAACCGCCCGCGCCAAGAAATCATTCCATTCAGTAAATTTCTAGGCGAGGGGGCGGAAGCCGCACGCCTGCTTGCTGATCTAGGCTTGGACGTGGAGCCTGGGCGCGAGGCGACAGACGGACTGAAACAATACATTTTGGGAACCAAGACCACCAAGCGCGCGCGCCTGGTGGATAGCGTAGGCTGGCATGGTGACGCTTTCCTGCTTCCTGAAGGCAGCATTGGAGAATCAAGCGAAACCCTAATCTATCGCGGCAAGCGTGGGCATGGGGTATTCAGCCCACGCGGCACGCTGGCAGAGTGGCAAAAGCATGTTGCCCTGTTTGCGCTGGGCAATCCACGTTTGATGTTCACGTTAAGCGTGGCCTTTGCCGGGGCTTTGCTGAAACCATGTGGCAAACCTTCAAGCGCCTTTCATTGGATGGGCAATTCAAGCCAAGGCAAGAGCGGAAGCCTTGCCGCCGCCGCTTCGGTTTGGGGCAACCCGCAAGGCATTGTGCATTCATGGCGGCACACGGATAACGCCCTGGAATCTACCGCCGCCGCGCATAATGACGGGCTGCTGATTTTGGATGAACTCAAAGAGGTTGACCCCAAACAAGCGGGCGCGATTGCCTACATGCTCGCCAACTCCAAGGGCAAAGGCCGGGCGCATCATGCGGGCGGCTTGCGGGACGTTATTTCATGGCGCATTGCCATGTTATCGAGTGGTGAACTTGGTTTGGCGGATCACATGGCCAGTGTCGGACAACGCGCCCAAGCCGGGCAGGCGGTGCGCTTTATCGAGTTACCTGTCGACGCGGGCATGGGCTGGGGCATGTGGAACAACCTGCACCAACACACAGACGGAGCCGCCTTCACGAATCACCTGATTGATGCCGCAGCAAAGTACCACGGTACAGCCTCCCCTGCCTTCATTGCTGCGCTGATCGAAAATTTAGACGATGTACCGCAAAGCGTGAAGCGAGTTGAAGAAGCGTTTATGCAGCATTTCGTGCCGCAAATGGCTGGCGTGGACGGTCAAGTCAAGCGGGTGGCCGCCGCCTTTGCGACCGTTGCGGCGGCGGGCGAGCTGGCTGTGCTTTGGGGCATATGCCCTTGGCCACACCCAACAAATTTTGAACGTGAAAAAGGGCTGAATCTTTCGCCGTTTGATGCCGCCGGGTTGATGTTCAAGGCATGGCTAAACGAGCGCCCCACCATGGGCAACCTTGAAGACACGATGATATTGAACCATGTGCGCAAACTGATTGATGCCCACTGGCAAGCCCGCTTTATCGACTGGCACCGGGCGAGTGAAGACAATGCCGACCTATCCCGCATGTCGCAAGTGCATAACGCCCTGGGCTTTCGCAAGCGCGCCCCGGAGTGGACTTCAGACAACCAAAGTTATCTGTTCTATGTGACGCGCGGCATGTTTGAGGATGAGTTTGCAACCAAGGGCGGGTTCAAAAGAACACGGGTGGCCAAGCTGTTGAAGGATCGCGGCATACTGCGCACCAGTGAGGCGGACAACAGCACACTGAAGGAACAGTTACCCAATGGCGACCCGCGCTCCTATTGCATCATTGGGCGCAAGCTGTGGGCGGAAGATACCCATGCTTGAATGGCTGGATACGCTCAAGCCACCGGAGGCGCAGCACGCGCCAACGCCTGAAGCCATGCCCGCACAAGCTTCCACCGGGTTGCTTGCGCATGTGCGACGCATGGCCTTGTTTTATGAATACAGTGAGCAAGAGACCGACCAGGCAATCGAATCGGCACGCGCCGCGCCGGATACATGGCGCGTCATTGTGGCCACCAGCATGAAGCGCTGGGGCTGGACACTGCAAGGCAACGAGCGCCACCCCTGGATTACGCCGTCCTGAAGTCTTAAATCGTTGCAACAGCTTGCAACTTTTGTTGCACAACTCTAAACAATTCACCCAGCCCGCCATACATAGGCACATCGTCCAACGAGTTACAGCGGGTTCCACTGCTTCGTTATTTTTCCCGGTTTCCCGGTTTTGCAAAGGGTGTATTTTCAGTAACCGGGAGGGCTGTAACCCGCATTCTGTTGCGGTTTTCCCGGTTTCCCGGTTTTCCCGGTTGAAAAACAAGGGGGGGTCGGGTTGAAACACAAAAAAACACGGGCCACTGTTTGGGGGCGAGGCGGGAAAACTTCTGCGCTATATCGGGCAAGTGGTACGCAACAACTTAGCTTTGAAGACAATCCGACAGGATGGCAACTGCGAAGGTCTGGGGTAAAAGGTACTTCCTAGCGTTTTCGCTCACGGGTGCAAAGAGTCGCGGAAAATAGCTAGCGTTTCAACTACTTACAATGGCAACACGCAACAAAGCAACACACTCCACCCAGTCAAAGGCACTCCACAGCCCCTTGCATACGGGTACTAAGAGCCCCGGTTTTACAGTGTTTTTTGTGCCACTAAGGGGGGTTGTATGGTGGCGAAGGGCAAAAGGTACTCCCTAGCCTTTCCGCTCTTGGGTGATTCAGCCTCCATCCAACGTAAAAACGATCCACCAAGCGCGCAAACATGGAGGGCGAAAAAATAAAAAAAGCCCCTAGCAGTGTCTAATTGGGGGTATTTTTGGGGGTATTTTGAATAAAGAGCCTTGGAGGAACCTTAATCTAGCGGGCTTTGATGGCTTAAATGCTATTGCCCCCGCCTCCACCAAACACAAAACCCTAGTGGTCACTCGCTGGGGTTTTTCATGTCCGCCATTAGGCTTTAATCCAAGGACACCTAAGGAGTCGCTACATGTCCACACTCAACTGGATTGGTAAGGATGTGCTGTATTCATCAGCGCATTGGTGGCGAAGTTCACCCCAAACAAGTCAAGCGCGCATTGGAAGCCCTGCTGATCAAGCGCGGCTCTGTGCTCTCTGAAGGCAACAACCGCTGGCGGGCGGTACTGGGAGGGCGGTAACTCATGAGCAAATCCGAGGCACAAACCCGGTCGGAGCTGATTGACCAGCAACTCGCCCAGTCTGGCTGGAATGTCAAAGACCCCACACAGGTCGTCGAGGAATTTGACATCTTGACCGCCTTGCCCGATGGCGTGGCCGAACCACGTACCCCGTATGAGGGTCGCCAGTTCAGCGACTACGTTTTGCTTGGCAAAGACCGTAAACCACTGGCGGTAATCGAAGCCAAAAAAACTAGCCGGGAAGCAGCCATAGGCCGTGAGCAAGCCAAGCAATACTGCTACAACATCCAGAAGCAGCTGGGTGGTGAGCTGCCGTTCTGCTTTTACACCAATGGCCACGAAACCTACTTCTGGGATCTGGAAAACGCCCCGCCGCGCAAAGTCATCGGCTTTCCCACGTGCGACGATCTGGAGCGCTTTGCCTATATCCGTCGCAATCGCAAGCCGCTGACGCAGGAATTCATCAACACCTCGATTGCCGGTCGTGATTACCAAATCCGCGCGATTCGTTCCGTGCTCGAGGGTATTGAGCATAAAAAACGCGACTTTCTCTTGGTGATGGCCACCGGCACCGGCAAGACCCGCACCTGCATTGCCATGGTCGATGCCCTGATGCGCGCCGGTCATGCCGAGAGAGTGCTGTTTCTGGTCGACCGAATCGCCCTGCGCGAGCAGGCACTGGCGGCCTTCAAAGAGCACATGCCCAACGAGCCACGCTGGCCGAATGTGGGCGAAAAACTCATTGCCAAAGACCGCCGCGTGTACGTCGCCACCTACCCGACGATGCTCAATATCATCCGGGACGAAGCGCAGTACCTGTCGCCGCACTTTTTCGATTTCATCGTGGTCGATGAGAGCCACCGCTCCATCTACAACACCTATGGCGAAGTGCTCGACTATTTCAAAACCATCACGCTGGGTTTGACGGCAACGCCCACTGACATCATCGATCACAACACCTTTCGGCTGTTCCATTGTGAAGACGGCCTGCCGACCTTTGCCTACACCTTCGAAGAGGCCGTGAACAACGTGCCGCCTTACCTCTGCAACTTCCAGGTCATGAAGATTCAGACCAAGTTCCAGATGGAGGGCATCAGCAAGCGCACCATTTCGCTCGAAGACCAGAAAAAACTGATCCTGCAAGGCAAAGAGGTTGAAGAAATCAACTTCGAAGGCTCGCAGCTCGAAAAGCAGGTGATCAACAAGGGCACCAACACCTTGATCGTCCGCGAGTTCATGGAAGAATCCATCAAGGACGCCAACGGCGTGCTTCCGGGCAAGACCATCTTCTTCTGCGCCACCAAGGCCCACGCCCGGCGCATGGAAGAAATCTTCGACAAACTCTACCCGCAATACAAGGGCGAATTGGCCAAGGTGCTGGTGTCGGACGACCCGCGCGTCTACGGCAAAGGCGGCCTGCTCGATCAGTTCACCAATAACGACATGCCGCGTATTGCCATCAGCGTGGACATGCTTGATACCGGCATTGATGTGCGTGAAATCGTCAACCTCGTCTTCGCCAAGCCGGTCTATTCCTATACCAAGTTCTGGCAGATGGTCGGGCGCGGTACGCGCTTGTTGGAAAGCAGCAAGCCCAAGCCCTGGTGCACCGAGAAGGATGTTTTCCTGATCCTCGACTGCTGGGACAACTTCGAATATTTCAAGCTCAAGCCCAAGGGCAAAGAACTTAAGCCCCAGTTACCACTACCGGTGCGGCTGGTCGGTCTGCGTCTGGACAAGATCGAGAAAGCCATCGACACCGGTCATGCTGACATCGCCGCGCGTGAAATCGCCAAGTTGCGGCTGCAGATTGCTGCGCTGCCGAAAGCTTCGGTGGTGATCCGAGAAGCTGCCGCTGCATTGGCAAGGCAAGAGGAGGAAAACTTCTGGATCAACCTCAGCCACGACCGGCTCGAATTCCTGCGTGCCGAGATCAAACCGCTGTTTCGCACCGTCTCAGAGGCCGACTTCAAGTCCATGCGTTTCGAGCGCGATCTGCTCGAATACTCGCTGGCCGTGCTGAACGAAGAAAAGGAGCAAGCAGCCACGCTCAGGGAGGGCATCGTCGAACAAATCAGCGAACTGCCGCTCTCGGTCAGCTTCGTGAAGAAGGAAGAGGCGTTGATTCGTGCCGCGCAGACCAGTCACTACTGGGTCAAGGCTGGTGAAGACGCCTTCGACGACATGATCGCCAAGCTCGGCCCGCTGATGAAATTCCGCGAGCAAAGCACGGGGCAAGAGCAAACGCATCTTGATCTGGCTGATGAACTACACAAGAAAGAATGGGTGGAATTCGGCCCGCAGCACGAGGCGGTCAGCATCACCCGCTACCGCGAAATGGTCGAAAGCCTGATTGCCGAACTGACCGATCACAACCCGATTCTGCAGAAAATCAAGAACGGCGAGGCGGTCAGTGCCGATGAAGCCAAGCAACTGGCCGAGCTGCTGCATGAGGAACATCCGCATATCACCGAAGACCTGCTGCGCCAGGTCTATAAAAACCGCAAAGCGCACTTCATCCAGTTCATCCGCCACATTCTCGGCTTTGAAGTGCTGCAAAGTTTCCCCGATACCGTCAGCGCAGCTTTTGATCAATTCATCCGCGCGCACAGCACACTCAACAGCCGCCAGCTGGAGTTTCTCGGCCTACTGAAAAACTTCATTATTGAGCGCGAGAAGGTGGAAAAGCGGGATCTCATCAACACGCCCTTTACGGTCATTCACCCGCAAGGTATACGCGGCGTGTTCAGTCCGTCCGAGATCAATGAAATATTGCAGCTCACTGAGCGGCTGGCCGCATAACGCCGCACCATAAAACCAAGGAATTCAGCTTATGCTGCAAAACAACCCCGAACTCAAAAGCAAAATCGACCAGCTCTGGAACAAATTCTGGGGCGGCGGCATTAGCAACCCGCTGACCGCCATCGAGCAAATCACTTACCTGCTATTCATGAAGCGGTTGGATGAGCTGGATCTCAAACGCCAGTCTGATGCGGAATGGACTGGCGAGAAATACACCTCGAAATTCGAAGGGAAATGGATACCGCCGGAATACCGTGCCAAATTGCGCGACGGCGACACTCAAGGTGAAACCGATAAAAAACTTGCTGACGGCAAAATGTACGAAATCGACAAGCGCACCTTGCGCTGGAGCGAATTCAAGCACATGCAAGCCGAAGACATGTTGCAGCATGTGCAGGGCAAGGTCTTCCCGTTCCTCAAAGACCTGAACGGCGCCGAGTCCAACTTCACCCATCACATGAAGAACGCCGTGTTCATCATCCCCAAGCCAGCCCTGCTGGTGGAAGCGGTGAAGACCGTCGACGAAATCTTCGAAGTGATGGAACGTGATTCGCGCGAGAACGGCCAAGCCTTCCAGGACATTCAGGGCGATGTCTATGAAATGCTGCTGTCGGAAATCGCCAGCGCCGGCAAAAACGGCCAGTTCCGTACCCCGCGCCACATCATCAAACTGATGGCCGATCTGGTGCAGCCGCAACTGGGTCACAAAATTGCCGACCCGGCCTGTGGCTCCGGTGGCTTTTTGCTCGGTGCCTACCAATACATCGTTACTCAGCTAGCCATCAAAGCAGGCACCAAAGACCTCACCGCCGACGAAGACGGCTTTGTGCGCACCTCGGTCGCCGCGGCGCTCACCGAAAAAGCTCAAGCCATTCTGTCCAGTTCGCTATGGGGCTACGACATTGACGCCACCATGGTGCGTCTGGGGCTGATGAACCTGATGATGCACGGCATCGACGAGCCGCACATCGACTACAAGGACACCCTCAGCAAAAGCTACCTTGAGGAATCGGAATACGACATCGTCATGGCCAACCCGCCCTTCACCGGCAGCATCGACAAGGGCGACATCAACGAAAACCTGCAACTGGCCACCACCAAAACCGAGCTGCTGTTTGTCGAAAATATCTATCGCCTACTCAAAAAGGGCGGCACCGCCTGCGTGATCGTGCCGCAGGGCGTGCTGTTCGGTTCCGGCGGCGCTTTCAAAGCCCTGCGCCAGTTGCTGATCGAGCGTTGCGACCTGAAAGCAGTCATTACCCTGCCGAGCGGCGTGTTCAAACCCTATGCCGGGGTCAGTACCGCCATTCTGCTGTTCACCAAGGTCTGGGGACCGAAAGACAAAGTGACCCAGCCCGCCACCGAACACGTCTGGTTCTACGAGATGCAGGCTGATGGCTACAGCCTGGACGATAAGCGCAGCAAACAGGAAGGCAATGGCGACCTGCAAGACATCATCGCCCGTTATCACGCCCGCAATGCCGGCGCTGACAACGAGCGCACCGCCAAGTGCTTTATGGTGCCGCGCACCGAAATCGAAGCCGAGGGCTACGACCTCTCGCTCAGCCGCTACAAGCAGGACGTATTCGAGGAAGTGCACTACGACGCCCCGGCGCTGATTCTGGAACGGCTGATTCAGGCCGAGGTCGGTGACGTGGAAGAGGTGGATCTGGCCAAGGTGCAGAGCGGCATCGTGCGCGAGTTGCTGGCGTTGCGGGAGATGTTGCCGTGACAAACGCCACGACTTTCACAACCGTCGTTGCTTCGATAGCGCGCGCGCACCATGAACTGGCAACACAGGCGAGCAAAGCGGTCAATATCAGCCTTACCTTACGGAACTGGTTAATCGGCTACTACCTTGCCGAGTACGAATTACACGGCACGGACAGGGCAAGCTATGGCGAAAACCTGTTTGCCAACGTAGCCGAGGCGCTCGCCCAGACCGGTGTGGCCTCATGCGGCAAGCGCCAACTTTACGCTTATCTGGGCTTCTATCAGGCCTACCCGCAAATTGTGCGGTCGCTGCCCGCACAATTTCACACCAGCGTGATGGATGCCCTCGCCAACCCGCAGAAGAAAGTGCGGTCAGCGACCGCACTTTCGCAAATAGAGCCGCAACAACTGTTGAGCGCCCTGTCGTACACGCATTTTGAACAACTGCTCACCATAACCGACACGACCAAACGCAACTTTTACGAAATTGAGTGTATGCAAGGTAACTGGTCGGTGCGCGAGCTCAAACGCCAGATCAATAGCCTTTATTACGAGCGTTCCGGCTTGTCGCACGACCAAAACAAACTCTCGAAGCTCGCCCATGCCAACGCAGACGTTCAGCAGGGTTTTAATATTCGCGACCCCTATATTTTTGAATTCCTCGGCCTGAAAGCCGCCGAGGTGATGAGCGAATCGCACCTGGAACAACAGCTCACCGACAAACTGCAAGCCTTCATGTTGGAACTCGGCCACGGCTTCTGTTTTGAAGCGCGGCAAAAGCGCATCCTGATCGGCGGCGAACATTTTTTTGTCGATCTGGTGTTTTACCACCGCATCCTCAAATGCCACGTACTGGTCGAACTCAAGCTGCAAGCCTTCAACCATGAGAACCTCGGCCAGCTCAACACCTACGTCAACTGGTATCGCCAGCACATGATGACGCCCGGCGACAATCCCCCCGTAGGTCTGCTGCTCTGCACCGACAAAAACCATGCGCTGGCGGAATACGCCCTAGCGGGCATGGACAACCAATTGTTCATCTCCAAATACCAGTTGGAATTGCCAAAGAAAGAAGAGATGCAGCGGTTTATGGATGAGCAGTTGAAGCAGGTTGAGCGAGGGGATGCGGATGAATAGGCCAGACACAAATGCTGGCCTAGATATGATGCAGTGCGGCATCGTGCGTGAGTCGGTGGAGTCGCGGGGGATGGAAGGATGACAACCTTTAAGCCGCTCCGCGACCTAATCACATTCAAAGGTGGTGGCACGCCCTCTAAACAAGTTGTCGAATACTGGAATGGCAATATTCCGTGGGCGACCGTTAAGGACTTTACGTCCACCACACTATCTGCGACTCAAGATTTCATCAGCCAAGAAGGCCTCAAAAATAGCGCAGCGAATCTAATACCGAAAGGTCATGTGATTATTCCCACAAGAATGTCTTTGGGGAAAGTTGCGATCAACGAGATCGATTTGGCAATCAATCAAGACTTGCGTGCTTTAGTTCCCCAAGTGCCATTGGATGCGCGATTTTTGTTACATGCTGTTTTGTCCCTGAAGGACGAAATTATCAGGAAAGGTTCTGGGGCGACGGTCAAGGGAATTACTCAAGATGAGTTATATAAGCTTGAGATTGCATTCCCACCCATCGACGACCAAATCCGCATTGCCCATCTGCTCGGCAAAGTGGAAGGGCTGATCGCCCAGCGCAAACAACATCTGCAACAGCTCGACGACCTGCTCAAGAGCGTGTTTCTGGAGATGTTTGGCGACCCTGTGCGGAATGAAAAGGGGTGGGATATTCATCCCTGCGAAAAAGCGGTTTTGGATATTTCTTCAGGCACGAGCTATGGTGGCGAAGACAGAACGTTTACAAGCCCTGACGAAGTTGGGGTGCTGAAAATTAGCGCGGTAACAAAAGGCACATTCGATCCAACAGAGTTTAAAGTTGTTAATAAAGCGCAGATAACGAAGACACTCCGATTTGTTAAGCGCGGCGATTTTCTATTTAGTCGTGCCAATACGGTCGAACTCGTTGCCGCATGCTGTGTTGTTCCACAGGATTACACGCGGTTGTTTCTGCCCGATAAGTTATGGGTATTGACTCTCAATGCGGAGTTGGTAAATCCGCAGTTTTTTAATTACTTGCTAAAGGGCACCTCGAATAACCCGAGGTTTTCAATGAATCCCGGCGCGCAATGATGACAGCGACCGAATTCTGTTCAATCTCTCAGGCAAAACACCGCTTTTC
>NCGK01000045.1 GCA_002281735.1 Gammaproteobacteria bacterium 28-57-27
CTCCTGCGCCCACTGCCACAGATCAATCTGCGCCTGCGCGCTCATGGCCTCGATGCGTGCGCGCTCACGGTCTTCCTGCAGAAAGTTTTCCCGCATACGCAGATGAGCATCCGCCAGGTTGGCGCGTGCATGTTCGATGTCGATCTCTTCAGCGAACAAAGCTTCTTCCGCCAGAATCGTGACATGCTGCGGCTGAACCTCCAGAACACCGCCGCTGATAAAGACCCACTGTACCGTTTCAGCTGTGCCCATGGGTTGTGCAGGCCAAACCTGTACCACGCAAGGCAAAAGCAACGCCATCACCGGCATATGCCCGGTCAGAATTGCCAACTCACCCTCAAAACTGCGCACAACCACCTGACGCACAGGCAGACTCAACACGGGACGCGGCATGGTGACAATATCAAGCATCAAGCCGGAAGGTAAGTATGGCTTCATATCGCCCCCGTATTCAGACCCATGGCACGCATGGCACCGATCAACCCCACATGCACCGTACTCAAATCCGCGAAATGATCGGTATTGAGCGTGAGATCAAACTGGCGCGGGTCAAGCTCGTCCACCCCAACCAGAGAGCGCAGATACACCAGACGCTGCTGGTTAATTTTGCGCAGTTTGCTGCGCGCCTGCGTCTCATCTATGCCTTCACGCGCTGCAATACGGCGGGCACACACCGTTTCGGAGCCCACAATATGCAGACGCAAAATCGGGCGATCACGCAGAATCACATGCGCACCGCGATCTACGATCACCCCACCTTCATGCTGGGCAAAATGCAGCAATACACGCACCAGCTCGCGTCGATAAGCGCCATGCGTCTCGGGGCTACCACCAAGATAATCCAGCAGCGGGCGCGCTACTGCGTCGTGCGCCGCCTCCAGGCGCTTAAGAATCAGCGTTTCGAGATGATGTTTGTCGCCATGCCGCCAAGTGACGTCGTCGCCGATGAATTCGACGTTCAGCGCCTTGGCCAAGGCGCGGCCTATCGCTTCCGCACCGGAGCCATAGTCATGCGTCAGCGTCACCAAGGGGGGCGCAATATAATCCTTTTCAGCTCGGTTTTCACGACGTTGCAGATGCTTGTGCTCGTCAAAAATCAACTGCACCAGACGGTCAATCGGCGGTAATGAAGTCATAAGGAACGCTCCCAATTCCAAGGATTCAACCACGCAGATGCTCGGTCACCTGTAAACCTTCGAGACGGTAAGCCTTGCCAAAGCCTGCCACAAAGCGCCCGCT
>NCGK01000046.1 GCA_002281735.1 Gammaproteobacteria bacterium 28-57-27
TGCGTGATTATGAGGTTTCCGTGGTCTTTGTCGGCCAGGGAATACGTTTTGTCACCGACGATGCGTTGAAAGGCACCCCGTATGTTGCCGATAAAGCTTTGCTGGATCGTCGTGCCGAACTCAGGGGACGGCTGGAAACCCTGATTAAAATCAAGGCGGTCAAAGCGCTTTTATGCGACAAAACCCGCGACGAAATCGCGCTGGACAAGAGCAAGATTTACCCCGGTGTAAGTTTGACGCCCTCGGGCGTTGCCACCATTGCCGACCTGCAAATGCAGGGCTATGCCTACCTGAAAATTCAATAGTCCGTGCCGACCTCAGCATAGCCATCCCCTGTCAACACATTCGAGCGATTCCATCCTGATGACCTGGCTCAATTTTGCGTTGCCCATTGGCGCGTACCTTCTTGGCTCGATTGCCACCGCCGTGGTGGTCAGCCGCCTGTTTGGACTGCCTGACCCGCGCACCATCGGCTCGGGTAACCCCGGAGCCACCAATGTCCTGCGCACCGGCAACAAGCTCGCTGCGCTGGCTACCCTGATCGGCGACCTGCTCAAAGGCCTGATCCCCGTCGTTATCGCCCGTGCGCTGGATGCCAGCGAACTCGTGATCGCCTTGACGGCGCTTGCGGCCTTTATCGGCCATATCTTCCCCGTGTTCTTCCAGTTCAAGGGCGGCAAAGGCGTGGCCACCGCCTTGGGCGTGTTGCTCGGACTATCGCCCTGGCTGGGTTTGGGCACACTGGCCGTCTGGCTGGCGATGGCTTTCGGCTTGCGCTACTCCTCACTGGCTGCGCTCACCGCCGCATTGTCTGCCCCGCTTATTGCCTGGCTTTTGCATCTTGGTGACATGATTCTGCTCGCCATCGCTATCATGAGCGCGCTGTTGATCTGGCGCCATGTCGGCAATATCCAGCGCTTGCTGCAAGGCAAGGAAACCCGCATTGGCGAGAAAAAACCCCTGCCCTGCTTTCAGGCGTAACCAGCCCGCATAGGCGATCATGGCGGCGTTGTCGGTGCAAAAGGCCTGACGCGGGAAGTAGGCGCGCCCACCGCGTTGCTCCAAAGTGGCGCTCAAACGTTCGCGCAAATACAGATTGGCACCCACGCCCCCCGCCACCACCACATTGCGCATGCCCACCTGCTCTAAAGCGCGCACACATTTGATGACCAAGGTATCCACCATGGCTTCCTGCAAAGCGCGCGCCACATCGGCGCGCCCCTGTTCGGGAGCCTCACCCGCCTCGACCTGACGCAAAATCTGCATCGCGCGCGTTTTCAGGCCGCTGAAGCTGAATTCCAATCCAGGTCGATCCGTCATCGGACGTGGAAAAGGCGGCACCCCGGCCTGCACACCAGCATGAGTAGGCGCGCGCCCCGATTCCGCCAGTTTGGCCAAGGCTGCGCCACCGGGATAGCCCAAACCCATTTGCTTGGCCACCTTGTCAAACACCTCGCCCACGGCATCATCCAGGCTTTCACCCAACACCTCATAACGCCCGATCTCTGGCACAGCCACCAACATGGTGTGCCCGCCCGACACCAGTAAAGCCACAAATGGCGGCTTGATGCCCGCATCATCCAGCATCGGCGCGAGCACATGGCCTTCCATGTGGTGTACCTCAATCGCTGGCACGTTCAGCGCAAACGCCAGCCCCGCACCAAACGCCGACCCCACCAATAACGCCCCCAGCAGACCGGGGCCTGCGGTATACGCCACGCCCCCAATCGCCTCGCGCGGCACGCCACAATCGCGCAACAAACCATCCACCATGGGCAACAGATAGCGCACATGGTCGCGTGAGGCCAACTCAGGCACCACGCCGCCGTATTCCGCATGCACCGCCTGCGTCAGCACGCGATCACCGATCAAACCCCGTTCATCCGAATACAGCGCACACGCGGTTTCATCACACGAGGTTTCAATTCCAAGAACGATC
>NCGK01000047.1 GCA_002281735.1 Gammaproteobacteria bacterium 28-57-27
CTCGCCATCGCTATCATGAGCGCGCTGTTGATCTGGCGCCATGTCGGCAATATCCAGCGCTTGCTGCAAGGCAAGGAAACCCGCATTGGCGAGAAAAAAACCGCTGCGGAATCGACCGCCTCTCAAACCAGCGGCGACAACTGATCCAAAGGCCAGCGTGCGCGCGCCGCAAAGCCGCTGACCATCTGCCCCTGCCCTGCTTTCAGGCGTAGCCAACCCGCATAGGCAATCATGGCGGCGTTATCGGTGCAAAAGGCCTGACGCGGAAAATAAGCACGCCCACCGCGTTGCACCAACGTGGCGCTCAAACGTTCGCGCAAATACAGATTGGCGCCCACGCCGCCCGCCACGACCACATTGCGCATGCCCACCTGCTCCAAAGCACGCACACATTTGATGACCAAGGTGTCTACCATCGCCTCCTGCAGGGCACGCGCGACATCGGCACGCCCTTGCTCCGGCGCATCACCCGCCTCGACCTGACGCAAAATCTGCATCGCGCGCGTTTTCAGCCCACTGAAGCTGAACTCCAATCCTGGCCGATCCGTCATCGGACGCGGAAAAGGCGGCACCCCGCCCTGCACACCAGCATGAGTAGGCGCGCGCCCCGATTCCGCCAGCTTGGCCAAGGCCGCGCCACCGGGATAGCCCAAACCCATTTGCTTGGCCACCTTGTCGAACACCTCGCCCACGGCATCATCCAGGCTTTCACCCAACACCTCATAACGCCCGATCTCTGGCACAGCCACCAACATGGTGTGCCCGCCCGACACCAATAAAGCCACAAATGGCGGCTTGATGCTCGCATCATCCAGCATCGGCGCGAGCACATGCCCTTCCATGTGGTGCACCTCAATCGCTGGCACGTCCAGCGCAAACGCCAAGCCCGCACCAAACGCCGAGCCCACCAACAACGCACCCAGCAGACCGGGGCCTGCGGTATACGCCACACCACCAATCTCCTCGCGCAACACGCCACAATCGCGCAACAAACCACCCACCATGGGCAGCAGATAGCGCACATGGTCGCGTGAGGCCAACTCAGGCACCACACCGCCGTATTCCGCATGAACCGCCTGCGTCAGCACGCGATCACCGATCAAACCCCGTTCATCCGAATACAGCGCACACGCGGTTTCATCACACGAGGTTTCAATTCCAAGAACGATCATTATTCAATCCCGCGCCTCGCCGGTTGAGTTTTACATCTATTTGGAGCCTTCATGCCTTCCGTCCGCATCAAAGAAAACGAGCCTTTTGAAGTTGCCATTCGTCGCTTCAAGCGCACCGTAGAAAAAGCTGGTGTCATCACCGATCTACGCGCCCGCGAGTTCTACGAAAAGCCCACCACCGAGCGTAAGCGCAAGCTGGGCTCAGCGGTCAAGCGCAACGAAAAGCGCTTACAAAAAGAAGCAGCACGCCGCACTCGCCTGTTCTAAGTGCTTGTGGCAAGGCTGGTTTAACCAGCCTTTGTTTTCTGTCGTTTACTATTTTTGCCTGTTCACACTATGCAACGTGAGGTATCGGCATGACCGACGCAAGCACAACCCAGCCTGAACGCAGCCTCAAAGAACGCCTAAGCGATGAAATGAAGGCGGCCATGAAGTCCGGTGACAAGCCGCGTCTGGGGGTCATTCGCCTGATCCAGTCCGCACTTAAGCAAAAGGAAGTAGACGAGCGCGTGGTGTTGACCGATACCGATGTGCTGGCGATTCTCGACAAAATGGCCAAACAACGCCGCGAGTCGATTGAACAATTCAAAGCCGCAGGACGTGACGACCTTGAGCAGCAAGAAGCTTTCGAGCTTGGCGTGATTCAAAGCTACCTTCCTGCACCGTTGTCCGACACCGAAATTGATGCTTTGATTGCTCAGGCCATCCAGTCCACCGC
>NCGK01000048.1 GCA_002281735.1 Gammaproteobacteria bacterium 28-57-27
ATGACACAGTCGACCAAGGGCTTCCGTCTGATGGGCCTGCCGCTTTCGCCCTATACCAAGAAGGTGCAGTCCTATTTCGATTTCAAAGGCATCGGCTATCAGTGGATCCAGCGCAGCATGAAGAACGAGCCGCTGTTCCAGCAGCACGCCAAGGTGCAGCTGATTCCGCTGCTGTTCCTGCCCGATGGCGAGACGATGCAGGATTCGACCCCGATCATCGAACGGCTGGAGCAGGAATTCCCGCAGCCCTCCGTCCACCCTGAGGACCGCGCGCTATGGTTCCTGTCGTGCCTGTTCGAGGAGTTTGGCGACGAATGGTGCAACAAGCTGATGTTCTTCCAGCGTTGGTTCTATCCCGCGGATGCCAAGTCGACCGGGGACCGGCTGGCGGGATACCGGCTGGAGGGGCAATGGTGGGCTGCGCTCGGCAAGCCGGTGCTGTCACACCTGATGGTGCGGCGGATGGTGCCGCGGCTGAGCTTTGCCGGCGCGAACGAAACCAATATCCCGCAATTGAAGCAGTCCTTCATCGACCTGTCGGCCATGCTCGATGCGCATTTCGCCAAGCGCCCCTATCTGCTGGGTGACCGGCCATGCTTTGGCGATTTCGGGCTGTGGTGCAATCTCCACCAGGCCTGGACCGACCCCACCGCCAACGCCTATCTCGAAGCCCATGCGTCCAAGCTGGTGGCCTATATCAAGCGGATGCTGTCCCCGAAGGTGGAAGGCGATTTCGAACCGCTCGCCGATCTGATGCCGACGCTGGAGCCGATCCTGACCAGCGAAGTCGCGGGACGCTTCCTGCCGTGGATGGCGGTCAACCACGAGGCCTGGGCCAAGGGCGAGAAGGAGACCAGCCTGACGATGAAGGGCGCGCCCTTCCAGCAGAAGACTTTCAAATATCAGGCCGCAACGCTTGACGAACTGCGCCGCAAGTTCGCCAGCGTCGCGGATGATACGGCGCTTGTCGCGGTGCTCGATCGGACCGGCTGCCTGCCGTTCCTCAAACCCGGCAAGGCTTAGGGGAACATCGCTGCGACCCGCCCGGTGATGATCGCGCGGGCGTCAGCGACGATCCGGTCGATCACTTCCTGACAGGTCGGCACATCGTGGACGAAGGCGCCCGAAAGGCCGGCGGTGACCATGCCGGCCTCGATATCGCCGGTG
>NCGK01000049.1 GCA_002281735.1 Gammaproteobacteria bacterium 28-57-27
CATCGTCCTGATTTTGCTCGTGACGTATTTCGCACTGGCGGTGCCCAAGGCCCGCGTGCAACTGGAAGACATCTACACCGGAACCGTGACCGCCGTGGACGGTGTTCCTATCGGCATCGCCTATCCGGGAGCCGTGATTTCAACGATCACCCGCAGCATCACCACCAAGGTGGAAACGGCGTTTTCCGGGGTCGATGGCAATTACATCAGCTTGTCCGCCCAGGGCTATGCCAGTCCGTTGCGGCTCCTCCTGTCCATGCGTAAGGGGGTGTCGAATTTCGATCCTTACCTGGAAGCCAATCTCAAGACTTTCATTGTCGACTGTGTCGTGGGGTCGACCACCTTCAAACCGGGCGATTTCGCCAAGAGTCAGCATGCTGTCGGCTACATCACGACCAATTACCGCGATGGCCTGTCTGTTTACTACAGCCCGGCCAATCCACAGGGAATCGCCAGCGCTTGCGCGGAGAGTGCCCCCCTGATTGCAGCGGCGGCCGACAACTTCATCACCGGCACTCCGATGACACTTCTGCTCAATGCCAACATGACCGTGCGTGCGACACCCAATACAGCCACAGCGGGTCAGTGGACGGCGCCCGATATAGAAACCGTCCACGCCAACACCGTGACAACGGCTTTCGGCGCGGCGCAATCGGCCACCGAATTCATGGAGAACGCCCTGTTCGCCGGGATCATTACCGATGCCTATAACTGCGCCGGGGCGAGCACTGACATCCAAGCCATGCGCCAATGCACGATCACGCTGACACAGGCCTCCGAGCAATGGAAAACGGACGCAACAGCAGGCGGCTCTTTTTTCCAGAAAACCATGATCCCGAGCATGAACATCCTGCTGCTGCTCTTCTACGCCTTCGCGCCGATGATGTTCATCTTCATCATGATGGCGGGGTGGCATGGACTGAATGTGCTGACGAAGTATCTGATCTTCGGCGTGTGGACGCAGACCTGGCTGCCATTCGCGGCCATCATCAATTACATCATCCAGGTTCAGACGGTCGATGAACTCAGGCGGATCGCGGTAGCCAGCACGGATGCCGCCGGCAAAGCGCTGACTCCAGCCGTGCTCAACCCCTTCTACGAGGTGCTTTCCACCAAGCTTGCCGTGGCATCCGAAATGCTG
>NCGK01000050.1 GCA_002281735.1 Gammaproteobacteria bacterium 28-57-27
GCTCAAGCTGTTGCGGGATGTGCAGCATTCCCCCGGCGCGGTTGAAGCTGTGGCCATTCAGCTCGTTCCCGTCATCGCCGACGAGTTGGCGATCCGGCTCGGGGAGGCGGCCATCACCGCCACCAAGCAGACCTTCTCGGGCGTGAAGAATGTGACGCGCCCCCCCGAGATGGATAAAGCCATCGCTTCACTTGAACAGGAGGTGATGGGGCTGCGCCTTGCCTTGGCGAACCAGACAGATCGTGTCCTGGCCGCCAAGGATTATGCCAAGATGGTCACCGCCTCGAACCCGGCCATCATGGTGGCTACGCCCGCACGATGAACCCCTTCAAGACAGAGGATGGGTTCGTGGTGAAGCTAATCGGTATTGGGCTTTTCTTCCAGAAAGGGCTCAGGCTTCCCATCCTGGTTGATGCGACTGCTGTTCACCTGAGCGGTGACGCAGACCGGTTCAATCAAATCGGGCAGTGGGACGCCACTCCTTTACGAAGTCGGGCGTGAAAGATGGAAGTCACCATCTACGTCCTCGGCGACCTGGGTACTTTCCGGGCCGTGCTGCAAGCAGTGGCGATGCTGTTCGCCGACCCTATTCTGTCCAACAACGGTACGCTGGGTATCGGCAGTGCAGCAGGGCTGGGGCTGCTCATCACCCTGTTGTGGGTCGTGGCGCAGGGCGTCCTGGCGCCGGCGGGTGGCGGCAAGGGGTTTAATCCGTCCATCGTCCTGATTTTGCTCGTGATGGCAACTACATCAGCTTGTCCGCGCAAGGCTATGCCAGCCCGTTGCGGCTCCTCTTATCCATGCGAAAGGGGGTGGCGAATTTCGATCCTTACCTGGAAGCCAATCTCAAGACTTTCATTGTCGACTGCGTGGTGGGGTCGACCACCTTCAAACCGGGCGATTTCGCTAAGAGTCAGCATGCTGTCGGCTACATCACGACCAATTATCGCGATGGCCTGTCTGTTTACTACAGCCCGGCCAATCCACAGGGAATCGCCAGTGCTTGCGCGGAGAGCGCTCCCCTGATTGCGGCGGCGGCCGACAACTTCGTCACCGGCACCCCGATGACGCGACTGCTCAATGCCAACATGACCGTGCGCGCGACACCCAATACAGCTACAGCGGACCAGTGGACGGCGCCCGATATTGAAACCATCCATGCCAACACCGTGACAACGGCCTTCGGCGCGGCCCAATCGGCCACGGAATTCATGGAGAACGCCCTGTTCGCCGGGATCATTACCGATGCCTACAACTGCGCCGGGGCGAGCACGGACATCCAGGCCATGCGCCAATGCACTATCACGCTGACGCAGGCTTCAGAGCAATGGAAAACGGACGCAACCGCAGGCGGCTCCTTTTTCCAGAAAACCATGATCCCCAGCATGAACATCCTGCTGCTGCTCTTCTACGCCTTCGCGCCAATGATGTTCATCTTCATCATGATGGCGGGGTGGCATGGACTGAACGTGCTGACGAAGTATCTGATCTTCGGCGTGTGGACGCAGACTTGGCTACCGTTCGCGGCCATCATCAATTACATCATCCAGGTTCAGACCGTCGATGAACTCAGGCGGATCGCGGTGGCCAGCACGGATGCCGCCGGCAAAGCGCTGACTCCAGCCGTGCTCAACCCCTTCTACGAGGTGCTTTCCACCAAGCTTGCCGTGGCATCCGAAATGCTG
>NCGK01000051.1 GCA_002281735.1 Gammaproteobacteria bacterium 28-57-27
AAATCGTGGTGCCGTTTGCCATGCCGCTGTTGGTCGGGCCGGGGGTGATTGCCAATTTGATTTTGTACGCGGGTGAGGCGCGCCACAGTCATGATCCCGCGCTGTTTTGGGGCTTGGTGGCTATCACCATCGCGCTGGCGGCGCTGACATGGCTTATCCTCGTGTCGGGGCATATTTTGCGACGCGTGTTGGGTGATGTCGGTTTGACGATTATGACCCGGATTCTCGGTTTACTGGTTGCCGCGATCGGGATGCAGTTTATTCTTACCGGGTTAAGCAATGTCATTGTGCATACGATTGCACCCGCTGTGCTTAAACTGAACTAATCCACAGATCGTTTCTTTTTTATTAGGAGCCGTTTATGAAACGCATTATTTTGCTTTTATCCCTTCCGCTGGCGCTGGGTTTAAGCGCCTGCACCCAGGAAACCCAAAACAATATCGGCCGCTCGATCAATAACTGGACTGGCGTGAATGGTGTGCTGGAAGTGTATTCGGGCGAGAAACTGGTCAAACGTTTTATCAAGGTGGACAAGATGTCCACGGCTATGGGGACGAATGACAGCAAGGAGCGCCCCTACCGTTTTGGTTACGGCGTGCTGGACACCAATTTTAACGGCGTGGTCGATGCGGGCGAGAAGAAGGTTTATTTCGAAGTCAGCGACTATTCAACACCGTATGTGTTCCATGAAGACCCGAACTAACGGGGGGCGTGTCATGCGCAAAGTGCGGGTGTTGGGGCGTGCGCTGTTGTTGCTGATGCTTGGCTTATTTGCCGCACCGCTGAGTCATGCCGCCGAGGTGATTCCCCTGACTGATCTGCGCGCCGATCTTGCGCAGGCCAAGGCGCTGCATATCCCCATCCTGTTGCTGATCCACAGCCAGGGCTGCACCTATTGCCACTATGTGATGGAAGACCATCTCAGGCCAATGGTGCTCAGCGGGCAGTACAAAAACCGTGCGCTGCTCCGTCAGCTTGCGGCGGACGATGCCGTGGAACTGGTGGATGCCACCGGAGAGCGCCTCGGTGCGCGCGACTATGCACGCAGCCTGCAGGTGCGTTTTTACCCGACGATTGTCTTTCTGGATGCCGAAGGCAAGCCAATGAAAGAGCGCCTTGTTGGTGTA
>NCGK01000009.1 GCA_002281735.1 Gammaproteobacteria bacterium 28-57-27
ATCCAATACTCAAGTTTTCGTAACTATAATCAATGATTAATTCTTCCCTTGAATTTTCTCTTTCTGAATTTTGAGTTTCAATTGACAACAAATCATTAGTAAAAATAAATTTTGCCCCCTTGAATTTTTCATTTGAGATGATTGCAGATCGCATTAACGCGTGTTTTAAATTATCTCTGTTTATTTTGACTTTTTTATCATTATTTAATGGAATAACCCTTTTGTAATCAGGGAACTTACCATCAATTAACTTGCTTGTTAGTAGAATGCTATCAATATTAAATCTTATGTGATTGCTATCAATTTCTATGTTTATTACATCACTTTTATCATTTAATATTTTTTGCAATTCAATGATTGTTTTTCTAGGAATAATGAATTGTTTTGTTTCTTCAGTATTTATGTCTGTTGATGTTTCGCTCAAGGCCAAACGATGCCCATCTGTTGTGACTGTAGTAATGGACCCCTTGCTTAACTCGAATAACATTCCATTTAAATAGTAACGTACATCTTGTTGAGCCATTGCAAAGGAAACATTGCTTATTATTTTCTTGATTTTGTTTTGTTCTATAGTGAAGCAATGAATTGAATCCAATTTATCAATTTTTGGATAATCAATTCCTGGTAATATAGAAAGCGTAAATTTACTTCGGTTAGCTGCTATGGTGACATTTTCATTTGTAACCATGAAATTTATCATGCAGCCGTCTTCAAAGTTTTTGCAAATATCTGCTGTTTTTCTTGCGGGTATTGTAAATTCAAAGCTTTCAAAATCGTTATCCAGATAAATTGTATTTTTCAATTCAATTTCTAAATCAGTAGCTGTAATGATAATTTTGTTACTCAATACTTGAATTAACAAATTACTTAATATAGGTAGCGTTTGTCTACGCTCAATTGCTCCAATGACACTTTGTATTGCGGGGAGAAACACTTCCCTATTAATTGAAAAATTCATGAGCCGCTCCTTCAATAAATTAATTCTTAAGATAGATTATAAAGTTTGTTGTTGTTTATGTTGTGGATCACAAAATGTGTGTATAAAAATAAAAAAACTCATATTTTTCATTTAATTACGTTCATTTTCATGCTTCGCTAACGCTGGTAAAAACAGCCTTGTACATCCTTTGCTTTTTGTGGATCAGTGTGGATAACTTTAATCCACATTTTGTACTGTTATGTTACGCACAAGGTTATACACACGTTTTAGCTAGAGAGGTTTTAATTGTTGGTGAGTGTTCTGAGTAGAGTCAGATAATCTTCTTCAATGCGGGAGTCTTCTTCTCGTAGTTCAGCAATTTTTCGGCAGGCGTGAATGACTGTTGTGTGGTCTCTCCCCCCAAATGCTTTACCTATTTCAGGTAGGCTGTGATTGGTCAGTTCTTTTGCCAGGCTCATGGCAATCTGTCGTGGTCGAGCGATGGAACGACTTCGGCCTGAGGATAGTAGTTCGTCCATTTTTACCTTAAAAAACTGAGCTACTGTTTTTTGAATGTTTTCAATGGTTACCATCCTGTTTTGCAAGGCAATCAGATCCTTCAAAGCCTCTTTTGCCGAATCAAGGGTTATGGGTGCGCCCGTGAACTGACTGGTCGCGATGACGCGTCTTAATGCACCTTCAAGTTCGCGGATGTTGGAGCGTATGCGCTTTCCGATGAAAAAGGCGACTTCATGGGGAAGGTTTACGCTCATTAGTTCAGCCTTGCTTTGTAGAATGGCAACCCTTGTTTCAAGTTCAGGCGGCTCAATGGCAACGGTTAGCCCCCAGCCGAAACGTGATTTAAGGCGCTCTTCTAACCCTTCAATTTCTTTTGGGTAGCGATCGCAAGACATCACAATTTGTTGTCCATTTTCCATGAGGACATTAAAAGTATGGAAAAACTCCTCTTGTGTACGGTCTTTACCAGCGAAAAACTGAATATCATCTATGAGTAGTACATTTAATGAGCGGTAAAATTGCTTGAATGTATTGACGGTGTTACTTTGGATTGATCGCACCATGTCCTGCATATAGCGCTCGGAGTGTAGATAAAGTATTCGAGCTTGTGGATTTCGATCAATAATTTGGTTGCCAATGGCGTGCATCAGATGTGTTTTACCAAGTCCAACACCACCGTATATAAACAGCGGATTGTAACTCGATCCTGGATTTTCAGTGACTTGGATTGCCGCCGCTCGTGCGAGCTGATTTGATTTACCGCTTACATAGGCATCAAAGGTGAATGTTTTGTTGAGATTGTGCTCAAATATATCGGTTAATTCAGAGCTGCTTTCATTAGGTTTTTTTATGCGCACTGTTTCTGCAGTTATCGTTGGTGGCGCTTTTGTTTTTGGCTTAGTTGCACTACCTACTTCAATGGTTACTGTTAACGCAGGGTTGTTTGCTAGTTTCTGAGCAAGGGGCTGAATTTGCGTTAAGAAATTCTGCTTGACCCAGTCTTGGACAAATCTATTGGGGGCAAGCAGGCGCAATTGCTCCTTGTCTTCGATGGCTTGAAGTGGCCTAATCCATGTGCTGAATTGTTGTTCTGGTATGTTGACAGCCAACAGCTCTTGGCAGCGTGACCATAGGTTTTTCTCGCTCAACTAGAGACTTCCTTCACTTCAGTATTTAAGTGGGCATCCTACGTTTTATGCACAGATTTATCCAGAGCTTAACCACAGCTTAGGGCGTTCTACTACACTCTTTTTAAAATGCATTAAGCTTGAATTTATTATAAAAAACATATAGTTATCATTTCACAATGATCGACTCAGACTTTTTTGGGTGAGCCGCCGTCCGGTTCGTTTTCTGCCTTCCTTCTGTTTCCAATAGCCTTGCCCACGGCAGTTAAAGGCCATAAGCTTCATTTCATTCAATTTTTAGCACTTCCCGACCCTAAACTATGAACATCACACCTTCGCAGAACCTCGAACAAGCCCGCTTCAACATGATTGAACAGCAAATCCGTCCTTGGGATGTGCTTGATTTTCGTGTGTTAGATGCCTTACGACATGTTCATCGAGAGTGCTTTGTGCCGAATGTGTATCGGAGCCAAGCGTTTTCAGACGTGATGCTTCCTCTCTCGCAAGATCAATGCATGATGTCGCCGGTTGTCGAAGGACGCGTTCTGCAGGCTTTATCGGTTCAGGAAGGAGAGCGCGTACTTGAAATCGGAACCGGTAGCGGTTTTCTTGCGGCATGTTTGTCGCAGATGGGTGGTCTTGTGACAAGTGTTGAAATTTTTACTGAGCTCAGTGAGCGAGCTCGGCATGTACTCAATGAGCAGGGTTATTTCAACGTTGTTCTTGAGACGGGTGATGCAAGCCAAGGATGGAGCGATCATCACACTTACGATGTCATTGCTATAACGGGCGCCATGCCAGTCGTACCAGATGTTTACAGACTAAAACTTAGTGTAGGTGGTCGCTTGTTTGCGGTCGTTGGTCAAGAGCCGGCCATGCAAGCTGTGTTGGTGACACGAGAGACGGAAAATCAATGGCGCCTGGATAGCTTATTTGAAACATCTCTGCCTTACCTTACTAATGCGCTACCGGCAAAAAAATTTAGTTTTTAATCTTGAAAATGGCGCTGTGAATTTTATGCAAAAGCTTAAATCCCGACTTGCTTTATCGACGCTGTTAATTGTTTCTGCCTTGTCCTTAACTCATCAAGCCAAGGCAGAAAATCTCACTGAAGTTTATCGTTTGGCGGAGCAGTTTGACCCCACTCTGCGGGCTGCTGCGCAAGCCAGGGCTGCTGCGCGTGAAAACTTACCTCAAGCGCAGGCCAATTTTTTGCCAAATGTTGGCTTTACCGGGAGTTCTGCATATGCTTGGGTCGAGTACCCTAGTTTGCCAAGCGCTAATTCAGATTCAAATAATTATTCATTGAATCTCAATCAGTCGCTCTATAATCGCCAAAACTTTTCCTTATTGGATAAGGCTAATCTTGTTGTTCAACAAGCGGATGTGAATTATGCAGATAGCCAGCAAGAGTTGATCTTGCGCGTCACACAGTCTTATTTTGAAGTTTTACGCACGGGCGCAGCGTTCACACTAGCAAAATCCGACCTCGAAGCGGCACAAAAGCGCTTTGAACAAACGCAAAAACGTTACGATGTGGGGCTGATTCCAGTGACTGATTTGGCCGATGCCATGGCTGCTCGGGATCAGCGCTCGGCTGCTGTAATCAAAGCTGAAAATACCCTTGCCTTTGCTAAAGAGGGGCTTCGAACCATTACTGGACGCAGTATTGAACAATTGGATGATGTTTCTGAAGCTTTGCGTTTGCTGCAACCTGTGCCTAACGATTCGAAGGCGTGGATTGCCTTTGCTGAAAAGCAAAACCTTAAGCTTCAAAGTGCCGAGATGGGAGTGAATATCAACCGGGAAGAGATCGAGGTTCAACGTTCTGGGCATTACCCGACGCTTGATTTGGTGGCTTCTTATGCCTATCAAGAACCCGCGGTATTGTCATCCTCGGCAATCAATAACTCCAGCTACTATGAAGGTCAGATTGGGGTGCAGCTGAATGTGCCGCTCTATACCGGTGGTGCAGTGAATTCGCGTACTCGTCAGGCGACGTATTCCTTCCAGCAATCACAAGACCAATATGAAGCCACGCGTCTTGATACAGTACGTAATACTATGGATGCTTTCCGTACAGTGAATGCCAAAATTGATGAGATCAAAGCCTACCAGCAGGGTAAAAAGTCGGCTGAAATGCAGCTTGAAGCCAACGAGGCGGGTTATCAGGTGGGTACGCGCACAATTGTCGATGTAATTAATGCGCAAAACCAGTTGAGCTTGGCGGTAAGCAACTTGAATAATTCTCGCTATGACTATTTGATAACTACGATTTTATTAAAGCGTTTTGCGGGTACTCTGGCGGTGAGCGATCTTGAGTATATGCAAAAGCAACTTCAATAGGTTGCTATGGCGCATAACGTGCTGACTGAAACAGGTAAATTATCTGGTTTTCACCCCCGTCATTGGCCTTTGGCTTTAGGTTTGGGTGTGCTCCGCTTGGGTGCGCACCTGCCCCTTGCGTGGTTGCAGCGTCTGGGGCGTGGTTTAGGTTTTTTGGCTTATCACGTCTTGGTATCGCGTCGGCATATTGTTTCACGCAATTTCGAACTATGTTTCCCTGAATGGACACCACAAAAACGTGCCGCTATGGTGCGCGCTAATTTTGCGGCGACGGGCATGGGTTTGGTCGAAGGTGGGCTGGCTTGGTGGGGAAAAGCCGAGCGTCTATCGTCCTTTACCCATGTCGAGGGTATGCAGCATTATCGTGCGGCGTTGCAACATGGGCGTGGCGTTTTGGTGCTGGGTGCGCATTTTACAGCCATGGAGCTTGGAGGCCGGATTGCCGCTATGAACTTGCCTACGAGCACGGTGTACAAAGCGGCAAAAAATCAGCGTTTCAATGAGGTTATGCTTGAACAGCGCAGCCTTCATTTTCAGTCGGTAATTGCAAACGATAATTTACGTGGCATGTTGGAGGTGCTTAAATCCGGAGGCACATGCTGGTATGGTGCCGATCAGGATTTTGGTATTGAGCAGAGCGTGTTTGCTCCTTTTTTCAATATTCAGACCTCAACCTTGACGCTTGCCAGCAAAATCGCGCAACGCACAGGTGCTGGGGTTTTGTTTTGTTATCCTGAGCGTTTGCCTGATGCGCAGGGTTATGTGCTGCATATTCTACCCATGCCGGATTTTCCAAGTGGCGATGTTGTGCAGGATGCGACCCGATATAACGCCATGATTGAGCAGGTTGTGCGCGATAAGCCTGAGGATTATTTCTGGCTGCATCGTCGATTCAAAACCCGTCCACCAGGCGAAGAAAACCCTTATAACTAGCGGTTAGTTCCAGCTTTTAATAACCACGAGCCATAACCTATGCTTCACACCATGTTTCCACGCACGCCCGTACTGAGCGAGCATGATGTTGATTCAATGCGTCATGTTTTGAGTGATTATTTTCACCAAACGTTTAGCCGTTATGAGCAGTTATTTGAAACGCTTGCCCATGATGAGGCCTATTACAAAAAACCGATTCATCTGCGCCATCCGCTGATTTTCTATTTCGGCCATACGGCGACTTTTTTCATTAATAAGCTAGTACTCGCCGGGTTGGTTAGCGAGCGTATTAATCCTAAATTTGAATCGATGTTTTCCGTCGGCGTCGATGAAATGAGCTGGGATGATCTTTCCGAGTCCAATTACGACTGGCCTTCTGTGGCCGAGCTCAAGGCTTACCGTGACCAGGTGCGCGTCAGCGTAGATGCGATTATCCGCCATGCCCCGCTCGAATTGCCCATTCGCTGGGATCATCCTTGGTGGGCGATTCTCATGGGTATCGAGCACGAGCGTATTCATCTTGAAACCTCCTCGGTGCTGATTCGCCAACATGCGCTGGAGTTTGTGCGTCCGCACCCGGCGTGGACGCCTTGCCGTGAGACGGGGGCTGCGCCGCGCAATGCGCTGGTGGGTGTCGCTGCGGGCGTGACGCATCTGGGCAAGGACAGGGCTGACCCGCGTTACGGCTGGGATAACGAATATGGCGCGCGCGTGGTGGATGTACCTGCGTTTCAGGCCAGTCGCTTTCTGGTAAGCAATGCCGAGTTTCTCGAATTTGTTGCAGTGGAAGGTTATGCCAACGATGGTTATTGGTCGGAGGAAGGGTTGGGGTGGCGGCGCTATGCGCAGGTGACCTGCCCGACCTTTTGGCTGCGCGACGGCGAGGCGTGGCGACTGCGTTTGATGACCGAGGTCGTGCCCATGCCTTGGGATTGGCCGGTGGAGGTCAATTACCACGAGGCCAAGGCCTTTTGCGCATGGAAGACCGAGCAATTGGGCAAGCCGGTGCGTCTGCCAAGCGAAGACGAGTGGTATCGCCTCTACGATGTTTCTGGCATCAGTGAAGTCCCCGCAGACCAGCCTGCTGCAGCCAATCTGCATCTGGATCATTGGGCATCTTCCTGTGCAGTCAATCGCTTCGCTCAGGGCGAGTTTTTCGATGTGGTCGGCAATGTCTGGCAGTGGACGGAAACGCCGATTTATCCTTTTGAAGGTTTTGAAGTTCATCCGATTTATGACGACTTCACCACGCCGACCTTTGATGGCCGCCATAATCTGTTCAAGGGCGGTTCATGGATTTCCTGTGGTAATGAAAGCCTGCGCTCGGCACGATATGCCTTTCGGCGGCATTTTTTCCAACATGCGGGTTTTCGCTATGTTTTAAGCGAAACCGAGCCGACGATGCCGAATACCTATTATGAAAGTGATAAGCAGCTCGCCGAATACGCCGAATTTCATTACGGTGCCGAGTATTTCGGCGTGGCCAATTTCCCCCAAGCCCTAGCTAAACTCGCGCTTGAGGCGATGGGTGACAAGCCCGCCAACAAGGCCATGGATCTGGGCTGCGCCACCGGGCGGGCGAGCTTCGAGCTAGCGCAAAAATTCGTGCATGTCACTGGCGTGGATTTTTCCGCGCGCTTTATCAATCTGGGCGCACAACTGGCTGAGCAGGGCTCGATGCGTTACACCTTGGTCGATGAAGGCGAGCTGGTCAGTTATCGCAGCGTACAGTTGGCAGAGCTGGGGCTGGATGGCGTGCGCGACAAGGTTGAGTTTGTGCAGAGCGACGCCTGTAATCTGAAGCCGTTTCTGACCGGTTTCGATCTTGTGCTGGCCGCGAACCTGATCGACCGCCTGTACAATCCGGCGCAGTTCCTCAGCACGATTCATGAGCGCATGAATTTGGGCGGTATATTGCTGATCGCTTCACCTTACACCTGGCTGGAAGAGCACACCGAGCGCGAACGCTGGATCGGCGGTTTCAAGAAAGACGGCGAAAATTTCACCACCTTGGATGGCTTGAAAGCGCTGCTTGGTACGCACTTCCGCTTGCTGCGCGCACCGCAGGACGTGCCTTTTGTCATCCGTGAAACCCGGCGCAAGTTTCAGCACAGCGTCTCTGAGGTCACTCTTTGGGAGCGGGTGGCTTGAATCGACAGCCGTTTTCCACTCACGAGGGACGTCCATATGACCACGCGCCGCGACTTCCTGAAACTTGGTGGCGGAGCCGCTGCCTTGAGTATGGTGGCCGCTTGCCAGCCAGCGGCCACTGAAAACGCAACAAAGGACGTAGCCATGATCGACAGCATGTTGATCGACCCAAAAATGATCGACTTTGGTCAGAGCATTGATCGTCAAGGCACGGATAGCGTGAAATGGGACGGCCGCGCTGCCATATTTGGCACGGATGATGTCGTGCCCCTGTGGGTGGCGGACATGGATTTTGCCTCGCCGCCAGCGGTGCGTGCCGCCTTGGTCGAGCGCGCGGCGCATCCGGTCTACGGTTACACCCAGGTTCCAGAGCGCTTGTACGATAGCCTGATCGGCTGGCAGAAGCAGCGCCATGGCTGGGAGGTCGAGCGCGACTGGGCTGCCGTCACGCCGGGCGTGGTGCCCGTGCTTTACGCCGCCGTGCGCGCCCTGACCCGTGCAGGCGAGGGCGTGATCGTGCAGCCGCCGGTGTACACCCCGTTTTTTAGTGCGGTGACCGAGAATGACCGCCGCCTGATGCTCAACCCGCTGCGCGAGCAGGACGGGCATTACAGCATGGACTTCGACAACTTGGAGCAGTGCGCGCGCGATGGCGGCAAACTGCTTCTGCTTTGCTCGCCGCATAACCCGGTCGGTCGGGTGTGGCGCCGCGACGAGCTGCAAACCCTGCTGGACATTGCGCGCAAGCATGATCTGATCGTGGTATCTGACGAGATTCATGCCGATCTGGTTTACGCGCCGAATACGCATATCCCGCTGGCCATGCTGGAAGATATGCCCGAGCGGGTGATGACCGTGCTCGCGCCGAGCAAGAGTTTCAATATTCCCGGCATGGGGCTGGCCTTTATGCTTTGTGGTGAGCCGGAATTACGCAGCCGGGTGCGCGCCGAATTTACCCGCCTGCATATCGAAAGCAACAACCCCTTCAGCTTGGTCGCGGCAGAAGCGGCCTATCGGCATGGCGCGGGCTGGCTGGATGTGTTGATGCATTATCTGGCCAAAACGCAGGATCTTGTGCTGGATTACTGTGCTGCGTACCTGCCGGGCATTCGTGCCTTGCGCTCGGAAGGTACGTTTCTTATGTGGCTGGATTGTCGCGCCCTGGCACAAGCACGGGGGCTGGATGATCGCGCCTTGCTGCGCCTGCTGGTGGAAAAAGCCAAGGTCGGCATGAGTTCCGGCGTGATTTACGGGCAGGGCGGCGAAGGTTTTATGCGCTTGAATATCGGTGCGCCGCGTCAGGTCATTATGGATGCGTTGGAACGCATCAAGCAGGCTTTGACGGCCTGAGGTTCAGTTCACCACGGCGCAAAATCCCGCTGCCGCCACGCTTCGTACACGCTGACCGCCACGGCATTGGATAGATTCAAACTGCGCGAATCCGGCTGCATTGGCAGGCGCAGCCAGTGTTTCTGCGGCAGGTTTTGCAAAAAGTCACTCGGCAGGCCGCGTGATTCCGGCCCGAACACCAAGGCATCGCCCGCTGCGAAACGTACGGCGAACGGGGTATTGTTGCCTTTGGTGGTCATGGCAAAGACGCGTGTGGGTTGCACCTCGCGCGCAAAAACATCCCAGCAGGCATAGGTTTTGACCTCGGCGAATTCACGGTAATCCAGCCCGGCGCGGCGCAGTTGTTGATGTTCCATGTGAAACCCTAGCGGCTCAATCAGGTGCAGGCGCACCCCGGTATTGGCGCACAGGCGGATGATATTGCCGGTATTGGGCGGAATTTCGGGTTCAAATAAAACAATGTGCAGCATGGTGGGTGGTGTGAGAAAGGATGAATGCGCCATGATAGCGCCATGACGGAGTTGTTATGGCGATTTGCTGGAGGTTGTTATGTCGAGTGCTTCCTCGCCCTGCCGCTGTGGCTGGGTTGCTTTGGATAAAGCGGATTATGTGGCTTACCACGATAGCGAGTGGGGTGTGCCGCAATACGATGATCGGGTGCTGTTTGAGTTCATGTTGCTGGAATCGGCGCAGGCGGGCCTGAGCTGGTACACGATTTTGCGCAAGCGCGAGGCTTATCGGCAGGCGTTTGATGGGTTTGATGCCTCGATCATCGCGCTGTACGACGCGGATAAGGTGGCTGAGTTGTTGGCGAATGCGGGCATTGTGCGTAACCGTTTGAAGGTATTGGCGACGATTAATAATGCGCAGCGCTTTTTGGCTGTGCAGGCGGAGTTTGGTTCATTCGGCGCCTATGTTTGGGGTTTTGTCGGTGGCAGGCCGACGGTGAACGCGTGGCGCACGCTGGCCGAGTGTCCGGCGCGCACGACGGAATCCGATGCCCTGAGCGCGGATTTGAAACGGCGCGGTTTCAAGTTCATGGGTTCGACGGTGTGCTATGCCTATATGCAGGCGGTGGGGATGGTGAACGATCACACGCTGGATTGTTTCCGGCGGGCGGAGATTTTGGCGCAGGATTGATTAAACAGCTGTCGGAGCCTGTTTCAATGCCGCAAAAAACGCCAACGCCCGCTGACGGCTGGCAGCAAGGTCAAGCACGGGGCGCGGGTAATTCATTCCAAGCGTGACCTCGGCGGATTGCAAGACCTGTGCGGGTGCTTCCCAGGGGCGATGAATCCAGCGCGTGGGTAACGCGGCAAGCTCAGGTACCCAGCGGCGGATGTAGTCGCCGTCCGGGTCGAATTTTTCACCCTGCAACACTGGGTTGAAGATGCGGAAATACGGCGCGGCATCGGCGCCGCAGCCTGCCGTCCATTGCCAGCCCTGCGCATTGCTGGCCAGATCAAAATCCACCAGCGTATCGGCAAACCAGCGTTCGCCGTGTTGCCATGGGATAAGCATGTTTTTTACCAGCAGGGAGGCGACGTTCATGCGCACGCGGTTGTGCATCCAGCCGGTGTGCCAAAGTTCGCGCATGCCGGCATCGACCAGTGGGATGCCGGTTTGCCCGTGTGTCCACGCCAGCCATAGCTGGGGCTCGGGTTGCGGCCATTGCAGCACCTCCCAGCGCGGGTTAAGCGCTGTATCGAGCGTGTGCGGAAAATGGTAGAGCAGGTGGTAGCCAAATTCGCGCCAGCCGAGTTCGCTTAAAAACACACGCACCGCCTCGTCATCGAGCGCGGGATGAGTTGCTTGAAACTGGCGCAGTGCATGCACAATCTGGCGCGGGCTGATTTCGCCAAAGGCCAGGTGCGGCGAAAGGCGCGAGCAGCCGGCTTGCGCGGGCAGGTTGCGGCCTTCGGGGTAGCTGCTCAGTGCCTGTTCAAGAAATGTGCGCAGGCGTGACCAGGCGCTGTATTCGCTAGGTGTCCATGCGGTGGTCAGTCCGCGATCCCAAGATATGCGTGGCAGCAGTTGCAGTGAATCGAGTTCGATGCCAGCGAGCGGGTTGATCGGCACGGGCGGCAGACGTTCGGGCGCGGGCAGTGGCGTGTGCTCAATACCCTGTTTGAGGCAGGCCTTCCAGTAGGGCGTGAAGACTTTGTAGGGTCGAGCGGGCGCATCACTCTTTCCGCGATCGTTTTTCCCGCCTTGGCTGATCGACCAAGGCTCGTTGAGCAGGCTGGCGTTGAAACTCGCCACCTGCGCGCCTTGTGCGCGCAGGTCGTGTTTGATGCGGGTGTCGCGTGCGATTTGCGCCGGGGCGTATTGCCGGTTCCAGTACACCGCGTTTACGCCATGCTCGCGCACATATTGACCGAGCACGTTTTCGGCCTTGCCTTGGGCAACATGCAGACCGGAGCCGAGTGCGCGCAGTTGTACATCCAGCGCCTTAAGGCCGTGATGCAGCCACCAGCGCGAGGCTGCACCGGGCGCGGCATGAGCTTCGTCATGTGCTGCATCCGCCGCTTCGGCATGGATATAAAGCGGAATGAGTCTGCCATGTTGGGCAGCGGCAAGCAGAGCAGGGTTGTCGGCCAGGCGCAGGTCGCGGCGTATCCACCAGATGGCGGTGTCGGCGGGACTTGGCTTCATGACAGAAGTCGGCCGCCGTCCACCGGCAGGGTGACTCCGGTGATGTAGGGGTTGTGGAGCAAGCACTCAATCGCTTGCCAAATCACCTGTGCGCCCGGCTCAAAGCCCAGCGCCGATTGTTGCAGGCGTTTGTGTCGATAGTCGGCATCGTCGTCTTCGTTAAACAAGATCAGCCCCGGCGCAATGCTGTTGACCTTGATGTGCGGCGCAAAGCGGGCGGCAAACGACAGGCTCAAGCTTTCCAGAGCTGCCTTGCTGGCGATGTAGGCTGCATGACGCGCGTCACCGCGGCGCACGCTGGTGTCACTGATGTGAATAATGTCGCCCAACGGTGCCGAGCCCGCGCGCAATAAATCTTCGCACGCCAGATTGATGCGATAGGGCGCGTGCACATGCAGCTGCATCAAGGCGTCAAATGCGGCGGGGTGTTGTGCCAGATGGGCATCATCCAGCCAGAGCGAGGCGTTATGAATAATGGCGCGCAGGCTGGCGGCGTGCGAGTGAATGGCGCTGATGCAGGCGGCAATGCCCTCAGGATGAGACAGATCGGCCTGAATCGCTATGGCTCCACGTGAAACCAGGGTCGTGATGGATGGGCGCGGCGTGCGGTAGGTGACGATCAGCGGCCAGCCATGGTCAAGGATACGTTCGGCGTGGTACAGGCCGAGGCGTTGGCCGCCGCCGGTGAGTACGATGGCATCATGCAGCATGGGCAGCGTTGACTTAGAACACGGCCAACAGCAGAGTGAACAACGTGACCGGAATCATAATGAGCGTGGCCACCAGCGCCAAGGCGAAGGCGGCGAAGAACATCGGGGTCAGCATTAGCGTTTGTGCCGCCGTGCGCACGCCATCCACACTGTCGCTCACCTTGCCAGCCGCACCCATCCAATCCCCCGCCTGCGCCTTGCTGGCTTGTTCGCGTGCACTGCGCATGCTGGCCTGCCACTCGTGCGCATTTTTCGGCATGGCGTGCGCTTGTTGAATGCCGTCGCGCAGCAAGGAAAAAACACCTGCCAAGCCCAAGCGCGCAGCACTTAAAACCAAAAACGGCAGTGCCAAAATCAGCGCCAACAGGATGTTCATAATCCCCGTGGGGTCGCCGCGCAAGGTCAGCCACACCAGCCAGAGCGTCATGCTCAGGCTCAGCCACCACAGCGTGTCAAAGGGCTTGCTCATGCGCCGTGCGGCGGCATCGAACTGCTCGCCGGGTTGAGGTAATACTTCGCCTTCCAGCGGGGCGCGATAACCGACGACCTCTTCGCGCAGAATCAAGGTCTGCTCGGGTTCGCGAGGAGGCTCATTCCCTGACTCATGCTTTGGGTCATTCATTGTGTTTCCCAGTTGCCAATATCGGCAGCCGCCCCAGTACCACCCGGCTGACCATCCGCGCCCAGCGAGTACAGGTCAAACGCCCGCCCTTGATCGCCGGGCGACATATATAAATACGCCTTACCCCAAGGGTCGAGCGGCATACGGTCAAGATAACCGCCCTGTTTCCACTTGGGCGGTTCCGGGGCAATCGTCGGTGGCTGCACCAGCGCTTCCAGCCCCTGATCGGTAGTGGGATAAATAAAGTTGTCCAGCTTGTACAGGCTCAGCGCCGCTTCCAGCGCACGGATATCCTGCTTGGCCTTGGTAATGCGCGCCTCATCCGGCCGATCCATGATCTTGGGCACCACAATCGCCGCTAGAATCGACAAAATCACCACTACCACCATGACCTCGATCAAGGTAAAACCACTTTGCTTTGTGCGCACAGATAGACCTCTTAATTTTTATTGCTAATCAGATACCCGGCCATTTCCGGGTAGGAAGGAAACACCGAATCGACACTCGCCAACAAAGCACGAAATGGCAGACACGGCCAAGGAGGGCTGTGAGTCCATGACCTCCAGGATTGCGCGACTCACACCTTTATCGCCGTAAACAATCCAGTTCACCCAAATGTGTGTGTCTAAAACAATCATCCCAACACAGTCCAGTCACTTGCAGGAATCACTGGCTCCAACAGGTCGCCGATAATTTTGCCTTGTCCCGCGATGCGCGCCGACGCTTTGTGCCTGGTCTTGGGTTGTGTCGAATCCATCGGAGCCAGCATGGTCACGATAACGCGCGCAGTCTCAACCTGGGGTTTATCCCCTAGCCAGCGAATCGTTCCTTGATCGAAAATGGCTTCGTAGCTTTGTAGCATGACCGCCCCCCTGTTAGTTGCGTGAATTACTTAACTAATTGATTTAATTCAAAAATTGGCATTAATATCGCTAGTACGATAATCAGAACCACCCCGCCCATCACCATAATCAGCACCGGCTCAAACAGACCCAGCGCCGTGGCAATAATGCCCGACAATTCACCTTCTTGCTGCACGGCAGCGCGATCCAGCATGGGGCGCAGCCGTCCGGACTGTTCGCCGGAGGCAATCAACTGGACAGTCATGGGCGGAAAAAGTTTGCTTTCTTCCAGCGCGCGGGCAATGCCCACGCCCTCGCGCACCTGTACGGTCGCTGCTTCGACGGCTTCGCGCATGGGCAGATTATCCATCACGGAAGCCGCAATGCGCATGGCTTCGAGAATGGAAACGCCCGCCGAGGCCAGAATACCCAAGGTGCGTGCAAAACGCGCTGTATTCACCCCGCGAATCAGTCGACCGATCACCGGCAAGCGCAGTAATAATAAATGCCACTGGCGCTTGAACGCGGGTGCGCGCAAGGCACGCCGAAAGAGCCATACGCCGAGCACGATGCCGCCGATCAGCCACAGCCCGTACACACGCAAAAAAGCCGATACGGCCAGCAAGCCTTGAGTCAGGGTGGGCAGCTTTTGCCCAAGATGTTCGAATACCTGCGTGACTTGCGGCACGACATAGGTGAGCAGCCCCATGACCACCACAATCGCCATCAGGGTCAGCAAGCCCGGATAAAACAGCGCCAGTTGCACCTTGCGCCGCAAGGACTCGCGTGACTCGGTGTAATCCGCCAGGCGCTCCAGTACCGTGTCCAGATGCCCGGACTGTTCGCCTGCCGCCACCGTGGCGATGTAAAGCTCTGGAAACACACGCGGAAATTCGCTCAAGGCGTTCGCCAGTGTGTGCCCCTCCATGACGCGCGAACGCACGGCGTGCACAATCTGCCGCGTGGCCGTGCGCTCGCTTTGGCGCGCCACACTGCCCAGCGCAGTTTCAATCGGCAAACCGGCTTGCACCAGGGTCGCCAACTGGCGCGTAATCAAGGCCAGCTCTGCCGCACCGACTGTGGGGCGGAATAGACGTAAACCACCCGGTGCTGCGGACTCGCGCGCTTGCTCAGCGCCCAGATCCACGCTGAGCGGGGTCAAGCCCTGTTCGCGCAGCGCCTGACGCACCAAACGTGCGGAGTCACCCTCCTGCATCCCCTTGCGGGTATGGCCGGAGGCATCAAGAGCAGTCCAAACGAAGGAAGGCATTAAATATATAGAGGAAGCATTAAAAATGAGGCGACAATGTAGCCTGAAAGCCGGCACAAGGAAACGCTTCGCTGCTCATTTCGGCACCCTGGTTTGCGGCGGCGGGCGCTCGCTTGGCATAAAAACATAAGAAGCTCCTAATAAGCTAGGGTGGGAGTACGCTAAAATCCTCTTATTATCTGAAACAGCTTTTCACAGCCTATAATCCGCACAATTTCGCGGGCAATCGTGTGCCGCCGAAACCATAACAAAAACCTTGAGGAGCATTTCCGTGGCAGAGCATGAAGTTAAAGTCGATCCGATGGCAAAGGTCGTGACCGGGGTTGGCGCCCTAGTGTTGTTGGTTGCTGTGATCTATTTGGTCGTCGCCTTTGTCGGCACGGTCAACAAAAACACCACGCGCGGCCCGGTTATGACCGAGCCTGCCGTGGCGGCAGCGCCTGCGGCTGCCGCACCTGCAGCCACCGCAGCAGCGGCGCCTGCTGCAGCGGGTGGTGCGGGCGATGTTGCCGCTGGCCAGGCTCTGTTCGCAACCTGTGCGGCGTGCCACGGTGCTAAAGGCGAAGGCGCGGGCATGTTTCCGAAGCTGACTGGTCTGAGTGCTGACAAGGCGGCTGATCTGCTGAAGAAGTACCGCGCGGGTGAAACCGTCGGTGCAAACACCGCCATGATGGCGCCGAATGCCAAGTCACTGTCCGATGCCAACATCACTGATCTGGCTGCATTCATTGCCTCGCTGGGCGGCAGCGCTGCGGTGGCTCCGGCACCTGCTGCAGGCGCAGCAGCGCCAGCGTCCTCTGGCAAAGGCGATGCGGAAACAGGCAAGGCAAAATATGCCACCTGCGCAGCGTGCCATGGTGCCAACGGCGAGGGTGCGGGCATGTTCCCGAAACTGGCGGGTACTCCGGCGGACAAGATTGCTGATCTTCTGAAGAAGTACCGCGCAGGCGAAACGGTCGGTGCGAACACCGCCATGATGGCACCGAATGCCAAGTCGCTGTCCGATGCGGACATTGACAATCTGGCGACCTTTATCGGCGGCATGGGTGGCGCAGCGGCTCCTGCAGCCGCCGCTGCTCCGGCTGCTGCCGCGCCTGCGGTAGATCAGGCTGTGCTGGCGCGTGGCAAGGCGATTTACACAACGTGCTCGCTGTGCCACGGCACGGAAGAAGCGCGTACCAGCCGTCTGCTGAATGCACCCATGATGCCCGGCCATCCTGCGAGTGCTGTAACCGCACTGATGAAGATCTACAAAGATGGCAAGTCGGTTGGTCCAAACTCCTCATTCATGTGGCCGGTGGCGCAGGGTCTGGATGCTGAGGATACCGCAGCGGTTGCTGCCTATATCGGTACTCTGAAGCCTGTTGGCGCACACTAAGCCTTAGAAGTTGGTCACAGCCCGCTGGGATTTGCATCTGTGCTTACCCGTCCAGCAAGCCGGTTTTAACGCGGGCAGCCTACGCCACTAAACACAAAAAGACCCGGATAGCCTCCGGGTCTTTTTCTTGCCCGAAAACCCCCGCGAGGTACGAGGTTCTGGCTTACCGTGCTGCGGGCAGCGGCCTGCCAGCGTCGTCGGAGGAAAGCACTCGTCCGTCACCGCCCGCTCGAACTGCACAAGCAAGAGCAAGACGTTCAGTATCAACCCACCCATCGACTTGGCCGAGTTGATTTGTTGGGTGACGGCGTTGAAGCTGGCTGGCTAAGCCGATCCTGATAGGGCAGGCATGTCTGCCCTATCAGGATCGGGCAATACAGCGGGCACAATGCCGCCTCAAGTGCTGGCCGAGTGCTGGGCTATGGTCGTAGTGCCTTTGCGTGATAGGCCAAATGCTCGCCGATAAAGCTGGCGATAAAGTGGTAGCTATGATCGTAGCCGGGCTGCATGCGCAATGTCAGGCTACCGCCGCGCTCGGCGTAGGCGGCTTGTAAATCTTGCGGGAACAGTTGTTCGGCTAAAAACTCATCATCTGTGCCTTGATCGATCAGCAAAGGTATGAGCGGTTGGCCCGATTTGACCAGTTCAGTCGCATCATAGGTATTCCACTGCGCCCGATCATCACCGAGATAGGCGCTAAAACAGCCCTCGCCCCAAGGCGCGATGCAGGGATGACAAATCGGCGCAAAAGCCGATGCCGAACGATAAGCCCCCGGTTCGCGCAATGCGCAGATCAAGGCGCCATGACCGCCCATCGAATGGCCGCTGATGGATTTAACACCGGGAATCAGGGGCAGGCTGGCCTCGACCAACGCGGGCAGCTCAACCGTCACATAATCGTACATCCGATAATGTTTGGCCCAGGGTGCTTGAGTGGCATTGACATAAAACCCCGCCCCCTTGCCCAGGTCATAGCGCTCGGGCACATCAGGTACGTCATCGCCGCGCGGGCTGGTGTCCGGAATGATCAGGGCGATACCCAATTCAGCGGCATAACGCTGCGCGCCCGCCTTGGTACGCATATTGTCATCGGTACAGGTCAGCCCCGATAACCAATACACGGCAGGGACTTTTTCGGTTTCTGCCTGTGGGGGCAGATAAACCGAAAAGGTCATGGTGCAGCGACAAGAGACGGATTCATGCTGGTAGCGGTTCAACCATCCGCCGAACTCTTTGATTTGTTCGATGAGTCGCATCATTCGGTCGCCTTAAAAAATAATCACTGAACGGATACTTTCGCCGCGATGCATCAAGTCAAACGCATGATTGATGTCTTCAAGCCCCATGGTGTGCGTCACCATCTTATCGAGCTCAATTTCACCGCTCATATAGCGATCGACATAGCCCGGCAACTCGGTGCGCCCCTTCACGCCGCCGAATGCACTACCTTTCCAGGTACGCCCCGTCACCAGTTGGAAGGGACGGGTCGAAATTTCCTGACCCGCACCGGCAACGCCAATCACCGTAGAAACGCCCCAACCCATGTGGGTGCATTCCAGCGCCTCGCGCATGACATGCACATTGCCGATGCACTCGAAGGAGTAATCCACGCCGCCTTTGGTCATTTCAATGATGGCCTCGGTCACACTGCCGGTTAGTTCTTTGGGGTTGATGAAATCGGTGGCACCGAGTGCGTGAGCCATTGCCCATTTGCCCGGATTCGTATCGATGGCAATGATACGTTTGGCCTTGGCCATCACCGCCCCTTGAATACACGACAATCCAATGCCACCCAAGCCAAACACCGCGACCGTCGAGCCGGGTTCAACCTTCGCGGTGTTCAGTACGGCACCAATCCCGGTGGTCACGCCGCACCCCAGCAAGCACACTTTATCCAGAGGCGCTGCCTTGTTGATTTTCGCCAACGCGATTTCGGGCACAACGGTATATTCAGAAAAAGTCGAGCAGCCCATATAGTGATAAATCGGCTTGCCGTTGATCGAAAAACGGCGGGTGTTATCGGGCATAAACCCCGTCCAAACGGTCGATGCAATCGATTGGCACAAGTTGGTTTTGGTTGAACGACAATATTCACACACACCACATTCGGGGATGTAAAGCGGAATGACGTGATCGCCCGGCTTTAAATCTTTCACGCCAGGCCCGCATTCGACCACCTCGCAACCGCCCTCGTGCCCCAGTACCACGGGGAAAACCCCTTCCGGGTCATCGCCCGATAGCGTAAAAGCATCGGTATGACAAACACCCGAGGCGATCACCTTCAGCAACACCTCACCGTATTTCGGACCTTCGACCTCAATCATTTCGATTGATAAGGGTTGTTTGGCTTCCCATGCGACGGCGGCTTTGGATTTCATGTGTAGGTTTACCTTGATCAGCTGAATCGGATTGTCTGTTCGCGCGCGAACCAAACAGAGTCTGGAGCTTAGTTTGGTTGGCTCCTTTGTTCAATGCTGGACTAACGGGGTTTTTCTGACCCATCAAAATTCGCGCTCCAACATGCCCCAACTGAACCAGCCTCGGCGCTTTGCCGTCCGTACTGAGGCCGAAGCGGCCATCCTGGAGTACGTCGAGATGTTTTACACCCCACAGCAAGAATACTGAAAATCCCGATTCAATCCGCTTAAATTCTGGGGCCGCCCCTACGATTTTTCACGCGACTCAACAATAATTTGCAGGAAATTTTGACCACATGCCGCCGGGAAAAAAGATTTCGACGCACGAAATCTTCGAGCCCGACGTTGTCCTCGGTCAGGGTGTGGATATGCAAGCTGGTCATGTCGCTCATGATGTAGAGACTGACCACTTCAGGTTGCCTGGCCAGATCATCGGCCACGGTTTCGATGCCTTGGGGATCGACCTCGACATCCAGAAAAGCCGAAACCACCGTGCCGACTTTTTCCGGGTTCACGATCACGGTAAATTTTTCAATCACGCCCTCTTCCATGAGATGCAGCACCCGATCGCGGGCATGGACACGGGAAATATCCAGTTCGCGGGCAATATCTGCAAAACTCATTCGGCCATCGTCCACCAGCAGCGCGACAATTTTCTGATCCAGCGTATTCATAAGCGCCTCGCCATTTGATGAATTAATTCAGTACGTTCCATAGCATCAGCAGCGAAATGAGCAACACCAATACGCCGAAAATCTGCTTGAGTTTTTTGACAGGCAGCGCATGCGCCAACCGAACCCCAAAGGGTGCCGTCAAAATGGCGGCGCCCGCAATGGCTGCCAGTGCGGGGAGTGAGACATATCCGAGTGCGGCGGGGGGGAGCAGTGCGTTGCCCCACCCGGACAATATGTACCCCGCCGTGCCGAACAGCGCGATCGGCAAGCCCAAGGCGGTGGAAATGGCAATGGCTCGTTTGAGTTCCAGATTGCAGGCATGCAGGTACGGGACGGTGATATTGCCGCCGCCAATGCCCAATAACGCCGAAAGTGACCCGATACCCAGACCAGCACCCCATAAACCGGCTTTGCCGGGTAGATGCCAATGAGCCGCAGGCCGCCAATCCAGAATAAATTGAATACCCACCAAAAATAGAAACAGCGCAAAAACGCCCTTCAAAACGGGTGCCGGGATAAAACCCGCGAGATAACCGCTGACAAATCCGCCCAACAACGCTGCGGGTGCGAGCAAACGGACCAAACTCCAATCAATGGCTCGCCGCTTGTGTTGTGCCCAAATGGCCGACAGCGACGTAAACACAATGGCAGCCAGGGAGGTGCCGATGGCCATGTGGGGAATAATCTCGGCCGACCAGCCGGAGAACTGAAAAATCAGGATCAAGGCGGGAACGACGACCACACCACCGCCGATGCCCAACATGCCCGCGAGCAACCCCGCAAACAGACCCAGCATTAAAAAGGAAACAATCACAAGCAAGGGAGACTCCTCATTCGGCGACACGAGCCGATGGATATAAAAAGGGTTAAATACCAGCCGCCGCACCGTCGCTGCGCGGATCAGACGCCGCTTCACAGACGCCGTCGCCCAGAACGCGAATCACTCCGGCGTGGCCCATCATTTGCGCGTAGTCATCCACGCGCTCGACGTGATGCCCGCGATGCGTTAATTCGGCAAAAACCTCGGGGGCGAAACGGCCTTCCAGTTTGAGACTGTCGGTACTTTGCCCCCAGGTTCGCCCGAGCAACCAGCGCGGACTCGCCAATACCTCGGGCAGCGGGAGGTTGAAGTCCAGCGCACGGGTGGCGACCGCAGCCTGCGTTTGCGGCTGCCCATCGCCGCCCATGGTGCCGAAGACCAAGCGCGGACGACCCTGCTCCAGATACATCGCCGGATTCAAGGTGTGGAACGGGCGCTTACCCGGTTTCAGTGCATTGACGTGATGGGTATCCAGGGAAAACGAGGTGCCGCGGTTTTGCCAGAGAATGCCGGTATCGCCCGCGACCATTCCGCTGCCGTATTCGTGGTAAATACTCTGGATGGCGCTCACAGCACGACCCCGCGCATCCACCACGCCGAACCAGACCGTATCGCCCGGCCCAACGCCACGCCCCCACGGCGCCGCATGCTGCATATCAATCGAGCGCGCGAGCGCAGCCATGGATTCGGCAGACAGCAGCGCGTCCACAGGCGCCGAATGGTGATCCGGGTCGGCCACATGCCGATCCCGCAAACGAAAGGCCTGTTTGGTGGCTTCGACCACCAGATGCACATAATCGGCCGATAGATGCGAATAACGCGTCAGATCGAACTGATTCAGCTGTCCCAGAATCATGAGGGATGCCAAGCCCTGCGTTGGTGGCGGCATATTGACCGCCAAGCCATCGCGATAGGGCACGCCGATGGGCATTACGGTTCTGCCGCGGAAAGCGGCCAGATCGTCAAAAGTCAACAGGCTGCCCACTTCCGCCAGGCCTTGCGCGATTTGACGACCCAGCTCACCGCGGTAAAAGCCCTCTGCCCCGTCGCGCTGGAGCAGGCGGAGCGTTTGCGCAAGCTGTGGTTGCTGGAAAATCGCCTCGGGTACAGGCGTTTGCCCCTGCGGCGCATAGATGTCGGTCAGGCTTTCGAATGCGCCGAGCTCGTCCCATTTCTGGGTTAAAAAATCCCCCTGACTGCGGCTGCAGGAAAATCCTCTGTCGGCATAGCCGAGAGCCGATTCCAGCAAGTTAGGCCAGGAAAATCGCCCGCCCCAGTGGTTCTGGCTCAGCGCCTGAGCGGCGCCCCAGACTGAAACCAGTCCCGCCACTGTATTCGCCGCATGGGCGCCTCGGCTCGGGATGGCGCTTAATCCGCGTTGCAGGTAAAACTCGGGCGAGTAGGCCATACCGGCCGATCCCGCACCGTCCAAACCGGTCAAATGCCCGTTTTCATCGGCCAGCAACCAGAATCCATCGCCGCCCAGGCTGTTCATGTGCGGGTAAACCACACACAGCACTGAACCCACCGCCAGGGCGGCTTCGATGGCGTTGCCGCCTGCGGCAAGCACGGTTTCCCCGGCGGCCGTGGCTAAATAATGCGGCGAGGTAACCACGCCCGACAGACCCTTGGCATATTGGTTCAACATGGATTCACCACCGGAAATAAACAAGCGACTTGCCGCTCGGGCGTTAATAAGGTCAACGGCGGATCGACCTCAAGGCAGGCCGGCTGGACTTGTGCGCAACGCCCCGCAAACCGACAGCCCTTGGGCAAATTGACCGGGCTGGGTATCTCGCCCTTCAGGGAGGCGCACAGCGGCGCATCAAAGCGCGGGAAAGCCTGCAACAGCGCCTTGGTATACGGATGGCGCGGCGCGCTCAGAATGTCGTGGGTTGGGCCTTGCTCGACAATGCGCCCCAAATACAGCACCGCGATTTTTTCGCACAGATAGCTGGCCACACCCAGATCGTGGGTGATGAACACCAGGGTAATGCCGGATTCCCGGCAGAGATCGCGCAAAAGATTGAGCACCTGAGCCTGCACCGAGACATCCAGCCCCGCGACCGACTCATCGGCCATGATGACCGTAGGCTCGGCCGCCAAAGCGCGCGCAATGGCGATGCGCCGAACCTGCCCGCCCGACAGCTCGCCGGGAAAGCGCTGCAACAAGCCCGCAGGCAAACCGACACGCGCAATCAGGGCTTCCACTCGGGCGGGAATCGCCTGCTCTTCACACAAGCGATGCAAGCGAATCGGTTCGGCCAGAATATCGGCAATGCGCATGCGGGGATTCATCGACCCACGCGCATTTTGATAAATGAACGCCACCTCACGCGCAAAACGCTTTCGCGCTTCCGCATCCAAGTGTGCGAGATCGTGTTGACCGTACAGCACGCGACCGTCGCTGGCAGGCTCTAGCCCGAGCATCAGCCGGATCAAGGTCGATTTTCCCGAGCCGCTTTCACCCACGAGGGCGAGCGTATCGCCGCGCTTCAATTCCAGACGAACCCCGTCCAGCGCCTTGAGCTGCCGCGTTTCGCGGTGGAACCACCCCGTGGCGCCCAAGGTATACACGCGCTCGACATCGAGTAATGAAAAAATTGTTTCTTGCATGAGGAATTCCTAATCGATAAACCAGCAGGCAACCTGCCGTTCGTCCCGGGTGTGCGCTTCGGGCCGCTGTTCGCCGCAAATGGCTTGCGCCTTGGGACAGCGCGGTGCAAACCGGCAGCCGTTCGGCATGGCGTCCAGGGGCGGAATCTGGCCGGGAATCGGCGTCAAGGTCGGCATGCCCAATTCAACCACGCAGGATTTCAACCCCTGGGTATACGGGTGCAACGGGGCATTGAGCACGCACTCGCTCGGGCCTTCTTCGACAATCTGCCCGGCATACATCACGGCGATGCGGTCGCAAACCTGTGCGCCCAAGGCCAGGTCGTGCAGCACGAAGATGGCGCTGGAATTGAGCGCGCGCACCCGATCCAGAATCAGCTCCATGATTTGCGCCTGAATGGTGACATCCAGGGCGCTGGTGGGCTCATCGGCGAGCAACAGTTCGGGATTGCACGCCAAGGCGATGGCGATCATGACCCGTTGCTGCATACCGCCGGATAGCTCGTGCGGATAGGCATCAAGGCGCAGACGAGGCTCCGGAATGCCGACGCTCTGCATTAATTCCACGGCACGCGCTCGACAGGCCGAGGCGGATAACCCCAAGTGCCGCCGCAACGGTTCGGCGATTTGCTTGCCGACCGTGAAACACGGATTCAGCGCGGCGGTCGCATCCTGGAAGATCAAACCGATTTTGTTGCCGCGAAGTCGCCGAAAATCGGCCTCCTTGAGCGCAGTCAATTCCGTTCCCCGAAAACGCAGACTGCCTTCGATCTCGACTTCCGGCGCGCGCAGCAGGCCGATCAGCGCCATCGCCAGGGTGGATTTTCCTGCACCAGACTCGCCAATCAATCCCAGGGTTTCACCAGGGTTCAGGCTCAGGGTGATGCGGTCGAGTACCGTGGCTTTTTTCCGCCGCAAACTGAAATCCCGCACCTCAAGCAAGGGCGCCTCGGCGCTGGATTCGACGGGAATGTTTTGCGCTAATACGCTGACTTGATTCATTTATGCATTCCTTACTTTATGCATCTTTTTGGGTATTGGGGTCGAAGGCATCGCGCAAGCCGTCGCCCAACAGGTTCAAGGCCACCAGCAAAATGGCCAGCGCCACGCCCGGAACCCCGGAAATCCAGGGGGCGATCGTAATAAACCCCCGCCCCTCGGCAATCATCAGCCCCCAGTCAGGCGTGGGTGGAACCACCCCAATGCCGAGAAATGAAAGTCCGGATTCCAGCAAGATGGCAATACTGACCCGCATACCGGCTTGAACCAGAATGGGTGAGACCACATTGGGCAATACATGTCGCCAAATAATGGCCAGAGTCGGCACGCCCATCAGCCGCGCGGCCTCGATAAATGGCTGACTCTTGACCTGCAACACATCGCCGCGGGTCATCCGCGCAAACGGGCCGACAAACGACAGCGCCAAGGCATACACCAGGTTTTCAGTCCCCAAGCCCAATACGGCCATAAAAGCCATGGCCAGGATCAGTTCGGGAAAAGCGAGCAGGCCGTCCACAATCCGCATCAGGACCCATTCCGTGCGCCCGCCGATCAATCCTGCGGCAAGGCCAATGGCAACGCCGACCACAAGGCCGAGCGCCACGGAAGCAAATCCGATAATCAAGGCCAATTGCGCCCCGTACAGCAATCGGGAATACAGATCCTGCCCGAAGGAGTCCGTACCCAACCAATGCGCCGCGCTCGGCCCTTGAAGCGCCGCGCCCAAATCCTGTGCAGTGGGATCGTGCGTGGCCAACCAGGGCGCAAAAAGCGCAGCGAGCACATAGGCCAGAATAATGACCAAACCCACCACGGCACTGCGTTGCCGCATCAGGGGTTGAAGAAAGCGTCGGCGCCAGGATGAAGCCTGAATGGATGCCGACAGATCGAGTGCATGACTCATTATTTACGCCTCCGCAAACGGGGATCCAGGAACTGATACGTCTGATCGACCATGAGATTCAGGACGACAAAGAGCACACCGGTCAGCATGATGCCGGCCTGAATCACGATGTATTCGCGGTTGAGCACCGCTGACGTAATCATCATGCCGAGACCCGGCAGGGAGAAAACCACCTCGGTCATCACTGCACCGCGCAACATGCCGCCCAGTTGCAAGCCGATCACGGTAACCAGTGGCATCAGCACATTGCGCATGCCATGCACCCAAACCACCCTCCAGCCGGGTTCGCCGCGTGCTTTCGCCGCCAGAATGTAGGGCTGCCCCATCACTTCCAGCAAACTTGAGCGGGTGATTCGGGCGATCAACCCGACGTACCATGCACCCAAGGTGATGGCCGGTAATGCCAGATGCCACATCCCTTGCCAGAAGTCGTCCCACGGAGCCACGAATCCCAGGGTGGGAAACCAGCCCAAACCCACGCCAAACACCCAGATCAAGATGATGCCGAGATAAAAGCTCGGAAACGCATTGCCCCCGATGGCCAGCGTCGTAGCCAACACATCGACCCAGGAATTGCGGTAAAGCGCCGCCATCACACCGGTCGGAATACCGATGACGAGCGCAATCAGCAAAGAAAAGGCGGCCAGGGTCAAGGTGACCGGCAATGCCTGAAATACGGCCAGTTCAAAAATGTTTTGATTGGTGATGTACGACGTGCCCCAATCGCCCTGGACGAAATTGGCCAGCCAATGTCCATACTGGACAATGACGGGTTGATCCAACCCCAACTCTTGCGTCAGTTGATCGTAGGATGCCTTGGAATAGTCGGAGCCCAACATGATGGTGACTGGGTCGCCCGGCGCCAACTTCAAAAAGGAAAAGCTGGCGACGGAAACGAGCAACAATACCAAGAGGGTCTGCCCCAATTTAGTGAATGTTGCCTGCCACATTATGCGAGCCAAACCGTGTGCAGATTGAGGAGATCCACGGGAATGTACTGAAAGCCATGAACCCGCTGGTTCAGAATCTTGAATACTTTCATGTGCGCAAGCACGGCCAGCGGCGCATCGGCCATGAGCAAGTCCTCGGCCTTGTCGTACAACTGCTTGCGCTTGGCCTCATCCAGCGTGTCCTGGGCTTCGCCGACCAACTGGTCAAACGCTGCGCTCTTGTAGCCGACAAAATTCCACGGTTTGTCGCTATGCCACTCGGGATACAGGGTTTCGTCCGGGTCGAGATCGGCGATCCAGGCTTCGTCATACAGATCGAAATCGCCGCTGTTGCGTCGCTTGGTCCATACCGCACGATCAAGCAATTCGATCTTCGGCTTGATCCCGATCTTTTCGAGCATCGGCAAAATAAGCTGTGAGTTGCGCGTCCCGCTCCCCCCGGATCCCGTAAACCCCTCTGCCACAATGTAAACAGGATTGACTTCACCTTGATATTTGGACTGCTGGCGATATTCCATCGCCTTTTTCAAATCAAAAAACTGGCCGCGTCCGGTTTTGCCGATGCTGGGGTCATAAAAACCGGTCATCGGCGGAGAAATGGGGGTGTAGGCGGGAATAGCCTCGCCGAAATAGCCTTGTTTGATGATGACCTCGCGGTCAATAGCGAAGGCCAGGGCTTTGCGCATCATGGGGTCGTCAAATGGTGCGCGCTTGTTGTTCATGCCTACATAGCTGTAATTGCCTTCTACTTCGCCATACACCTTGAGTTTGGGATTGGCTTTGAGCTGCGGGATAAACTGAAACGGCGAGAGACTCATGCCATCGACCTGACCCGACATCATTGCCGCCACCGCAGCCGTCGGCTCCTTGATCAAGAGAATCTGCACACCATCAAGATAAGGCAAGTTTGGCTCAAAATAATCGGGGTTGCGCTTCAGGGAAATCGAATCATTCTCGCGCCAGCCCTCAAACTTGAACGGCCCCGTGCCCACAGGATTGCGACCGAAGGCTTTGCCGTACTGCTCAACCGCACGTTTACTCACAATCGTGCCAGCGCGGCCGGTACTACCGGTTAATGCCACCGGCAAAAACGCATAAGGCTTGGAAAAACGCATCCGCACCGTCGTCTCATCCACAATATCCACACCCAATAAGGCATCGAATTTCCAGGCATGCGGCGAACCCACCGCTGGGTCTTTGACCCGCTCCAAACTCCACTTCACCGCCGCCGCATCGCAGGGGTCACCGTTGTGAAACTTCACGCCGGGTCGTATTTTGAAGACATGCGTTTTGTCATCGGGCATTTCCCAGGTTTCAGCCAGATCCGGCACAAAGCTGACTTTCTTTCCGTCATAACTCACCTTGAGCAGACCGTTGAAAATGTTATTCAGGATTTTTACCGAACCCAAAGAACTCGTGAAATGAGGATCCAGGGTGTCCACAGCATCAATCCAGGCCAGCTTGATCGTGCCGCCTCGCTTGGGCTCTTCTGCCATGGCGCTGCTAATAAGCCCCCCGCCTAACACGGCATGACCTGCGGCCAAGCCCGCCCCCATACCGACCAATTTCATGAAACCTCGGCGAGTCATCTGTGTGGCCAAAACTTGGGCTAATTGATCTTTGTGATCTTGCTCAGACATGATTTTCTCCTAACAAAAAACAAGGCTTAAATAACTGTACAAAATCACTAAATGCACAATCCATGCCAACACATATTTATGAACATATCATATTGATATTATTAAGATTTAATAAATGTTTGCCCAAAGAAAAATCGGCTGAGTTCAAATAGGCGCACTAGGACAAGGCGTCAGGCACGGGAAGCGGGCACAACCCATTTGTAAAAATTAATGCCAAAAAATACTTACAAATAAATATCCGAAGCAGACAAATGGAAATAAATACGCCGCAAAAATCTATTTGCACGCCTTTTGTTATCCAGGGCGTGAAATCCTTGAATAGAACAAGGGGGCATTTATGGTGCAAGCATCACTTTGGCAGTTGAAGATTCGCGAGCGGGTTGCGCCCTGCTGAGGCATAGTCGGTTGCGTCCTTTGCCGAGCTCGTAAACAGGTTCCATGCGGGTGGTTTCTTTGTGGCTGCATTTCAGCGTGCTGCGTGACGTATCGGGCTTTGGGAGGGGCGAGACATGCATCTGCATGACGTCTTGCGCAACGTGATGAGAGCTGCTATAGGCTTAGGGCGGGTTTGACCTGCAACGGGTTTCAACTTGTCCTAGAGCTTCTATATTTTTGGAGGACTTAGTCATGACAGAAGAAAAAATACAGGCCACAGACGTTACGGTGCAAAAACCTGCTCCGGCGCGTCCGCTTTCACGTTTTGAGGAGATGGAGCAACTGTTCGGTTCGATGCTTCCTGCGCGCGACTGGCTGCGCCCGCGTTTCGGCGAGATGATGGCGGCTTTCGAGTCGCGCTTTCCGCAGATTGATGTATTGGACAAGGAAGACGATGTTGTTGTGCGCGCAGAAATTCCGGGCATGAGCAAGGATCAGCTGGACATCAGCCTGATAGGTGATTGCCTGACCATCAAGGGGCAGTCACGTGAGGAGAAGCAGGAGGACGCAGGTGGACGTTATGTCCGCCGCGAGATCCGCAGTGAGTCGTTTGAGCGTAGTGTGACCTTGCCTGTGGCGGTTGACGCAGAGAAAGCAGTGTCCAGCTTCAAGGATGGCGTACTTGAGCTGACTTTGCCAAAGCTGGAAAAGGTCAAGGCGCACAAGATCAGTGTTGGCTGATGGTTTGAAATCCAGGTTAAGCAAAAGCCCGCTCTGACAAGGTCTGGAGCGGGCTTTTTTTATGTGCAGTCAGGCGGGTGTTTATCAGGCCGTTGCAGTACTTATTTCGGCAGCCTGATGGTCGTTGTCAATCAACCCGGGCGCTGGACGCTTTCCAGCAACAAGGATGATTTCATCTTCTTGGGCACCGGCAAGCCCATCAGTTCAAGCACGGTGCCGGCAATGTTGGCAATGCCGCCGCCAGTGCGCAAGCGCCATGGAGCTTGGTCAAGCAGTACACAGGGTACGGGGTAGATGGTGTGCTGGGTATGCGGTTCGCCGCTGATCGGGTCGACCATCTCGTCACAGTTGCCGTGGTCGGCGGTCATAATCACGCTGTAACCCGCTGCCACAGCGGCATCAACCACGCGCCCTGCTTGAGTATCAACCGCTTCGACCGCCTTGATAACGGCTTCACGCACGGCGGTGTGCCCCACCATGTCGCCGTTGGCGAAGTTCACCAGAATAAAGCTGTATTCATTTTTTTCAATCGCGGCAATGGTGGCATCCGCCACGCCCTCCGCGCTCATTTCGGGCTTCAGATCGTAGGTGGCCACTTTCGGCGAGGGCACCATGACGCGATCCTCACCGGCATAGGGTTGCTCCTTGCCACCATTGAAAAAGAAGGTGACGTGGGCGTATTTCTCGGTTTCTGCGCAGTGGAACTGTTTGTAGCCTGCTTGGCTGATGACTTCGCCCAGGGTGACGCTCGGGCGCTCGGGCGGGAAGCCGATTGGCGAGAGGAAGCGCGGATCGTATTCGGTCAGTGAGGTCACCGTCAGCGGATCAAACTCAAAGCGATCGAAGCCGGTAAAGGTTTTTTGGCCGAGCGCTTCGGCGAGTTGGCGTGGACGGTCATTGCGGAAGTTAAAGAAAATCACGCCATCGTCTTTTTGTGGACGCTCGTAAGCCGGGAAAACGATCGGCAGGATGAATTCGTCGTGGATGCCTGCATCGTAGCTGGCCTGGATGGCGGCATGAGCATCGGTCGCCTGTGTCCCCTCACCATGCACGATGGCATTCCAGGTCTTGAAGGTACGCTCCCAGCGTTGGTCACGATCCATGGCGTAGTAGCGCCCGGAAATACTGACAATCGCCCCGCCCGCCTCAGCCAGCGCCGCCTCGACTTCTGAGACATAGGTGATGGCGCTGCGCGGAGCCGTGTCACGACCATCGGTAAACATATGCAGCAGGGGGCGCGCGCCGTGTTCCTTGGCCAGCTTGATCAGCGCCAGCAGATGGTCGATGTGGCTGTGGACGCCGCCGTCGGAGACCAGGCCGAGCAAATGCAGCGGGCGCTTATTTTTGGCGGATTTTTGTGCCGCAGCGACCAGAGCAGGAACGTCAAAGAAACTGCCGTCGGCAATGGCATCGTCAATGCGCACCAGATCCTGACGGTGCAGCTCGCCACAACCGAGGGTCAAGTGGCCGACTTCGGAGTTGCCCATTTGACCATCCGGCAGGCCGCACGCGCGACCGGAGGCTTCGAGGACGGTGTGCGGATGGTGCGCCATGAAATCATCCAGGCGCGGGGTATGTGCGAGGGCGACGGCATTATTGGTGCGGCTAGGGTTGAGGCCGACACCGTCGAGAATGATAAGAACAACCGGGCTGCGTGGGGCAATATTTGGCATGCTGTGCGTACTCAAGGATTTGGTTTATTGGTGTGAGCATCGTCGTCAGACTGATCGAGTTGCGATGGCTCTTGCAGCGATGTGGCGCGATCATCCCGATGGATGAGAGGCGTTTCATCATCCTGCGCATTCGTTTCAAAAGCATGTTCCGTACCGGATTGATTCTCGGCGGGACTGGTTTTGTCGAGAAGGGGTCTGTCGAGTGACTCACCTGCATTCAAGCGGCGTTCATCTTCTTCAGCACGCGCAAACTCATCATCCATGTCGAGCGTGTCTTGGGTAGAGTCTTGAGCGGGTAAGGTATCCATTTCGGTGGGCGCGGCGTCGGCGGGAGGCGTCGCGCTGGTCTCATCAGCGCTCAGATCGCTGCCGTGTGCGGCGGGTAACGCGGCCGCAACGGCTGGAGCTGCAAGCAGTGGCGATGCCTCGTTGTCATCGTAGGATGACTCCTCCTCGTCCTGTTTGGCTTTATTTTTCACCATGACACGCGCCACCAAAATACCCAGTTCGTAGAGCATCCACACCGGAATAGCGAGCATGAACTGCGACAGAATGTCCGGTGGGGTGAAAATCGCACCAATAATAAACGCCACCAAAATGGCGTAACGGCGCTTTTCCGCCAGCTGATCGGGCGTAACGATGCCCAACATGCTCAACAAGACCACCGCGACCGGAACTTCAAAAGCCAGGCCGAAAGTAAAGAACAAGCCCATGGCAAAATCTAAATAGTTGCCAATATCGGGCATGAACGACACCCCGTCGGGGGCAAACATGGCCATGAAATGGAACACGGCAGGGATGACGATGAAATAGGCAAAGCCCGCACCGACGTAAAACAGCACTGAACTGGACACCACCAGTGGCATGGCAAGCTGTTTTTCGTGCTGGTACAAGCCGGGGGCAATAAACGCCCACAGCTGGTAGAGGATATAGGGCATGGCGATAAACACGGCGGCCAGCGCGGCGAGTTTAATCGGAATAAAGAACGGCGAAATGGCACCGGTGGCGATCATGGTCTGCCCTGCGGGCAGGCTGTTGAGTACCGGGGTGGCGAAAATGGTGAACAGCTCACTGGCCCAGGGGAAGATCACCACCATCAACACCACGACGGCCAAGACCGCGCGCAACAGGCGGTCGCGCAATTCAATTAAATGCGCGATAAAGGCTTTCATGCCTTCAGAAAGCGGTGGCATAGCTGGCTGGGTCATACGCTGGCCTTGGGTGCGGGCACCTCGGAGGACGCCCCAGAGGATGGGGTTGAGGATGGGGCTGTCGGTTCGGCGGGGACGTGTGGGGTAGGCTGGCTGCTCGCACCAAAGCTTGGTCGATGCAATGTTTCACCCAAGGATTGGCTGAGTGTCAGCATTTCATCTTCGATGGTTTTGGCAGTCATGGCGGGTAGCACTGACGCAGCTTGGGTTGCTACAGTTGGAGAAGGCGTTTTGCTCAGCGTAGGCGTGTTTATCGCAGGCGGCGTCTCGACCTCGGGTGCCGTGGCATCACGAACAGCTTGCGTGGCTTCGTCGACCGATTGCGTCAAAATCTGCGTGCTCTGCTCCACATCGTGGCGGGTGTCTTCCACCAGCTTGCGCAGTTTTTGCATTTCTTCTTCCTGCGCACTCATCAGCTTGCGCAGTTCGGTCGTATTAAATTCGCTTTCGACCTCCGCTCTAGCGTTCGCCACAAAGCGTTTCACCTTGGTAATCCATTTTCCTGCCGTGTAGGCCATACCGGGCAGACGCTCAGGCCCAACCACGATGACGGCAATAATGCCGATCACCAGGATTTCCCAGAAGCTGAGATCAAACATAGCGCTTACTCAGGATGCGCCGCAGGAATGTCCACCTGCGACTAGGCCACGCACAATTCACCCGCGCACTCAGGACTTGGTGGTTTCGCGGGTCGCTTCGCCTTCAATCACGCGCGCCTGCGGAGCGGCGGACTGGGGTGGCAGGTTGTTCGCTGCGGATTCTGAGTCAGCAGGCTTGGTTTCTTCGTCCTTACTTTCGTCTTTGACGGCTTGGCGGAAGCCCTTGATGGCGTTCCCCATGTCGCTACCGATGCTTTTTAAGCGCTTGGTGCCAAATAACAAGATCACAATGACCAGAACAATCAGAAGATGCCAAATGCTAAAAGCGCCCATGAAATAAGTCCTCAAGAATGGGTGGTTAAGGGAACATTAGACGCGAATGATACAGAAAATTTAACTTTGAACGCGGGCGGCTTTTTCATCATGCCCAGAAAGGCCAAAACGCCGCGCCAGCTCATTCAGCACGTCTTGCGGCTCAAGCCCTGCGTCCGCCAGCAGTACCATGCTGTGAAACCATAGGTCCGCTGTTTCATAAATCAACTGCTCACGGTCATCCTGCATGGCAGCAATCACCGTCTCTACGGCCTCCTCGCCGAGTTTTTTAGCAATCGTCGCGCGGCCTTTGGCATACAAACTGGCCACATACGAGGACTCCGGCGCGGCCTGTTTGCGCGCTTCCAGAACCTGGTGCAGCGCATCGAGAATATCGTTGTTCATCCGTAGATTTCATCCGGGTTTTTCAGCACGGGGTCTACCGCGACCCACTCTCCATGCTCAAGGCGCGAGTAAAAACAGCTTTGCCGTCCGGTATGACAGGCAATGCCACCGTGCTGTTCAATCTGCAGCAAAATGACGTCGTTATCGCAATCAAGACGAATCTCGCGCACCGTCTGCACGTGGCCGGAGCTTTCGCCCTTATGCCAGAGTTTATTGCGCGAGCGCGACCAATACACGGCCTCACCCAGCTCGGCGGTTTTGGCCAACGCCTCGCGGTTCATCCAAGCGAACATCAGCACGCGCCCAGAGCTTACCTCCTGTGCAATCACCGGAACCAAGCCCTCGCTCGTCCATTGAATCTGGTCGAGAAAACTCATAAGCGCACCTCAATCCCGGCCAGTGCCATGTGCTCTTTGGCCTGATGCACGGTAAATTCGCCAAAATGGAAAATACTTGCGGCCAGCACGGCATCGGCCTTGCCCTTGAGAATGCCATCGTTGAGATGGTCGAGATTGCCCACGCCGCCGGAGGCAATGGTTGGCACTTCGACAGATTCGCCTATCGTGCGCATCAGTTCCAGATCAAAGCCAATGCGTGTGCCATCACGATCCATGCTGGTGACCAGCAGCTCGCCCGCGCCGTAAGCCACCATTTTCTGCGCCCATTCAATCGCGTCCAGGCCGGTCGGCTTGCGTCCACCGTGGGTGAAAATTTCCCAGCGCAAGGGCTCGCCGGGCGCGGAGACGCGCTTGGCATCAATCGCCACCACAATACACTGGCTTCCAACCTTGTCGCTCGCAGCGCGCACAAAGTCCGGGTTGCTTACCGCAGCGGTGTTGATCGAAACCTTGTCCGCACCGGCATTCAACATACGGCGCACGTCGTCCAGAGTACGGATGCCGCCCCCCACAGTCAGCGGAATAAACACCTGATCGGCCACGCGCTCGACCACATGCAGCATGGTTTCGCGCCCTTCATGGCTGGCGGAAATATCCAGAAAAGTCAGTTCGTCGGCACCTTCAGCATCGTAGCGCCGCGCGACTTCGACCGGATCACCTGCGTCGCGCAGTCCTAAAAACTGCACACCTTTGACCACTCGGCCTTCTGCCACATCAAGACAGGGAATAATGCGTTTGGCAAGCAATTCAGAGTGCTCCAGGGGGGATTTTCAAGCCAGCAAGATGCAGATTGGGGTGATCGCTTTCGCGCTGTGCCTTGCGGCAGTGGTACAGCGTTCCGGTCACCACGTGTGCACGATCGCGGCGTTTGAGCGTGATGCTCTCGCCCTCCGTGAGAGGACGTAATGCCTGCAAGGTGTAGGAGTCCTGATCGCCGGGAATAACCACTACCAACTCGAGAGGGGTAGAGCCTATCACTTCACACACAACCGGCTTGCCCGGACTGCGTTGCTCAAGGCGTAAATTCAGAACGTCTGCGTCGCGCATCAGGCGCTCGGCCTCCAAGCCTTCAATATGAGCCAACTCTTTCGCCACATCATCACGCTCAGTGTTGTGCATAGAAATAACCTCGGGGATTTATCTCGATCGTTAGCTTGGGCAGTGAGCATCCACATGGGCTTGCGCTTGCGCCAAATCCAGCCCGCCTTCATACAAGGCGCGGCCAATGACCACGCCGGCAATGCCCTCGTCCGACACCGCGCACAAGCGTTCAATATCCGTGATCGAAGTCACGCCACCGGAAGCAATGACCGGAATGTTGACCGCTTGTGCCAGGCGCACGGTGGCTTCTACATTCACGCCCTGCATCATGCCATCTCGGCTGATGTCGGTGTAAATAATCGAGTCCACGCCGTAACGCTCAAAATGTTTAGCCAGATCAATCACATCATGCTGCGACAACTTGGACCAGCCCTCGGTGGCGACCTTGCCATCCTTGGCATCCAGTCCGATGATAATGTGACCGGGAAACGAGGCGCACAAATCGCTGACAAAGCCCGGCGTGGTCACGGCCTTGGTGCCGATAATGGCGTATTTCACGCCGATATTCATGTAAGCCTCCACCGTGGCTTCATCACGAATGCCGCCACCGACCTGGATCGGTAAGTCGGGAAAAGCCTCGGCAATGGCGCGAATCACCTCCAGATTTTTTGGCTTGCCCGCAAACGCGCCGTCCAGATCCACCAGATGCAAGCGCCGCGCACCCGCCTCCACCCAGCGCGCAGCAACGGCGACGGGATCGGCGGAAAACACAGTGTCATCCTCCATGCGCCCTTGGCGCAGGCGTACACATTGGCCTTCTTTCAGGTCGATGGCGGGAATCAGCAGCATGGCGTCAAAAATCCTCGGCGTGGTTAATCAGGGTTGAGAAAAATTAGACTAAGAAAATTCATGGCATCCAGTGCAAAAAATTCGCCAGCAGGCGCAAACCAGCCTCGGCGCTTTTTTCTGGATGAAACTGCACGGCAGCCACATTGGCGCGCGCGATGGCGGACACGAAACTCAGACCATATTCAGTAGTGGCGAGGGTAAGATTGCTCTCCGTCGGCATCACATGATAGCTATGCACAAAATAAAAGCGCTCGCCATCTTCAATACCTTCCCAAATGGGGTGCGGGCGCGTCTGTTGCACGCGATTCCAGCCCATATGCGGAATTTTCAGGCGTTCGCCCGTTGCATCGTGCAAATCGTGACCAAAAAAACGCACCTCGCCGGGGAACATATCCAAGCACGGCGTGCCGTCATTTTCTTCGCTGTGCGTCATCAAAACCTGCATACCCATGCAAATGCCCAGGAAAGGCTTGCTGCGTGCGGCGTCCAGCAACGCATCGTGTAGACCACGCTGGCGCAGCTCGGCCATGCAATCACGCGCCGCGCCTTGTCCTGGGAACACGATCCGATCCGCCGCTGCGAGCTCATTCGGGCAGCCGCTCACGCGCACACTCACGCCCTCAGGGGCTACATGCTCAAGGGCTTTGGCGACCGAGCGCAGATTGCCCATGCCGTAATCAACGACAACGACATTACTTATCTTGGCCGTGCTCATTTACAGCGCGCCTTTGGTGGATGGCAGGGCATCACCCATGCGCGCATCCAGCTCGCAGGCCATGCGCAGGGCGCGGCCGAACGCTTTGAACACGGTTTCCACCTGATGGTGGGCGTTCACCCCGCGCAGACTATCGATATGCAGCGTAGCTTTGGCGTGATTGACAAAGCCTTGGAAAAACTCCTGCACCAACTGTGTTTCAAAGGTGCCGATCGTGGCGCGGGTGAAATTACAGTCGAAAACCAAGCCCGGGCGTCCGGAAAGATCAATCACCACCCGTGAAAGAGCCTCATCCAGCGGCACGTAAGCATGACCGTAGCGACGAATGCCGCGCTTGTCACCTACCGCCTGCGCCAGCGCCATGCCGAGGGTAATGCCGATATCTTCCACGCTGTGGTGATCGTCGATATGCACGTCGCCATCGCACTCGACCTCCAAATCCATCAAGCCATGACGCGCAATCTGGTCGAGCATATGCTCAAGAAACGGCACGCCGGTACGGAAGTTACTGCGCCCACTACCGTCGAGGTCGATACGCACGCGAACCTTGGTTTCCAGTGTATCGCGGCAGATTTCAGCCTCACGCACACGCACTGCTGGCGCGCGCGGGGTTTCCACAGTGGGCGGAAACCCCAGTGAAGGTTCGGCCAGGGAGCGAAAAGGCAGATTCATAGTCATCAAAGGCGCAAGGTAATAATGCGTCAAGCATACAACGGAGCGCGGTCAGGCGGAAACCCATCTCGTCACGTACGTTGCTCAGTAATGAATAAAACCCTTGACGTGTCCGTGTCACACGTATTTAATACGCGCCTCTCAAAGGCCAGATAGCTCAGTCGGTAGAGCAGAGGATTGAAAATCCTCGTGTCGGGGGTTCGATTCCCTCTCTGGCCACCATAGAATTCAATGACTTAGCCCGCTTTATGCGGGCTTTTTTATTTAGGACTTACGCAAAATCGCCCCAGCGGCGTTCAAGCGCCTCGGTACTGTCTTCGGTGCTTTGCCTTGCTGGAACACTTTTGCGTAAGTCCTATTATTTTCAGGTTTTCATTTACTCCGGCGCCAGCACACGTATGCGCGTTTCGGCGCGACGACCGCTGCTATCCAAAACCACCAGCGTGCCGAAGCCTGCGCCTTCGGGGTGCCAGAAACGGGTGTTTTCCGGCAGAGGTACGCCGTTGGCGATCCAGCGCAAGGGCGCGAGTCCGCCACTGGCATTCAGCGCCACGCCTTCGTTGATGCTTTCGATGCTTGCTCCGTCCGGCGGAAACAGGATGCGCAGGCGTGGGATGCTGGCTTGCTCGGCTTTGCCGCCGTTGAGGCGCGCGAGTGCCGGCGGGGCGGTGCCTTGCAGCAGTGGGTGCTGCGGGTCGCGGGCGGCGGGGCGGGCGCGGTGATCCGGCGGCAACAGGTCGAAGGCTTTGAACATCAGCGGAGCTGCGGTGAGCCGCCCCACGCTACCGGGGGAGGCTCCTCCGTCGGCGCGCCCAACCCATACGGCGACGGTGTATTGCGCCGATACGCCGACCGTCCATGCGTCACGGTAGCCGTAGGATGTGCCGGTTTTGAAAGCGATGCGGCGCGGGCGTTGGGTGCCGCGTATCGAGGCCACGCCTTCGGGCATGGGGCTGTTTTCCAGAATATCGAGCACGACTTGCGCAGCGGTGCTGTCCACCAGTCGCTGCGCCGGGGGCGTATTGACGGCGGGGTTTTGCAGGATGTCCAAGGGTCTGCAAAGACCGCCTTGGCCGAGGGCTGCATAGAGCATGGCGAGGTCGGTCAGGCGTATGCCCACACCGCCCAAGGCCAAGGGCAGACCGGGATCATCTGCGGTGGGAAATTCGAGGCGCGCACCACAGCGGTTCAGCAATGCGGCAAAACGTGCCGGGCCGACGCGCTCAAGGGCTTGCACCGCCGGGATGTTGAGCGAGCGTTGCAGGGCTTCGCGTGCGGTGACCGTGCCGTGAAATTCATGGTCAAAATTGCGCGGTTGCCAGTCGCCGAAGCGTTGCGGCATATCATCCATCAGGGTGGCGGGGTGCAGGGCGAGATCGTCAAAGGCGATGGCGTAGATAAAGGGTTTGAGTGTGGAGCCGGGCGAGCGCACGGCACGGCTGAGGTCGAGTTGGCGTGTCGGCCAATCCGCGCTGCCAAGGTGGGCGATGAGGCGATTGCCATCGAGAATGACCACGGCTAAATCGCTGCCGGGTTCGAGTTTGCCGCGCCAGCTTTGGCCGAGAACTTCCAGCGCGCGTTGTAGGTTAGCGTCGATGTGAGTGTGCAGGATTTTGCCCTGAGCGCCGTCTTGTGCCGCCGCGACCAGTCCTTCCGCCAGATGCGGCGCTAGCCGTGGCAGGGCGCGTTGGAAGCGCGGTACGTCTTCCATTTGGGCTGCGTGCGCCACATCGGGCAGGAGAATGTCGTGCGCCTCCATGCGCTGCAAAATTCGGTTGCGTGCAGCTTTGGCGGCCTCTGGATGGCGGTCAGGGCGCAGGCGCTCCGGCGATTGCGGCAAGGCGACCAGCAAGGCCGCCTCGGCGGGAGTGAGGCGATCGGGCGTGTGACCAAACCAGGCGAGCGATGCCGCCGTTACGCCTTCGAGTGTGCCACCAAACGGGGCAAGGCTGAGGTAAATATCGAGCACGCCGCCGCGCCCGAGCAGCAGACTCAATTGCACGGCGCGTGCCGCTTCCTCTATTTTGGCTCCGAAAGTACGCGACTTGGGTTCGAGCAGGCGGGCGGTCTGCATGCTCAAGGTGGATGCGCCGGAAATAATGTGCCCATGCGCCAGGGCTTGACCGATGGCGCGCGCAATGGCCAGCGGGTCGAGGCCAAGATGCTGGTCGAAGCGCTGATCCTCGCTGGCTTTGAGCATGCGCAAATACAACGGGTCAACATCCTTGGCGCGAGTGGGTAAACGCCAGGTGTCGTTTGCCGTGGGGAAAGCGCGCAGCAGCCGGCCTTGGCGGTCGAGCACAAGGCTGGAGTGACCGTGGATGCGGCTTAGATCCGGCGGAGCAAGCGCGCTTAGGCTCACGGCATGGGCGAGTTTTTGGCCGAAGGTGGCTGCGTTGAGTGCTTCCGGCGCAAAGGGTGAAACATGGCGTTGCACGAGGCGATTCCATGTCCACAGTCCGAAAAGCAGGATCAAAATCAGGCCAATCACTGGCCAGCGTTTAGCCATAAAACATTCCCACGGGACAAAGTTTTTAGCCACAGAGAACACAGAGTGCTCAGAGAAAACTTCTGTGACCTCTGTGTTCTCTGTGGCTAAACTCTAGTTCAACCCAATGGTGCGCACGGCGCACCCTACGATCTACTCCACAATGGTCAACTCACCCATGGCGGTTCGGGCGCGGATGCGCGGCGCGTACATATGCTCTGCCGTGGCGGCGGGCAGGGCAAAATGCCCCGGTGTGACCGCGCGTACCACATAGGCCAGCTTGAAGCTCCAGATTTCCTTGCTGTAATCGCGGGATGGGTAGTCGGGGTCGGTACGATCCATCACATAATTTGGCAGGCTGATGGCCGCAAGGTAACGGTCATCCCGCGCCTGGCGCATTTGTGCTTCGGACAGTTCACCCAGCCAGGCATAACCGGCTTGTTCCGGGCGCAACATGCCTTCGATTTCCCAGCCGGCGGGCAATAAATCCATCACGGCATAATCACCAGCAGCATAATAACCCCCGTTATAAAAGCTCCCGGCATAGTAGCCACCCGCGTAATAACCTGCCTTATTAGGAATCGGCGCACCCTCAATCACCACCACAAAGCGTTCATTGCGCGGCACATGATTCAAATCCACCGGCTGCCCAGTAAGACTGAACACCTGCTTGCTTAGTTGGATACCCTCGGAAAGCGCAGGCAAGGGCGCATTTGGCACACCTTCTACCGAAAGAATGCGGAATACATCGCTCTCACCCACATTGTTCAAACGCGTACCCGCAAGCTGCGCCGGGACGAGCGTAACCGAGGCCGGGTCGCCTTTGGGTACAGGCTTGCCATTCACTTCGACGGCGATTTTGCCCGCATTGCGTCCCATATCCGCCGCCGCCAGCAGCATCCAGGCCTTTTCCTGCGTGGTGGTGTAATCCAGGCCAAAATCCGCGCCTTGATGATCCTTTTCGGTACCCCAGCGCGGCGACAATTCCAGCACCGAAGGCACTGCTGCGCCACGCCCGGCCTGCGCCATAATCGCCGCCACCGCATACACATCACGCAAGCGGCTGCCATACGGCAAGGGTTTGTAACTATCGGGCTTGGCGAGCAATTCGCGCGCCGCCGCAAAGGCATGACTGGCGCGTGCACGTTCGCCGATAGCCTCCAGCGCTGCGCCCAGGTTCGCCCAGCTGACCGGATCGCTCGGCGGATTTTGGTCGTGGAAATAGCGCAAATCGCTGGCATTCACTTTGCCCAAACGCGCCAGCAAGGCCGCCGCATAGGCGCGCACATCAGTACGACTATCACGCATAGCCTCACTACTCAGCCACTGCTGCCCCAATTGCAGCGGTGCTTGTGGCACATCAAACCCCTTGTCGGCGGCATGCAGCAGGAAATCCATCGCAAACACGCTAATCCACGGGTCGGCACCCGTGCCCCATGCTCCCCACATATTGAAAGCACCGCCGCCCACCTGCATAGCCAGTACATGGTCGATGGCATATTGCACGCGCATATCGAGGCCGCGATCCTCACGTACGCCCACGTTCTTGGCCACTTCGTTGAAGTACAGCAACGGGAAAGCACGGCTGGTGGTTTGCTCCAGGCAGCCATACGGATAGCGATCCATCCAGCGCAACAGCCCCGGCACATCCAGTCCGGCATAACGCGAGATACTCAGAGACACCTGCTCGGTTCCGGGCACGAGGCCGTTGAGCAGCGCATTGTCCAGCACCACGGCCTGCCCGGCGGCGAGTAGCTCGGTGCTCTCAATACTCTGCGGAGCCTGCGGCGGGCGCACCTGAATCGGCCAGTCACGGGTCACGGCAAACGGTTTGCCATCCGCCTGTTTCGGCCCACTCAGATTCATCACCACCTGCCCAATACCTGCATCCAGACCACGCAACGGCAGGGTGAAAATTTCACGCGCTCCGGCGGCGAGTTGAATACTGCGCTCGGCCAATACCGGCGACTCGCCGCCACTCACCGCGCCATTGGCGGTAATTTTTAATGTGTACGCTCCCGCCGCGCCCTCGACGTTATGCAACAAAGCGGTCAAACGCCCCGTATCGCCCGGCGCCAGGAAGCGCGGCAAAATCAGCTCGGCCACCAGCGGGTCACGCACCGTCATGCGCATCTCGCCGGAACCCATTTTTTCGGCATCAAAGGCCACGGCCATCAAACGCAATTCGCCTTGGAAATCCGGCACATCCAGCGGAATGATCGCCTTGCCTTGCGCGTCGCCCTGTTTATCAACTTTCACCACGCCCGAAAACAAGGCCACGGTGCGTGTCGGCACCACATCCAAGCCCTTGCCGCCGTCCGCATCACCGCCCTGATCGTCGCCACCCGCGTTCAAACCGCGAATCAAGCGTCCATAATCGTCGCGCATACCCACGCCCAACTGGCGCTTGCTCAGGTAATACGCCTGCGGAGCGGGTGTTTTAAAGCGCGTAAGCTGCAATATGCCCTGATCGACCGCCGCAAGCGTCACATACGCCGCCTTGCTGCCCGCCGTCATGTTGGAAATCGTTACCGGAACGTCGATTTTTTGCCGTGGGGCGATTTTGCCCGGCGCATCAATCGTCACCTTCAGCGTGCGCTCCGCCGGATTCAGCCCCAACCATGCCACGCCCACGGCGCGCACTGGCGCATGACCGAGTTTGTCGCTCAGCGGACGATACAGCGTGACCAAGGCATAGGCGCCCGCGCCCCACTCGGCGCGCACTGGAATCTGCACATCCACGCCACCCGCCGGCACAGCGATATTGCGGACTTCATGCACGCGCTCATTGGCCAGCACAATCAAGGCTTGCCCGGCGAACTCGGAGTCAATATGCACCCGTGCGGTCTCGCCTGCCGCATAGCCTGGCTTGTCTGCGGCCAAGGGCAGGCGATCGGGGCGCTCCGCCGTGGCTTCGCCGTACCAGCCGCCGTAAAAACGTAGAGCCGTATTCGCCCCGCTCACCGGGTCACGCACGATGAGGCGGTAACTGCCCCAGCTCACCTGCTGCTTGAGCGCGGAGGGCTTGTCGGCAGCCACATCCAGCGTACCGGAGGCCAGGACACGTTCACGCACCACGCGCTCGTAACGCCATTGATTGTTCGTACGATGCCATTGCCAGGTCGATTCGTCTTTGATAAAGCTGTATTCCAAGCCGCGTTGCGCCACGCTTTGGCCATTGTTATCCACTGCGATCAGCTCAAAGCCCGCATCCACGCCCTGCCTGGCGGCACCTTCAAAGGTCGGGCGCAGACCCAAGGCCAGCGGCTGCACATGCACCGGCACAAACACATGTTCACCCGTCGCACGTCCACCCGGTTCACGCACGGCCATACCAATATCCGCACGCAAGGGGCGCGAGCTTTGAATCGTGCTCGGCACGCTACCCATGACCGTGGTTTTGCCTGCGGCATCGGTTTCACCCACCGCTAAGCTCACGCGTTCGCCTTGAAATACCTCGTCCTCATTGCCCCAATGAAACCCCTTGTGCATTGGGAATGGCGCGGGGTCGGCCTCCAGAATCAAATCGCCTTCGCCACCCAGGGCAGCAGCCGGTGCACCGTAGAGAAAACGGGCTTCGATCGGAATGGAAAACGCCTCGCCTGCGGCGAGAACTTTCGGTTTGTCCAGAATAGTGAGTGCCAAGCGCTGCGGCACAAAGTCTTGCACCTCAAAGCTCACCCGCCCCACCGGGGCGGCGTCCGGGTCGAGATGCGCAGTGATCTCCCAACCGCCACGCGCCGCCGTCAAAGGCAGCGGAACCGCCAAGCTTGCGCCACCTTCGCCTTGGGCTTTGAGCGTGTAACGCCGCGCCTCCTGCCCATTCGGACGCATCAACTTGATGATCAGCGTGCTATCCGGGATGGCCTTGGCCACCGCATCCCGCGCCAGTGCGGTGAGTTGTACGGTTTCGCCGGGGCGGTAAATGCCGCGCTCGGTGTATAAAAACGCATCCACCGGTCCAGACGGCGCACGTCCTTCCACTCCCCGGTCGGATAAATCGAACGGCGAGCGGCGCAGGTCGAGGAAGTTGAAATCATCAACACTCTTGCCACTGGCCTGGTCTTGGGCGTAGGCCATGAGCATCACCGGAGCCATGCCGCCCGCGCCTTGCAATAAACCCGCCGGGAAGCGCGCCACACCCTGGGCATCGGTATTCGCTTCGCCCAGCACATCGTTATTGCGCGCCAGTAAACTCAAGCGCACGCCGCTTTGTGGCGTGGCATCGCGCAAGGAGCGCACCAAGACCGTCAGGCCATCTGCGCCACGGAACGAAGTCAGCCCCAAGTCCGATTGCACAATCCATTGCGCTGCCATGCGCCCGCGTTCGTCGTCGTAATAATCCTCGTCTGCCGTGGATGTGTCTTCCGCCGCATCACCCGCCACCAGTAAATACGCTCCTGGCTCGCGCTTGCCGATGGCCTCCTTGATTGGAATCAAGCTGGTTTTCGACGCATTGCGCGTTGCGTTCACCGCCATGCTGCCGCTCCACACCAGGCGCCCTTCGTCTGCGCCAATCTGTTCCGGCTGGTAGGGGTACATGTTGCGCTCATCGACAAAATCTTCGCGCATCCGCGCCAGCAAGCGGTCGCCAACGCGATAGAGCTTCAGATTGAGTTTGTCCACATTCATGGTGGTGACCGGCAAGCCATCGTCGTTATCGGTCGGTAAAACAAACCCTGCACCGAGGCGAACCGAAGGTTTTTGGTCGCCCAAACTCAAGGGCAGATGCACGTCTGCGCCGAGTTTCAGGCCATCTTTAGCGGGTAATCCGGTGAGCAGGTCAAGCTGATACTCGACCCCAAAACTTAACCCCGTAAGGCACAAGCGCGCTTCTTCCACGCGCACATCAACTTTAACGGCGGGTTCAAGGCGCAAATAATCGGCGTAGCGCACCTTGTCAGCACGTTGCAATGGTGCGGAAAACACCAGGCAAACTTCGTTGCCTTCGCTATTGGGGTCGAGTAACAGACGCTGGAATCGCAATTCATCGGTCGGGGGCTTTTGCGCCGGCGGCGTGGTTGCGGTCAACTCACCCGAACGCGGCGCGGCAGGTGGCGTGTTTTGCGCCATGCTCGTGCTTGTTGCGTGGGTCGGCGCTGTATTTTTCGGCTGCAAGCTGAAATAGGCCAGCGTGGCCAAAACCAGTGCGGCAATTGCCGCGAGAATCAAATTGCGCATGTTGCAAACCTATTTCAGCCCTGTTGTGCGCTGAGTGTTGCTTAGGGATGTTGCATACGCAAGACAAAACATTAGGACTTACGCAAAACCGCCCCAGCGGCGTTCAAGCGCCTCGCCGTACTCGGTTGTACTGTCTTCGGCGCTTTGCCTTGCTGGAACACTTTTGCGTAAGTCCTAAACATATTTTTCAGTCGAGGTGCAGTGTTTCAACCCGCCATGGCGCGGCGGAGCTTTGTTGCAGGCGCTCATGCAGCCAGGCGCTGGCTTCGCGCAAGGTTTCGTCCACCTGCCACGGGGCATTGATAATGACTACGCCGCTGCCATTGAGACGCAGTTGGTTGTCTGGCGCATGAATGCACAGTTCGCAGACCAAGACGTCAGGCAGCCCAGCGCGGGCGAGTTTGCGCAAAAAGCGATCCACCATGGGGCGGTCTTTGATCGGATACCAGCCCAACAGCACACCTTGCGGCCAGCGCTGGTGGGTCGTAATGAGTGCATCGGCGAGGCGTTGCAGCTCGTTGGGGGCTTCAAACGGCGGGTCGATCAGCACCAGTCCACGTTTAATCTCGCGCGGCGGCAACAAGGCTCCCAGCGCTTCCCAACCGTCACGCGCGTGAATCGCCACATTGGGTAGGCCGTGCATGGCATCACGCAAATCGTTCAGAGTGTTGGGTTCAAGTTCGCAAAGTTGCACGCGGTCTTGCGGGCGCAATTGGGTAGCAATCAGACGCGGTGAACCGGGATAGACGCGTGGTGGCTTATGCGGGTCGGCATTGAGTGCGCGCACGGCGTTGAGCAAGGTTGCGACGACTGCCGGAGCGCGGGTTTCCACATACACACGCCCAATGCCATCACGCCATTCACTGGTGCGTTGCGACGGGTCGGCACTCAGGTCGTATATCCCCGCACCCGCATGACTATCCAACACACTGATGGGGGTGTCCTTGAGCTGCAAACGCTGTAAAACACCAAGTAAAACAATGTGTTTATGCACATCGGCAAAGTTTCCGGCATGGAAGGCGTGGCGATAATTCATGGTGTTGGGTGCTGGCGTGTGGGAAATACCCTGCATGGTGCTCGGTGGGGCTCCATCTGGCAAATGCGTTATGCTGAGCGAGGCGTACTGGAGGCTGTTTCCGCGCTGTTTCCGCGACCGAAAGGCCGGAGTTTTTGACTCTCCCCATTGAGCATCTTCACCATGCCGCTCACCTCACCAGAACTCGATCAACCAGGTTTGCGAATTGCGCTGCTGTCCGATACGCATAACGCGGTCGATCGGCGCGTTGCCGAGGTGGTGGAAAGTTGTGATCTGGCGGTGCATGCCGGGGATATTGGTTCGCCCAGGGTGTTGGCGCAGTTGCTGCCGAAGAGTGGGCGTGTGTTTGCGGTGCGCGGTAATAATGACACACCTGAACAATGGCCCTTGGGCACAGAAAATTGCCTGCGCATCCTGCCAGATTACTTGAGTATCGATGCGCCCGGCGGCGTGGTGGTGGTGGTGCATGGGCATCGTGTGCGTCCGGCCTCAAGGCGGCACCAGGCTTTGCGTGAGCGTTACCCAGAGGCGCGCGCCATTGTGTACGGGCATACGCATCGCTTGATGGTGGATGATGCGAAAGAGCCTTGGGTGCTTAATCCCGGTGCAGCAGGCTTTACGCGCAACCAAGGCTCGCCATCCTGTTTGGTACTCATCGCAACGCCCACGGTCTGGCACGTGGACATCCACGTCTTCCGTGATTAAGGTAAACGCCCCCTCAAACAGCGGGTTAAATAATATGGCACGCATTCTAGGCACAGGCATTGCCACACTCGATATTATCAATACCGTGGATGGCTATCCCTCCGAGGATAGCGAGGTTCGCGCACTGGCGCAGGCGGTGCGGGTGGGTGGCAATACGGCCAATACGCTGAGCGTTTTGGCGCAGGCCGGACATGAGTGCCGTCTGGCGGGCGTGCTGGCCGGAGATATGAACGGTCGTCGCATTGCCAGTGAGCTTGAGCTGTGCGGGGTAGATTTACGTCATGCACGTCGCGTGGAACATGGTGCGGCACCTACGTCTTACATTGTGCTCAACCAACGCAATGGCTCGCGCAGCATTGTGCATTTCCGTGATCTGCCCGAGTTTTCCATCGGCGACTTTATGGACATCGACGACATTGCAAGCTGCGACTGGCTGCATTTTGAGGCGCGCAACTGCGACGATCTGGCGGTGATGCTGGCCTATGCGCGTAGCGTTGTGACCGACCAGCCGATTTCGCTGGAGGTGGAAAAAGAGCGCGATGGATTGGATGCGCTTTGGACGTACCCGGACATCATCATTTTTTCGCGCGCTTTTGTGCAGGGGCGCGGCTTTGATGCGCCGGAAGACTTTTTGCGTGAGGCGCACACATGGGCTCCGCAGGCGATCCTGATCCTGCCTTGGGGCGATCAGGGCGCTTGGGCGCTTTCCAGCAAGCAGGCGCTTTACCATAGCCCCGCCTTCCCGCCGGATAAAGTCGTGGACACGCTGGCGGCGGGCGATACCTTCAATGCCGGTCTGATACACGCCATGCTTTCTGGGTGTTCGCTGGAAGATGCTTTGCGTGATGCCTGTCAGCTCGCCGGGCGCAAGGTGGGGCAACATGGCTTGGAGCATTTGCTTGCCCCTATTGCAGCGCCAAACAATGTACTGTGCCTCTTGAGCAGCCTGCCTGACCCCGGCAGTCGGGGCTTTGAGGTCGATGATGACGGCAAGATGCGCGCGATCTTCGTGGTGCGCAAAGGTACGGATGTCTATGGCTATCTGAACGTCTGCCCGCATCTTGGCGTCAAACTCAATGAGAGCGCCGATGCGTTTCTGGATGAGGATGGACGGCATGTTCGCTGCGCCCGGCATGGTGCCTTGTTCGATCTTGCCGATGGTCGCTGTATTGCGGGGCCGTGTCTGGGGGCGTTTCTTACACGCATTGACGTGAGCGTGGAGCGCGGTCAGCTCATTTACACAAGCCTGCTAAATTCTTATGTGAAAGATTCATGAATGCTTCATGTTCCTTTCGCATGATCTTGTAACTTTGTTTTTGAAACTCGCAAGGGGTCTAACGCCATGCGTATTGCCATTGTCACAGAAACCTATGCTCCCGACCTGAACGGCGTGGCGCGCACGCTGGTTGCCTTGGTCGGCGAGCTGCGCCGCCTCGGGCATCATGTCAGTCTCGTGCGCCCCACGCCGCGAGGCGTCGATCTTGCGCTGGAAGAGGGTGAAGTACGCGTGACCGGCATGGCTATTCCCGGCTATACGGCCATGCAGTTCGGCTTCCCCGCCGGAGGCCTGCTGCGTGATCTATGGCACAAGGAGCGCCCCGATGTGGTGCATATCGACACCGAAGGCCCGTTGGGCTATTCCGCACTGAACGCCGCGCGCGCCTTGAATCTGCCCGTGACCTCCAGCTTGCACACCCATTTTCATGTCTACATGCGTCATTACGGCCTGCCCTGGCTGGGCGCACCGGCACTGGCTTATTTACGCCATTTTCACAACGCCACAGCCTTTACCCTGATTCCCACCGAAGACCAGCGCGTTCAGCTTGCCGCTGATGGCTTGCAACAGCTTAAAGTGTTGGGGCGAGGTGTGGATGCTGAACTGTTCAATCCTCAGCGACGCAACCCGGCTCTGCGCGCGGCGTGGGGCGCTGCAGATGATGCGCCGGTCGCGCTGTATGTCGGTCGCCTCGCCGCCGAAAAAAATATGCAGCTCTTTATTCGCAGTGTGCATGCCATGCGCGAGATTCAGCCCAATCTGCGCGCAGTTGTCGTCGGTAGCGGGCCACTGGAGCATGACTTGCGCCGAGACCATCCGGACATGATTTTCAGCGGTGCGCGTGTGGGCGAAGACCTGGCCGAACACTATGCCAGCGCGGACTGGTTTGTTTTTCCGAGCTTGTCCGAAACCTTTGGCAATGTTTTGCTAGAAGCCATGGCCTCCGGGCTGGCTCCGCTGGCCTTTGATTATGCGGCGGCACGGCATTTGCTGGTGGACGAAGAGCATGGCCTGGTGGCGCGTGTAAACGACGAAGAACACTTCCTTGAGCAAGCCAAGCGTCTAGCCTCCTCGCCTGAATGGGCGCAAACTTTGGGCACTGCCGCAAGGCAACGCGCAGAAACCCAAACGTGGGGCATGATTGCGCAACAGTTGGAGGCCATGTGGCGCGAAATAACCCCCGAAAAAGACACCCAGACGAGCCCCGCGAGCCAGGTGCAGAGCACCACTCAGGCGCGCGCCCACATGCAGGGGGCCGCTTGATGAGCTACATGCGTGAAAACCTGTTGCATCGCTATCTGGATTGGGAGCACTCGCTGACTGTGGGCGCTCATCGTCTGCACGCTTACCGCATGGCTCGCAGTGTGTTCGGTGTCGCCAGCCGCCTGGGTGACGGGATTGGCTGGTATGTCATCATGGCGGCCTTGGTACTTGTTTATGGGCGTGTGGCATGGATTCCCGTAGCTTGGATGCTGGGGACGGCGGTTGTGGGCTTTGCCCTGTATTGGGCAATCAAGAAAATGACCGCGCGCGCGCGCCCCTGCGATGTGTTTGAAAGCATCAACCTCAGCGTCGCCCCGCTCGACAAATACAGTTTTCCCTCCGGTCACACCCTGCACGCAGTCAATTTTGCCACGCAAATTATCGCTTTTGCCCCGGAGCTTGCGTGGCTGGTACTGCCTTTTGCCAGCTTGGTGATTGCCTCGCGCATGGTGCTCGGTCTGCATTATCTGTCCGATGTGCTGGCGGGCGCGACCATTGGTGGCTTGCTCGCGGCCTTTGCCTTGTTGATGCAGGCCAGTTAACGGGCACCTATAGCTTCGGCACGGTTAATCCATGCAACCGTAGGGTGCGCCATGCGCACCGATGGGCTCAAAGGTGCGCATGGCGCACCCTACGGCTAGGCGGACAAGCACGGATAAAGCTGGCCGGATCAATCGTTCATACAACGTGCAGTCCAAACAAAAAACCCCGCAAACGCGGGGTTTTGATTTGGCACTCACCGCAGGGTTTTAACCCCAAGTGTCGTCACGAATACCCTCGTACCAACCCTTGGCGTACACGGCTTCGGCTTTCCAGTTCTTGCCGCCCTTGGCGGATACACCCCCGGAACCTTTGACCTCGATGATTTTGCCCTCTGCATCCAGTTCGTACACGCCTGCGACCGAAATGGCATCCTGCGCCGAAACGTAGCTGTAGCAGGTGTTCACCCACTTGGGCACAATCAACTCGGCATCGTTCAAGGATTGCACAATGGCCGAGGCGGCAACTTTCGCCTCCGAGTTCGCTCCGTAGCCGGACTTGGGTACCGGCCCTGCAATGCAACTGTCACCAATCACATAGATGTTCTTCGCCTTGCTGGACTCGAAGCTACGTTGATTGACCGGTGCCCAGCCCTTGTCATCGGCCAGACCCGACGCAGTGACAATCTTGCCCGCTTGCATCGGTGGAATGACATTGATCACATCGGCCTTGATCGTGTCGCCATCCTTGGTCTTGACCGTCATGCTTGCAGCATCCACCGAGGCCACCACGCCACCGCGCTCAGGACTCACCCAGTCCACCATGCCTGGATAGAGCGTGTCCCATGCCTCAACGAACAGCCCCTGCTTGGAAAATTTGTCCTTCGGGTCAAGGATGACAACCTTGGACTTGGGCTTATGGCGCTTGAAATAATCCGCCACCATACAGGCGCGCTCATACGGTCCTGGCGGGCAGCGGTAAGGATTGGGCGGGGCGATCATCAGGAATGTGCCGCCATCCGGCATGGCCTCAAGCTGCTTGCGCAGGGTGACGGTCTGCGCACCAGCCTTCCACGCATGCGGCAGCTTCTTGGACACCGCCTTGCTGTAGCCCGCGATCTTTTCGTAATTAAGCTGAATCCCCGGCGAGAGCACCAAACGGTCATAGCTCAGGGTTTTGCCGCTTTTGAGCTTGACGATACGCGCATCGGCATCCACGCCGTCCACATGGTCTTCCACCAAGGTCACGCCATGCTTGTTTTTTAGTGCCTCGAAGCTGACCTTGATCTCATCCATCTTCATATCGCCCGCCAGCACCAAATTGCTGAATGGACAGGTGTAATAATTCGACAGAGCCGCATCCACCAGAGTGACTTTAACCGACGGGTCAAAGTAACGAATATATTTGGCGCAGGCCGCACCACCAAAACCACCACCCACGACCACCACATGCCCACCCGCACCGCGTGAGCCGGAGGTGGCGCAACCGCTCACCGCGCCGACGGCTGCCGCACTACCGGCCAATTTTAAAAAAGAACGACGTGAAATAATCATCATGAATCTCCTTGTATAACCCTCAAAGGGCGAGTGCTGGGCTTACTTGGCAGGCAAGCTGGCAAAATATTCAGCAACGGCGCGCAACTCCTCGTCGGAGTAACCCTTGGCGTGACGATCCATCACCGTCGCAGGGCGCGAGCCATTTTTGTAAGCCAACAAGGCGGCGTAAGTCTGATCGGCACTACGCCCCGCCAGTGCGGGAATGCCCTTGGTGCCACGGCCTTGCGCGCCGTGACACACCACACAGGTCAGGCCGATGGTTTGCCCGCTGGCACCTTCAGCGAAAGCGGGGCTCATGCCCACGCTTGCCGCCAGCCCGCTCAAAGCGGTCGCGGCCACCAGCATGCGTAAGGTGTGAGGGGTAAACGTTGAACGCGGCGCGCTCAGAGGACTGGATAGCGGGCTAGGTAAAAGCTCGGTGCGATGCGCAAAACGGTGCATGATGACCCTCCTCAAGGGTTATGTAGGCTGCATTGGAATATGCAGTTTTTCTAATTTAATCAACACACTGGAGGTCGAAGTCATCACCCCAGCTCAGTGTCGAATTTGCGCCCCTATAAAATCCGGTACAAGACGAATGTTTTAATGCAGGTATTGACTGAGCTGGTAGTTAAAACAAATTTGAAATAAAGACTTGCGCTGTTGGAATTGCTACGTATAATGCGCCCCCACACGCCGACACGGCGTTTTTGTTTGAAGTTTTGCGGGAATAGCTCAGTTGGTAGAGCACGACCTTGCCAAGGTCGGGGTCGCGAGTTCGAGTCTCGTTTCCCGCTCCATTTTTCGGGTAGTTAGCTCAGTTGGTAGAGCATCGCCTTTACACGGCGAGGGTCGGGGGTTCGAGCCCCTCACTACCCACCATAAAATACTTAAGTGACATTAAGTGCTTGTTTTTGCAGCGGTAGTTCAGTTGGTTAGAATATCGGCCTGTCACGCCGAGGGTCGCGGGTTCGAGTCCCGTCCGCTGCGCCATTCAATGGTTTTACAACGTCCGAAGAAGTTTTAAAACCTTAATCAAACCCGCATCCCTACTAGGTTTGCGGGTTTTTTTACGCCTATGGCGTCCTAAAACATCTCTTTACAGCCAGTGGTTCTTGACGGTATTTTTGACGGTATGACGGTGTTGATACCGTCAGCCTGTGAAAAAATACCGTCAAAGGATACCGTCATGGCACTTACAGATACCGCTATCAAGGCCTTAAAGCCCGAATCTAAGCCGTACAAGGTTACGGATGAGAAAGGGCTTTATTTATTCGTCACACCAGCCGGGGGCAAGTTGTGGCGGCTTGATTACCGCTTTGAAGGTAAACGAAAGACGCTGGCTCTTGGTGGGTATCCCGACGTAAACCTGAAACAGGCCAGGGTATACCGCGACGAAGCCCGCCAACTCATTGCCAACGGCACCGACCCCGCCGAACTGCGGAAGGCGGAAAAAACCACCATAACTGAGTCAAGGCGAGAGGAGGCCGAAGCTGTAAAGATCGAAGCCATGATTCAGGCGGGCGAGGCTTTGCCCGGTTCGTTCGAGGAAATTGGTGATGAGTGGGTGAATATGTACCTTGCCGACAAATCGGAAAAATACCGGAACAAGGTTATCAACCGGCTGAAGGCGGAGGTTTACCCCTACCTTGGCCGGGCGCCTGTCGCTGATGTGACTGCACCCATGGTATTAAAGGTTTTGCAGCGGATTGAAGCACGCGGAATCATCGAAAGTGCCCACCGGGTAAAGCAAAACATTGGGCAAATTCTGCGTTATGCAATTGCCACAGGTCGCCGGGAACTGTTCGACGTGACAATGGCGCTGAACAAAGCCATTGCCCCCATGCCGAAAGACAAAAACCATGCGGCACCGACCGAACCCAAGGACATCGCCCCACTGCTGCGCATCATGGCCGGTTATCGTGGATCACCAATTACCCGTGCCGCGCTAACCATTGCCCCCTGTGTGTTCGTGCGTATTGGTGAACTCAGGCACATGCAATGGGCAGATATTGATTTTGAAACGTTTGAATGGCGATACACCGCCAGCAAGACAGGGCAGGAGCATATCGTGCCTCTTGCTCGGCAAGTGGTCGCGGCCCTGATCGAGTTGCAGCCCCTCACAGGCCACTCACGCTACGTTTTCACTGGCGCACGGAGTGACACCCGCCCCATGAGTGAAAATACCGTCAACGGGGCGCTGAAGCGCCTAGGCATCGACACACAAACCGAACTGACCGGCCACGGCTTCCGAGCAATGGCGCGCACGGTATTAGAAGAAGTCCATAACTTCAGGCCCGAAGTCATCGAGCTTCAGCTTGCCCATGCCGTCCGTGATCCACTGGGCAGGGCATATAACCGCACCAAGCATTTAGAAACCCGCAGGAAGATGATGCAGGTGTGGGCGGATTATCTGGATGAGCTGCGTGATTCTAAGAATGTGATTCAGGGCAATTTCGGTATGGTGGGATAGCGATGGTATCCCGAATTCCTGTATATCATTGTTAGGGATGCAATGGGGCACCTCGAAAAACCTCAGTCATGCAATTTTGGGTAAAATTCTCCCATGTGATTGTTTGCGGAGCCGACTGGGATGAAAAAGCGTAGTGCCATTAAG
>NCGK01000052.1 GCA_002281735.1 Gammaproteobacteria bacterium 28-57-27
GGCCTACCTCATTGGGGGTGGCATCGGATCACTGGCAGCGGCTGCCTTCATGATCCGGGACGGCAAGCTACCCGGCAAGAACATCGCGATTCTGGAAGCGGCCGAGGTCCTCGGAGGAAGCCTGGACGGTGCGGGGGACGCAGACAAAGGCTATTCGCTGCGTGGCGGCCGCATGCTGACCACGGACAATTACGAATGCATGTGGGACCTGTACCGATCCATTCCGTCTCTGCACAACAAGGGACAAACCGTGTTCGAGGAAACGGTAGCGTTCAACCAGAAATACAAGGCCCATTCAATGGCGCGACTGGTTGACAGCCGCCGCGCCAAGGTGCCGGTAAGCTCAATGGGCTTTTCCATGCAGGACCGCATCGAATTGCTGAAACTCAGCCAGGCGACCGAAGACGAGCTTGCCGCCGATCGCATCACGGACTGGCTTTCACCCGCCTTTTTCGAGACTGAATTTTGGTACATGTGGGTGACCACCTTCGCCTTCCAGCCCTGGCACAGCGCGGTCGAATTCAAGCGCTACCTTCACCGCTTCATGCTTGAGTTTTCGCGCATTGAAACGCTGGCTGGGGTCAAGCGAACCATCTACAACCAGTACGACTCGCTGGTGATGCCGCTGCAGGCGTGGTTGAAGGCCCAGGACGTGCAGCTGATCACCGGTTGCCGGGTCACGGACCTTGATCACCATATCGACGGCGGCAAGTTTGCCGTGACGGGCATCCGTTGCGAGCATGAAGGCAAGGCGCAGACGATAGTTGTGAAAGACGGCGATCTGGTGTTTCTGCAAAACGGTTCCATGACCGACGCGTCGAGCCTTGGTTCAATGACCCACGCGCCAGGCAAGCTGACCAAAGTCGAAAGCGGCGGCTGGAGCCTCTGGGAAAAGCTGGCTGAGGGCCGACCTGAGTTTGGCAATCCGTCGGCCTTCAACAGCTGCATCGCCCAGTCGTGCTGGGAATCGTTCACGGTGACGCTGAAGAATCCGGCGTTTTTTGACCTGATGCGGCAATTCAGCGGCAACGAACCGGGCACGGGCGGACTGGTGACGTTCAAGGATTCGAACTGGCTGATGTCCATCGTGCTCGCCCACCAGCCTCACTTTGCCAACCAGCG
>NCGK01000053.1 GCA_002281735.1 Gammaproteobacteria bacterium 28-57-27
AGTTACGGGTTTTTTTCATTCGGTGCAGATCATAGCGAGCCGCCAGTATGAGTAACGTATTCCAGTTCATTGATGTTCCTCGCCAAGACCCCAGCAAGGTCAAGGCTGAGGTGCGTGTGCACATTTACAAGGAAATCTACGGTCAGTTCGACCCGAAAACCGCCGCGCAGCAAGCGGATCGCTGCCTGGGCTGCGGCAACCCGTACTGCGAATGGAAATGCCCGGTACACAACTACATCCCCAACTGGCTCAAACTGGTCGCTGAAGGCAATCTGTTCGAAGCGGCAGAAATGTCGCACAAGACCAACTCGCTGCCGGAAGTCTGTGGCCGCGTCTGCCCGCAGGATCGCCTGTGTGAGGGCGCATGCACGCTCAACAGCGACAGTTTCGACGCGGGCTCCGGTTTTGGTGCAGTCACCATCGGCTCGATCGAAAAATACATTACCGACGAAGCCATCAAGCAAGGCTGGCGCCCCGACATGAGCGGTGTGGTGCCGACCGGCAAACGCGTTGCCATCATTGGTGCCGGCCCTGCCGGTCTTGGCTGTGCCGATATTCTGGTACGCAATGGCGTGCAGCCGGTGGTTTTTGACCGCTACGCCCAGATTGGCGGCTTGCTCACCTTCGGTATCCCGCCTTTCAAGCTGGAAAAAGAGGTCATGCAAACCCGGCGAGAACTCATGGAAGGCATGGGCGTCGAGTTCCGCTTGAACACCGAAATCGGCAAGGACATTAGCTTCCAAAGTTTGCTTGATGACTACGATGCGGTGTTCATGGGCATGGGCACTTACACCTACATGAAGGGCGGCTTCCCCGGCGAAGACACATCAGGCGTATACGATGCCCTGCCCTTCCTGATTTCCAATATCAACCGCCTGCTTGAAATCGAAGAAAACACCAGCGGTTTCATCGATATGCAAGGAAAGCGCGTCATCGTGCTCGGCGGCGGCGACACGGCCATGGACTGCACCCGTACCTCACTACGTCAGGGTGCGCAAAAAGTGACCTGCGCCTACCGCCGCGACGAAGAAAACATGCCCGGCTCCAAGCGCGAAGTCGCCAATGCCAAGGAAGAAGGCGCGCATTTCCTCTTTAA
>NCGK01000054.1 GCA_002281735.1 Gammaproteobacteria bacterium 28-57-27
GCCGTGCTCTTGCGTATGCAGATCAAGCATAAACTGCGTCAACGCACGGTGCATCCGCGCCAAATCACGTTTGAGCACTACAAAACGGCTGCCGGTCAGTTTGGCTCCGGCGGCAAAATCCATCGTCCCCAAACCTTCGCCCAAGGCGACGTGATCTTTGGGCTCGAAACTAAAACGCGTGGGTTCGCCCCAGCGCTTGATTTCGACATTGCCTGCTTCATCCTCACCCTCTGGCGCGCTGCTGTGCGGGAGGTTAGGCAAACGCAATGCCAGAGCGTCCATCTGCTCAGCAACCGCTGCAAAACGTGCTTTGGCCGCATCCATGCGCGCACCCAGACTGGCGACTTCATCCAGCAGCGGCTGCACGCTCTCACCCTTGGCCTTGGCCTGACCAATCGCCTTGGAGCGGCTATTGCGTTCGGCCAGCAAGCGCTCGGCTTCAATTTGCGACTCTTTGCGCTCGCTTTCGAGACGCTCGATTTCACACACATCCAAGGCAAAGCCTCGGCGCGCAAGCCCAGCGGCGACGCCGCGAATGCATTGAATCGCAGCAGGGACAGCGCTCCTACGCTAAATCAAATGTGGTGCACTTCAAGCACTTCATAGGTGCGCTCGCCGACCGGAGCCTTGAAGATGATGGTATCGCCGATGTGCTTGCCGATCAGCGCCCGCGCAACCGGTGAGTGCACAGAAATCATGTTTTGCTTGATGTCGGCTTCGTCATCGCCCACCAGTTTATAGCTGGTTTCATTACCGCTTTCTTCTTCCAGAACCACGACTGTGCAACCAAAAATCACCTTGCCGGTATTAGGCAGCTTGGTGACATCAATGATTTGCGCCAGTGACAGTTTGCCTTCAATTTCCTTGATACGCCCTTCGACAAAGCTTTGCTCCTCACGGGCTGCGTGGTATTCGGCGTTTTCTTTCAAGTCACCCAGTTCACGCGCTTCAGCAATCGCCTGAATAATGCGTGGTCGTTCCACGCTACGCAGTTGTTTCAACTCTTCTTCAAGGCGCGCAGCACCCACAGCCGTCATAGGAACACGATTCATACACTCAGATCCTTACTCAATTCAGCATGCAAGTCTTGCAGACGGTTCACGTCCAAAGGCTCATTTAAATGATTCAAAGCTTGGCAGGTCGCGCGCGCACCTGCAATGGTGGTGAAATACGTCACCTTACGCTGCAAGGCCTCGCGGCGAATCGCCGACGAATCTGCCAGCGACTGACGGTTACCCGAAGTGGTATTCACGATCAAATCAATTTCATCATTTTTAATCATATCGACAATATGCGGACGACCTTCGACGACTTTATTGACGATACCGCAAGCAATACCTGCCGCCTGAAGCGTGCCCGCCGTACCGCGCGTGGCCACAATATTAAAGCCATGCGCCACTAAATCACGCGCCACCAAAACAGCCTT
>NCGK01000010.1 GCA_002281735.1 Gammaproteobacteria bacterium 28-57-27
CAAGCCGTGAACAAAGCGCCTCCGGCAAGGCCGTCCCGACGCAACGTCCTGTTGCGACGGGACTAAACAGGCCATCCATGGCCTGTTTACCATGCCTCCAGCACTTCGTTCACGGCGACCTCAAAGGGGAGCGGAAAGCCATGCCGTCGTCAACGACGACCCATCAAACCTCCCATTGGCAAACACCCACTACTCCGCCTCAACAATCGCCCCATCACGCATATGCAGCACACGCTCCATGCGCGAAGCCAAGGCAAGATCATGCGTCACCACCACCAGCGCCGTGCCCTGCTCGGCATTCAGCTCCATCAGTAAATCAAACATCGCCGCTGCATTGCGTGAATCCAGATTTCCAGTCGGCTCATCCGCTAACAGCACTTGCGGCTTTGTCACCAATGCACGCGCCAGTGCCGTGCGTTGGCGCTCGCCCCCCGACAGCTCACCCGGCTTATGCTCCAGACGCTTGCCCAGCCCCACGCGCTCCAGCATGGCACTCGCCTGCTCGCGCGCCTCACGCACACTCAAGCCACGAATCAACAGCGGCATGGCCACATTTTCCAGCGCACTGAACTCGCCCAAAAGATGGTGAAACTGGTACACAAAACCGACGCTCTGATTGCGTAAACGCCCACGCGCAGTTTCCGATAAACGTGCCAGATGCCGACCGTCCACCCAAACTTCGCCCACGCTCGGCACATCCAGCCCGCCCATCAATTGCAACAAGCTACTCTTACCCGCGCCCGAAGAACCGACAATCGCCACGCGCTCGCCGCGTGCAATTTCAAGGCTCACCCCACGCAATACCTCGACCTTGAGCTTGCCTTCGGCATAGGTTTTGCCCACGCCCACACAACGAATCACGACTTGATTGAGATTGGCCTCACTCATAACGCAACGCCTCCACCGGCTGAGTGCGCGAAGCACGCCACGCCGGATAAATTGTCGCTAACACCGACAAACCAAATGACAACACGGCCACGCGAATCACATCCGTCGCATGCACATCCGAGGGCAATTCACTGATGTAATACACATCCGCAGGCAGGAAAGTGACGTTAAACGTATGCTCCAGCCAAGGCACCAGCGTTTCCACATTCAGCGCCAAACCCAAGCCCCCGGCCAGCCCCATCACCATGCCAATCAGGCCAATCAAGGTGCCCTGCACCATAAAAATCAGCATGATCGAACCCTGCGACGCACCCAAGGTACGCAAAATAGCAATGTCCGCCTGCTTATCGGTCACCACCATCACCAAGGTGGAGACGATATTGAACGCTGCCACCGCCACAATCAGCGCCAGAATAATGAACATCACCGTACGCTCGGTTTTAATGGCGCGGAAGAAGTTCGCATTGCGCTGTGTCCAATCGCCGACGAAATAACCTGCACCCAAACTCGCGGCAATTTCACGTCCCAAGCTCGGTGCAGCAAACATATCCGCCAGCTTCAGGCGCACCCCGTTGACGGCAGATTCAAGGCGGAACAGCTTTTGCGCATCATTCATATGAATCAGCGCCGTTCCACGGTCGAATTCATACATACCGACCTCAAAAATGCCCACCACGGTAAAACGCTTTTCACGCAGCAGCGCCCCGACTGGGGTCATGGCAATATTAGAGGTAATCAGCATCAGCGGGTCGCCCACACCCACGCCCAAGCTATTGGCCAGCTCACGCCCAAGCACAATGCCGTACTCACCAGCGCGCAAATCGGTCAACTGTCCGGCCTGCATGTGCTGACCAATGTCCGTCACCTGGTTTTCCAGCTCAGGCTCAACCCCGCGCACCACCGCACCACTCACGCCGTTGGGCAGCGACAACATCGCCTCGGCCTGAGTGAACGGCGCAGCCGCCAGCACGCCAGGTAAGCCCTGCACATTTTTCACCACCGCCTGCCAATCATTAAGCCGCTCGCCCGCCCCGGTAATGGTCAAATGCGAAGCCATGCCCAAAATCCGGTCGCGTAACTCTTTCTCAAAACCGTTCATCACCGACAGCACGGTAATCAGCGCCGTCACACCGACCGCAATACCAAGCATTGAACTCATTGAAATAAAAGAAATAAAATGATTACGCCGTTTGGATCGTGTATAGCGCAAACCCACAAAAAATTCAAAAGGACGAAACATGCACAGACCTGCTGTATTCAAGATGAGCGGGATGATAGCCCAAAGCAACGACACAGCGTTGCAGATGTGTTGCACATACGCTGACTGATGCCCGGCACAAAAAGTTTTATCCGTACCAATAAATGGCGTATAGAATCAGGGTGCGCCGTTTGCCTTACTTTTTTTCAGGAGCTCTCCCATGAAAACTAATGTTGGTTTTGTAGACATGTTCATCCGCCTGTTCCTGGGTGTCACCGCTATTGGCATGGCCGTTGCCGGTGTTTTCCCGGCGCCTTGGGGCATGATTATCGGCATCGTTGGCATCGTGCCAATTGCTACTGCCCTGCTGAAATTCTGCCCGCTGTATACCCTCCTTGGCATCAGCACCAAGAGCAAAGATGCTGACGCGGCGCACTAATTAGCCCGGTCTGTGCATCTTGATATTTGCCCCGCCCCACGCGGGGCTTTTTTTATGCACATGAGCTCCCCCGCAGGCTGACCACAACCGGCTCGACATGGGAGAATGACTCCATGAAAACGACATCCTTCTTCAGCCCCGCCCTGCCCAAAAATCCGCGTGACCCACTGTATTGGCGACAGCCCGCCGGTTCGGCCACCAGCCTTTTAATCGCGGAAACCGCGCAACGCCACGACGGCTTGCTCCTGCTCGTCGCCCCCACCATGCAGGATGCCTACCGCATTGAGGCCGAATGTCGCTTTTTTATGGGCGCGAGCACGCTACCGTTGCTGGTCTTCCCCGATACCGAAACCCTGCCCTACGACCTATTCTCTCCACACCAGGACTTGATCGCGCAGCGTCTCGCCACGCTTGATCGTCTACCCGAGCTGAAACGCGGCATTGTGATTGTCTCTGCCCCGGCCTTGCTGATGCGCCTGCCGCCGACCGATTACGTGCGCGGTCGCACTATCCAGCTCGCCAAGGGTCAACGGCTTGATGTCGAAGCCTTCCGCAAACGCTTGAGTGACTCCGGCTACCGCAGCGTGACCCAAGTGATGGAACACGGTGAATTCGCCATGCGCGGCGCGATTCTAGATCTTTTTCCCAGCGGCCAAACCCTACCGGTGCGCGTGGACTTATTTGACGATGAAATCGAAACCCTGCGCCTGTTCGACCCCGAAACCCAACGTAGCCTGGAAACCATCGAAGCGCTCAATCTGCTCCCCGCGCGCGAATTTCCGCTGGATGACACCGGCATCCAACACGCACGCAAGGCCTGGGGCAACTATTTCGACAATGCTGGACGCGACCTGTTGCGCCAACTGCAACAAGGTCTTCCCTTTGCAGGCATTGAATACTACCTGCCGCTATTCTTCGATGGTTTGGCCACACTGTTCGATTATCTACCCGCCAAAACCCTCTGCCTCAGCCTGCCGGGCATAGACAGCGCCGCCGATGCGTTCCTGCATGAAGCGCACGAGCGTTTTGAACAACGCCGCCACGACCGCGAGCGCCCATTGCTGCCGCCGGAAATACTTTTTCTCAGCCAAGAGCAGCTCAACAGCCTGCTGTTTGAACGCCCGCAAGTCCGCATTATTGCGGGTAGCGACCCCGCTTTCCCGCAAGCCGCCCGCTTTCCCGCGCAAGCCCTGCCCGAATTAAGCTGGCAAGCGAAAGCGGATGACCCGGCACACGCCTTACGCCTATTTATTGGCCAACTCGGCGGTAAAACCCTGATCGCCGCCGAATCCCCCGGGCGCCGCGAAGCTTTGGGCGATCTGCTGCGCCGCCATGATTTGCGCTTTGACACGGTTGAAACGTGGCATGAAGCCCTTGCCTCGGACAAAACGCAACTTCTCATCACCGCTCCGCTCGACGATGGCCTCTGGCTGGAAAACAACCACCTCGCCATCATCAGCGAAGCCCAACTCTTCGCCGAGCGCGTCGCCCAGCGCGGCAAACGCAGCAAACGCACCCGCGATGCCGAAAGCCTGATTCACAACCTCACCGAATTGGCAATTGGCGCACCCGTGGTACACGAAGACCACGGCGTAGGGCGTTACCAAGGCCTGAGCGTGCTGGATGTTGGCGGACTGGTGCAAGAATTCCTCACCCTCGAATACGCGGGCGGCGACCGCATCTACGTCCCCGTGGCCAGCCTGCAACTCATTAGCCGCTACACCGGAGCCAACCCGGACAACGCACCACTGCACAAACTCGGCTCCGACACCTGGGACAAGGCCAAGCGCCGCGCCATGGAGCAAACGCGTGACGTGGCCGCCGAGTTGCTCGACCTGCACGCCCGACGCGCCGCGCGCAAAGGCCACGCCTTCCAGCTCGACCCCAGCGCATATTCGGTATTTGCCGAAGCCTTCCCGTTTGAAGAAACCCCCGACCAACTCGCCGCCATCAGCGCCGTCATCAACGACATGACCAGCGGCCAGCCGATGGATCGCGTGGTCTGCGGCGACGTGGGCTTTGGCAAAACCGAAGTTGCCATGCGCGCCGCCTTTGTCGCCGTGCAAGGTGGGCGTCAAGTCGCCGTGCTCGCCCCCACCACCCTGCTGGCGCAACAGCATCTACGCAATTTCCGTGACCGCTTCGCCGACTTCGCCATCCATATCGAAGGCATGTCGCGCTTCACCAGCGGCAAAGAAACCAAGCAGACCCTGGACGCACTGGCCGAAGGCAAAGTGGATATCGTCATCGGCACCCACAAGCTGATCTCACCCGACATCCGCTTCAAAAACCTCGGTCTGGTCATCATCGACGAAGAACAACGCTTTGGCGTGCGCCACAAGGAACAGCTCAAAAACCTGCGCGCCGAAGTCGATTTACTCACCATGACCGCCACCCCCATTCCGCGCACCCTTAACATGGCGCTGTCCGGCCTGCGCGAACTCTCGATCATCGCCACCCCACCGAAAGACCGACTAGCGATCAAAACCATGGTCACCACCTGGGACACTGTGCTGATCCGCGAAGCCATCCTGCGCGAACTCAAGCGCGGCGGGCAGGTGTATTTTTTGCACAATGACGTCGCCTCCATCGAACGCATCACCCGCGAACTCTCCGAGCTCATACCCGAAGCGCGCATCCAGTTCGCCCATGGCCAGATGCCGGAAAAGGAGCTTGAACAAGTCACCGCCGACTTCTTCCACCAGCGCTTCAACGTGCTGGTCAGCACCACCATTATCGAATCCGGCATCGACAACCCCAGCGCCAACACCATCCTCATCAACCGCGCCGACAAACTCGGCCTAGCGCAAATGCACCAACTGCGTGGCCGGGTTGGGCGCTCGCATCATCGCGCCTACTGCTACCTCATCACCCCACCCAAGGACAGCATGACCCCGGATGCGGTCAAACGTCTGGAAGCGATTGAAAAGCTGGAAGATTTGGGCGTCGGCTTCACCCTCGCCACGCATGACCTGGAAATCCGTGGCGCAGGCGAGCTGTTGGGCGAATCGCAAAGCGGTCAAATGCACGAAATCGGCTTCACCCTCTACATGGAACTGCTCGACCGCGCGGTCAAAGCCATCAAATCCGGCAAACAACCCGAACTCACCCAGCCTCTACGCCACGGCACGGAAGTGGACTTGCGCATCCCCGCCCTATTGCCGGAAGACTACATCGGCGACGTACACACCCGCCTGATTCTCTACAAACGCATTGCCAGCCTCGCCACCCAACGCGATTTGGACGAAATGCGCGTCGAACTGATCGACCGCTTCGGCCTGCTGCCGCTCGCCGCACAAAACCTGATGCGTCAAGCCAGCCTGCGCCTGCGCGCCCAAGCCCTCGGCATCCGCAAACTCGAAGCCGGCCCGCAAGGCGGCCGCATCCTCTTCGACCCCAAGCCGCCCATCGAGCCGATGAGCATCGTTAAACTGATGCAGCAAGAGCCCAAAACCTACCAACTTGGCGGGCAGGATACCTTGCGCTTTAGCGCGCCGATGGATGAGGTTGAAAAGAGGTTTAGGTTTGTGGAAAACCTGCTTGACAGGCTAAGCTGACCCCATGCAGTTATGACTTGCAACGCCGTTTCATACATCAAGTAATGGAGCTTAACCGCCATGAAAACAATCAAATTCACATTTTGGCAAGATGGTGATTTTTATCTTGGCTTTCTGAATGATTACCCAGACTATCAAACCCAGGCGACCAGCAAAGACGAACTCATCGAAAACCTGAAGGAGTTATTACTCGACATTGAGTCAGGCCAAGTGCCTTATATCCATAAAGTCGAAGAACTCTTGGTCGCCTAGATGAAAAGGCGTGATTTAATCAAAGCACTTGAGCTAATGGGCTGTTTACTGGTGCGTAACGGCGGAAGACATGACTGGTACACCAACCCCAATACAAAGCAATCCCAACCCGTACCTCGGCATAATGAAATTAACGAGCTACTGGCCAAGAGCATCATTAAAAAGCTGAACAATTAAATGATGCACGAAGACGCTCGCAGCACCACGTCTCAGACTTTAAGCCAACCCGCTGGCCTGTTCCGCCGCCTTGGCGCGCTGGTGTACGACTGGCTGCTGATTATCGCCCTTTGGTTTGTGCAAACCGCTTTATTGCTGCCGCTGACCGGCGGCGAGGCTTTGCCGCAGGATGGCATCGTGCATTGGCTGTACGTCGCCATCCTGTACCTGACCGCGCTGGGATTCTTTGTATTTTTCTGGCACAAGAAGGGGCAAACGCTGGGTATGCGCGCCTGGCGCATTCGTCTGCTGGATGAACAGGGCGCGACACCCGCGTTAAGGAACCTGCTGCTGCGCGCGCTCTGGGCGGTGCCGAGCTGGGGTCTGGGCGGCGTGGGTGTACTGTGGATGTATTTCGACCCACAGCGCCGGGCGTGGCAAGATCGTTTTTCACAGACCCGCTTGATCCTGGAGAACATCAAATGAGCGATACGCACGAAGACAAGGTGTACAAATATGGACGCGGCGGCAGTGATGCGGAACATCAAGCGCACCAGGCCGATATTACGTTGCTGCTTGATGGTCACAGCCGTCTGCGCCGCGTGACCGAACATCTGCCGAACGGCATTCGCACCTGCACCACCAGCGATGACCCTGAGCTTGCTGCAATCCTTTTGCGCCACGCCGAAGACATGAAGGCGCGCTTCGCCAAGGGGCGAGCGATTCGTTCCTGGGATCCGCTATTTGCCATGCTGTTCGAACAGCGCGACACGATTCGCGTTGAATTGATTGCGCGCGAAGATGGGCTGTGCGCTGAGCTAACCTGTACGGATCCGGCGCTGATTCCGCTGATTCATGCGCATGATGAGGCCTTGATGCTCTTTGTGGCTGAGGGTAACGCTGCGGCATCCAAGCCGTCGCCGGTGCCGCCTACGACTCTGTAACTCGGAACTCATCCCAACGCGAACGTTGTCGGCTTAAAGCCCGACCTGCGCGGCCTTGGGTTTATCCGCCACGTTATCGCGCAGATAAACCGGTTGCGCTTGCTCGGCGGGCAGCCAGCCGTGTTGCTGCACCCGTTTGGCCGCAATCAGCGCCACATCATGCGCACGCGGCAATAGCTCGTGATCAACGGCACTCAGCACAGCGGCGAAGCGCGGCAACAGCACATCGGCATACGCCGTCCAACCTGAGCCCACGGCGAACCAGTCGGTATCATCCGGGACAGACACATCCACGGGCTTGCTCACGGATTCACCGGCGGCCTCGGCACGCACATCGCCCTCGCCCAGCACGCGCCAGGCGCCCCAATACACTTCATGCATGCGTGCATCCAGTGCGGTGAGGATTTTATCCGCTCCATGCAAGCGCCATACGGCATGTGCCAGTGCCGCCAGGCTGGAAACGGGCATCACGGGAAGATTGGCGCCAAACGCCAAGCCCTGAGTCACACCCGCCGCAATGCGCAGCCCGGTGAACGCTCCCGGCCCACGCGCAAAGGCGATGCCATCCAGATCATGCAGGCTCACGCCGCCTTCGGCCAGCACGCGCCGCACCATGGGGAAAATCATCTGGGTATGCTGACGCGGTGTCAGCTCGTATTCTTCAATGACGTACCCATCCATCAATAGCGCGACGGAGCAGGCCTCGGTCGAGGTATCCAGTGCAAGAAGTTTCAATCTAATCAAACCTTGGGCTTGCGCTTGATACCGAAAATCACCAAGGAATGATCTGTCATTTCAAAGCCATGCTCTTCAGCAATTTTATGAATCCGCTCAAAAATCACCGGGTCATAAAACTCTTCCACCAGACCGCTTTTCACACACACAATGTGGTCATGCTCGCCTTTGGAAATCAGCTCAAACACCGCCTTGCCACCTTCAAACTGGTGGCGGCACACAATGCCCGCCGCTTCAAACTGGGTCAGCACGCGATACACCGTGGCGAGACCAATATCCTCGTCGTTATCCAGCAGCAAACGATAAATATCTTCCGCCGACAGGTGCTGATCGGCGTGCTGCTCCAGCAGCTCTAGAATACGCACTCGCGGCAGAGTCACCTTCAAACCGGCTTTTTTTAGATCATTGGCTTCCACAAGCTATCCTTCTAATGATTGAAAACAAGGCCTTTCGCACTGATCGAGTGTCCATGCAACGACCCATCTACGCGGAAATAGTAGATGCAAACCGGCTTGGCGTGTATTTTATCGCGGATACTTCCACCTATCGTTACACAACACCATGCAACACGCACGTCTTCTCATGCTTTCCGCCGCCCTTCCTTGCCTGCTGAGCGCCTGCGCAACAAGCTCCATGCCCTCGTTCTTGCAGCCTTACCAGTTTGACATCAACCAAGGCAACATCCTTGAAGATGACAAGATGGCACAGCTCAAACTCGGTATGAGCAAGGAGCAAGTGCGTTTCCTGCTCGGCACACCCATGCTGGACGATATGTTCCATGCTAACCGCTGGGACTATATTTATTTCCACAAGGCCGGCAAGGATGCTCCGGTGCAACGTAAATTTGCCTTGTTCTTTGATGCAAACGGCAAGCTTGAGCGCTCCGAGCCGCCGCTGGCTGAACTGCCTACACTGCCTTTGAGCACGCTTTAAAAGCTCTTCTGGCTGACTGCTAACCGCCACCCTTCTTGAGCTTTTTGCCCTCTTCGGCGCGCTTTTGGCGCACGGCTTTCGGGTCGGCAATCAGCGGGCGATAAATTTCGACCCGATCGCCCTCACGCAGCTCACGCTGCGGTGGCACCACTTTGGCAAAAATACCCAGCTTGCTGCCACCCAAGTCCAGCTCAGGATAGCGCTCCAGCAAACCCGAACGCCGCACGGCCTGTTCCGCCGTGGTGCCCACAGGAACATTAAGACGCAACAAGGTTTGCCGCTCGGGCAAGGCATATGCCACTTCGACGTCGATTAGCTTGGTTGCAATCAACTCAGATTCGACGGCCATACACCTGCTCCGCACGCCGCTGGAATGAGCGCACCATCTCTCCCGTCACCGTGGTGAATACCGGGTCGACGGCGAACTCAATCAACTTGTTGGTGAATTGAAACTCAAGATCAAGGCTGATTTTGCAGCCATGCTCGCCCATTGGAGTAAAACGCCAAAAGCCGTGCAGGTGCTTGAACGGCCCATCAAGCAGACGCATTTCGATCATTTTGTCCTGTAGCAAAAAATTATGCGTGGTAAAGGTCTTGCTCAGCGCGCCCTTGCTGATGGTAACGCTGGCGATCACCTCGTTTTCCGACTTTTGCTGCCGCTTGGAGTCACTGCACCAAGGCAGGAAGTGTTGATAATCCTCAACCGCGCCAACCAGGACAAACATCTCATGCGGGGTATATGGCACGATGGCCTCACGATGCAAACGACTCATGCCAAAATGCCCAAACCGTACAAAAAGATGACTACTATACCCAAGGGGGCGACATAACGGGTCAGGATGCGCCACAGCGTATAGGCGCGCTCTGACATGCCAAGCTCATCAAAACTGGACTCGCGGCGCATTATCCAGGTGGCGAAAATGGCGATCAACAGGCCACCCAAGGGCAACATGATATTCGAGGTCGCAAAGTCCAGCAGCTCGAAAAAGGTCTTGCCGAACAGCTTGAACTCATTCCAATGGTTGAATGACAGCACGCTGGCAATACCGAGCAGCCACGCACCCAAACCCAGCCAGATCCCCGCCTTGACCCGCGTCCAGCCACGTTTTTCCACCACGTGTGCTATTGCAGGCTCGATCATTGAAATCGACGATGTCCAGGCTGCCAGGGTCAACAGCGCAAAAAACAGCGTTCCAATCAGCACACCCAAGGGCATGTGTCCAAAAGCAATCGGCAGGGTCTGAAACACCAATCCAGGCCCTGCTGAAGGCTCCAACCCATTGGCAAACACCACCGGATAAATCGCCAACCCCGCGAGCAACGCAACCGTGGTATCAGCCGCCACCACCAGCAACGCCGTCTGCCCAATCGAAACCTTCTCCGGCATATACGAACCATAAGCCATAATCAGCCCCATGCCGATACTGAGGGTGAAGAACGAATGCCCCAAGGCCACCACCACCGAATGCGCCGTCAGTTTGCTGAAGTCCGGGGTAAACATGTAGCTAAACGCTGCACCAAAATACCCAGTGCTTACGCCATAACCCACCAGCAATAACAAAATCACAAACAACGCTGGCATCAGCAACACTGTGAACGCTTGCAGCCCCGCACGCACCCCGCGCACCACCACCAACATGGTAATCAGCATGGCCAGGCTGTGCCAAAACAACAGCTCCATGGGATTGGCCTTGAACGACTCGAACATGCGTTGGAGTGCTGCGCCATCCAGGCCATTAAAACTGCCCGTCATCGCCCGTTCCACATAGGCCATCGCCCAGCCCATAATCACGCTGTAGTAGCTCAAGATAAGAAATCCGGCGATCACCCCCATCCAGCCCAGATATTTCCACGCCGGAGATGCACGCTCCTCTTGTGCCAGCACGGTCATCCCCTGCACCGGGCTGCGGCGTGCGCGTCGTCCGAGCATGACTTCAGCAATAAAAATCGGCGTCGCCACCAGCAAAATGCAGGCAAGGTAGAGCACCACAAAAGCGCCACCGCCGTTTTGCCCCATGATGTAGGGAAATTTCCAGATATTGCCCAAGCCGACGGCGGCCCCCGTGGCCGCAAGAATAAACGCCCAACGGGACGACCATTGACCGTGAATCGATTCGCGTTTGTTTGTCATGGCGGTAGGTTGTCCTGAAGTGTGAGGTACCGACAAGGCTTAATGTTAAGATGCGCGCCCCCGAATGAATAGAGCCGCTGAATAGACCCGGCTTGAATGCCGCGCCCGCAGCCCACACAAAGACACCATGGCCAAAGACAAAAAAAACACCCAAGGCGCATCCACCGTCGCCCTCAATAAAAAAGCGAAACATGATTTCGCTTTTGATGAGCGCTTTGAGGCCGGAATCGTGCTCCAGGGCTGGGAAATCAAGGCCATTCGCGACGGAAAAATTCAAATCACCGACAGTTACGTACTGCTGAAAAACGGTGAAGCCTTTTTGTTTGGTGCGCAAATCTCGCCACTGTTGTCCGCCTCGACCCACGTCAAGCCCGACCCGACCGCCACGCGCAAACTCTTGTTGCACCGCAAGGAAATCAACGAGCTGATCGGCGCGGTGGAGCGCAAGGGTTTTGCGCTGATCCCGCTCGCCATGTATTGGAAAGGCAGCCGCCTGAAAGTGGAAATTGGCCTAGGCAAGGGCAAGAAGGAATTTGACAAGCGCGCTACAGAAAAAGAGCGCGATTGGGAACGTGAAAAAGGCCGCATCATGCGGCATAGCGTGCGCACTTGATCGCCGTGGTGCGTCAGGCTCTCAGCCCTGCGGTCGTTTTTTAGCTGCATCGAAATACGCAAAATTCATCCACTGCTCAAGCCTCGGCTTGATCCACGCATTCAGGCGTGCATCCAGTGCATCAGCCAACATCTGCGCCTGCGCCCTGGGTTCTCCTTCGCGAGGAACCTCAATCAAGGGCTCAACATTCACTCGATAATCCGCTGCGCCGACCCGCTCGACATACACGGGCAGGATAGCCATTCCATGCTTTACCGCCAGCCGTGCGGCATACCAGCGATTACCGGCATAGGGAATGTCACGCCCGAGGCTTGGGGCAGACACATAACCGTCTTTCTCCTCGTCGATAAACAGCAGCACGTTATCCCCGCGTGCCGCCGCGCGATCGACACGGCGCAAGGCATTGGACGCGGCACCATCGACAAGTTCCAGTGGCCACTTCCAGCGCAACCTTGCCTCCTGCGCGAGCACCTGCCTGACCGGATCGGCTGGCGGAGCGTAAATATCACACAAGGGGCGCCCCAGTTTCTGCACGGCCAGGCCGACCAACTCCCAGTTGCCAAGATGGCAACTGACGATAATCACCGGACGCTCGATTCCCGCCAGATTTTCTTCGCCCACCATCACGGCATGCCCTTTGGCGGCCATTTTTTGCAGAACGAGAAACTCGATGTAGACACTCCCCACGTTGCCAATAAAATCGACGATTTTTTCTTCGCGCAACTGCCGATCAGCCACAGCGGCATGATGCTCGAAATTTCTGTGCAGGCGCTCAATCCAGGCACGTTTATGTGCAATGCCCCGCTTGGCGTGGCGCGCACCAAGAAAAGCGCCCAGTGCCGAAAGCGGGCGCACCGGCAACAAGGCGAGGACGCGAAACGCAGCGAGTTTGAGCTGCTGCATCGGCTTGAGCTTCACCCCGCGCATGGCGCTCGCGGAATCAGGCGCACCGGCAAACCACCTTTGGGGCGCAAGGTCAGGCGACAGTCGATATCCACCGTATGCTGTGGCGCAATGCGCACCTCAAAGCGTTGTGCCAGCGTTGCCAGACAAAGAATGCCTTCGGTCAGGCCAAAACGCAGCCCCAGACACACGCGATGCCCCACACTGAAAGGCACATAAATGAACTTGTCCGGCCTGGGCACCCCAGGCATGAAGCGCTCGGGAATGAAATGATCGGGCATCTCCCAGTACAGGGTATGTCGATGCAGCAACCACGGCACCACCAGCATAATGCTGTCCTTGGCCACGGGCTTGCCACGAATCGTGTCCTCGCTGCGCGCCTGACGACTCAGCACCGGAACCGGCGGGTATAAACGTAAGGTTTCCTCAAACACGGCACGGACATAGGGCAAGCGCGGCACATCATCCAGCGTCGGTGCCCGTCCCTGCAACACCGTATCCAATTCATGCTGCAAGGCCTCGCGCACACGCGGACTGCGGTCAAGCAGATACCAGGCCCAAGCCAGCGTATTCGCCGTCGTTTCGTGACCCGCCATGAACATCACGATCGCTTCGTTGCGCGCTGCAGTTGCGCCCAGTGGACAGCCCCCGGCGGCAGCGCCCTTGCCTTCCAGAAACATCGACATCAGCGTAAAGCGCCCGTTCGGAGGATTGGCACGCTGGCGCTCGATAATGCGGTCAATCACCTCGTGAACCTTGATGCTCGAATCGCGCGTGCGCCAGTGCTGCAAGGGGTTGGAAAGCCAGCCCATCGAAGGCAAGCCAAAGGATTCCGCAATGCGCATCTGCTCGATGCTTTTCTGGTATTCGGAAAAGCCTTGCACCACCTGTGCGGCATCATCGTCGCCGGTATCGTCACCAAAAATCGTGCGCCCGATGATACGTGCAGTCAGACGCGCCATTTCATTGAGGACATCCACCTCGGCACCCGCAGGCAGCGCAGCCCAATGTTCGGCAAGCTCGTGCGCCGCTTCCGTCATCACACTGGCGAAGTCCGGCAGCAACTCGCTCTCGAAGGCTGGTGCGCAGTACGCACGTCGCTCCTTCCACAACGCGCCGTCACTGACGAACAACCCGTCGCCGAGCAAGGGCTCCAGCGCACGCCGCATCTGCGGACTCTTGCGATCATACTGATCGTGCTTGTCCAGAAAGACCTGGCGCACCGAGTCCGGACTGTTGCAGAGAAAATAGGGTTGGTTGACCATTTTGAAGGACATGGTCTGCACGCGGTAAGCGTGTTCAGGCCATAAGTCCAGAAGATTACTTCGCCCAACGACGATGGCGCTCAAGTTGCCATACCAATCGCTCGGACGCCGAGTCTTGACAGGCTCGCCCTCCGCCTGCAAGGCACTGCGATCAAGGTGTGGCGGCAGCCGATGCGGTTCAATCATGCGAAGTCACGCTCCAAAAATTGGCGCTACGGTCATTGCAGGCGCGGAACCATCATGCACGAGAACATACACCACGATCAAGCCACAGCGCACCAGCCACCTACCCCAGACTGCTCCGTTCCCATATGACTGCCCCACCCGCTGCCTTTTGAATCGCCGCCATGCACTGCTCATGCGCCTCAAGTTCGGCCGCATTCGCCCGCAACACCGCCAAACGCGGGCGAGAAGCGGGCAATGGACGCGGCACCTCACCGCCCTCTCCATGTGCATGAGCCTCGTGCGACTCCAGCCCCAAACTGGACTGGCCGCCAGTCATGGCAAGATACACATCCGCCAGAATTTCCGCGTCGAGCAAGGCGCCATGCAGCTGGCGGTGACTATTGTCGATGCTGTAGCGACGACACAGCGCATCCAAACTATTGCGCTGCCCAGGATGCAGGCGGCGCGCCAGTTTCAGACTATCCACCACCCCACTGACATAATCCTCAATCCGTCCGTAATCCGTCTTGGATGCCTTACTGAGTCGTTCAAGCTCTGCATTAATAAAGCTCAAATCAAACGCGGCGTTATGAATAATCAGCTCCGCGCCGCGCACGAAGTCCAAAAACGGCTGCGCCACCGCAGCAAACAGCGGTTTGTCGTCCAGAAAGGCATTGGTCAGGCCGTGAATGCGGATCACCTCCTCATCCATGATGCGCTCAGGGTTCAGATACTCATGAAACGTCAGCTCAGTCAGACTGCGATTGACTAGCTCCACCGCGCCGATTTCGACAATGCGATGTCCTTCACGCGGCTCCAGCCCGGTGGTTTCTGTATCGAGAATAATTTGCCGCATCGTTTTAGACCTTTTTTAATTCATCAATGCCACGGTTCGCCAACTGATCCGCCAACTCATTTTCCGGATGCCCCACATGCCCGCGCACCCATGCCCAACGCACCTCGTGTTTTGCGCACAGGGCATCCAGTTGCTGCCATAAGTCGGCATTTTTCACCGCTTGATTACCCGCCGTGCGCCAGCCGCGCTTTTTCCAGTTGGGCAGCCACTCCTGCATCCCCTTCATCACATATTGCGAATCGGTGGTAAGCGTGACCCGACAAGGCCGCTTGAGCGCAGTCAGAGCCTGGATGGCGGCACCCAATTCCATGCGGTTATTGGTGGTGTGATTCTCGCCACCCCAAAGCTGCTTTTCCTGACCTGCAGCACGCAGCACCGCCCCCCAGCCACCCGGCCCAGGGTTGCCACGGCAGGCACCATCCGTCCAGATTTCAACCGAGCTGAGTTCAGGCTGTTCAATGTCCTGAGACATGCGTGCCCTCCTTGTTGCCAACGGATTCCTGCACCACTGCGTCACGCACATGCGGACGAGCCTGAGCCTGTGCTCGCGCCACCGCGCCACCCGCCTTGGCCACACCCAAGCTCGGCATCAAACGCCAGCGATGACGGATCGGCGCGGGCATACTCACTCGCTTGCGTGCCAGCAAGACATACCCCACACCACTACGCGGCAACAGACTCGCTAACCAGCGTTGCATAAAACCTGCAAGCAGCGGAGGCGCGGGGGACAGGCAACCATGCCCGACCCATAGCTCATCCTCAATGTCGTACCCCAGCAACGCCAACCAATCGCGCAAACGCTTACGCCCAAGGCTCTGCCCAAACCACGGCGCACGCTGACTGAGATTGAATGCGTGGCGCAGCCCCCAATAACTCATGGGATTAAAATTCAGCAACATGACTCGCCCCTCGGGAACCAGCACGCGATCAAGCTCGCGTAACAACGCATGCGGCTCGGAGGCAAATTCCAACACATGCTGTGCCACGACCAAATCCACCGATTCGGCTTCCAAGGGCAAGGACTCAAAGCGCGCGCGCACCTCGCCGCCCAAGGGGCCAAGTTGAAAGGCATGGGGGATGCGTAAACCCGGCAATGCCGAAGCCAGGGAAAAGCCAATATCCGCGACGGGAGTCTGCGGCAAGGGTTGCAGACTTAAATGCAGGGCATGATAGCCAAAACAGCGCGCCAACCATGGCTCCAATGCGGCAGATTCTTCCTGCCACAACTGCAAGCCATCGGCAGTTTTCCACCACCGCGCCATCGTTTCCAAACGCTCGCTCGCGCCGAATGTATGACTCATGCGCACACGCTCCCAGCAATCGCCAGGGTCAAACCCCTAGCCGCTCGCTATTTAATCCGCCGCAAATGCCCACCACGCACCGGCGGCTCATCATCAGGTGGTGTCGGCTGATCATCATCCGCTGCGGTGCCTGGTGTTTTGCGCTCACCTTCAGAAGGCACCGCACGCAGGGCTGGCGGACGCGATGCGCGGGTTTCGGTGTCATTATCCGCATCGTCGCCGGTTTCCCCCGGCATGGTTCCGGGTGGAAAGCCCATGCCCTGCCCTGTATCACGATCATAAATCGCCAAAATAGCCAGCGAAGGAATCGTAATCATCCAGGGACGACCACTAAAGCGTGCAGAAAAGCGCACATCGGCATTGCCCAAGGTCAAACCTTGTACCGCGTGCGGAGCGATATTCAGCGTGATTTGGCCATCTTTAACATGTTCAGGCGGCGCGACCACACCAGGCATGGTCGCATCCACCACGATGTAGGGAATGTGGTCATTATCCACAATCCACTCATACAACGCGCGCAGTAGGTAAGGACGGCTGGAAGTCACTTGCGGGAATCCCGTGCATCCTGGCGCATTTCAGCACGCATGTCCGGGCGCATTTCCAACTCAAGATCGGACAGGCTTTGACGGAAACTGGCGCGCTTGAAAATACGCGCCATGTAGTCCAGCAAGGGCTGCGTCTGCGCTTGGCCAGACAAATCAATGCCATACACCGGCAAACGCCACAAAATCGGTGCCAAGGTCGCGTCCGCGAGGCTGAATTCTTCGCTCATCACAAACTGGCTGGCCGAAAAGATCGGCATGATGGAGAGTAAACCTTCACGCAACAACTTGCGCGCTTTGGTCGCACCCTTGCCGCCTTCAGCCAACTCAGGCAACAGCGGATACCAGTCTTTTTCAATGCGATACAGCGCGGAACGCACACGCGCACGGCTTACCGGGTCAATCGGCATCAACGGCGGATGTGGAAAACGCTCATCAAGGTATTCCATGATGACGCGCGCTTGGGTCAACACGAGATCGCGGTCAACCAAGGTCGGCAGGGTTCCCGTGGGGCTAAGATCAAGGAAGTCTTCTGGCGGATTGGCCGGGTTAACCTCAACCATGTCCGCAATCAATTCCTTATCCGCCAGCACAAGGCGGGTACGATGACTTTCCGGGCAATCCGGGTGAGAAAACAGGGTCATCACCCCACGGCGACTTGTACTAACAGCCATTGCGGCACTCTCCCCAAAAAAATCTGCCAAAATTATGGACAGAAAAAGCAAAACGACAAAAGCAAAAACGGGCGTGATTCTAACACACCCGTTTACTGATAAACCGTCTTAACAAGCCCAAGCTACTTCTTTATATCGCGCCAATATTCCTGCTTGAGCAAGAACAGCAGTACAAACAGCGCGGCAAGGAAACCCAATACCCAGAAGCCCAAACTCTTGCGCTGCAGGACGGCGGGTTCGGCCATGTAGGTCATAAAACCGACCAAATCACCGATCATGCCATCAAACTCGGCCGGGCTCATGCTACCGGGCTTGGCCAGACTCAAAGCCTCCACACCATGCGCATCCTTGCTCAAGACTTGCTCGCCCTGTTCGCGCCAAAACACATTGGGCATACCCACGTCCTTGAACACGAGGTTATTGACCCCAAGCGGACGCGCCGGATCGACATAAAACGCACGCAGATAACTGTAGAGCCAGTCCGAACCACGTGCACGTGCCGTCAACGACAGATCCGGCGGAACCACGCCGAAGGCAGTTTTGGCCAGCGCAGCGGGCATGGTGCTTTGCATGGTCGAGCCGATTTTGACCTCCGCACCGCGAATCAGACGCGCTTTGACCTCCTCGTCACTCAAGCCCAAGTCTTGTCCAATGCGGTTGTAACGCATCAAATTCGCCGAATGGCAGCTCAGGCAACGATCGACAAAAATCTGCGCGCCGCGCTGCAAGGAAGCCGTATCCCCCAAATCAATCTCAGCTTTGACCAGTCCCGCCACATGCCCACCAGCCGCATGGACAGGAGAAGCCAGCATGGCGAACAAAGCCAAACACGCAGCAGAAATCGCCCCCCAAATCGCACGATTTTTCAAAGTACTCATCGGGTAATCCTCTCCGGCACAGGCTTGGTTTTTTCGTTCTTGCTCATCCACCACAGCGCCACAAAGTAGCCGAAGTAAAGAATGGTGAAAAACTGCGCCATAAAGGTCAACAGCGGGGTCACCGGTTGCATCCCCAACCAACCGAGCACGATGAAGCTGATGACAAACATGGCCAACAACGCTTTGAAGGTATTCGAGCGGTAGCGGATCGACTTGACCGGATTACGATCCAGCCAGGGCAACAGGAACAGCACGAAAATCGCACCGCCCATCGCCATCACGCCAAGAAACTTATCCGGCACGGCACGCAAAATGGCGTAGAACGGCGTGAAATACCACACCGGCGCAATGTGTTCCGGGGTCTGCATCGGGTTCGCTGGAATAAAGTTTGGCTTTTCAAGGAAATAGCCGCCCATTTCCGGCATGTAGAAGACCACGATGGCAAAGAAGAACAGGAACACCGCCACACCCACCAAATCCTTGACCGTGTAGTACGGGTGGAATGCGACGCCATCCAGCGGCTTACCGTTGGCATCTTTATGCTTTTTGATGTCGATGCCTTCCGGATTGTTCGAGCCGACTTCATGCAGCGCCATGATGTGACCACCAATCAGGAACAGCAGAATCAAGGGCAAAGCAATCACATGCAGCGCGAAGAAGCGGTTAAGCGTGGCATCGCCCACCACATAATCGCCACGAATCCACAGCGCTAAATCCGGTCCAACAAACGGAATTGCACCGAACAGCGAGATAATGACCTGCGCGCCCCAATACGACATTTGCCCCCAAGGCAGCAAGTAACCCATGAATGCTTCGGCCATCAACACGACATAAATCAACATGCCGAAAATCCAGATCAGCTCGCGCGGGTTTTTATACGAGCCGTACATTAACCCGCGCATCATGTGCAGATAAATCACGATAAAAAACGCCGAGGCACCGGTGGAGTGCATGTAACGAATCAGCCAACCCCATTCGACATCGCGCATGATGTATTCCACCGAGGCAAAGGCCTCGGCAGCAGACGGCTTGTAATTCATGGTCAGCCAGATACCCGACACGATCTGGATGACAAACACGGTGAGCGCCAGTGAACCAAAGAAATACCAGATATTGAAATTCTTCGGCACGTAGTACTGCGCCAGATGCGCGTTCCAGAAGCTGGAAATCGGCAGACGCGCGTCAAACCATTGAAAAAGCCTGTTCATCAAGCCTTGTCCTCCACGTCGCTACCAATAATGAGCCGGGTTTCGCTGAGAAACGCATACGGCGGAACCAGAAGGTTGGTCGGCGCAGGCACGCCCTTGAAAACGCGCCCTGCCAAGTCAAAACGCGAGCCATGGCAAGGACAGAAAAAGCCGCCCTTCCACTCTGCGCCCAGATCGGCGGGAGCCACATCCGGGCGGAACGTCGGCGCGCAACCAAGATGCGTACAGATACCCACAGCAACAAAGACCTCTGGCGTGCGTGAACGATAGGCATTTTGCGCATAAGCTGGCTGCTGATCGACTTCAGATTGCGGGTCACGCAAACCACCATCCAACGCAGCCAATTCGGCCACGCTACTGCCTGTGCGACGCAAAATATAAATTGGCATACCGCGCCATTCCACGGTCATCATCTGGCCTTCGGCCAGCTTGCCAATATCCACTTCTACCGGGGCACCGGCCGCACGGGTTTTCGCGCTGGGCTGCCAATAGCTCAAAAACGGAACCAGCGCTGCCGCCACGCCTGCGCCACCCACCACGGTGGCCGCGCCGGTCAGAAAGCGGCGACGGCGCAGGTCGACGCCTGGCTCGTCCACACTTGGGCTCGCTACGGTCTGCTCGGACATCCTCATCTCCTAGGGTTAGTATTGCCTTTGCTTGGCCTACGCCAAGCGCGCAGGCTGATTTTCAATTGGGTGCAAGCATCCATGAACATCCAGTGACTGACAAGACAGAAATCGTGTGTTTTGCCTTCGGATTTTTTATGGGCATATTAGAGCCTCATAAAATACCCGTGCTTTATGTACGCAAAAAACGCTTAAATCACGATTTATTCAGGCTGGATTCGGCATATCCACAAAACAATGTTCAATGCCAAATGTGTCGGCCAGATGTTCGCCCAGGGCGCGCACACCAAAGCGCTCGGTGGCATGATGACCACAAGCGAAATAATCAATACCCATTTCGCGAGCGATATGTACGGTCTGTTCGGAAATCTCACCGCTTAGGTAAGCATCCAGCCCCAAAGCGGCCGCCTCTGCGATATAACCCTGCGCCCCACCACTGCACAGACCTAAACTGCGCAAGGGACGCTCAGCCTCATGGGCAGGAATGTGTAGAACTTCGCGCCCAAGAATACGCTCCAGACTGTGCTTGAGCGCCACGCCTGTCTGTGCTTCGGGCAACACACCACGCACGCCGATACGAGCACTCGGCGCACCAAGGAAGCCTTGGGTTTCCTTCAAACCCAAGGCCATCGCCCACTGCGCGTTATTGCCATACACCGGATGACCGTCCAGCGGCAGGTGGTAGGCAACCAGATTAATATCATGCGCGAGCAAGGTAGCAAGGCGCTTGCGCTTCATACCCACCACGCGCGCATCCTCGCCCTTCCAGAAATAACCGTGGTGCACAAGCACCATATCGGCGCTCTGCTCCACCGCTGCTTCCAGCAAAGCCTGGCTCGCAGTCACGCCGCTGACGATACGTTTAACGCGTGAGCCACCCTCAACCTGCAAACCATTCGGCGCGCAATCCGCATAGGCCTCCACGCGCAGCAATTGCTCGCAGTAGCTCAACAGGGTTTCGCGTGCGACAGCACTCGTCATGCGCTTAAGCCATATTGCCCAAAATGGCGGCCTTGACCTGATCGAGCGTGGCGTCGATGGTCACCATGCTCGCTTTGCTTGCGCCTTCAGCTTGGCATTGGGCAATCGCCGTGTCCGGGTCTTTCATGCCATTTCCAGTCAGCGTCAACACAATGGTCGAACCTTCAGCAATCTTGCCGCTTTGAATATCCTTTATCATCCCTGCGAGTGAAGCGGCTGAAGCAGGCTCACAGAACACGCCCTCATGGCGCGTCAACATCATTTGTGCCGCCAGAATTTCTGCATCCGTGACTTCCGCGAACCAGCCTTCGGATTCGCGCATGACTTCCCAGGCACGATCCCAGGATTGCGGGTGACCGATGCGAATGGCGGTGGCAATGGTTTCGGGGTGATCGACCATGTGTCCGCGCAGGAAAGGCGCCGAGCCCGCCGCCTGATAACCGACCATTTTCGGACGCTTGCCCACAATTGCGCCGCTGGCAAACTGGCAATCGCCATTACAGAAAGCGCACGCGTCGGTCACATGCGCGCCCGTCGGCGTGGAATACTCGCAATAACCAATCCAGTGCGCCGTAATATTGCCCGCATTACCTACCGGCAAGCAGTGGTAATCCGGCGCACGCCCCAACTCTTCAACAATTTCAAACGCTGCAGTTTTTTGGCCTTGCAAACGATACGGATTGACTGAATTAACGATGGTCACCGGCGCATGATCTGCGACTTCTTTGACCAGACGCATTCCGTCGTCGAAATTGCCACGAATCTGCAAGGTAATCGCGCCATACATCATGGCTTGCGCCAACTTACCCATGGCAATTTTGCCATCCGGAATCAGCACAAACGCGGTAATACCCGCACGTGCTGCATAGGCCGCCGCTGCCGCCGAAGTATTTCCCGTTGAGGCGCAGATAATGGCCTTGGAACCCGCTTCAACCGCCTTGGTAACCGCCATGGTCATGCCACGATCCTTGAATGAACCGGTTGGATTCAAGCCTTCGTATTTGACATAGATATCGACATCCTTACCCAACAGTTTAGGGATATTCTGCAAGCGAATCAGCGGGGTATTGCCTTCGCCCAAACTGATGATGCGGGTATCGGCGGAAACAGGCAGGCGGTCACGGTAACGTTCGATCAGGCCGGTATAGCGAGTACGAAAAGGCATAATAAACTCCGACAGGTAAATCTAGTATTAGCCACAGAGAACACAGAGGGCACAGAGCGTTAAAACCATTCAATCGTTGTTTCAGTTCACTGCTCGAACGAACTACAAAACGATGAATCCATTTAATCAGTCTCTTACCTCTGTGCCCTCTGTGACCTCTGTGGCTAAAAAAATTAACTCAATGACTCAACACGAATACGCGCCACCGGGCACTTAATCGCATCCAAAGCCTCAATGCGGGCAATCGCCGCATTCATCCGCCCTTCTTTCACGCGGTGGGTCAGAATAATCACCGGAATATCGGTTTCATCTTCGGGCGCTTCTTTTTGCAGAATGGCTTCGATGCTAATGCCCTCATCCGCCAGAATGCGCGTAATGTCAGCCAGCGCGCCGGGACGGTCTTCGGCGGTCAAACGCAGGTAATACGCTGTCTCCACTTCAGACATCGGTAAAATAGGCAGATCACGCAAGGCATCCGCCTGGAAAGCCAGGTGCGGCACGCGATTCTCCGGGTCAGCGGTCATGGTGCGCACCACGTCCACCAGATCCGCCACCACCGCCGACGCCGTAGCATCCGCGCCCGCGCCCGCGCCGTAGTACAAGGTCGGCCCGACAGCATCGCTCATCACCAGCACGGCATTCTTGACGCCATCCACATTGGCAATCAGACGGCGCTCGGGAATCAGGGTGGGGTGCACGCGCAGCTCAACCCCCTGTGGCGTGCGGCGCGCAATGCCCAAATGCTTGATGCGATAGCCCAAGGCTTCGGCATAACCCACATCGTCACGCGTAATGCGGGTGATGCCCTCGATAGTAGCCTTGTCAAATTGCAGCGGAATACCAAAGGCAATCGAGGCGAGAATGGTGAGCTTGTGCGCGGCATCAATGCCTTCCACATCAAAGGTCGGGTCAGCTTCGGCATAACCAAGGCGTTGCGCTTCGGCCAGCACATCATCAAAATCGCGCCCTTTGTCGCGCATCTCAGTGAGGATAAAGTTGCCGGTGCCGTTGATAATGCCCGCCAGCCACTCGATGCGATTACCGGCCAAACCTTCGCGAATGGCCTTGATGATCGGAATCCCACCCGCCACAGCCGCCTCAAAAGCCACCACCACGCCTTTTTCCTGCGCCTTGCGGAAAATTTCATTGCCGTGCAGCGCAATCAGCATTTTATTGGCGGTAACGACATGCTTGCCCAGCTCGATGGCGCGCAGCACCAGCTCACGCGCTGGTTCTTCACCGCCCAGCAACAGGCACACCACCTGCACTTCAGGATCATTGACCACCGCAAACGGATCGGTCGTCATGCGAATGCCCGTGGTGTCGCAAATACGTGGCGCATCAAGGTTACGCACCGAGGCGGCCACCACCTCAATGCCGCGTCCGGCACGGCGCGAAATTTCATCCTGATTGCGGCGCAGCACATTGACTGTGCCGCCGCCCACTGTCCCCAAGCCCAACAAGCCAACCTTCACAGGTTCCATCATTCACGCTCTGTCAAAAAAGATTGCCCGCATTCTACCTGATACCCACCGTTCTGCGCGCCTGACCGGGAGCCTACGGCTCAAGCCTCTTCAGCGGTGGCGACGGCGGTAGTGTTCCAAAAAGCGTGCGATACGTTGAATAGCCTCAGTCAAGTCATCCATATTCGGCAGGAAGACCAAACGGATATGATCCGGCGCGAACCAGTTGAATCCCGTGCCCTGCACCACCAACACACGCTCTTCTTCCAGCAGCTCAAGAATGAACTGACGATCATCCTCAATCGGATACATAACGGGGTCAAAGCGCGGAAACATATACAGCGCGCCCTGCGGTTTGACACAGCTCACACCGGGAATCGAAGTCAGCATGTCATGCGCCAAATCGCGCTGGCGCAGCAAGCGTCCGCCTGCCGTGACCAAGTCGTTAATACTCTGATAACCACCCAAGGCCGTTTGAATCGCATGTTGCGCCGGAACATTCGAGCACAGGCGCATCGACGCCAGCATGGTCAGACCTTCAATGTAATCGCGTGCATGGCGCTTGTCGCCGGACACGATCAACCAGCCCGCACGGTAACCCGCAGCACGATAGTTCTTCGACAAGCCGCCAAAAGTCACAAACAGCACATCATCAGCCAACGAGGCAATCGAGGTGTGCTCCACGCCGTCATACAGCACCTTGTCGTAAATTTCATCGGCATAAATAATGAGCTGGTGCTGGCGCGCCACCTCAATCACCTGCTCCAGCACCTCTTTCGGATAGACCGCGCCAGTGGGATTATTCGGATTAATCAGCACAATCGCGCGGGTTTGTGGGCTGATCTTGCTACGAATATCCTCGATATCCGGAAACCAGCCCGACTGCTCATCACACACATAATGCCGTGCCGTACCGCCCGCCAAGGTGACGGCTGCCGTCCACAGTGGATAATCCGGCGCAGGCACCAGCACCTCATCATCGTTCTCCAACAAGGCCTGCATCGCCATCACAATCAGCTCGGACACACCATTGCCGATGTAAATGTCGTCAATCTTGACCCCGCGTATACCCTTGGTCTGGGTGTAGTGCATGATGGCCTTGCGCGCAGAAAACAGCCCTTTCGAATCGGAATAGCCCGAGGCGCTACCCAGATTAAGAATCACGTCCTGCATGATTTCTTCCGGCGCCTCGAAACCAAACGGCGCCGGATTGCCGATATTCAGCTTGATAATCCGATGCCCCTCCTCCTCCATCTGCTGCGCTCGCGCCATCACCGGCCCGCGAATGTCATAGCAGACATTGGCCAGTTTGGACGATTTACGCACGGGATTAAGCAAGGAATTGGACATGGCGATCGCTCATTATTTAACAGGGCACGTCGATCAGGCCGACGTACCGACAAGGAAAGCGAGCAACATTAGGGCGCGCCCATTAAACTGTCAAACACCGCTCAAACCCAAAGACAACGCAGTGAAACTTCACCTCAACCTCGGCGATCAACGCTTTCTCATCCAAAACTACGGTGAAACCCATATCACCCTGAATAACCAACGCCACACCACCAGCCTGATCCTCACCCCCGAGCAGCGCCTGGACTGGCTCGTCAACGATGTAAGCCAGCTGACGGATGAACTGCTCACCCCTCTGCTCAGCGATGACCCCGAACTGATCGTGCTCGGCACAGGCCACAAACCCTGCATCCCCAGCCCCGCCGTCATGCGCTTTTTTGCCCGCCACGGCCTTGGCCTGGAGTTCGTCAACACCCCCACTGCCTGCCGCATCTACAACATCCTCGCCAGCGAGGGACGCCGCGTCGGCTGCGGCTTAATCATCCCCACAGGAGCAGCATCATGACCGAACAAACCTTTATCACCGGCAAAGATGCCGCGCTTGAAGTCTCGATTGAGCGCATGTTTGCCCGCTTGGTCGAGCTCGGTTTCGACATTGAAGAAGCGCGCTGGTTGAATCCGGTGCCACATGTCTGGTCGGTGCATATCCGCGACCGCAAGGCACCGTTTCTATTTACCAATGGCAAGGGCGCGAGTCGCAAGGCAGCGCTGGCTTCGGCGCTGGGCGAGTATTTTGAGCGCCTTGCCACGCAGTATTTCTTTTCCGACTACGATTTCGGTGATGAACTGGCGCAGGCTGACTGGGTACACCATCCGCGTGAACGCTGGTTCCCCGTCGGCAAGGGTAAATCCATCGACAAAGCCGTTAGCGCGGGGTTGATGGATGCGGCCATGCTCGAAGCCTGGAACCCGCATGGTGATCTTAGTGCCGCTCAGCTGCTCGACCGCAATGCCGGTTTCAGCGGGCGCGGCATCTGTGCCCTGCCCTTTGTGCGCCAACGCGATGGCGAGGACGTCTTTGTGCCGGTGAATATTCTTGCCAACCTGTTTGCCAGCAATGGCATGGCGGCAGGCAACACCGCGTTCGAAGCGCGCACCCAATGTTTGGCTGAGATTTTCGAACGCCATGTGCGCCATCGCGTCATCAGCGAAGGTTTGTGCCTGCCCGATGTGCCCGGCGAGGTTTTGGCACGCTATCCGCAGGTGCTGCGCGCCATTGAAGCCATCGAGACCAGCGGCTTCCCGATTCTGGTCAAGGATGCCTCGCTCGGCGGGCGTTATCCGGTGCTGAGTATCATCCTGCTCAATCCGGACAATGGCGGCGTGTACGCCTCTTGGGGCGCGCACCCGCGTTTTGAAGTCGCACTGGAGCGCACCTTGACCGAGCTGCTGCAGGGGCGTGATCTCAACCAACTCGGTGACTTTCATCCACCTTCGTTCGATCTGGACGCTGTGGCCGATCCCTCCAATATGGAAACCCATTTCATCGACCATAGCGGGCTGATTGCCTGGGACTTTTTCCATGCCACGCCCGACATTGAGTTCACCGAGTGGGACTACAGCGGCAGCACCGAAGAGGAGTTCCAGCAACTGCTGGGGCTGCTGCACGCCGAAAACCTTGAGGTGTATATCCTCGACCTGCCGCATCTTGGAATGTATGCCTGCCGTATTCTCGTGCCCGGTTTTTCCGAGGTCTATCCCGCTGCCGATCTACAAGAACACAACAGCAATGCCGCCCTGCCCTTGCGCGCATGGCTGCGCCGCCTGCCCGAACTGGATGCACAGGAACAGCGCGCCCTGCTCAAGGCGCTGGAAGAGCATGCTTTTGCCGATGAACAACCTCTGGCCGAATTGCTTGGCCTGCTGCCTGACACAGACTCCGCATGGGCGACGTTGCGCATCGGCGAATTGCGCGGTTGGCTGCTGCTCGCACTGAGCAAGAAAAAGAAGGCGCTCAATGATTTGCAATGGGCACTGGATTTCGGTGGCTTGTCGCTTTCTCGCGCACGCCTGTTGCGTGCCGTCACCGATGTTTTGCGTTTTCAAATCGAAAAAGAGCTTTCACTGGACAATTTTCGTCCGGTATTGATGCGTCTGCATGGTCATGAACAGCTTGCCCGCGCCGAACGTTTAGTGAATGCCGAAGAAAATCTGCCCGACCTGCCCGCGCTGGAGGGCAATAGCGGCGGAATGCGGCGGCATGGTCTTTTGCTGGAGGCCTATGCCCGCCTGCGCGAGACATACAAGTAGTTGCTTAATTTGCAAAAAATCAGTTTACCGCTGACGCGGGGTATCGTAGCCTTCCGGACTTCATAAAAACGAAACACAAAGGAGTTGGACGGCATGAACCACGAACTGGCCACGCAAATCCATGCGGATGCGCGTTTTGTTGAACTGGTTGACACGCGCAACCGCTACAACTGGATCATGGCCATCATCATGATGGTCATTTATTTTGTCTTTATCCTGCTGATAGCCTTCCAGCCCGGCTTGCTGGCCATCAAAGTCGCCGCCGGCTCCCCTATTTCGGTTGGCATTCTCGGCGGCTTTCTGGTCATTCTGATCGCCATCGGCATGACTGGCATGTACATCATGCGCGCCAATAAAGAGTTCGACCGTCTGACGGCTGAACTGCAGGAGCATGTACGATGAACCCATCTCTCATTCTGCGCCCGCTGATGCTGGCCGCCGGCTTGGCTGCCATGACCTATGCGGGCATCGCGCTGGCCGCTGACACCGCCAGCGCCAAATCGGTGAATATGCCCGCCGTCATCATGTTCCTGGTATTCGTCGCCGCCACGTTGGGCATCACCTACTGGGCCGCCAAACGCACGCGCACCACCAAGGATTTCTACGCTGCGGGTGGTGGCATTACCGGCCTGCAAAACGGCCTGGCACTGGCGGGTGACTACATGTCCGCCGCCTCCTTCCTGGGTATTGCCGGACTGGTGTATGCCAACGGCTTCGACGGCCTGATCTATTCCATCGGCTTCCTGGTCGGCTGGCCGATCATGCTGTTCCTGTTGGCGGAAAAGCTGCGCAACCTTGGCAAATACACCTTTGCCGATGTGGCTTCCTACCGTCTGGCGCAGATTCCGGTACGCACCGTAGCCGCCATCGCCTCGCTGGTGGTGGTGGCCATGTATCTGATCGCACAGATGGTCGGTGCGGGCAAACTGATCGAAGTGCTGTTCGGCCTGCCTTACACCTATGCCGTGGTGATTGTCGGTGTACTGATGGTTCTCTATGTCACCTTCGGCGGCATGTTGGCCACCACTTGGGTACAGATCATCAAGGCCATGCTGCTGCTTTCCGGCGCGACCTTCATGGCCTTGGCCGTACTGTACTCGTTTGGTTTCGACTTCAATGCCATGTTCAACAAGGCGATTGAAATCAGTCCGAAACACGATGCCATCATGGCTCCCGGCAGCCTGATCAAAGATCCCATTTCCGCCATTTCGCTCGGTCTGGCGCTGATGTTCGGTGTGGCCGGTCTGCCGCATATCCTGATGCGCTTCTTCACCGTTAAGGATGCCAAAGAAGCGCGTAAATCCGTGTTCTTTGCCACCGGCTTTATCGGCTACTTCTACATCCTGACCTTCATCATTGGTTTTGGCGCCATCATCATGGTGTCCACCAACCCCGAGTATCTGGATGCAGCCAAGAAGCTGATCGGCGGCAACAATATGGCGGCGATTCACCTGTCGCACGCCATTGGTGGCGACATCTTCCTCGGCTTTATCTCCGCCGTGGCTTTTGCCACCATCCTTGCGGTGGTGTCCGGCCTGACCCTGGCAGGCGCGTCCGCCATGTCGCATGACCTGTATGCCAGCGCCTTCCGTCATGGTCGCGTGGATGAGCAGACCGAAATGCGCATCTCCAAATACGCCACCGTGGCGCTGGGCATTTTGGCGATTTTCCTCGGCATTGCCTTCGAAAATCAGAACATCGCCTTCATGGTCGGTCTGGCCTTCGCCGTGGCCGCATCGGCCAACTTCCCGGTGCTGTTCCTCGCCATTTACTGGCGCGGCCTGACCACGCGCGGCGCGGTGATGGGCGGCCTCGGCGGCTTGATTACAGCCATCGTGCTGGTCGTGTTGTCGAAGACGGTGTGGGTGGATGTCTTCGGCTTCAAAGCCGCCATCGTGCCCTACAAGGATCCGGCGATCTTCTCCATGCCGGTCGCCTTCCTGATGGCCTGGTTCTTCTCCATCACCGACAACAGCGCACGCGCCAAGGCTGAACGTGAAGCCTTCCTGCGGCAATATGTGCGCTCGGAAACCGGCATTGGTGCAGAAGGTGCATCCAAGCACTGAGCCGTAGCTTGAGCCACGGAAGGCTCCACCATTAAAAAAACCCGGCCATTGCATGCCGGGTTTTTTAATGGTGGACGTTTCTTGAAAAAAGACTCCGCCACGCCAGTTATGTGCTACCTTCAGCCCTGAATCTAGAAATAATTCTTATCCTTAGCCGCGCTGCTGGATTTGAAGGAGGGTATATAAAATGCTTGAGACCATCGCGATTATTTTGATCATCCTGTGGCTACTCGGTCTTGTAAGCTCTTACACCATGGGTGGGTTTATTCACATTCTATTGGTCATTGCCGTTGTTGTGATACTTGTGCGCCTTATCCAAGGGCGTCGCATTTAACTGATCAGCCGTTGTGCGATGGCGCTGTACTGCGGCGACATCGCAACAAAACTCGTTGAGGGTTGTTTGGTGCGCAAAAATCAATTTCCCCTAATCATTTCACCTAAGAGGAATAAAAATGAGCTCTATTAATATAGTAGCAATCGCCTTGATTATCGCTGGCGCACTGGGCTTGGCTTATGGGAGCTTCAGCTACACCAAACAAACCGATAAGGCTGTAATTGGACCCTTGGTACTTTCAGTGTCCGAAAAAGAAACCGTCAACGTTCCAGTGTGGGTCGGTGGTGGTGCCATTGTATTGGGTGGCCTACTTCTGTTAGTCGGTCGCAGAAAGCCCTAATCCCTTTGCAGCAAGCAATTCACCAACTCAACATTCAATCTATTTATCGAGGATAACAACCATGAGCACCAAAGCCGCTTATCAACAAAAAATTGAAGCCGAAATCGAGCTCGCCCAAGCTAAAATAGAGGCGTTAAAGGCGCAGGCTAAAAGTGCCCTTGCTGATGAACGCATCAAATATGAAAACGAAATTGCCGCGATTGAAAGTGGGCTTGAAGCCACAAAATCCAAGCTAAAGGAATTAGGCGAAGCCAGCGATGATGCTTGGGATCACCTAAAATCCGGCGTAGAAAGCGCGTGGAACTCAGCGAGTCATTCCATTCACGCGGCTTACACCAAGCTCAAGGGTTAATCGCCGCGTTGAATGTTTTGGCGTTCCCACAAAAAAACCCGCAATGCGGGTTTTTTTGTGTCTATAGCTCTGGCACGACACGACTTGAATGTAGGTCGGATTTTAGCCCGACATGCCAGCATGAATGCCGACCTACAATCGCGGGTAAAGCTGGTCGGATCAATAACCGCCTATCGGATTAAGCGACAGCCGTAAACCCACTCAAGCCAACTGCGCACCCAACAAACTGCCAATTAAATATGTGATCGCACCCGCGCCCGCACCAATCAGCAACATGCGCAAACCGCCGCCAAACGCCTTGCGTCCGGTAAACAGCGAAAGCACCGCTCCCACCGCAAACAAGCCCAAAGCCGCCAGGCCAGCGCCCACAACCAAGGCTGGCTGCCCCTGTATTCCGAACAAAAACGGCAACAGAGGAATGATGGCGCCCGCCACGAAAGCCAAAAACGATGAAATCGCCGCGCCCCAAGGCGAGCCAAGCTCATCCGGATTCAAGCCCAATTCCTCACGCGAAAGCACATCCAGTGCATTGTCCGGGTCTTGCATCATTTGCCGCGCCACGTCGCGTGCCTGCGCCAGATCCATGCCACGCGCATGGTAGATCTGCGCCAGCTCCTCAGCCTCTTCATCGGGATACGCGGCAATCTCTTCGCGCTCCAGCCCGATTTGATATTCATACATCTCGCGTTGCGAGCGCATGGAAATGTATTCACCTGCCGCCATGGACAGCGCGCCGGCCAATAGCCCCGCCACCCCGGCCACCAATACCGCCGCTGGCTCGCCACCTGCACCACTGGTTGCCCCGGCCACCCCCATAATCAGACTGGTATTCGACACCAGCCCGTCGTTCACCCCAAATACCGCGGCGCGCAATGAACCATCGTTTCCGCCACGCAAATGCGCCTTTTCAGGCGAACCATCCTCCACCGGCGGATGGTTCAAGGGCCTGGATTTGAACTGATAACCAGACAAGCCACGTACCTTCATGGCCGCTAAAACTGGACGAATCGCGCGCGGTGTCAAACGCGCCGCCAACCACGCGACCAAGCGCGCACGCGCGGAAGGAGCGAACGTGGCACACGTCCCACCCGCCGCCTCGACGCGAGCCGCCCAAGTTTGCGCCTGCTCTTCTGCGGCATTGGCCAAGTGCAGAAACAGAGCCGCTTGGCGCGCGTCCGCCTCGATTTTGGCCAACTCGCGGTATAACCACGCCGACTGCTTTTCTTCATGCCATGAATTCAGATCGCTCAACATAATGCCCTCTTGTGCTACGCAAACGACTTAATACGATCTCACTCAACAGATTCTTGTTTTTCAGGCGTTTCCGGTGGATGCTCAAACCTGCTGGCCGTCAAGGCGTACACACCGTAGGCCACAATCGCCACCAGCCCCCAGCTCAAACCCGCCACCACGCCCAGGTCGATAATGCCGCGCCAGGGTTGCGGCAGCAGACGCACCGCCAAAATCAGCAGCACAATGCCCGAAGTCACCGCCCATGACACGATCATGCGCTTGCGTGTGGCATGAAAAAATCCCATACAAAAGGCAGGTGCAAGCAGCACATGCAGCCACTGCGGATGTTCACGCAAATAACGTGCCCGTGCCGCAACACGCGGCGCGAAACCCTTCTGGAAACCACGATAACCCTCGCCCACCAGCATAAACAGTAGCCAAGGCAAGGCCACCGCCCACTCCAGCCAACCCCAGGGCATCCCCCATGCTTCCAATGCAATCGGACTTAAACGCACCACCGCCCAGCCAATCAGCAGGCTCACGCCCACCACCCCCCACCACGCACCCAGACGACCCAACATTCCACTCACCTCGTCTTCATCCAATGCTGCAAAGGTGAAACGATACCACGCACGGCATTATTCAAGTTTCACACTACAATCAGCGGCCACTTCAATCACACGACGACACATGTTTATGCAGCACGACATTTTCATTGGCGCAGTCGATAACACCACTCAACCAGGAGCTCATCAAGAGGCTCATCTATTAGGCCGCATGGCCAACCGCCACGGCCTGATTGCAGGCGCCACCGGCACGGGTAAGACCGTGACCCTGCAAACCCTGGCCGAAGGCTTCAGCCGCATGGGCACGCCGGTGTTTCTGGCCGACATCAAGGGCGATCTGGCCGGGCTAAGTCAGGTAGGCGAAGACAAGCCACGCATCCGCGAGCGTGTGCAAAAAATCGGCCTGCCCGACTTCCAACTGGCCGCCGCGCCGGTGGTGTTTTGGGACGTGTACGGCGAACTGGGTCACCCGCTGCGCACCACCATCTCCGACATGGGGCCGCTGCTGCTCGCCCGCCTGCTCAATTTAAATGACACTCAGGCGGGCGTTTTGAACATCGCCTTCCGCGTGGCCGACGAACAAGGTTTGCTGCTGCTGGACATCAAAGATCTGCGCGCCCTGATGCAGCATGTGGCCGAACACGCCCGCGAGCTGACCATCACCTATGGCAATGTCTCCGCAGCCAGCGTCGGCGCCATCCAGCGCGCCTTACTCACACTTGAGGATGCCGGTGGCACCTTTCTATTCGGCGAACCCGCCATCACCCTTGACGATCTGCTGCAAACCGATGCGCAAGGCCGTGGTGTCATCAACGTCCTCGCCGCCGAAAAACTATTCCACTCGCCGCAGCTCTACGCCACCCTGCTGCTTTGGCTGTTGGCTGAACTGTTTGAACAACTTCCGGAAGCAGGCGATCTGGAGCAGCCCAAACTGGTGTTCTTCTTCGACGAAGCTCATCTTTTATTCGACGATGCCCCCAAAGTCCTGATCGACACGGTGGAAAAAGTGGTGCGTCTGATCCGCTCCAAAGGCGTGGGCATCTACTTCATTACCCAAAACCCGCTCGATGTACCGCTCGCCATCCTTGGCCAACTCGGCAACCGCGTGCAGCACGCCCTGCGCGCCTTCACCCCACGCGACCAGGAAGCGGTGCGCGTGGCTGCTGACACCTTCCGCCCCAAGCCCGGCCTCAACACCGCCGAAGCCATCACCCAACTCGGGGTAGGCGAAGCGCTGGTGTCCTGTCTCGACAGCAAAGGCACGCCCAACCCGGTCGAGCGCGTGCTGGTCGCGCCCCCGCGCTCGCGTATCGGTGCCATCACCCCGGACGAACGCACACAAATCATTCACAACTCCAATGTCTATGGCGTGTTTGAAAAAGCTGTTGATCGTGAATCAGCGTATGAAATTCTTAAACAGCGCACCGAAGACGCGCTTGATGCGGCTCAAGCCGATACGCCCACATCCACGGCGCGCACACGTCAGCAGACGCCCACCCGTGCGCCGGACGAAGCCAAATCCGGCGGTCTGCTGGATGGACTGTTTGGCGGCAATCAAAACAGCAGCGGTCGCCGCACACGCGAATCGGTGGGCGAAGCCTTTGTCAAAAGCACCATGCGTGCGGTGGGAAGCCGTCTTGGCCAGGAAATCATACGCGGCGTGATGGGCGCCATCATCGGTAAAGGCAGACGTTAAAGAAACGCTGATTTATTCAGTGTTTCCCGCTTGGGGCAGGATGCCCCAACATGAACAAAGACGTAAGTCTTTGATTCATGAGAGCCATTGCGGACATGTGCCGCGATAAGCATCTACTTAAAGATATTCAGCACCGCCATTCGCACACTTCAAAGCTTGAGCACGTGATTAACATCGCGTACAATCGCGGGCTTTCGTATTCCGGACACCGCTGATCCGGAGATTTTTGAGTCAAAGGTAGTTCATTATGTCCAGAGTATGCCAAGTCACCGGCAAGGCTGTTATCACCGGGAACACTGTATCCCACGCCAACAACAAGGCGCGTCGTCGCTTTCTTCCCAACCTGCACCATCACCGTTTCTGGTTGGAAACTGAAAAGCGCTTCATCAGCCTGCGCGTATCTGCCAAAGGCATGCGCGTGATCGACAAACTGGGTCTTGAGCATGTTCTTAACGACATGCGCGCCCGTGGCGAAAAAGTTTAAGGTAATCAGACATGGCAAAAGCAGCTAGCGACAAGATCAAACTCGTGTCCTCCGCAGGCACCGGTTTTTTCTACACCACCAAGAAAAACAAGCGCAACACGCCTGAAAAGTTCGAGTTCCGCAAGTACGACCCCGTCGTGCGCCAACATGTCATTTTCAAGGAAGCCAAGATTAAATAATCCTGCTTCCTGAAATGCACAAAAACCCGGTTTTCATCACCGGGTTTTTTTATTGGTCGCGGCAGAGCGATTGTAAACGGATCCTAGGGCAAGGGCTTATTGTCCGCGTAGACCCCATTGATCCTACTGCACATTCACCACCACATATTGATTGCCGGAAGGTTGGTAGTACGTTCCCCCGCACTGCTGCAAGGTCGTCCCCTCCACCACGACTGTCGTGCATGAGGGCGGCAGCGTAGCGACGTACACGGACGTCGCATAAATCATCCGCCGCGTGGTGCGGCGGGCGACGCCTGCCGCACTGATCGGGGTCATGGGTCGCCCGACCACGGCTTCCGCGTTCTTGACCGGCGACCATCCACTCAAGCCAAGTTCCGGTTGATAGTCGCCCACGGCAAGGACAAGACCCACACCGACCGCCAAAACCCAAGGTGTCGCTCTTTGCATTACTTGACCCCCTGGGCAGGCACAATCTCGCCCATATCATCCACCGTCAGCGCGTCGAGTTTCCTGGCATCGGCGGGTGGGACGAAAGTGAATTGCGCGGGAGAAATCACAGGCTTGGTGTTCCAGTCGCTGAGTTGCACGCTGTACTGAGGTGCGGCGGTCATCCACTTGGTGGTGATGACGTACTTCATCGGCAACGGATCCTTGCCCGCTTGAACCCACAGCTGCCAATCGACCTGCGGCGTGCGGAAAGCGAGGTGGTGGCATTCAATCCCGCCGATACGCGCCATGCCGTAATAGGCGCTGCTGGTCACGCCCGGAGCCAGCGCGGCGTAAGGATTGGCGAGCAAAAGATCCGCCCCCGGCAAACTCAGGCCGCTGCCCTGCTCCAGACTGCGAATGGCGTCATCCATCGTGCCCGCAACATCTTTTTGCATGTACGCATTCATATCCTTGCCGAACAGGCTCAGCTTGCTGCCGTCGAAATAGAGCGCCACATCGGCAAAGCGCCCCTGGCGGGTGATATAAAAATGCGAGGGGCGCTCGACCAGCAAAGTCGCGCGGCTGTTGAACTGTAATTTTTGCCCCTCGGTGGTAATCAGCTCGTTGCTAATATCCGCGTTGACGCTGAAGGCCTTGGTGTTGGCGAGGTGCTCGGACATGGCGCGCAGGATTTCATCCGCGTGCGGGTTGAGTTCCCCGGCGAACGTGCCCGCTGCCGGCAGGCTTAGGCAGACCGCAAGGGATGCAATCAAAAACTGGCGTCGATTCAACAAGACAGGGCGCATACGACCTCCTTCGCCGATTGGCGGGTTACGGGGAAAAAATTAAATCAATCAAGCCTTGGCGTCTGGGTGGATGGGAATAAGCAGCGGCGCATCAATCGCCTGCATGACATACGAAAGCGGCAAGTCGTTTGCGTACAGCGTGGCCATGGCGCGCAGGTATTTGCGGATATGCAAAAAAAACTTCTTGTAGCCCTTGCAAAGGTAGTGCAAACCGGGCTCGCCGTCCGGCGTCGTCGCAAAACGGTGTTTTGGACAACCGCCCCAACACGCGGCCTTAACCTCGCATTCGCGGCAATATTTCGGCAACGTGCTTTCCTTGTGCGGCCCGAAACCGGAGGCCACCGAACGCTCGACCATCGCGCCTAGCTCATCGTGAAGAACATGGCCGATCTTGTATTCCGGATACACGTAATGGTCGCAGGCGAATACGCTGCCATCATGTTCCATCGCCACGGCGCGCCCGCATTGGCGGGAGAAGATGCACACCGGCGACGGCTCGCCAAGCCAGGCGCTGAGCGCCCACTCGAAGTTCATCACGAACACGCTGCCGACATCTTTGCGCACCCATTCTTCGTAAATGGCGATCAGAAAATCGCCATAAGCTTCCGGCTCGACCGTCCACGGCGTGATGCGGGTGTTCGGCTCGGGGCGATCGAGCAGCGCGGGGCGCGCCAACCAGAACTTGATGACCTGGGTATCGGCATCCGCCTCGCGCTCGACGATCGGCGTGAACTGGATGTATTGAATCCCGGCCTGTTTGAAAAAGCGGTAAACCTCCAGCGGATGGTAGGCGGTTTCACGCCCGACGCAGGCCAGCGCGTTGAACTCGACTCCATGCTTTTGCAACAGGCGCACCCCGTGCATCACCCGCTCGAAAGTGCCCTGCCCCTGCCGATCCTTGCGGTAGATGTCGTGCACCTCTTGTGGACCGTCCAGGCTCACGCCGATGAAAAACTCGTGCGCCTTGAAAAACGCGCACCACTCATCGTCCAGACGCAAGGCATTGGTTTGCAGGGTGTTGCGGATTTGCTTTCTGCCCAGATAAGGGCGCTGCAACTCCACCACGCGACGGAAAAAGTCGATGCCAAGCAAGGTCGGTTCGCCGCCATGCCAGACGAACTCGACCAGCGGGGTCGGTTGCGCTTCGATGTATTGTTCGATGTAGCGGGCGAGCACCTCCTGCGGCATTTTGAACTGCTCGCCGCTGGCGTACAGCTCGCGCTTTTCCAGATAAAAACAGTAGTCGCACTTGATATCGCACACCGAGCCGATCGGCTTGGCAAGAACGTGGATACCAGGCCTGGCGACCGCGCTCGATTCGCTCATCACTTCACCAGCACAATGTCATCAGGCCGCCAGGTCTTGTTGAACCAGGGCTCAAGCGGGCCGTACAGGCGCAGAATGGTGAACCAGGCTTTTCCGGGAATCGTCTGCACCCAGTTGCCCTCCTTGCCGGCGGGCGCCTGCGGGCCGAAATACACATCCACCGAGCCATCGGCATTCACTTGCAAACCCTTGCTTTGGCTGCCGACGGTCGGGAAACGCTGATCGGTTTGCAGCATGGAGCGGGTCTGCGTGTCATACACGATCACCGACCAGAAATCCTTCACCGGAACATTCGGCGGCAGGCGCAGCTTGTAGGTCTTGCCGCCATCGAGCGGGTTCCGCTCGGCATCGACCGCCGTCCACGGATAGGTCGAACCCTGACCGGCCACTTCGGTATCCATTGCTGGCGTGACGCCGGTGGCGAGGAAAAAGAACATCGGTGCGGCGTCCAGATTCGGCACGCCCGGCTGCTTCTCGAATTTGTAGCCGCCGATGAAGGGGCGCAACCACTGCCGATCCTCGAAGAAGAAGGCTTGCTTGTCGCGCGTGCGGTAGCCCAGCGCGCGCCCCGTGGCGTCGCCCACCGCAGCGGCCTCGGCCAGGATTTTCTGCATACGCGCATCCGGCGCGAAGGGCTTGCCCTTCTCGATCCCCAACGAAGCCCAAATACCCAGCGTGGTGGCGTCGATGGTATCGGTCGGCTCCTCCTGCACGACCTGGTGCAGCATCGGCCAGAACGACGCGTCGGCCGGCGCGACCATATTGAACGGCTTGCCGGACATATTGACGAAGCTCAACGCCGGCGGCGGGTTGCCGGCCTGCGCCAGCGGGTAGATTTTGGTGTATTGCTTCACCGCATCCACGCCCGGCTTGGTGTCGCCGTTCACCAGGAAGCTGCGCCACCCGACCCAGGTGTGGAGGGTCGGGCTGCGCACGACGTGGTAACCGTCCGGCACGGCACCCTTGTAGCCCGGTGGAAGAATCAGGTACTTGCCGCCCGCACCCTTGTCGGGGCCGGTGATGCCGAGATCCGTATTCCAGCGATACCACATGTCATCAATCAGGCCGAGCACCTTGGGCGGGACTTCGAGCACCAGCGGCCCGTTGCGCAAATCCAGCCAGAACCAGGTGTAAGGCGTGTTGTTATTGGCGGTCAGCTCGGTCGTGCGTGAATCGACCAGGTTTTCCCAGATGGGAACCGTGCTGTTGGCCGGCCCCATCTTGAGAATGTTTTCGCGGTTAGCCAACTGATTGACCGCTGGCAGGCCGAGCAGATAGCCCTGCACGGCGCGCTGGAAGTCCAGATTGTCGTAGATTTTCTGCGTGCTGGCCTGATCGGGCACACCATCGAAGAACTTCAGCGTGCCGAGTCGGCTTTCCAGCTTGTCCGGCATGGCGATGCCGGGGGGCGTCGGGGTGGTGTATTGGTATGCTGCCGCCGTGGCCGCCGCGCTCATGACGGTAAGCATCACCGCAGAGAAAAGTACCTGTTTTTTCATGTTCATGTTCCTAATTGGAGTTATTTCGCAGCAAGGTGTTGAAAAGCATGACCCAAGGGCATGCTTGGGGAATGTTTGGAGCACAGCGGATAGCGCGGGGAGCTAGGCGCAGCCTCACTTCACCTCCACCGTCAGCTTGGGAATATGCCCGGTGAACTTCGACTTGTGCTCGGCGCCGATCGCTTCCACCACCGGGGTGCCGAGGTCGATGCCCACGTCGGCGGTCTCGTCCGCCGAGAACAAACCGGGCTGCGTACGCTCGATCCGCCCTTCGGCGACCTTCTGGCCATTGACCAACAATGTGCCCTGGCCGCCCTTGCCCAGCCCGCCGCCGTCATAATTGAAGACGAATTGCAGCGTGGACTTGCCCGCCGGCAGCTTGCTCGCGCCGCTGATCGTGCTGTGTTGCAGGCCAAGGAAGTTGTAGTCATAGGCCGGCACGCCGTCCTTGACATACAGCGACCAGCCGCCAAAACGCCCGCCCTGCGCAATCAGCGTGCCATTTGCCGCGCCTTCCGGCATCTCAATTTCGGCGGTAATCGTCTTCGAGCGGTTCTTCACATTGATGAACACGCCCTCCATCATGCCGGTCATGCCCTCGGCCAGCGTCAGCGAAGTGCGTTCGCCCAACAGGTCGGGGCGACCGACCGCCGCCGGTTCCAGGCGCTCGAAGAAACGGTCATCCATCGGCAGCGCGTGGTACTTCGAAGCCTCTGCAAGGAAAAGAGTCTGCAACTCGGCAAGCTTCTTCGGATGCTGCTTCGCCACATCGTCGGCCAGACTGAAATCCTTGCGCGTGTCATACAGCTCCCAGGCCGAATTGTCCTCCAGCGAGCGGCGCGGCTTGGCCTCCCACGGCGCTTTATGAATCGTGCGCGCGAACCAGCCGTCATGGTAGATGGCGCGGTTACCGGCAATTTCGAAATACTGCGTCGAACGCCCCTTTGCATGCGGATCATCAAAGGTCGCCAGCAGGCTCTTGCCGGCCATCGGGATCTGCTTCACGCCGTTGACCATCACAGGCTCCGGCAACCCGGCGGCCTGCAACACCGTCGGCGCAATGTCGATCACATGGCTGAACTGGGTGCGCAACTGCCCCTTGTCCTTGATGCCCTTCGGCCAACTCACCACCATGCCGTTACGCGTGCCGCCGAAATCCGAGGGAACCTGCTTCATCCAGCCGAACGGCGCGTTAAAGGCGACCGACCAGCCCGCCGCCATGTGCGGATAGGTCTCGGGGCCGCCCCACTTGTCGATCAGCTTGAGCATGTCCTCAACCTTCTCCTGCACGCCATTGAAATAGGTGTACTCGTTAAACAAGCCGTTCTGTCCGCCTTCGCCGCTGGTGCCATTGTCACCGGCAATGTAGAAAACCAGCGTGTTATCGGCCTGGCCGACTTCATCAAAGGCCTGCAACATGCGGCCAACTTCGTGGTCGCTGAACTCGACGAAGGCTGCGAATACCTCAGCCTGGTGCGTGAACAGGCGTTTCTCGTCCGCGCTGAGCGCATCCCAGTCCTTGATCGCCGCAGGCTTGGGCGCAAGCTTGGTTCCCTGCAGCACCACGCCCATGGCGATCTGGCGCGCCAGCGTCTCTTCGCGCAGCTTGTCCCAACCCATATCGAACTTGCCCTTCCACTTGTCGATCCAGGCCTTGGGCACATGGTGCGGCGCGTGCGCGGCGCCGGGCGCGAAGTAAACGAAAGACGGCTTGTCGGGCGTCAGCGCTTTTTGGTACTTGATCCAGGCGCGCGCCTTCTCGGTCATGTCAGTCATGAAGTGGTAATTCGGGTCATTCGGCAGTTCGACCTGCGCCACCCCGTCGTACAGATAGGGCGCCCACTGGTTGGTTTCGCCGCCGATGAAGCCATAAAACTTGTCGAACCCCTGGCGCGTGGGCCAGCGGTCGAACGGGCCGGCCTCGCTGGCCTCCCATACCGCGGTCTCGTGCCACTTGCCGAAAGCGGCGGTGGCGTAGCCGTTCAGCCGCAACATTTCAGCCAGCGGCGCGGTTTCATTGGGGATTTGCCCGGTATTGCCCGGCATGCTCGTCGCAAGCTCAGTGATGAACCCCATGTTCACCTGGTGGTGGTTGCGCCCGGACTTCAGCGCCGCGCGCGTCGGCGAACTCAGCGCCGTGGTGTGGAAATTGTTGTAACGCAAACCGTCCTCGGCCTCGCGCTCAAGCGCCGCGGCGGGTATCGGACCGCCGAAGGTGCTGGTGGCGCCGAAGCCCAAATCATCGATCAGCACAATCACCACATTGGGCGCGCCAGCAGGCGGCTGAACCTGGGCGCGCGGCGGCGGCGTCACCTTGCGCGCGTCGATTTCGGTGTAGACGGGGCGCGCGGGGTCGGGAATCGGCAGCACGCTGCGCTCAAGCGGCGCCGAGCCCGTCTGCGCGCTGGCCATGCTGGCGAAAGCCAGACTCATGGCGGCGGCAAGCCCCCCACGACAGATTTTTTTCTTGAAACCCTGCATGAAACTTGTCTCCATCATCTTCGAAACATGACCTGAAATACCCAAACCTTGCGCAACCCCGCCCTGCCCAAGCGATCAGCGCACCCCGACGCGATTGACCGGGCCGCCGACATTGACGCCCGCGCCGCCGCTATAACCCACGCCGACCTGTCCCGCGCCTGCGCCAGGCAGAACACCCACGCCGGAGGCCGGGCCGCCCACGCCGCCCGCCCCCACGCCAGGGGCGACGCCCACCCCCGGCGCGCCCGCACCCACCGCCGAGCGACGCGCCACGCCCGCAGCGCTGACCGGGGTGGCCGGGCGCCCCACCACCGCTTCAGCGTCTGCGATCAGGCTGACATGCCCCGTCGCGTCCACCTGGCCATTCGCCAGCCAGGCGCCGAAGGCCAGGGGAACAATCCACAATGCTCTGATTGAAAAGGCTTGCATGACGATGACTCCTGGATGCGTTGTTTAAGGCGGGTTAAAGGCGAGTTAAAAATGAATGCCCAAGCCCAGGTAGGAGCCGCTGGCCGCCATATCCCAGACCGTGCCGCCATCGGCGTAATCCCAGTAGAGATAACGGTAGCCCAGTTTGGCGGTGAAACCCTTGGCATAGTCCCAGTTCACTCCCGCGATCACTTGATAGGTCAGATCCGAGCCGCCCGCGCCGACGTCGGCGTAACCCAGCAGAGACCAGTTTTCAGCCAATGGCTGAATCACGCGCACTCCGATGACCGCATCCGTCCAGCCTTCCGACCCGCTGGCGCTGCGCCCGCCGTCCGGAAAAACGACCCCCGGCTGCACGCGGGTGACAAGATCGGCATCGGCATCCACCTGCGTGTAGCGCAGGGCGCCGATCAAATCCAGCTTGGTCGCTTGATCGACAAGCCGGTAACCCACGGAGCCCTGCGCGACGTACAGCGCGGAGCTGACATCCATGCTGCTGTTGAGCGAAAAAATGCCTTCAGGCCCCGAGCGCGTATGCGAACCGCTGCCGGAGAGCTTCATATACACCCCTTCGAGACTCAGCGTCCACGGCCCGTTTTGTGCGGCGAACAGCCCCATGAAGCCAGCATCGAGGTGATCTGCAATATCGCCGAAGGACGGATTGACCTCGGTCGTCACGTTGCGCACGCCAACCGTGCCGCTCATGCCCGCCGCAAGCAGATAAGGCGTGAGTTCATACTGCCAGTCGTCAGCCTGAGCCGCGCTTGCCGCCGCAACAAACACCAAACCGAAACAGGCGGCGACCATGCGTTTGGAAAATGGAATGTTCATTCTTTTACGCTGCCATGGAGAATAAGTTTGCACAGGATGCACGGTTTTGCCTGAAACCCGGCAAGCCTGTTTTCATTGCAATTGATTATGGATAAAAACATCAAAAGCCGCTGTACACTTTACGCCAAAAAACGGGGCGCAGGACATGGCGCAAACAACCCCCACAGCGCCCGCGCCCATGCTGGCCGAGCTTGGAATTGAACCCGGCCTGCTGGACGAGGCGGAAAATCTGCTATGCCGGCGCCAGCCCGTTCAGGTGCCGGGCGGGCGTAACGCCGAGCGCCTGGCGCTTGCAGCACAAGAATCTGTCTTGAGTCGGACGGCTTCTGGCAAGATGCGCCGAAACGCAGGGAGCTCTCAATGCCACTGCATACGATAAAAATTGTGTTGAAGTGCGCTTTCGCCCCCTCGCGGGAGGGGGCTGCAGCCTCACGCATGGCACATACCCTGCCAGCGTCACCACCCTCTCCCCAACCCTCCCCCATCAAGGGGGAGGGAGCCAAAAACCTCGTTGAGATCGTAAGCAGGTTCTTCATCCGCAACACCGCCCATGTTTGACACGCGGCGGAGCCTCTCAGGACAGTATCTTGAGCTTTGACCGATCGTCAATGGCAGGAAATACCAACTTGCGCCCCTCGCGCAGTAGTTGCTCGAACTCGGCGCTGGGCAGCGGCTTGCTGAAATAAAAGCCCTGCATCTCGTCGCAGCCGTGCATGCGCAGGAAATTGAGTTGCGCCTCGGTTTCCACCCCCTCGGCGATCACCGACAGCCCCAAGCCATGCGACAGCGCGATCACCGTTTCAACGATGGCGGCGCTGTTAGGACTCTGTACGATGTCGCGCACGAAGGATTGGTCGATTTTCAGATGATCGATGGCAAAGCGTTTGAGATAGCTCAGGCTTGAATAACCGGTACCGAAATCGTCGATGGACAGCGTGAGGCCTAGCCCTTTGAGGCTTTCCGTAACCCCGATGAAAGCCTCGGCATTGCCCATCGCCGTGCTTTCGGTCAACTCCAGCTCCAGGTAACTGGGGTCGAGACCGGTTTCCTGCAGCACTTGTGCGGTCAACGCCACCATATCCTGCGCCTCGAACTGCCGCGCCGACAGATTCACCGCCACCGTTATGGCGGGTAAGCCCGCCGCCTGCCATGCCCGGTTCTGCGCACAGGCGGTACGCAATACCCATTCGCCGATGGGCGCGATCAGCCCGGTATCCTCGGCCAGCGGGATGAAATCCAGCGGCGAAACCAGCCCGTGCAGCGGATGCTGCCAGCGCACCAGCGCCTCCATACCGATCATTTCGCCGTTACGCAGATTCATCTGCGGCTGGTAGTAAAGCCGCAATTCGTCGCGCTCAATGGCATGGCGCAGGTCGCGCTCCAGCATGAGCTGTTCCAGCGAGTGAGCGTTCATCTCGGCGGAATAGAAACTGAAGTCGCTACCCACCAAGGCCTTGGCGCGGTACAACGCCGCACCGGCGTTTTTCAACAGAGTTTCACTGTCTTCGCCGTCCTTGGGAAACAGGGCGATGCCAATGCTGGCGGAGAGAAACAACTCTTGCTCATTGAGCAGGAACGGCTGAGTCAGTGTTTGCAGCACACGCTGTGCAAGCGCAGCAGCTTCCTCGGCTGCTCCCCCCTTCGCCAACAAGACAAACTCGTCCCCGCCCATATGCGCGAGGGTATCGATGGTTTTGCCGATATCGCCCAGGCGCGTGGCCACGTCCCGCAACAGTTGGTCGCCGGCGCCATGCCCCAGGTTGTCAACGACTTCCCGAAAACGGTCAAGGTTGAGCGTCAACAGCATCAGGTTTTCTTCATTCTGCCGACAGCGCGTCAGCGCTTGGGAAAGGCGGTCAGCCAACAGGTTGCGGTTGGGCAGGCCAGTCAGATCGTCGAAGTTGGCCTGGCGCTCCAGTTGCGCCTGATAGCGCTTGCGCTCGGTGATGTCGCGAAAGGTCGCCACCGCGCCGACAACCGCCCCGCCCTCCATAACAGGCACGCTGGAAAACAGCACCGGTAACGGGGAACCATCCTTGCGCCACAGCGTTTCTTCCACTCCCCGAATTGCGACGCCGCTGACCAGGGCGATGTGGATCGGGCAATCCTCACGCGGATAGGGGCTGCCGTCCGGCTTGCTGTGATGCAGGGTGGCGTGGGAACTCTTCCCCAATAACTCATCCCGCGCATAACCCAACAGGGAGGCTGCGGCGGGATTGATGAAGTAAATGATGCCCGCCGTGTCCGCGCCATAAATACCTTCTCCTACCGATGTCAGGATCAGCTCGTTCTGATGGCTCAGCCGCGCCTGCTCCCGATTGGCGGCGTCCTGGATAGCCAGATTCTCGGCCACGCGTCGCGCCACCTCGGCTTCCAGGTAGACATTCTGGTCGTGCAGCCAGTCACGGGCGCGCTTGAGTTCCAACTGGGTATGCACACGCGCCAGAATGATGGGCGGACGGTAGGGCTTGGCGATGTAATCCACCGCACCGAGCTCAAGACCCTTCTTTTCGTCTTCGGCAGAATCCAGCCCGGTGACGAAGATGACCGGAATATCGCGGGTAAGCGGATTCCCGCGCAAACGGGCGAGCGCGTCGTAGCCATCCATGCCCGGCATCATCACGTCGAGCAGGATCAGATCCGGGCGCGGCGAACCGGCGGCAATCTGCAACGCGCGCGCGCCGGAGGGCGCGGCGAGGACGTTGTAGTGCGGGTGCAGCAGCCTGCCCAGGATGCTCAGGTTGTCCGGGTCGTCGTCGACCGCCAGGATGGTCGGGCGCGCAGCTTGTGCTGATGCGTTAGTGCTCATTCGTGCCTTCCTCCCAGTTCCGCCTGTGCCTTGCGGATACCTTCCAGCGCCTCGGGATAGAGGAAGCCCTCGATCCGCTGTTCCAATGCTGTGCCCAAGGGTCCAAGGGCGGCCTTGAGCAGGGCGGCGTTTTCCTCGAAGACATCGTTGGCCTGCATACTGGAGGCCGCCAGCAGCGGCTCCAGTTCATCGAGCACCCGGCGCACGCTTGCCCAGTCCACCGCGACCGACGCTGCCGGTGCCTCCTCGGGCAAGGTGGCGAGGATCGCTACGGCCAGGCGCTGCAATTCGTCATCAACCGTACCGGCCAGTGTTTCGATCTGCGCCACATCGCCGCCATTCTTGATCGCCGTTTCCAGTTCAGCCGCCAGGTGCTGCACCGTGGTCGCCCCCAAGTTGCCCGAGACACCCTTGAGCGTATGGGCGATGCGCCGTGCCTCATCCCATGCTCCCTCAGACATCCGCTCGCGCAGTTGGGTCATATCGCCGGCATGGCTGGCCGCATAGCGGCGCAACAGGCACGTGTAGGCGGTCACGTTGCCGTTGAGCGTCCTGAGGCCCAACGTCGTATCCAGCCCGGCGATGATGGGCAGTCCGACGCCAGTTTCAGCTGCATCCGCTGGCACCGCCAGCGCCACGCCCGGCAACCAGCGCAGCAGCGCGCCGAAGAGCTGCTGCGGGTCGACCGGCTTGGCAACGAAGTCGTTCATGCCAGCGGCGAGGCAGCGCGCGCGATCCTCGTCGAAGGCGTTGGCCGTCATCGCCAGGATCGGCAGGTTCGCCAGGGCGGGAAGCTGACGGATGGCGCGGGTGGCCTCAAGCCCATCCATATGCGGCATCTGAATGTCCATCAGCACCAGATCGTAGCCACCGACTCGTGCCTTCTCCAGCGCCTCGCGGCCGTCGTTGGCGACATCTACCTTGAGGCCGGCACTGGTCAGCAGTTCCACCGCCACCTCCTGATTGATCAGGTTGTCCTCGGCCAGCAGGATGCGGCCACCGGCCTGCAGCGACTTCACCGCGTCTTCGACCACTTCAGGCGCTTCGGCCAGCTCTTCCACAGTGACCCGACTCCTGCCCAGCCGCGCGGTGAACCAGAAGGTGCTGCCCTTGCCCGGCGTGCTGTCAGCGCCGACGTCTCCACCCATTAGTTTCGCCAGGCGGCGGTTGATGACCAGCCCCAAGCCGCTACCACCGTAGCGGCGCGTGGTGGAGGCATCGACCTGTTCGAAAGCCGCGAACAGCGCGGGCAGCTTGTCTGCGGCGATGCCGATGCCGGTGTCCGCGACCTCGAAACGCACCAGCAGATCCCTGTCCGTCTCCTCGACTTTGGAAAGACGCACGGTGATGGTGCCCTGCTCGGAGAACTTGACGGCATTGGAGAGGTAGTTGAGCAGGCACTGCGCCAGCCGGGTGGCATCGCCGACCAGCACCGGCGGCAGCTCATCGCGCTCGACCACGAGTTGCAGCCGCTTGTCACGCGCCCTGGGGCCGATCATGGAAACGACGCTGTCGAGCATGCGATTCACCGCGAAATCGGCGACACACAAGTCCAGTTTGCCGGCTTCGATCCTGGAGAAGTCGAGAATGTCGTTGATGACCGAGAGCAGGTGCTGCGAGGCGCGCTTGATCTTGCCGACCTTCTCCATCTGGACGGGGTCGGCGTTGTGCTGCAAGAGGTAGGTGAGGCCGAGGATGGCGTTGAGCGGGGTGCGGATTTCGTGGCTCATGTTGGCGATGAAGGCACTCTTGGCTTCGTTGGCAACCTCGGCCGCCACTTTGGCCAGCTCCAGTTCGTGCGTGCGGGTCTCAACCAGCTCTTCCAGATGATGACGGTACTGGTCGAGTTCCTCGGCGTTGCGCTTGCGCTCGGTGATATCCTCTTCTACCGCCACATAGTGGCTGATGTGTCCATCGGCCTGGCGAATCGGCGTAATGATGGCGAAGTCGGTGTATTCGCTGCCGTCCTTGCGTTGTTTGATTAGCTCTCCTTTCCAGGTGTCGCCATGCTTCAGCGTCTGCCACAAGGCATCGTAGGATGCCTGGGGCGTCCTGTCTGATGACAACATGTGCTGGTTCTGGCCAATCACCTCTTCGCGGCTGTAGCCGGTGGTTTGCAGGAAAGCCTCGTTCACGTATTCGATATCGGCGTCCAGATTGGTAATAACGATGCTCTCGGGGCTTTGCTCCACGGCCTGGGCGAGCTTGCGCAACTGCTCCTCGGTACGTTTCCGTACGGTAACATCCAGCACATAGAAGCGGATCAGGTCGCTTTCAGGGACATAGTAAATGCGTTCCTCGTAGACCGCCGTTCCCAGCGTGATTTCCCGCACAATCTCCTGCTCCCCGCCGCGCCGGAAAGCGGCGAATAATCCTTCTTGCCCCTCCAGCAGAGGATATTTCATTTCCGCCGAAGCCAGTTCCGAAAACAGCTTCTGCGCTGCCGGATTGAGGTAGGTCACTTCTCCGCTGAAATCGACCTCGATCAACGGGTTCGGATTCAGGCGGGGAAAAGAGGCGAGCCGCTGGATTTCCTCCAGATTCTGGCGGTGCTCCATGGCATGGCGGATGTTCAGCAGCAGATCGTCCATCTGGTAGGGCTTGAGGAGATAGGAAAACGCCCCCATCCGGGTAGCCTCGATGGCGGTATCCATCGAAGCGTGCCCGGTCAGGATGATCGCCTCCATCAACGGCGAGATCGCCTTGATGCGTGCCATAACATCAAGGCCGGACATATCCGGCAGCATCAGGTCGATCAGCGCCAGGTAAATCTTCTCCCGTCCCACCGCTGCGATAGCCTCTGCGCCGTTGCTGGCCACCACGCATTCATAACCCTTGACCCGCAGGATGTCGAAGAGCGTCTTCCTGAGATTCGCGTCGTCGTCCACCACCAGTATTCTGGGACTATTTTTCATTTGGAAGCCGCCGCATCAGCCGCAATCTCGACACGGTTCCTGCCTTGATCCTTCGCCCGGTAGAGCGCGTCATCCACCCTCTTCAGCAGCGCATTCATATCATCCTGCGGCTCGAACGCGGCGACTCCGAAACTGGCCGTCAGGTTGCCAACCTTATCGAAGTGATGCCCGGCGATGGCCAGCCGCAGCTTCTCAGACGCATTCCTGGCGGCCTGCATGTCCGATTGCGGCATCAGCACCATGAATTCTTCGCCGCCCCATCGCCCCACGACATCATTGGCGCGGATGTTTTCCTTCACCAGGCCGGTGACAGCCTGCAATACATAGTCACCCACATCGTGACCGAAGGTGTCGTTCACGTGTTTGAAATAATCAAGGTCGTACATCGCCAGCGACATGGGCGTGCCGTACCGTTTTGCCCGATCTATTTCCCGCCCCAGAATCGCGGAGAACTCCCGGCGGTTGGCTATGCATGTAAGGCTGTCGGTGGTGGCGAGGAGATGGATTTCTTCCTCATCCCGCTTGCGTTGAGTGATGTCCAGGGCGTAAATACGGATAAGGTCAACTTCCCGGACGTAGGCAATATGCAGCTCATAAGCCGCCTCGCCGACCTTGGCCTCATGGACGGCTTCTCCCTGCTGCTTGCTTTGCCACAAGGCGGCAATCAGCTCCTCCGACCCACGCAGCAAAGCATGCGACTGACCCATCGCACTCAACTCGGGAAACAGCCTCTCGGCTGCCGGGTTGAGATAGGTCACCTCACCGGCAGGGTTGATCTCGATCACCGGACTGGGGAGCAGGCGGGGAAAAGACGCCAGGCGGAGAATCTCCTCCTGCGCCTGCTTGCGCTCGACCGCGTGCCTGATCTTCTGCAGCAATTCGTCCATCTGGTAAGGTTTGATCAAGTATGAAAACGCCCCCTGCCCGGTGGCCTCGATGGCGGTTTCCATTGAAGCGTGCCCGGTCAGGATGATCGTCTCCGTCAACGGCGAGATCGCCTTGATGTGCGTCATGATCTCGATGCCGGACATGTCCGGCAGCATCAGGTCGATCAACGCCAGGCTGAACTTTTCCCGTTCCACCGCCGCGATAGCCTCCGTCCCGTTTGCGGCGACAGCCGTTTCATAACCCTTGACCCTCAGAATGTCGGCAAGCGTTTTTCTGAGGTTAACATCATCGTCTACCACCAGGATTTTCGCTTTTGCTTTCACGCTTCTTCTCCTGCTACGCCGAAGCCAGTAGGCTTTGCAGTTTCTTGACCCGGATTTCCTCGATCAACTCGAACAAGGCATCCAATTCCAAGGGTTTATACAAACAGGTATAGGCGCCGATCTTGCGCGCCTTCTCAATGGAACTCGCCATTTCCTCGCGGTAACCGGTCACTAGAATTACCGGCTTGCCTGGGTATTTGGTCTGGATATCCTTCAGCACATCCACACCGTCCACCGCACCCAGCTTGAGGTCGAGGAGGATAATGGCAAGCTTGAAGTCATTTTCCAGATGCCCCATCACACTTTGAGGTTTACTTTCCGTTTCTACCTGGAAACCTCTCAGAGTCAGGATGTCCTTCAGCGTTTTGCAGAATTCGGGGTCATCGTCCACGACCAGAATGCTCTCCTCCTTGCGCAGCAGGGAAAGAAAGGCAAGGATCATGGGAAAGTTGAGCGGCTTGCTGAGGACGGCATAGGCGCCAGCGCGTTTCGCCTCCTCCAGGAGATCGTCTGTCGCGTAGGCGCTGACCAGGACGACAGGCAGCGCGGGAACCATCTTCTTCATCCGCTTCAGCGCCTCGACACCGCTGATGCCGGGCATTTTGATGTCCATCAGCACGCAATCCGGCGGATCTTGCCTGACCTTCTCCACCCCTTCCTCGCCCGAGTAAGCGGCGATGGATTCGTGACCCTTTATGTTCAGGATGTCGCAGGTCGTCTTTACGATACGAGGGTCGTCGTCCACCACTAGAATTTTCATTGCCTACTCCGGTTCATTTTCTTGGTCAAAGGGCAAATCGTCCTGCTGTAACTGTTTGTAGGTCTGGCCTTAGCCCGACAGAAGTAGGCGCGTCCAAGCGACATGTCGGGTTGAAGCCCGACCTACAATCCTGTGCCACCGCTTGGCAACGTCATCGTGAACGTAGTCCCCTTGCCCGGTTCGCTTTGCACTTCGACCTTGCCGCCATTAGCCTCAGTCAGGTTCTTCACCACCACCAGCCCCAGCCCGATGCCGCGCGCCTTGGTGGTGAACAACGGCTGGAACAGTCGCGCCATCTGCTCTGGCGTCATGCCTCTGCCAGTGTCGCGCACATGGATGGTCATTGTTCCGTCTTGTCTGTTTTCAACCGCGCTGATTTCCAGCACACCGCCCTCCGGCATGGCCTCCACGCCGTTGCTGATGAGGTTGCGGAATACCTGGCGGATTTGTTGCGCATCCACGCGGAGAGCCGGAAGCGTCTCAGGGATATCCAGTTTGACGGACACGGAAGACGGTATCGTGAGCTTGCCCAATGTCTGTCCGATCACTTCACGCAACTCGACCTCTTCCTGATGCGGCGGCTTGGTGCGCACCGAATCCAGCAGGTCGGACACGATGCGCTCGGAATTGGCGATCTCGTCCTTGATGATGTTCAGATATTCCTCCGGCAACCTGACCCAGCACCGCCAGCTTTTCCTTGCGCAGCAGATCCTCCTGCGCCGTCAGCAGTTGTTGCGTGCGTTCCTTCACCTTACCTTCCAGTTCTTCATTCAGCTTGCGGATTTCCATTTCCACGCGCTCGCGCTCGGAAACGTCCCGGGCAATCCCCATGATCAAGTCACGGCTCAGAGGGGTGGTGTTGAGATCGGCGCTGAAATACTCTCCGGATTTTTTGGCGATGCGCAGCCTGAGGTTGGAGATGCTTTCACCGGCCAGCCCTTTCTGGAAGGCCGCCTGAGCAACCGGCAAATCGTCGGCATGGACAAGGGGCACAAATGGCTTGCCAATCCATTCCTCGGCTGTCCAGCCTGCTGCCCGCTCAATTGAGGGACTCATGGAATGGAAGGTGCCATCCGTATTCATAAGGAAGATGATGTCGTTGGCATTCTCGAAAATGTTGCGGTAGCGTGCCTCGCTGTCGCGAATACGTTCTTCCGCTTGCATGCGCTCGGTCACGTCATGGAAGGCTCCGACCAGAAATTCCTGTCCCTGCAACGTGATGGGAGAAGCGCTGACATCGGCAAAAAACACCGACCCGTCCTTGCGTTTCACCGGCATATTTTGTTCCATTCGTATCTCGCCTTTTAACTGGCGCTCAAACGTCTTTTGCACGCCAGCAAGTGCTTCCGCCGGATGGATATCCTCCACGCCAAGCCCGTACAACGCCTCCATCGGGTAACCCAGCATGTCGCAGATCGCGCGGTTTGCGATGACAAATTTGCGTGTTTGCACATCCGTCACCAGGATGCCGTCGACGGAGGCATCGACGATCGCCCTGAATTTTCGTTCGGATTCCTCCAGCGCCTGCGCAGCCAGTTTGTATGCGGTGATGTCTTCATAAACGCCAAGAACACCGATGGACTCATCAACCTCGTTAACCAATGGCACTTTGGAGGTGCGCAACCAGATCACTCCCCCGTCCGGCGTCGTCTGCGGCTCATCGTAGGAAAGTTTGGGGATGTTGGAATCCATCACCAGCCGATCATCGGCACGATACATGTCAGCGCGATCCCCCCAGCTCATATCGTAGTCGCTCTTGCCGGTCAGTTCGTCTGGACGGGTCAATCCCGCATCTTTCGCAAACAAGGTGTTGCAGCCCAGATAGCGCAATTCGCGGTCTTTCCAGAAGACGCGCATGGGAATGGTCTCGATGATCTGCGTGGTGAGCTCCTGTTGTTTGCGGATTTCTTCTTCAGCCCGCTTGCGCTCGGTGATGTCGCGGAACGACCAAATACGTCCGAAGGAATGGCCCTCGCTATCGAGCACGGGTGCCGAATAGCGGTCAAGGATGCTGCCATCCTTCAGCACGACTTCATCCTGCGAGCTCTCCTCGGGATGGGTATAGAGGTAGCGCACCCTGTCGCCGAACTGCTGGGAATCGACGACCTGGTCGATCACAAACTGCAATTGTGGGCCGTCGTCAGGTGCCGCCGCGACTTCAACCGGAATTTTGAACAGCTCGATCATCCGTTTGTTCTGCAGGATCTTCCGTCCTTGTGAATCGACCACGAGAATGCCGTCTGGCGAAGTCGTTACCAGCGCCTCAAAAAATGCCGTTCTCTGCCGCAGGTTTATTTCAAACTGTTTGCGCTCGGTGATGTCCTGCACCGTTCCCAGCATTTTGATGGCTTGCCCGGCTTCATTGAAGCTCACGTCACCCTGCTCATGCACATGGCGTACGCTGCCATCTGGAAGCAGGATGCGGTGGTCCTGGCTGTATTCAGGACCCGGTTGCTCAAGCGCCTGCCGGATGCTCTCTCCCATACGCTGCCTGTCGTCCGGATGCACGAACTGCATGAAAGCCTCGTAGGAGGCACCAAACTGCTGCGGGGAAAGACCAAAGATGCGGTAGATTTCATCCGACCAGATCAGGATGTCGTTGACGATGTCCCATTCCCAACTGCCAAGATGGGCGATGTGCTGTGCCTCGTTGAGGCGGGCGGTACGCTGTGCCACGTCCTGTTCCAGCTGTGCGCGGTGCTGCGCCAGCGCACTGTCGCGCACCTGGATTTGCGCCAACATGTCGTTGAATCCCCGACCCAGCGTTGCCAGCTCATCCTTGCCTTGGTCATCCGCCCGCAACGCATAGTTCTTCTCGCTTGAAACACGCCGCATCAAACCGACTAGTGCTGCCATGGGCTCCGTAATGGTCGGGTGCAGGGCGGCAATCAGCAGCAGCGCCAAGCCCAGGCCTGCCAAAGCGGAACCGGCCATCACGGCCATGCTCCACGCCATTTGCTGATAGATGGGCGACAAATTGGAACGCACGTAAATCGTGCCGATCCGTTCGTGTCCGGCATCTATTGCATGGATCACATCCAGATGGTGTTCCGTTAAGGCCTGTCCTGCGTGGGTGTGTTCGTGCTCGTCTGCGTCGTGGGTGTCCACGTCCGAATGGGCGTGGGCAGGTTCGCTCGCAGGCAAAAAGTCAGCGGGTTGCGCTTTCTGGCCGGCTGCCACAAATCGGGCAAAGAGCTTGCCCTGTCTGTCATACAGCGCGGCAAACTCGATATTGTCGAAGGCACCGAGCGTTCCCAGGTTTTGCTCAGCCAGCTTCGGGTCGTTGAGGAGCAGAGCTGACGTGCTGTTGCGTGCGACAAGGTGCGCCTGGCTATGGGTGATATCTGCCAACTCGGCGTGAAACGTGAACCACTGGTAGAACGCCGCGACAAGCGCCGTAAGAAGCAGTGCCGCGCCCGCCGACAAAAGGGTAATGAGCGAGAGCTTGCGGCGGATGGACATGTACCGGAGCAAGTTGGCCAAGCTCATGGACGCCTCCCCGCCAGCCGGACGATGCGCGCCAGCTTCAGCCATTGCGAACTGATTTTTGCCCCTGCGCGATTGGCGGCAGCCTGATTGATTTCAAAGCGCACCTTGTTCTGCTCCTGGTAGAAATTGATCATCACGCCCTGCTCGGCATAGCCCTCGCTGTCGTCCTCGGCATGGCTTCGTAGGCCGGGTTGAAACCCAACCTACAAAGGTTTGTGCTTAAGTTTCGCCAAGAACGCAGCTCTACATTAGTACATTTAACTGGAATAGAGGTTTATATCAGACACCTCTCTCATCCGCTGCCGGAAGCGTGACCGTAAACACGGTTCCCTTGCCCACTTCGCTTTCCACCTTCACCGAGCCACCGTTGGCCTGAGTCAGATTTTTCACCACCACCAGCCCCAGTCCGATGCCGCGCGCCTTGGTGGTGAACAGCGGCTGGAACAACTTGGGCAGTATCTCCGGCGCAATGCCGGTGCCAGTGTCGCGCACATTGATAGTGACGCTGCTCTCCAGCTTGTTTTCAACTGCGCTGATGTCCAGCACGCCGCCTTGCGCCATGGCCTCCACGCCGTTACTGATAAGGTTGCGCAACACCTGGTGGATTTGCATGGCATCGACTCGCAAGGGCGAAAGCGCTGCCGGGATGTCCAATCTCACCGTGACAGCAGGCGGTATCGTGAGCTTGCCCAAGGTCTGCCCGATTAATTCCGCGACAGCCACGGTCTCCGGTTGCGGCGGCTTGGTGCGCACCGAATCCAGCAGGTCGGACACGATGCGCTCGGAATCGGCGATCTCGTCATTGATGATGTTCAGGTATTCCTTGGTGGTTTCGTCCGCATCCGACAACACGGTTTGCAGGAAGTACACCGCGTTGCTCATCACGCCCAGCGGGTTGCGCAGTTCGTGGCCGACGCTGCCGGCCACTTGCCCCAGCACTGCCAGTTTCTCCTTGCGCACTAGCTCTTCCTGCGCCTCCAGCAGTTGTTGCAACTTTTCCTCCAACGCTTTGTTCAACTTCAGGATTTCTTCTTCCGCTTGCCTGCGCTCGGTGATATCCCTGAAAACGCCGACAAGACAGGCTACGCCGTTGAGCATCATTGGGCCGGCGTTGGCGTCCGCATAGAAGACGCTGCCGTCTTTTCTCTTCATCGGCAGATTAGGCGCGAGGCTGATTTCGCCCCTGACTAGTCGCTCGAATTGGCGGACGACGTTGGGGAGGTCTTCCTCTGGATGAGTTCCCTTCATCCCCAGATTGAGCAACTCCTCAGCGCTGTATCCGAGCATACGGCAAATCGCGGGATTGACCATTCGGTACCGCCGGGTTTTGGCCTCCGCCACGATGATCCCGTCCTGCACGGAGTCGAAGACGCCCCTGAGCAGGGCTTCGGATTCTGACAATGCCTGCTGTGCCTGCTTGTTTTCATCAACCTGAGCTTCCAGTTCTTCCCCAAGAATATTGATGCCAGCCATGACGCCGTCCAGGGCGCTGTCATCGTCGGAAAGGGTTCCCCTGGCCGTCAAGTCGCCCGCGGCAAACTTGAAAATGACATCGAGCATCTCCGCAAGCCTCGGGTCTTCGACATTTCTGGGCGCCGAGGTCATTCGATATACCCCTTCAGCCACTCCAGCGCTTCATCTTCCAGGGAAAAGAGCCGGCTCGACAGGTGCGGATTGCTGAGGCCGATGTAGAAGTTCCCCAATACCCGGCTGACGGGCGTGCCGACGATAATGGCGACCGCGCTGGCGACCTTCGCGGCCTCTTCTCCCGCATAATATTTACGGGCTTCCCTGGCAAGTGACTTCATCGTTTTGGTATCGACAAAAAGAGGCCTTTTCTTCCCCTTGTTGATCTTCAGGTAGGCTGCCATGGTCGCCTGAGCATCCTCCAGCGTCACTTCCGCGCCGGGAACGTGGATGATGCGGACGATGCCATCCTCTCCCAGCCATAATTTGGCGACCCTGCTGGTCTGTTCGTTTTCCATTTCCGAGCTCCTCCCCCGTCAGAACCTATACTCAACCGCCAGCCCGACCAGATGCTGGCTGATGTTGTACGTTCCGTTATAGCCGTTGATGTTGGCTGACGTATTTTCTTCACGCGTGACTGCGTAGTGATATGCGAGGTCGATCCGCCAGGCTCCCGTTGTTAGGCTCCTCGCAAATTCTGAATCCCCCCTCCATCGCATGGCAAGGTTATGGTGAACATCGCACCCTGACCGACCTCGCTTTCCACCTTCACCGAGCCACCGTTAGCCTGGATCAGATTTTTCACCACCACCAGCCCCAGTCCGATGCCGCGCGCCTTGGTGGTGAACAACGGCTGGAACAGCTTGGGCAGAACGTCCGGCGCGATCCCGATGCCGCTGTCGCGCACGCTGACGGCAACAGTTCCGTCTTGCCTGTTTTCAACTGCCTGAATTTCCAACGTACCGCCTTCCGGCATGGCCTCCACGCCGTTGCGGATAAGGTTGCGCAACGCCTTCTGGATTTGCATGGCATCCACCCGCAGCGGCGGCAGCGTTGCGGGAATATTCAGCTTCACGCTGACTGACGGCGGCATGGGGCACTTGCGCAAGATCTGCGCAATCAATTCAGCGACACCCACCGTTTCCAGGTTTGGCGGCTGGGTGCGCACCGCGTCCATCAGGTCGGATGCCATGCGCTCGGACACCGCGATCTCGCTCTTGATGATGTTCAGATATTCCTTGGTGATCTCATCCGCATCCGGCAGCACGGTTTGCAGGAAGTAAACCGCATTGCTCATCACACCCAGCGGGTTGCGCAGTTCATGCCCCACGCTGCCCGCGACCTGACCCAACATCGCCATTTGTTCCTTTTTCACCAGTTCGTTTTGGGCCTCCAGCAATTGCCGCGTCCTTTCCTGCAACCTGTCGACCATGACGTTGAAAGCATCGGCCAGTTCGCCGAACTCATCCTTGCTGCGCACCACCACCTTGCTGTCAAGCTTGCCACCCGCCACCTCCCTCACCCCGCTTACCAGCGAATTCAGGGGGCTGACGAAGCGCCGACCAATGAAGCCATACAACCCGGCCAGCACCAGCAGCGCAACGAACACCAGCAATGCCGTCTCCATGGCCATTTTCCTGATCGGGGCAAAAATCTTGTCCAACGGCTGTTCCAGCAACAATCGCCATCCGTGGCCACGGTAGCCCTGCACCCCGTTTTGTTCCGCTTCCACCTGCAGTGTTTCCCCTTCGCCGTGGGTGTGGCGAGAAGCAATGGCATACCCGGCATTTTCACTTTCCGTAGTCATTCGTTCCACAGGGGGTATGGGCTCCTCATTGAAGGTGTCGTTGCTGCGCTTGGCGATGATGGCTCCCCCGCGATTCAACAGATGTACCTTGGCCAACGGATCCACATGGTCGAGTATGCCCTGCACCGCTGCCCATTGGTAATGAGCAATCACCACACCCACCACCTCGTGCGGATCGGCGCGCCCATAAACGGGCGCCGCAAGGATCACCACCGGCTTCCCGCTGCTGCGGTGGATGATCCGATCCGAATAGTAGATTTCGCCTTTCATGGCATGCTGGAAACCCGTCTCGCTGCTGGGATAAGCCGAGAGGATCGCTTCATCGCCCAGCCACTTGGGCGCAAAAACGACGCGCCCGCTTGCATCGAACACCACCAGCGCATCCCAAGGGCCGGTCAGGCCTTCCCGCTCTTCCAGCTCATCCTCCACCATGCTTTCCCCGGCGCTGTCGTCGGGGGACTCCAGATACCCGGCCAGCAGCTCATCGGCTGCAATCGTGCTGACGTTCTGATAGGCGTTGTACATGGCGGTATCGATCTCGCGCATGACGCTTCTGGCACTCAGAACCTGTTCGTAAATGATGCGCTCCTGCAATACGGAACGAGCTTCGAAGAACACGGCCGTGCCGAGCAGCGGCCCGATAATCAGCGCAGCCGACGCGGCACTCAATCCAAGTTTGGTTACAAATTTCATTCCATGCTCCTGCAGTAATGGTCGGCTTTCACGTCGATATCCTGTCATTTGTTTCCGCAGCCGAAGCGACGCTCGGCAACGTAAGCGTGAACGTCGTCCCCTTGCCCACTTCGCTTTCCACCTTCACCGAGCCACCGTTGGCCTGAGTCAGATTCTTCACCACCACCAGCCCCAGCCCGATGCCGCGCGCCTTGGTGGTAAACAACGGCTGGAACAGTCGCGCCATCTGCTCTGGCGGCATGCCTCTGCCGGTGTCGCGCACGTTGACGCTAATTGTTCCGTCTTGCCTGCGTTCAACCGCGCTGATTTCCAGTACACCGCCCTCCGGCATGGCTTCCACGCCGTTGCTGATAAGATTGCGCAACACTTGGTGGATTTGCATGGCATCCACCCGCAAGGGCGAAAGCGTTGCCGGGATGTCCAAAGTCACCGTGACAGCAGGCGGTATTGTGAGCTTGCCCAGGGTCTGCCCGATCAATTCCGCGAATCCCACCGCTTCCTGATGCGGCGGCTTGGTGCGCACCGAATCCAGCAGGTCGGACACGATGCGCTCGGAATTGGCGATCTCGTCCTTGATGATGTTCAGATATTCCTAGTGGGTTGCGCAGTTCGTGGCCGACGCTGCCCGCCACCTGACCCAGCACGGCCAGTTTTTCCTTGCGCAGCAGATCCTCCTGGGCTTCCAGCAGTTGCCGTGTGCGTGCCCGGACTTTTTCTTCGAGCACTTCGTTGATCTCGCGGACATTCTCTTCCGCCTGACGGCGCTCGGTCACGTCATGAAAAACGCCGACCAGGTAGGGGCGCCCCGCCAGAACCATGGGTGAACTGCTGACATCCGCATAAAACACCGAACCGTCCTTGCGTTTCACCGGCATATTTGGCGCCACCCGTATATCTCTTTCCATCTGGCGCTCGAACTGCTTTTTTACGTGAGAAAGCGCTTCTGCCGGGTGGATGTCTTCTAGGCCAAGCCGGTAAATCTCTTCCGGCGAGTAACCCAGCATGTCGCAGATCGCGCGATTGGCAGTGACTAACCGGAGTGTTTGCACATCTGCCACCAGAATGCCATCGACGGCGGCATCGAGTATGGCCCTGAATTTTCGTTCGGAGTCTTCCAGCGCCTGCGCAGCTAGCTTGCGTTCGGTAATGTCGCGTTCAGTCCCGAAATAGCCATGAAAAATCCCATCGTCGCCAAGTAGTGGCACGCCGCTGGTTTCGAGAATAACCCGATGGCCATCCTTATGAAGGTTGATATTTTCCAGGAAGGAAAAGGGGATTTTTTTGCTGGCTATATTCTTGAAAATCTCGGCAACACGTGCGGCTTCATCTGGTGGCATAAAATCGAATGGTGTTTTACCACACACCTCTTCCGGGTTATAACCCAGGAGGTCGTGAACCTTCGCGCCGGAATAAACATAGGTGCCAGACGCATCGATTTGCCAGACCCAGTCGGTGGTTAATTCGGCGACATTGCGGAAACGCTGCTCACTTTCTCGCAGCCGCAGTTCCAAATTTTTGCTCTCGGTGATGTCCTGCCACATGCCCACCATATAATCGGGTGTGCCATCCCGATGCCGTATCAGCCTCTGGGAATCCTGTATCCACCGGTAGTTTCCGTCAGCGTCCTGCCAGCGGTAGGCGAACGCATTCATTCCTTTTTCAAACAGAGTGGCCATCTCGGCGGTAACCCGTGCTGCATCGTCCGGGTGGATGCGCTTGAACCATAAATCAGCTTCTTCAATGAAGTTCCCGGCTTCATAACCGGTGAAGAAAACCACGTTCTGAGACATATACATCACCGCGTAGTCACCTTCCGCCCGGCAGCGGTAAACAGCGATCGGCAACGAATCCAGCAGGATCGACAATTGTTCGTTGGCGGCCTGGAGTTCCTGCTCTGCCGCCTTCCGTTCCGCCAGCTCCTTCCCCAACAGCACGTTCGCCTCTTCCAGCGCCGCAGTGCGTTGGGCTACCTCCTCTTCCAGATGCTGGCGGTGTTGCTCCAATGCCTCGTCACGTATCTGGATTTGCTCCAGCGGGTTAATCTCGGCAGACTGATTCGTGGCCATTCGATCCATCATCTCCTCCTCTGATGGTTCCATTTTTTCGCCAATGAAACATCATTATTGATTCGGCCAGCTTTATCCGTGATTGTAGGTCGGCATTCATGCCGACATGTCGGGCTAAAGCCCGACCTACATTCATGGCGTGTCGTGCCGGAGCGATAGGGCTTACGCAAAAGTGCTCCAGCCAGGCAAAGCGCCGCAGACAGTACACCGACGCCGCTGGGGCGGTTTTGCGTAAGTCCTAATCATGTTGGAAGTCGCCGCCATGAAATCAACATTCATGGTGTCGCCAGCTCCCGGTGTTCCTTTAACGCCAGTTTCAGGGTCTCCAAAGCCTCGGGATAGAGAAACTGATTGATCCGCTGTTCCAGCTCAGCGCCCAATGACCCGAGCGTGGCCTTGAGCAGCGCGGCGTGGATCTCGACGAGCTGGTTGGCTTCCATGCTGGAAGCCGCCAGCAGCGGCTCCAGATCGGCCAGCACCTGCCGTACCAGCGTCCAGTCCACTTCGCCTTCATAGGGTGGCGCAATTGCTTCCGGCAGTGCCATGCGGAGCGCCACGGTCAGCCGCAGCAACTCACTTTCCACGGCATCGGCCAGGCGCTCAACATCCGCTGTAGCGCGCCCGTCCTTGATTGCCGCTTCCAGATCGGCAGCCAGACGTTGCACCTCCATCGCGCCCAGATTGCCCGAACTACCCTTCAGCGTATGCGCCAGCCGCCGAGCCTCGTCGCGCTCTGCCTGCGCCATGCGCTCGCGCAGCCGGGTCATATCGTCGCCATGCTCGGCCGCATATTGGCGCAACAAACGCCGATAAGTGGCCAAGTTACCGCTCAGTATATTGAGGCCACGCGCGGCATCCAGACCGGGGATCGCCGCGAGTTCGGCAGGAAGCGGCGACTCCATTACGGCAACGGGCGGAACGATCTCCGCGCCCGGCAGCCAGCGCAACAGCGTGCCGTAAAGCTGGTCAGGGTCGACCGGCTTGGCGATAAAGTCGTTCATCCCGGCATCATGGCAATGCTGGCGATCCTCGTCGAAGGCGTTGGCGGTCATCGCCAGAATGGGTTTCGCTTCCCAACCCGGCAGGGCGCGGATGGCGCGCGTCGCCTCCAGGCCATCCATGCCCGGCATTTGCACGTCCATGAGAATCAGGTCGTAGTTGCCGACTCGCGCTTTCTCCAACGCCTCGAAGCCGTCGTTGGCGAGATCCACCTTCAACCCAGCTTCGCTCAGGAGCTCCACCGCCACTTCCTGGTTAATCCTGTTGTCCTCAGCCAGCAGGATGTGAGCGTCGACCGGCATGGCTTGCAGGCTCAGTTCAGCAAGAGAAGGCGCCTCGGCCAGTTCTGCCAGGCTGAACTGGCTTTTGCCGAGACGGGCAGTGAACCAGAACATGCTACCTACACCGGGCACGCTTTGCGCCCCTGCCTCGCCACCCATCAGGCTCGCCAGGCGCTTGGTGATGGCAAGCCCGAGACCCGTGCCGCCGTAACGACGCGCATTGGCCTGCTCAAACGCAGTGAACAGCTCGCTGAGCTTTTCAGGCTCAATGCCAATGCCGGTATCCGTCACCTCAAAGCGCACCAGCAGCTCGCTGGCGGACTCCTCTATTTTGGACAGGCGCATGGTAATCCTGCCACGCTCGGTAAATTTCACGGCATTGGAAAGGTAGTTCAGCAACGCTTGCGCCAGGCGAGTAGAGTCGCCCATAAGTACCGGCGGCAGTCCGTCCCGATCCTCAACAAACTCCAGGCGCTTGTCACGCAGCCGGGGGCCGATCATTGAAATGACATTATCCAGCATACGTTCGAAGGCGAAGTCGGTGACACTAAGCTTTAGCTTGCCGGCCTCAATTTTGGAAAAATCGAGAATGTCATTGATGACCGCCAACAGGTGGCGCGAGGCCGTGACGATTTTTTCAAGCTTCTCCCTCTGCGTGGGATCGTTGCTATTACGCAACAACAGATGGGTGAGGCCGACAATGGCATTCAATGGCGTGCGGATCTCGTGGCTCATATTGGCGACAAAGGCACTTTTGGCCGCGTTCGCCTCCTCGGCCACCACCTTGGCCTCCTTCAGCTCCTGCGTGCGGATTGCAACCATCTCTTCCAGGTGGTGGCGATGCTGTTCGAGCTCCTCGGCGGCACGCTTCTGTTCGGTGATGTCGGTCTTTACCGCCACATAGTGAGTGACCTGCCCGTCGGCCTGGTGGATCGGCGTGATAATGGCCAGCTCGGTATATTCGCTGCCATCCTTACGCTTGTTGATCAACTCCAGTTGCGTGCTCTGGCCGCTGGTCAACGCCTGCCACAGCGCATCGTAGCTTACCTTGGGGGTCTTGCCCGATTGCAGGATGCGCGGATTCTGGCCGATGGCCTCTTCACGGCTGTAGCCGGTATTGCGCACAAAAGCCTCGTTGACATATTCGATATTGGCGTCGAGGTCGGTAATGACGATGCTCTCCGGGCTCTGTTCGACGGTCATCGAGAGCTTGCGAATCTGCTCCTCCGCCCGTTTCGCCTCGGTCACATCCCAGACCATCGAGATCAGGAACGGCTTATCGGGCACAGGAATGTTCTGAGCGGTGATGTATGTGGTTTTTTCCCCCATGCGAACCAGGGGAACCTCGGCCCAGTGCATGCGCTTGACATCGCCGCTGGCGATATCCTCGTTTACCCGTTGGCGGAGCGTTTCCCTGAACGCCGGATCTTCATAAACGACGTCCCAGAACGCGTCCGCATCAGCGAGTCGTTCCCGTGTCGTCCGGTAGATCTCGGGAAACTTGTCGTTCATATAACTGAAGTCAACGGTAGGAAGCGCCGAGTTGACGGCGATACCCATGGGCAGATTGTCCAGCACGGCCTTGGTGAAGGCTTCACTTTCGCGCAAGTTCATCTCTGCCTGCTTGTGAGTCGTGATGTCGTCATAGACACCCAGCAAACCGATGACCTTCCCGTCACCATCGTGCAACGGCACCTTGGAGGTACGCAACCAGATCGTGTGTCCGTCGGGCGTGGTTTGCGGCTCTTCAAAGCCGAGTACCGGAGCGTCGGATGCCATAACCCGTGTGTCGTCAGCACGATAAAGCTCGGCCTGATCCCGCCAGGTCATCTGGAAGTCGTCCTTGCCAAGCAAATCTGCCGGGTGCAGCAGCCCCGCATCACGGGCAAAGATGCTGTTGCAGCCAAGGTAACGCAAGTCGGTATCCTTCCAGAACACGCGCATCGGCACGCTCTCCAGAACGGTACGAAGAAATTCCGCCGCCGCGCTGCGCTCCCTTTCGGCCGCCTTGCGCTCGCTGATGTCACGGGCGATGCCGGTGGCGTACCATTTTCCGTCGAGTTGCATGGGGGTCAAAGTCAGTTCGATCGAAAGCTCCGCCCCGCTCTTGTGCAGAGCGGGTAGTTCCAGCGTTTTGCCCACCACAGCGCCTTGTCCGGTGTGACTAAAACCAGCCATACCCGCTTGTGCCGCCTCACGCAGGCGGGGCGGCGTAATGAAATTGTGCAGAGACTGGCCGATCATCTCCTCCTTGCTGTAGCCGAAGAGCACCTCGGCGGCTGAGTTCCACTGGATGACCCTGCCCTGTTCGCCGTCGATGACGATAAAAGCGTCGCGCATACTTTCCGTGGCATTCCGCAGGCGTTCATCGCCCCGCCGCAACGCCATCTCCTGCTGTTTGCGCTCGGTGATGTCGCGCGACGCGGCGTAAAGCATATCCACACCGTTGATTCGGGTGGCGTTGATATTGACTTCCACATCAATGATGCGTCCATCGGCGCGACGATGCTGGGTCTCGAGGAGCATAGTGCCTTGCCGCGCAATCAGATCGCGGATATTGGCGCGAAGGCTTTCCCTGTCCATGTGCACGTCATAGTCGAAGACATGCAGGCGACCGACCGCCGTTCGGTCGTAGCCCAGCATGGCTAGGAAGGCATCGTTGGCATCAACCAGCAGGCCGTCGGCATCAATGATTTCAATGCCGTCGCTCGCGGTCTTGAAGATCGCGGCGAGGCGGCTGCGCTCGTTCTCGACCGCCGCCTCCGCCGCCTTGCGCGCGGTGATATCGCGCACCGTGGCCTGAAGAAATAGCTGGCCGCCCAGCTCTATGCGCGTCAACAGGACGTCGCTTGGAAAGGTTTCGCCATTCATCCGCCGACTTTGCCACTCGAAGGACTTGACCCCTACGCGCAACGCGGTGGCGATCGCCTCCTGCGCCATCTCCGCCGACAGATGTCCGTCAGGCTGCCGTTCTGGCGAAATATCCCACGGATTGAGCACGCTGAAATCAGCCTTACTCGCGACACCGAACAAGTCCAGCGCCGCTTGGTTGGCATCGCTGAACCCCCAGGTAGGTGGCGCATGCATCATCAGGGCATCGCGCGACCCATCGAACAACTGCCGATACTTTTCCTCGCTAGCGCGCAGCGCCCGTGTGGTGTTTTTGAGTTCGGCTCTGGCGCGCAGATTGACGATGCCGAAGGCAAGATCGCCTGCCAGTTCGTCCATCAGCTTGATCTCGACCGCGCCGAAGGCGTCAGGAGTCGACGAAAAGATGGTGAGCACGCCGTAGATATCGCTCTCATGAAGCAGAGGCAGAGCCGCGATTGCCGCCACACCCGCTTCGTGCGATGAGTCGGAGGCACATTCCGGCGTGCCCTTAAGGTTATTGCATACCCGAGTCTGGCGTTCGCGCAACGCGGCAAAAGTCAGGCAACGCCGCTGATGTTCCGGGTCATGATCCAGTTTGAGGTGACTCTGAAAGAGGCCTTCGTCGCCGAAATGGGCAAAGGGCACGAGGAGGCTGTCCGTTCCCGCGCTGGGGTAAGCCACCCAGGCCAGCCGATAACCACCAGTTTCGACGATCTGGCGGCACACGCTCTGGATCAGCTCCTCCTCGGTCGCTGCGTGGACTAGCGCAATATTGCAGGCGGAAAGGGTGCGCAGGGCGGTGTTGAGACTGTTGATATGATTTTCTCGCTGCACGCGCTCGGTCACATCGTCATAGACCGCGACGATCTCGCCCGAATCAAGCCGGTAGACATAGTTGTCGCGCCAGCCCGTAATGCGCTCGTCCTGGTAATAGGTCGTGGCAAGGCGCTCCCCCTCGCCACTACGGCATACGCGTTGCAACACATCCAACAGGCCAGTAGCGCGCACGCCGGGAAACACCTCCTCGACGCTGCGCCCGATCACGTCTTCACGTCGCATCTGATCAATGCGCTCTGCCGCCCGGTTGATCGATTTAAAGCGGAAGATCTCGCAGGCCGCATCCGGCTGGTAAATGGCCACCCCGCTAGCCATGTTCTCGAACAGATGGTGATAGCGTGCTTCGCTCTCGCGCAGTGCATCCTCTATCTGCTTGCGCTCGGTAACATCCAGGATCACCCCGATCAGCCCGCCCACCGAGCCATCGGCGCGTAGGAAAGTTGCCTTGTGAAAAACCACATTGCGTATCTCGCCCCCTGCTGCGTGAACGACCCCGTCATGGATCTGCGTGCCCGATCGGTCGAATAGCGCCTGATCCATCGCGTGGTATTTTTCCGCGATCTCCCTGGAGTACAGGTCGAACACCGATTTGCCGATGATGTCCGCCCGGCGCTTGCCCAGCATGTCCTCAAAGACCCGGTTGCAGCCCAGATAGTGCCCCTGGCTGTCCTTGTAGAACACCGGGACGGGTATGGCTTCCATCAGGGATTCATGAAAGACGGTTTGCTCGTGCAGTGCTGCCGTGCGCTCGCGCACCTGCCGGTCGAGGCTTGCATTGAGCAGGTTGACCTGGCTTTGGGCGGTTCTCAGCTCACGGTTCTGTTGCAGCGCATTCTCGTACACTGAAAGCAGAAGATTGAGTATCTGCTGACCACCGCCGACGATGGCAAAGCGCTTGCCACCATAATCCACCATTTCCTCGCGCCGCTCGTCCCCCCGCCGCCGCTCAATGGGCGCATTCAGCAGGGAACGGATGCGGGTCAGTAAATTGAACTCCGCGTAGGGTTTGACGATGTAGGCATCAGCACCGCAATTGATCGCCTCGACAATGTCTTCCGGCTCCGACATATCCGAGAGCAGGATCAGCGGGATATTCCACAGTGCATCGTCATACTTGAGCGCACGGCATAACGCGTAGCCATTCATCAGCGGCATGATGACGTTACTCATCACCAGGGCGGGGCGGCTGACACGCGCCGCTTGCAGGCCTTCCTCACCATTCTGCGCCACGCTGACCGCATAACCTGCCTGAGAGAGAACGCAACGCAGCTGCTCCGCTTCTACCGGGTTGTCTTCGACGACCAGGATCAAGGGCAAGAGGAGGGACGGGTTGGTTTGCTCGCTCATGTTCGCTCCAAAATCATCGACCTTTTTGTTTATAGTCTTTGCAGGGTGGATAAGCGTAGCGCATCCACCAAGAGCAGGCGCTGGATGCGCAACGCTTATCCACCCCATACAGCGGAGACATCATAAACACCTACAGCGTCAGATGGTTATAGCACGCAAATAGTCGATAGCGGGGATGGAGTGCGCCAACGAATCAAAAAAATGAACGCAGGCACTCATGCAAGCTGGCGCATGAGCTGCTATTGATCCGGGCTGATGAAGTTTGAATTGTGACCGAGCATCTTGGGCGTAGGAGACTCGTCCCGAGCCGATGTTTTCGCGCCGATGGCACCACACCGAGACGGCGCTCCAGCGCGCATGTCGGTTTATTGATCCGGGTCGTAGGGTGCTCCATGCGCACCGTTTAACCCATCGGTGCGCATGGCGCACCCTACGCTTTCATGGATTAATCGTGCCGGATCAATAACAAGGCAAAAAAAAGCCCATGAACTTCATGGGCTTTTTGGAATTTTATGGCGGAGACAGAGGGATTCGAACCCTCGATAGAGTTTCCCCTATACACCCTTAGCAGGGGTGCGCCTTCAGCCACTCGGCCATGTCTCCAAAGAGGGCGCATTCTAGCTGCGCAGCCCTACTCTGGCAAGCAGAATATGCGGTCAATGCGCGGATGAATCAACGCGCTGCATCATCCTCAAACGTATCGCCCCCGAGCTCGTGACCGGCTTCGCCCGCATCGCCTTCGCGCTTGATGCGCTGGTAGATTTCCTCGCGGTGTACGGCGACATCCTTGGGCGCATCAATGCCAATACGTACCTGATTGCCTTTGACACCCAGAATGGTGATGGAAACATCGTCACCGATGCGCAACACTTCTCCAACGCGACGGGTCAAAATTAACATCGTTCTCTCCTTGGGCTACTCGACCCGCCATGAAACCACGTGAGGTTGAACATAACAGAGTCGAGCCGAGCGGTCGATACAGAAGACCTTGCTCAGTGTGCTTTATCCAGTCCAAACGCTTCGTGCAAGGTACGCACGGCAAGCTCCAGGTACTTTTCATCCAGCACTACGGAAATTTTGATTTCCGAGGTCGAAATCATGTGGATATTGATGCCTTCACGCGCCAAGGCAGCAAACATGGTGCTGGCGATCCCCGCATGTGAGCGCATACCGACACCCACCACCGAGACTTTGACGATATTGGCCAGCCCTGCCACTTGGCGCGCACCCACGTTTTGGGCAATGCCCTGCAATACGTCCATCGCCTTGGCGTAATCGTTACGATGCACCGTAAAGGTCATGTCCGTGGTGCCGTCCGCGCCAATATTCTGCACGATCATGTCCACTTCGATATTTGCGTCGGCAATCGGCCCCAGAATGCGATAGGCCACGCCCGGCGCATCCGGCACGCCCTTGATCGTCAACTGGGCTTCATCACGATTAAATGCGATTCCCGAAATTAAAGCCTCTTCCATACCATTTTCCTCATAGGTAATCAGCGTGCCGGGATGATCCTCAAATGCACCTTCATCAAAACTCGACAAAACCCGCAGCGGCACATTGTATTTACCCGCAAACTCAACCGAACGAATTTGCAGAACCTTGGAACCCAGACTGGCCATTTCCAGCATTTCTTCAAAGGTCACTTTATCCAGTCGGCGCGCCTTCGGCTCCACACGCGGATCGGTGGTGTACACCCCATCCACATCGGTATAAATCTGGCACTCATCCGCCTTCAAGGCCGCCGCCAGCGCCACGCCGCTGGTGTCCGAACCGCCGCGTCCCAAGGTGGTGATATTGCCTTCATCATCCACGCCCTGAAATCCTGCGATCACCACCACACGTCCTTCGCGCAAATCATCGCGAATGCGCTGGGTATCAATTTCACGGATACGCGCCTTGGTGTAGGCATCGTCAGTCAAAATCCGTACCTGCGCCCCAGTGTAGGAGCGCGCCTCCTGCCCGCGTTTGTGCAGCGCCATCGCCAACAGGGCAATCGTGACCTGCTCACCGGTCGCTGCCAACATATCCAGCTCACGCGGTGAGGCGTTAGGGTCAATCGACTTGGCCATGCCAAGCAAGCGGTTGGTTTCGCCACTCATGGCCGAAGTCACCACCACAATGTCATGCCCCGCCGCACGCCAGCGCATCACGCGCTCAGCGACCTTCTCGATACGCTCAACCGTACCGACTGAAGTCCCGCCGTATTTTTGAACAATCAGTGCCATGCCATTATCGCCACAAAAAATGCCATAAAAACGTCACAGTTGGACGTTTTATAAAAAACAACCCGCACTTGCGGGTCATCACGAAGTCGGGCAGTTTAATAAAAACGCCTTAAAAAATCAGCAAATACGCACGTTTATCTGCTCAAACGCTCACGCGCCCAATCCAGCACACTCGCCAATGCCGTTGACAGGTTTTCCGGCTGCGAGCCACCCGCCTGCGCCATATCCGGGCGACCGCCGCCCTTGCCACCAACCTGCTGTGCGACGAAATTAACCAATTCGCCCGCTTTGATTTTCTTGGTCAAATCGGCGGTGACGCCTGCCACTAGCAACACGCGCCCCTCGTCGGTGACGCTTCCCAGCACGATCACTGCATTCAGCAAGCGATCGCGCAGTTTATCCAGCGATTCGCGCAAGGTTTCGCTATCCGCATCATCCATGCTCGCGGCCAGCACCCACACGCCACCCACCTCCACCGCGTGTTGCAGCAACTCGGCACGTTGCACGGTCGCCAGGCGGCTTTTCAGTGCCGACAACTCGCGTTCAAGTTTATGCACCTGATCAAGAACCGCATTCACCCGCGCCGGAACCTCTTTCGGCAACACTTTCAGCGTACCGGCCACACCGCCCAACGCAGTTTCCATGCCCTGCATATAGGCCAAGGCATTATCACCCGTAACGGCTTCCACCCGGCGCACACCTGACGCCACGCCACCTTCAGCGGTAATACTGAACAGGCCAATATCGCCGGTACGACTGACATGCGTACCACCACACAGCTCACGCGACGAACCAATGTCCAGCACGCGCACTTCCTCGCCGTATTTCTCGCCAAACAGCATCATCGCGCCCAAGGTCTGCGCCTCGGCAATCGGCAGCACACGGGTTTGGGTGGCCACGTTGCGCAGAATCTCCGCATTGACGATATTTTCCACGCGGCGGATTTCCGCATTGCTCATCGGCTGGTTGTGCACAAAGTCAAAGCGGGTTTTGTCAGGGTCAACCTGCGAGCCTTTTTGCTGCACATGCTCACCCAACACCTCGCGCAGCGCCTTGTGCAGCAAATGCGTGGCCGAATGGTTGCGCATGGTGCGCATCCGCGCCAGTTCATCCACCTTGGCACGCACGCCGTTACCCACGCTCAAGCTACCGGTTTTGACCACGCCATGGTGACCAAACACCGTGGCCTGAATCTTCTGTGTATCCTCGACCGCAAAGATGCCATGCACGGAGCGCAACTCGCCCCGGTCGCCCACCTGCCCGCCGGACTCCGCGTAAAACGCTGTGTCATCCAACACCACCACGCCCATCTCGCCTTCATTCAGCTGATTCACCGCCACGCCATCCTTGTACAGAGCAAGGATATTGCCGTTAGTTTCCATCAGCTCGTAGCCATGAAATGCCGTTGCGGGGCCGTCGTAGTCCAAATTGGTCGCCATTTTGAACTTGCCTGCGGCACGCGCTTGCTCCTTCTGCCGCGCCATGGCGGCATCAAAGGCGGCACCATCCACTTGGATGTCATGCTCGCGGCAGATATCTTGGGTCAAATCCAGTGGGAAGCCATAGGTGTCATGCAATTTGAAGGCTGCGTCACCATTGAAAACCTTACCCCCAACAGACACCAACGCCGCCAATTCGGCCTCAACAATCGCCATGCCATGCTCGATGGTCTCGAAGAAACGCTCCTCTTCCTGCTTCAAGGTCGCAATCACCCGCGCCTGATGCTGCACCAACTCCGGGAACGCCGCGCCCATTTCGGCCACTAAATCCGGCACGAGCTTATGGAAAAACGCCGTGCGCACACCGAGCTTGTAACCATGGCGAATGGCGCGGCGAATGATTCGGCGCAGCACATAACCACGTCCTTCATTGCCTGGAATCACACCATCTGCCAGTAAAAATGAACAGGCGCGAATGTGATCCGCCAGCACCTTGAGTGACGGACTTTCCATATCCGCGCAGGCTGTCTCACGCGCAGCGGCCTTAATCAGCGCTTGAAACAGATCAATTTCGTAGTTGGCATGCACATGCTGCAACACGGCTGAGATACGTTCCAAACCCATACCGGTATCCACCGACGGCTTGGGCAGCGGGTGCATCACGCCGTGCTCATCGCGGTTGAACTGCATGAACACGTTGTTCCAGATTTCGATATAGCGGTCGCCGTCTTCCTCCGCCGAACCGGGCGGCCCACCCCAAATATGCTCGCCGTGATCGTAGAAAATCTCGGTACACGGCCCGCAAGGCCCGGTGTCGCCCATCGCCCAAAAGTTATCCGAAGCGTAACGTGCGCCCTTGTTGTCGCCGATACGAATCACGCGCTCACTTGGCACACCCACGTCATTGACCCAAATATCAAATGCTTCATCGTCCTCGGCATACACCGTAACCAAAAGCTTATCTTTGGGTAATTTGTAAACTTCGGTCAGTAATTCCCACGCATACTTAATTGCATCGTGCTTGAAATAGTCGCCAAAACTAAAATTTCCCAGCATTTCAAAGAAGGTATGGTGACGCGCGGTATAACCCACATTCTCCAAATCATTATGTTTGCCGCCCGCGCGCACACATTTTTGCGAACTGGTGGCACGCACATACGGGCGCTGATCGAAACCCAAAAACACATCCTTGAACTGATTCATACCCGCATTGGTAAACAGCAAAGTTGGGTCATCGCCCGGCACCAAACTGCTGGAAGGCACAATGGTGTGACCTTTGGACTGGAAAAATTCAAGGAAACTGGCACGGATTTCAGCGGTATTCATACTTTTCTAGTCTTGGTTAAGGTCATTCGATCGCACCGCCATGCGGGCATCCGAGGCGGCAAAGCCGCGTGTCATTAAAAAACGTTGTTGCCGCGCTTGCTCGGCGGCATCCTGCGGCAGATCCGTGCCAAAGCGCTTGCGTCGCACCTCGCCTGCGCAAACTGCCCAATCGACATCCAGCGCCCGCATGGCTTCAGTCACTGCCGATTCATGCACACCCCGGCTCTGCATGGCGGCACGAATCTTCAGAGGGCCGTCACCACGCGCCGCATGATCGCGCGCAAACTGTTCTGCAAAACGTGCATCACTTTGCCAGCCTTGTTCAGCCAGCTCGGCAATCGCCTCCTGCGCCTGCTCACGCGAGACACCGCGCTGTTGCAGCTTGTGCGCCAGCTCGCCGCTGCCATGTTCGCGTCGCGTCAACAGGCGTAAGGCTATTTCATGCGCATCCAGCGTCGTTTCAAGCTTCAGCTCAGGCTCAAGCGCATCGCCCCAGCCTTCGTCAAAGGTCTCAGAACTCTTCGGCAAGCGCCTCATCACTCTCTACCGATTTACTTCCCGCACCCGTGACCATCAATTTGGCACGGATATTATTTTCAATTTCCGTGGCTTTTTCAGGATGCTCTTTCAGCCATAGGCGCACATTTTCTTTGCCTTGACCAATTTTATCGCCTTTATAGCTATACCAAGCACCGGATTTATCAATAAAACCATTCGCCACGCCGAGCTCAATCACTTCACCAGCGCGTGAAATACCTTCGCCGTAAAGAATTTCAAACTCAACCTGTTTGAACGGCGGCGCCATTTTGTTTTTCACCACTTTCACGCGGGTTTCATTACCGACGACTTCCTCGCCCTTTTTCACCGAGCCAATGCGGCGAATATCCAAACGCACCGAGGCATAAAACTTCAGCGCATTACCGCCGGTGGTGGTTTCCGGGCTACCAAACATCACGCCGATTTTCATCCGAATCTGGTTAATAAAAATCACCAGCGTATTTGAACGCTTGATATTCGAAGTGAGTTTACGCAAGGCCTGACTCATCAAACGCGCTTGCAGGCCAACGTGCGAATCGCCCATCTCGCCTTCAATTTCCGCCTTCGGCACCAGCGCGGCCACCGAGTCGATCACCACCACATCAATCGCATTCGAGCGCACCAGCATGTCGGTGATTTCCAGCGCCTGCTCGCCGGTATCCGGCTGCGACACTAAAAGATCATCCACCTTGACGCCCAACTTACCGGCATAGGTCGGATCCAGCGCATGTTCCGCATCCACAAACGCGCACACACCGCCCATTTTTTGCGCTTCAGCAATCACCTGCAGCGTCAGGGTAGTTTTACCTGAAGATTCCGGGCCGTAGATTTCAACCACACGACCACGCGGCAAACCGCCGATACCCAGAGCAATATCCAAGCCCAGCGAGCCGGTGGAAACAACGTCCACATCACGCGAGATGCTGCTATCGCCCATCAGCATCACCGTGCCCTTGCCAAACTGCTTATCAATCTGAGCCAGGGCTGCGGCTAAAGCCTTCTTGCGGTTTTCGTCCATTGGGATCAACTCAGGTAGAAAAAGTGGCGCTGATTATTCCACAGAACGGCGCCTCAAGATAATTGTCCAAGGGTCACCCGTGCATGTCCTTGCAAATCAATCAGCGACTCCACTGCCACAAACCCCACCGCACACAATAACGCCGCCACCGCCTCGGCCTGATCGTAGCCATGTTCAAACAGCAACCAGCCTCCGGGCGACAAATACTGCGGCGCACAAGCAATAATTGCCCGAATCGCATCCAAGCCATCCGCCCCCGAAGCCAAGGCCATGGTGGGTTCAAAGCGCACATCCCCCTGCGCCAGATGTGCATCATCCGCGCGGATGTAGGGCGGATTGCTCACGATCATCTCGAACCTCTCATTCGCCAAGCCGGAACACCAATCCCCCAGACGAAAATCCACCGCCAGATTGAGATTGCGTGCATTCTCTTGCGCCACAACCAAAGCCTCAGGCGAAGCATCCACTGCTACCACCTGCGCATCCGGGCGCTCGCTCGCCAAAGCCAGTGCAATCGCTCCACTCCCCGTACCCAAATCCGCAATGCGGCAGGGTTTTATCGGCAAGCGTTCCAAAGCCGCCTCCACCAACAACTCGGTTTCAGGACGCGGAATCAATACCGCAGGCGACACCGCCAAATCCAAACCATAAAATCCGCGTGAACCAATCAGGTAGGCCACTGGCTCGCCCGCGACGCGACGCACCAGCAAAGCCTCAAACGCTGCTACCTCAAACGCCGACAACGCTGCCTCCGGCCAAGCCATAAAATAGCTGCGCGGCTTGCCAATGACATGCGCCAGTAAAATTTCCGCATCCGCACGCGGGCTATCGGAGTTCACTAACCGAACCTGCGCCGCGCGCAATACCGCCGCTATGCAGCCATCATTCACAACGCCACTTCCATCAACTCCACCCCATTGCCATCCGGGTCGCGGCAAAAAATCGATGCCCGCCCGGAACGGCTGCGCGTGAATGCCACGCCCGCCGTCTGCAAACGCAGCTCGAACGGCTCAAGTGCAGCCACCTGCACGGCAAAATGCCGATCGCGCCCCGCGTGTTCCACCCGACCCACGATCAAATCTGGATTAGGCAATTCCATTAGATGCAGTTGTTGTGCACCCAAGGCCAGCCACGCACCGGGAAACCCCAAATCAGGGCGCTCAATGGGTGCAAGGCCAAGCACATCCACATAAAAACGCAGGCTTTGCGCCGTATCCGCCACCAAAAGACTGACGTGATGCAGCCCTAAAATTGTATTCGCCAGCGTCATAGCCCACCTGTTCGAGTATACTTCCGCGCCATTCTCCACCAGCTTTGTCCATTCATGAACCCCGATCTTGGCCATTTGCAGCCTTATCCGTTTGAAAAGCTCACCCAACTCAAGGCTGGAGCAACGCCACCCGCGCATTTAGAACACATTGCGCTGTCGATTGGCGAGCCGAAACATGCCTCACCGGCCTTTGTGGTCGAAGCACTGATTCATCATCTGCATGGCCTCGGTCAGTATCCACTCACGCGCGGCAACGAGGTTTTGCGCACTGCGATTGCCGGCTGGTTGCAACAGCGTTTTAACGCCAAGGTTGATCCGGCGAGTCAAATTTTGCCCGTTTCCGGCACGCGCGAGGCGCTGTTTTCCTTTGCCCAGTGCATTGTTGATCGCCACAGCAAACCGCTGGTGCTGATGCCCAACCCCTTCTACCAAATCTACGAAGGCGCGGCCTATCTGGCGGGTGCGGAGCCGTGGTTTTACCCCACCCCGGCAGAGAATGGCTTTTTGCCGGATTTCGACACGATCCCCGCCGAGGTTTGGCAACGCTGCCAGATGATCTACGTCTGCTCACCCGGCAACCCCACCGGCGCAGTGCTGCCGGAATCCGCTTACCGCCGCCTGATCGAACTGGCGGACGAGCATGACTTCATTATCGCCTCCGACGAGTGCTATTCCGAGCTGTACTACAGCGCGCCGCCCGTTGGCCTGCTCGAAGTCTGTGCCAAACTTGGACGTGATGACTTTGCCCGTTGTGTGGTGTTCCATTCGCTCTCCAAACGCTCCAACCTGCCCGGCCTGCGTTCCGGCTTTGTGGCGGGTGATGCGCAGATGCTCAAAAGCTACCATTTGTACCGCACCTACCACGGTTGCACCCTGCCCCCACCCACGCAAATCGCCAGCGCCGCGGCCTGGAACGACGAGGCGCATGTCGAACAGAATCGCGCCCTGTATCTGGACAAATTCACCCGCGTGCTAGCCATTTTGCACGGCGCGCTGGATGTCGCCATGCCGGAGGGCGCGTTTTACCTGTGGGCGAAAACCCCCATTGCCGATACCGACTTCGCCCGTCGCCTGTTTGCCGAACAGAACATCACCGTGCTCCCCGGCAGCTATCTGTCGCGTGAAGTCAATGGCATCAATCCAGGCGCAGGTTATGTGCGCATGGCCTTGGTGGCCGAACTGGATGAATGTCTGGATGCTGCTCAGCGCATTAAAAACTTTTGCCAAACCCTTTAACCCTTCACTCGTTAGGAATACCTCATGGACAATTTACGCCAACTGATCGAAGACGCTTTTGAACACCGCGCCGATTTCACCCCAGCCAACGCCCCCACCGACGTGCGCGACGCGGTCAACGAGGCCATGAGCCTGCTCGACTCCGGCACGCTGCGCGTAGCCGAGCGCCAATCCGTCGGTCAATGGACGGTCAACGAATGGCTGAAAAAAGCCGTGCTGCTGTCTTTCCGCCTGAACGACAACCGCATCATGGGCGGCGGCGACATCCAGTTTTACGACAAGGTCGAACCCAAGTTTGCGGGTTGGAACGATGCCCAATTCCGCGCCGCCGGGATTCGTGTTGCCCCCACCGCCATGGCGCGCCGTGGCAGCTTTATCGGCAAAAGCTGCGTACTCATGCCCTCCTACGTCAACATCGGCGCCTACGTGGATGAGGGCACCATGGTGGACACTTGGGCCACCGTCGGTTCTTGCGCCCAGATCGGCAAGAACGTGCATCTCTCCGGCGGCGTGGGCATCGGCGGCGTGCTGGAGCCACTGCAAGCCGCGCCAACCATTATCGAGGACAACTGCTTTATCGGCGCGCGCTCCGAAGTAGTCGAGGGTGTCATCGTCGAAGAAGGCGCGGTGATCTCTATGGGCGTGTACATTGGCCAGTCCACCAAGATTTATGACCGCGAAACCGGCGAAGTGCATTACGGTCGCGTTCCCGCAGGCTCGGTGGTCGTCTCCGGAAACCTGCCCTCCAAGTGCGGCAAGTACAGCCTGTACTGCGCGGTGATCGTGAAAAAAGTCGATGCCAAAACACGCAGCAAAGTAGGCATTAACGAGCTGCTGCGCGACGTGTAAGCCTTATCCCAGCAGCAGAAACAGCGAACCCCTCAATCAAGAGGGGTTCCGCTTTTCAGGGGTAGCGAAATATTTTTAGTGCGCTACGGGCTGATAAGGCAGCGAGGAGTGATGCAGGAAGATCACCACGCGGCCATCTTTGAGGCGCTTGTAGGCAAAGGTGTACTCAACCTTGACTTCATTGCCCGTCTTGGCATCAGTGAAGAAGTAATTGCCCATGGCTTCGGCAGTGTCCGCATCGGCATCAATCACAATGCCGTTATTTTCAAAACGTACGGCTGACCAGGGTTGCAGGGCAAAGCCATGATCTTCGGGGTTTTCACCACCGACAAAATAAGACATGGCCTCAGCCTTGGTTTCGCGGAACTGGTCATACGCTGCCTTGGTTGGCTTGAACAGCACCTTGCCGTGACCGTAACCATAAAGCTGATCGAGCAGCTTGCTGGCTGCCGCTTTGTAGTCGCCGCCATCCTGATAGACCTTGCCGATTTCAACAATGCCTTGAGCCCAGGCCTGTTGAGCCTGCAACACATCTTGCTCCGTGATGGCAGCGATCACGGGCTTGGCGGCTAGGGCAGGCTCTGCAACGCCTATTCCGCCTACAGTGGTCAACAAAACAAGTTTCAAAAAGGATCTTTTGTTCATCAACTTCGCTCCTAAAAACATGACAATCCCAAACGCATGAAAGGCAAAGCTTGCTCATTTGCACTCTACAAGCGATGCCGCACCCACTGCCCCACCACACGGAGAGGGCAGCATTCAAGCATAATGAGCCAAGAAGCGCTATCTCCGTCTCGCCAAAAGGTACCGTTTAGTGTTCCATCTCCTCGCCTCTCACACCCCTAAAAATGCCCACGCCGATGTGCTTTCCGGCCTGACGGTGGCGCTGGCGCTCGTACCCGAAGCCGTGGCTTTTGCCTTGGTGGCGCAGCTGCATCCATTGATGGGTTTGTACGCCGCGTTTATGGTCGCACTGATTACCTCGTCGTTTGGCGGTCGCCCCGGCATGATTTCCGCCGCCGCTGGTTCGCTGGCCGTGGTCATGGTGGCCTTGGTGGTGCAACACGGGCCGCAATACCTACTGGCCGCCGTGGTGCTGATGGGGATCATCCAGATCGCCGCTGGGCTGTTCAAGCTGGGCAAGTTCATCCGCATCGTGCCCTATCCGGTGTTTCTCGGCTTCGTCAACGGGCTGGCGATCGTCATTTTGCTAGCGCAGTTCGAGCAGTTCAAAATCACCACCCCGGACGGTGGGCACGAATGGATCAGCGGCATGGCGCTTTACATCATGCTCGGCCTGATTGCTCTGACCATGCTGATTGCGCATGTCCTACCGCGTTTCACCAAGGCCGTGCCCTCGACCCTGGTGGCCATTGTCGTGGTCAGCTTGCTGGCTTTTGTCTTTAGCCTGGATACGCGCACCGTGGGCGACATGGCTTCCATTGCCGGGGGGCTGCCGGATTTTTCGATTCCACAAGTACCGCTAACGCTGGAAGCCTTGTGGATTGTGTTGCCTTATGCCTTCGTGTTTGCCGGGGTGGGGCTGATCGAAAGCCTGCTGACCCTGCAACTGGTGGATGACATCACCGAAACACGCGGCCAGCCAAATCGGGAATGCGTGGCGCTGGGCGCAGCCAATATCACCAGCGGATTTTTCGGTGGCATGGGCGGCTGCGCGCTGGTCGGCCAGAGCATTATCAACGTCGAATCCGGCGGACGCGGGCGCTTGTCCGGCATCACGGCGGCATTGGTGTTGCTGATGTTCATTCTGTTTCTCGCGCCGGTGATCGAGCAGATTCCGCTGGCCGCCTTGGTCGGCGTGATGTTCATGGTGGTGATCGGCACCTTCGAGTGGGGAACCTTGCATATGATCGGCAGGGTGCCGCGCAATGAAATCCTTATCAGCATTATGGTGGCGGTCATTACGGTGGTCGCCGACCTCGCCCTCGCAGTCATCACCGGAGTGATCGTATCCGCGCTACTGTTTGCCTGGGATCACGCCAAGCATATTCGCGTGGAAACCGAGCAGCTTGCCGACGGCAGCAAGCTCTATCGGCTGATCGGCCCGCTGTTCTTCGCTTCAGCGCAAAATTTTGCCGAACTGTTCGACCTCAAAAATGACCCACAGCATGTGGTGATCGACTTCGCGCGCTCGCGGGTGGCCGACCAGTCAGCCTTGGAGGCGATTGATAATCTGGCGGAAAAATACCGTGCGGCAGGCAAGGCGCTGCATCTGCGCCATCTGGCTTCCGATTGCCGCGAATTGCTGCGCAGAGCGGGCGATCTGGTCGAGGTGAATATCAAGGAAGACCCGCTGTATCACGTGGCTGAAGGCGACTCTTCAAAGAGCTAAAACTTTTTAGCCACAGAGAACACAGAGACCTCAGAGATGAACTCCCCTCTGTAAGCTCTGTGTTCTCTGTGGCTAATTGATTTCAAGCATTAAAAAAGCGGCAATATCGCCGCTTTTGCTGTCAACCAAAACCAACTTACTTGAGCTTGTAATACTTGGTATTGAGATATTCCGTCACCGCCGCAATATCGTCGTCAAACCAGTCGATATTGAAGTGGTTGGCACAGGCCTGAACCTTGGTGTTCAGGCTGGCTTTAGTTTTCAAATCTTTACCAACGCGGCTGGTATAAAATTTGGCATCGTGCGGTGCCGCGTGGCAGGCCGCACATTTCTCGGCGTGCAGCTTTTCGCCCTTGGCAACCATTTCCGGATTGGCCTGAGCCGCTGTTCCCATGACCAAGGCCGCAATACCTAGGCTCATCATTGCAATGCGCTTCATGGTGTGTCCCCCTGTGTGAGTTTGTTGACGAAGCAAGTCAAGATTAGCTTGCTACGCCACTCAGGGCGCATCAAACATTTTTACGCCGACAGCATTGACTTTATTTACTACGGGTATTCTTCCCACGCGGCGTTGTGGCCTTGGGCGCAGCGGCGCTGCCTGGACTTTTGACGGTGGTCTTTTTGGGTGGCCAAACGGCAGAGGGGCGAGCAGGCGCAGCGCGACTCGTTGAGGTTCTTGCTGTTTCTGCTTTATTGCCGAAAGGTTTTTTGGCCGTGGATGAAGCCGCGGGACGCTCGCCGCGCACAGGCAAATCAGCGCGTGGTGGCAAGCCAGTGTGTTTGGTCAAAAAAGTTTGCGCTCCATTTTTGCGTCCCGTGCGCACGCCCTCGCCGCCCGCATCGCCTGTGCCTTCGGGCTGCCAAGTCGGAATTAAATGCCGCTTACCATTGCCAATCAGATCGGCACGTCCCATTTTTTTCAGCGTCTCACGCAACAAGGGCCAGTTATTCGCATCGTGGTAGCGCAAAAAGGCCTTGTGCAAACGGCGTTGCTTCAGACCCTTGGGCGAGAATACTTCTTCGGTGCCCTCACGGCGCACGGTGCGCAGCGGGTTGCGCCCGGAGTGGTACATGGCCGAAGCCAGCGCCATGGGGCTGGGCAGGAAGGCCTGCACCTGATCGGCGCGGAAGTCGTTGGCCTTGAGCCACAACGCAAGATTGAGCATATCCTCATCGGTCGTTCCGGGATGCGCGGCAATGAAATACGGAATCAGGTATTGCTCCTTGCCCGCCTCGAGAGAGAACTTCTCGAACATGGTTTTGAAGCGGTCATAGGTTCCCATACCGGGCTTCATCATTTTCGACAGTGGCCCGCCTTCGGTATGTTCCGGGGCAATTTTCAGATAACCGCCGACATGGTGCGTCACCAGCTCTTTGACATATTCCGGCGATTGCACCGCCAAGTCGTAACGCAGACCAGAAGCAATCAGCACCTTTTTAATCCCCGGTAGCGCGCGAGTTTTGCGGTACAGCGAGATCAACGGCCCGTGGTCGGTATTCAAATTTTTGCAAATATCCGGGTAGACGCAGGACAGACGACGGCAGTTTTCTTCAATTTTCTCGTCTTTACAGGTCAGGGTGTACATATTGGCGGTCGGCCCGCCCAGATCAGAGATGATGCCGGTAAAGCCCTTGACCTTGTCGCGGATTTCTTCGACCTCGCGCAGGATGGAGGCTTCCGAACGGCTTTGGATAATGCGGCCTTCGTGTTCGGTAATCGAACAAAACGTGCAGCCGCCAAAGCAGCCGCGCATGATATTCACCGAGAAGCGAATCATGTCCCAGGCCGGAATTTTGGCCTCGCCATAGGCTGGATGCGGTGCACGCGCATAGGGCAGGTCAAACACGCCGTCCATTTCCGGCGTGGTCAGCGGAATCGGTGGCGGATTGAGCCACACGTCACGGTTGCCGTGTTTTTGTACCAAAGCGCGCGCGTTACCGGGGTTGGTTTCCAGGTGCAGCACGCGCGAGGCATGGGCGTAGAGGATAGGATCATTCAGCACCTGCTCATAGGCAGGCAGACGCACCACGGACAGCTCACGCGGATGATTGCGCGGGATTTCGCGGCGCAGATGCACGACTTTGAACTCGATGGTCTTCCCCCCCTCGTCCGCCGCACCTTCCTCTTTTTTGTCACACGAGGCTGCCGAGGTCATGGCATACGGATCAATCGGCGGTGCGAGTGGCCCCGGTTCGTCGATGGAAGTGGAATCCAGCATCACCCAACCATCAGGAATGCCATCGCGCATGAACGCTGTGCCGCGAATATCGCTCATCTCACGCGGATGCTCGCCCTTGGCTGCACGATGCGCAATTTCCACAATCGCGCGCTCGGCATTGCCATACACCAGCAGATCGGCCTTGCTGTCCGGCAACACCGAGCGGCGCACCTTGTCCGCCCAGTAATCGTAGTGAGCAATGCGACGCAAGCTGGCCTCGATGCCACCAATAATCACCGGCACATCTTTATAGGCTTCGCGGCAACGCTGAGCGTACACCGTGACCGCGCGATCCGGCCGCTTGCCGTGCTCATCGTTCGGGGTATAAGCATCGTTATGGCGCAGGCGGCGATCCGAGGTGTAATGATTCACCATCGAATCCATATTGCCCGCGCTCACACCAAAGAACAGATTCGGCTTACCGAGCTGGCGGAAGGCTTCAGCCGAAGTCCAGTCCGGCTGGGCGATAATCCCTACGCGAAAACCCTGCGCTTCCAACATGCGCCCGATCACCGCCATGCCGAAGCTGGGATGGTCGATGTAGGCGTCACCCACCACGATAATGATGTCGCAGCTATCCCAGCCAAGCTTGTCCATTTCCGCCCGCGACATCGGTAAAAACGGCGCGGGACCGAAACGTTTCGCCCAATAAGGCTTGTAGGAAAAGATATTTTTGGCGGGGAGCATGGGCTTGGCACAGGATGAGAATGGCTGCGCATTATCAACCTTTGTGCCAGTCTTGGCTAACAAGACCGTTGATTGTCAGGGTGATTTCGTGCTGTGGGCTGTTTATTTTTGCCACAGAGAGCACAGAGATTATTTAAGAAATCGCGCAGCGAGCTCTATGTCGTTGCGTTGTTCACAAGCGTGAGCGTTGCTGATTTAAGCTCTGCGTCCTCAGTGCTCTCTGTGGCTAAACAGTTTAAATATCCTGACGCTGAGTAATCTCGGCCTTGGCACGCAAGTAAGCATCAAACACTGCGCCGTCGCTCATGGCTTGGTTGCGACGCAGCTCCTGCATCAAACGCTGACGCTCGTCCGCCGGGACAAGGGCAGGATCACCAGGCTTGAGCGATAACAAGCGCAACACCGCATAGTCACCGGAGGGTAAACGCAACGCCTGGGTGGAAACACTGCCTGCCACAGGAGGTTGCATCGCGAACACGGCGCGTGCAATGTCGGCTTCGACTTCGCGCGACTGGCGCTTAATGGCGCCGCTGAATGAACGCTGCGCGCCCGCAGGTTGAGCAAGCTCGCCCACCTGCGCCACAGCCAGGCGCACACTTTCCGCTTCGGCCTGCATGGTCTTATTCAACTCTTGCTCAATCAGACGCTTTTCAACTTCGGCACGCACACTGGCAAACGGCTGGTCAGCCGCGTCTTCATGCTCCAGCAGTCGAACCACCACCACCTGCTGGTTGCCCAAATCCAGCACCTCGCTGTTGCGCCCCTGCTTGAGCACATCATCACTGAAAGCCGCTTGAATCAGCTTGGCCTTATCGCCCGCCTGCGCACGCTCCAGCCAATCGCTTTGAGTGATACTCAAGCCCAACTGTTCAGCCGCAGGCAACAGACTGTCTGGGTGCTCGTACGTCAGGGTCGCCAAGCGGTCGGCATAATCATGAAATTGCGCTTCAGCCATACTCAGACGCGCATCCTGCTCCATTTGTGCACGCACAGCCTCCAAAGGCTTGGCTGTGACGGGTTCAATGCTATCCAGCGCAATTAAATGCCAACCAAATGTGCTACGCACAGGTTCGCTGACGGCTCCTACTTTGGGCAGGGCAAACAAGGCTTTTTCAAACGGTTCGACCATCATGCCGCGTGTCACCGCACCGAGTTTGCCACCTTGCTTGGCGGAACCTGGGTCTTGAGAAAACTCTTCGGCCAACTTGGAAAAATCTTCGCCATTGTCCACGCGCTGACGCAGGTTTTCGATGGTCTTGCGCGCCACTGAGTCATCCACTCCTGACTCGACTGTAATCAGAATATGCCGCGCCTGGCGTGCTTCAAGCTGCTTTTGTGCGTCCACATAGGCTTCATATGCCACGCGCACATCTTCTTCAGTCGGCTTCATCAGCTTGGCCAAGTTTTCAACACTCAGTTCAAGACGCTCTACACGCACACGTTCCGAACGGCGAAAGTCCGCTTGGTGCGCGTTGAAATAGGCCTCCAGCGCCGCCTCATCCGGCTTGATCGCCGCGAGGCGCTGAGCGGCAGGCAGAAGATAGACCTCAACCTCACGAATTTGATCGCGCAGACGTACATAGCCATCCACATCAGCCTGAGTCACAAAAGCCGATTGCGCGATACCGTCTTGCAGTTGTTGCACCACGAGATCCAGGCGCACCAGCGGCTCAAAGCTTTGCGGAACCTGACCCTGTAAACGCAGCACTTGTTCGTAACGTGCTTGGCTGAATTGACCGTTTTCCTGAAACGCCGGGATAGAGCGCAACAAACCCGCCAGTTCGGCATCACTCACGCGCAGGCCATTGGCTTGCGCATACTGACTCAGTACTTCACGCATGACCAGGCCATTCAGCACTTGGCGCTTGATCCCCATGCCTTCCAGCATTTCCGGTGACACGGTGCCACCAAACTGCTGCGCGATACGCTGGCGTTCCTGCTCATAGGCTTGGTCAAAGGCGCTCTGACTGATGTCCTGTCCATTAATGGTCGCGAGCGGTTGAGCTTGCCCACCTTGGAAGTATTCACCCACCCCCCACAAAACAAAGGGGACGGTGATTAAACCGACAATGGTGTAGGCAATCCAACCGGAAATTTTTTCGCGTAAATCCATCAACATGGCAGCAATATCTCTTCATGAATGCCCGGAGTCAAACTGGGCTGTCTCAAACATAATAAAGCCCCCCGCCCTGCGATATGCCTCAAAAGGCATCACGCGCAGGCGCGAGGGGCTAGAGGGGAGGAAAAACCCAAACTTACTCGTTCACGGCATCCTTCAAGCCCTTACCTGCCTTGAATGAAGGCAGTTTGGAGGCGGCGATACTGATTTCAGCGCCGGTCTGCGGATTACGACCGGTACGCGCTTCGCGCTCGCGCACCAAGAAGGTACCAAAACCGACTAGTGTGACCTGCTCACCATTCTTGAGGGCTTCGGTGACGGCTGCAATCACGCCGTCCACAGCCTTGGCAGCGGATGCCTTGGTGAGGTCGGCAGAATGAGCAACGGCATCAATCAGTTCAGATTTATTCATGGCTTGAAGATCCTTGTTTTAGATAGGTGGGCTAGACAGGCACTGAGTACGACACCTGCCACTTGGCAAGTTGCACGCAACGCCCGTCGAAGATAGGCGCGAGGGCGTGCTGCTTTATAACAAGGGGCTTGCACAGCGTCAACGCCAAGTCGCAAATACCCTCCTAAATGCGCGTTGGTCGAATGCGGCCAACCTAGTGCGCCAAGGGCGCATCAACCAAACCTGCCACACGCCCAGCAAGCTCGACAGGCACCACCGGTTCGACGCGCGGGCGCGGCGGTTCGGCCAAAGCCAGTTCGAGCACTTGGTCAATCCATTTCAGTGGACGAATGTCCAACTTGTCTTTGACATTTTGCGGAATCTCCACCAAGTCCTTACGGTTCTCTTCAGGAATCAACACCATCCGAATGCCACCACGATGCGCGGCAAGCAGTTTTTCCTTCAGCCCGCCGATCGGCATGACTTCACCACGCAGGGTGATTTCACCGGTCATGGCGACATCCGCGCGCACGGGAATCCCCGTCAAACTCGATACCAAGGCCGTGCACATCGCAATGCCCGCGCTCGGCCCATCTTTTGGCGTCGCGCCATCGGGGACGTGAATATGAATATCGTGCTTTTCATGAAAATCAGGTGCGATACCCAAAGACTCCGCCCGTGAACGCACCACCGTCATCGCGGCCTGGATCGACTCCTGCATCACCTCACCGAGCTGACCGGTAAAACTCAGCTTGCCCTTGCCCGACATAATGGCCGATTCAATGGTCAACAGGTCGCCGCCAACTTCCGTCCAGGCCAAACCATTGACCTGACCGATCTGGTTCGCCTCTTGAGCGCGCTCGAAACTAAAGCGACGCACGCCAAGGTACTTGTCCAAATTTTCTGGCGTGACCTTGATCGCGCCCTTGGCCTTGGTTTCCGGTGTCGCCAACAGGATCTCTTTCACCACCTTGCGCCCGATCTTGGAGATTTCACGTTCAAGATTACGCACACCAGCTTCACGGGTGTAGTAACGCACGATGTCGCGTAACGCAGCCTCGTTCACCAGCAATTCATTATCACGCAAACCGTTATTTTTCATTTGCTTAGGCAATAAATAACGATGGGCAATATTGACCTTTTCATCCTCGGTGTAACCCGCCAGACGAATGACTTCCATCCGATCCAGCAAGGGGCTGGGGATATTCAAGCTATTCGCCGTGGCGATAAACATGACTTCAGACAAATCAATGTCCACTTCCATGTAATGATCGGCAAAGCTGTTGTTTTGCTCAGGATCGAGCACCTCCAGCATGGCTGAGGACGGGTCACCGCGCGAATCATTCGACATTTTGTCGATTTCATCGAGCAAAATCAGCGGATTCTTTGTCCCTACTTTGGACAAGGTTTGCACGATCTTACCCGGCAACGAGCCTATGTAGGTGCGGCGATGACCACGAATTTCCGCCTCGTCGCGCACCCCACCCAGGGCTATGCGCGCGAACTTACGGTTGGTCGCCTTGGCAATCGACTGTCCAAGCGAGGTTTTGCCCACACCCGGCGGCCCCACGAGGCACAAAATCGGCCCCTTGAGCGCCTTGACCCGCTGTTGCACCGCGAGGTACTCAAGGATGCGCTCCTTGACGCGCTCCAAACCGTAGTGATCGACATCCAGCACCTGCTCGGCCAAGCTCAAGTCGTTGCGCACCTTGCTGCGCTTTTTCCACGGCACTTGCAGCAGCCAGTCGAGGTAATTACGTACCACGGTGGACTCGGCTGACATCGGCGGCATCATTTTGAGTTTATTCAATTCGGCGCGGGCTTTTTCCAGCGCTTCCTTGGGCATTCCGGCGCTCTGGATGCGCTGCTCCAACGACTCAAGCTCACTCGGCGCGGCATCCTCCATCTCACCCAGTTCCTTCTGGATGGCCTTCATTTGCTCATTGAGGTAGTACTCGCGCTGGCTCTTTTCCATCTGCTGCTTAACGCGGCCACGGATGCGCTTTTCCACCTGCAACAGCTCAACTTCAGCCTCGATGAGCGCCATAAGCTGTTCCATGCGCTCGGCAACCACCACCATTTCAAGAATGCGCTGTTTTTCTTCCAGCTTGAGCGCCATGTGTGCCGCAATGGTGTCTGCCAAGCGCGAGGCATCATCGATACCCTCAAGCGAGCTTAGAATTTCCGGCGGAATTTTCTTGTTGAGCTTGACGTATTGCTCAAATTGCCCTAGCAGCGTGCGGCGATGCACGTCCAGATCGCGCTCATCCGGCGGAGCTTCCTCAGCCATCGCACTCACGCTGGCCGTGAAATAGACCTCGGTCTGCGCCATGTGCTCCACATACACGCGCTCACTGCCCTCGACCAGTACTTTGACCGTGCCATCGGGCAATTTCAGCAGCTGCAAAATTTGCGACAGCGTACCGATACTGTGCAAATCCTCCGGCATCGGATCATCAATATCTGCGCTTTTTTGCGCAACCAACACAATCTGCTTGTTGGTCTGCACCGCAGCCTCAAGCGCTGCAATAGACTTTTCACGCCCCACAAACAGGGGAATGACCATGTGTGGATAGACCACCACGTCACGCAACGGCAACACAGGTACATGCCCTGACGTCACATTGACGGGCGCTACAATTTTGGAAGCTTCAACTTCAGAATGGGGCATTTAATGTCTCCTCAATGCAAATGCAGCAAAACGCTGACTAATGTTTTGGACATTAAGGGCGTGATTGTTTGTTACAAGTACGCCCACCCTATCAAAGTGGTTTAACCGAGCGTTGACTACGAAGCCACGCGAGTAACTTCAGGATTATCAAACACCAAGTAAGGCTTAGCCTCACCCTTGATACTGGCTTCGTCCACCACGACTTTTTGTAAGTTTTGCAACGAAGGCAAGTCGTACATCGTATCAAGCAAGGTATGTTCCAAGATGGTACGCAGACCGCGTGCGCCGGTCTTGCGCAGCATGGCCTTGGTGGCCACCGCGTTAAGCGCTTCGGGACGGAACTCAAGCAGCACGTCTTCCATGTCAAACAATTTGGCAAACTGCTTGGTCAAGGCATTTTTTGGCTCGGTCAGAATGCGCACCAGCGCTTTTTCATCCAACTCTTCCAACACCGCCGTCACCGGCAAACGCCCTACAATTTCAGGAATCAGGCCGTACTTCACCAAATCTTCGGCTTCAACATCTTTGAAAAGCTGGCTCAAAGAACGCTTGTCATCCTTGCTTTTCACATCCGCCGCAAAGCCAATCCCGCCCTTTTCGGCACGACGCTGCACAATTTTATCCAAGCCCTCGAAGGCTCCACCGCAAATAAACAATATGTTGGAGGTGTCCACATGCAGATAATCCTGCTGCGGATGTTTGCGCCCACCTGACGGCGGAACGGCGGCCACGGTGCCTTCAATCAGCTTCAACAAGGCTTGTTGCACGCCCTCACCCGACACATCACGCGTGATGGATGGGTTGTCGCCCTTGCGCGTGATCTTGTCGATTTCATCCACAAAGATAATGCCAGTCTGCGCTCGTTCGACGTTGTAATCGCATTTTTGCAGCAGTTTGTGCACGATACTTTCAACATCATCCCCCACATAACCGGCTTCGGTCAGCGTGGTGGCATCGGCAATCGCAAACGGCACATCCAGAATACGCGCCAAGGTTTCCGCCAGCAGCGTTTTTCCGGAGCCTGTCGGACCGATCAGCAAGATATTGCTCTTACCCATTTCCACCTCGGACTCATTGGCTTTGCCGCGCTTGGCAAACAAATCCAAGCGTTTGTAGTGGTTATACACTGCAACAGCCAAAGCTTTTTTCGCTGCGCCTTGGTCAATCACATACTCATCAAGAATGGCGCGAATTTCATGCGGTGTCGGCAACTTGCGTTCGCTGGTTTCGGTTTGATCCTGTAACTCTTCACGCAAAATATCGTTACATAAATCAACACACTCATCACAAATGTATACCGACGGGCCGGCAATCAATTTACGCACGGCATCTTGGCTCTTGCCACAAAACGAGCAGTGCAGCTTGCCTTCTGCGGTGTCGTCAATCTTCTTAGCCATTAGGGCGACCTCTTAAAAACGTCATTCTCAAATATCATTCTGCTGACAAACATGCTGCTTTTCAGCCGCAGATGCAAGCCCACAACAAGCCTGAACAATAAACCACACAATAAAATAGCCCCCGCGATGCAAGCGCACGGCGGGGGCGGTAAAACATCATCCACGATACAAACTCAAGCCAAGAAAACTTTTATAAATTCACTCAAGACTCGCGACGATTCAGAACCTTATCAATCAAACCATAAGCTTGAGCCATATCGGCATCCATGAAGTTATCACGATCCGTATCCTGCTCAACGCGCTCCACGGGCTGACCGGTATGGAAAGCCAGCAACTCATTCATGCGATTGCGTGTTTTGATGATTTCTTCAGCGTGGATTTTGATATCTGAAGCCTGGCCACGAAAGCCACCCAGCGGCTGATGAATCATCACCCGCGAGTTGGGCAAACAAAACCGCTTGCCCTTGGCACCGCCCGCCAGCAGGAACGCACCCATGCTGGCCGCTTGACCGATACACAAGGTACTGACATCCGGCTTGATGAACTGCATGGTGTCGTAGATCGCCATGCCGGACGTAATCACGCCGCCCGGCGAGTTGATGTACAGATGAATGTCTTTGTCCGGGCTTTCGGATTCCAAAAACAGCAACTGCGCCACCACCAGGTTGGCCATGTGATCTTCAATCTCACCGACGATAAAAATCACCCGCTCCTTCAACAGCCGCGAGTAGATGTCATACGCCCGCTCACCGCGCGCGCTCTGCTCCACCACCATCGGCACGAGCCCCGCCATTTCATCGATGCTGCTACGGTACGCTGAGTTCATATTGATCGCTCTTGTTGATCGTCTTGAGGAGAGGATAGAAAGTCTTATTGCGCAGGCTTAACGACATCAGCAAACGCGGTTGGAACATCCACAACGCTGGCGTTCTCCAGCACGAAGTCCACCACGCGCTCTTCTGCCGCCATATCTCGCAGGTTTTGCATCAAATCGGCGCGGCTGCGGTAGTAGCTCTTCACTTCTTCCGGGTCTTCGTAGCTGGCTGCGATGACGTCCAGCATGGCACTCAAACGTTCAGGCTCAACGCGCAGTTCGCTGCTCTTAACCAACTCAGACACCAACAAGCCAAGCTTCACGCGACGCACCGCTTCACCTTCAAACAGCTTGAGCGGCAACTCGCCTTGCGGCGCTCCACGCATTTGCTGGGTGAATTGTTCACGCACCCGCGCAGACTCTTCAGCAACCATGCTCTGTGGCACGGCAAACTCATTCACCGCCAACAAGCCTTCCATCACTTGTAGCTTCAAGCGACGCTTAATCGCCTGATCCAGTTCACGCGCCATGTTTTTGCGCACTTCCTCACGCAATGCCGCAGCACCGCCTTCTTTCACGCCGAAGGCTGCACAAAAGGCATCATCAAGCTCTGGAAGCACGATTTCTTCCACGGCCTTGACCGTGACTTCAAAGTTGGCTTTTTTACCACGCAGATGCTCGGCGTGGTAATCATCAGGGAAGGTAACTTCAATCGTCTTACTCTCACCAGACGTCATGCCAGCGAGGGGTGCTTCAAAATCCTTCAGCAAAGCACCTTGACCCAGCGTGATGGGCATATTTTCAGCGGAACCGCCGTCAAACGCTTCGCCATCGATACTGCCTTTGAAATCCACCGTCACGCGATCACCGTCTACCGCTGCACGCTCAACTGCTGCAAAGCTGGCGCGTTGCTTACGCAAACTATCGATCATCACATCCACGTCAGCATCGCTGATTTCGGTTTGCGGACGCTCGATTTTAATTTCGCTCATCGCGGTCAAGGTGATTTCGGGAAAAACCTCAATTTCGGCCACATAACGCAAGCCTTCCTCACCTTCAGGCAACTTGAACTCGGTGATGCGTGGCGCGCCCGCAGGGTTCAAAGCCTGCTGCTGCAGAGCTTCGCCATAGGTGCTTTGCACAATGTTATCTAACGCTTCTTCGCGTGCTTGTGGCAAATAACGCTGGCGGATGACCTGCGCGGGAACCTTGCCGGGGCGAAAACCATCGACGCGCGCGCGACGACCAATTTCTTTCAAGCGCAGCTCGGTGGCTTCATCCAGGCGAGCCGCCGGAACATGAATCGACAAACGGCGCAGCAGGCCTTCCGCAGTTTCCAAAGTTACTTGCACGTCAAACACCCCAAAAGTACATCATCACAGATAGAAAAAACCCAACACCACATATACGGCATTGGGGTTAAGAATATGGTGCGAAAGGGGGGACTCGAACCCCCACGCCAGAGGCGCTGGAACCTAAATCCAGTGCGTCTACCAATTCCGCCACTTTCGCAAAAAACATGCACCACACCCCCAAAAAATGAGCCATTCGGGTGATCTGGTTTCAATGAGCGCGGCACGATAGCACATTTTTTGTGGATTCATAAGATATAGGCCACTACAACGCTTAAAATTGGACATGGAGGCGGTGATGACATTCGCGATTCGCGCACTTCAACTTAAACTAAGCCTAGTTCTACCTCAGCGCACAAACACTATGTCTAACACCCCCAGCCCTCCCATTCGCGCGCAGCTTGATTGCGTTATCGCGCGAGTTTCCGAAGCCCTGATCGGCAAACAGGATCGCATCCGTCTTGCCCTCACTGCCTTATTAGCCGGGGGGCATGTTTTGCTGGAAGACATTCCTGGTGTGGGCAAGACCACCTTGGCCACGGCCTTGGCGCAAACGCTGGGGCTACAAGCGCATCGATTGCAATTCACCAGTGATTTACTGCCTGCCGATCTGATCGGTGCGTCCATTTACCAGCCCGCCAGCAGTACGTTCCGCTTCCAGCCAGGGCCTATTTTTGCCCAAGTGCTGCTCGCCGACGAGATCAACCGTGCCAGTCCCAAAGCGCAAAGTGCCCTGCTGGAGGCCATGGAAGAACAGCAGGTGAGTGTGGATGGCGTGACGCACCCCTTGCCGCATCCTTTTTTCGTCATTGCCACACAAAACCCTATGGAGCAGCATGGCGTTTACCCTCTACCTGAATCCCAGTTGGACCGCTTTTTATTCCGTCTCTCGCTCGGCTATCCCGACCGCCGCGCCGAAAACCTGATGTTATCCCTGGGCAGTACACGCTCGCTGGCACAGGGACTCAAGCCTTGTCTGAACGTCGACCAAGTGCTGCATTTGCGCGCACAGGTCAACCTTGTTCACGCCAGCCCGGCGGTGATTGAACACCTGCTCGACCTTTTGAGCGCCAGTCGGCAACACGGTATTTTCGTGCATGGTCTCTCGCCCCGCGCCGGGCTGGGTTGGCTAAACGCCGCGCGTGCCTGGGCACTATTACATGGCCGCACGCATGTGGAGCCAGAAGATGTGCGCCAGCTCACTTCACATATCACCGGTCATCGTCTGTTGTTTGCCGACCCCATTCTTGCGCAAAGCCATTCGCATCCGGCGCACTGGCTGCTGGAACGGGTCGCGCCGCCTGAAAACCTGTCCTGAGAACTTGGCATGAAAGCCCTGCACATCGAACCGCTCGCCCTGCCCTTTTTGGCGCTGGTTCTGGTGCTGCTGTTCGGTGCGGCGCAATACGCCAACAACCTGGGCTTTTTCTTTGCCTTCTGGCTGACGGCATTGGCCATCGGCGGGCTGATCGGTCTGCGCACACGGCTGGATCGCGTGCAGGTCAAGCTCGTGCAGATTGACTCCGGCTTTGCCAACACGCCACTGCACATCCAGCTTGAGCTCAGCGGGGCGCAGGGCTTGTGGCTGGACATGGCGCTGGTGTCGGCAGACGCGACTTTTTCGTCCACAACACGCGACATCCGCCAAAGCGAGAAAAACCAGCCCACGCAACAATTGACACTGCCGCAGCGTCCTCGCGGCGTCCATCTCGCGGGTAACCTGCGCCTGAGCACACGCGACCACATCGGCTTGTTGCGCGTGACCCGCATCTATCCGCTGGCGGGCAAGCACTGGGTTTATCCCGCACCACAGGGCGAACGCCCCCTGCCGGATATGGCACGCCCGAATGAAAGCCAGGGACAGGACGATTTTCATGGTCTGCGCAACTATCAGGCGGGCGATAGCCCCGCACGCATCCACTGGAAATCGCTCGCCAAGTCCAGCCCGGAGCATCCTGTGCTGCGCATCAAGCAATTTGGTAGCGACACTTCGGCGGAGCCCATACCGCGAGTACTGGATGAAGCCCTGCTGCTGGATCTGCCGCTGGAAGCTCGTTTATCGCAACTGGCCGCCTGGATTCTGCACTGCGAACACCAGCAGGAACCTTATGCGCTACGCCTGCATAGCCGCCCGGCGACCCAGGCCGGTGTGGGCGATGCGCAGCGCCAACTTTGCCTGCGTCTTTTAGCCGAGGCCACATGAGCCTATTCCAACGTAAACAGAGCAAGACCATTGCAGCACCACTTTCGGCGGCCATGCGCCTGCGCGTGCTGCTGATTATTGGCGTGATTTTGCTGCCACACGCATTGCACCAGCCGCCGCAAATCAGCCTGTGGATTGCGCTGGGCTTCGGCTGGCAATTTCTGCATCTAAAGCAACGCCTACCCGCACCACCACGCTTGTTGCTGGTTCTGCTCATGCTGGGCGGCATGGCCTTGGTGTGGGCAAGCCAAAGCACCTTGATCGGGCGCGACGGCGGGGTCAGTTTTATCTTGATGCTCACCGCGCTCAAGCTGCTGGAAGCACGCAACCTGCGTGATGCGCGCATGGTGGTGCTCTTGGGCTTGTTTTTATTGTTCACCCTGTTCCTGTTCGACCAAAGCCCGTTCACTGCCCTGTGGTCGCTGCTCAGTTTTGCGCTGCTGGTCAGCCTGTTCAACGAGCTGAGTCACAATGCCGAACCGCGCCCGCTGGGGACGAGCCTGCAATCCAGCCTGCAGCCACTGCTGTGGAGCCTGCCGCTGGCGGTGGTACTGTTCATTATCGTGCCGCGCCCCAGCGCGCCGCTGTTTGGCCTGCCGCAAACCTCGCAAGCCACCACCGGACTGTCCGACGAGTTGGAGCCCGGCAGCATCAGCCAGCTTTCGCGTTCACCCGAACTGGCTTTCCGTGCCAGCTTCAACGACCGCGAGCCACAGCGCAATCAGCTCTATTGGCGCGGCCCGGTGTTTTGGGGCTACGACGGCCAACGCTGGGAGCGCCTGCCACCCGAGTTTGCCCTACTCAGTGACGAACAGCGCACCCGGCGCGTGCAGACTCAGGGCACGCCGCTCGAATACAGCCTGATGCTGGAGCCCACCCATGGCACGATTCTGCCCGCGCTGGATCGTCCGCTCAGCGCCCCCAGCGGGGCTAATATCCTGGGCGACCACAGCTTGCGTTTCAGGCTGCCACAGGATGCACGCCAGATCATCCAGCTCAAAAGCGACCCCGAAGCCAAGCTTGATCTTGAATTGCCCGCGCCTTTGCGCCGCCTGAGCCTTGCCATGCCTGCCGCCGATAACCCGCTGTTGCAGGATCTTGGCGCAAGCTGGCGCACACTGCCGCCACTGGAACGCACTCAACGCGCACTTGAGCATTTCAGGACACAGGCGTTCAGCTACACCCTCGAACCGCCGTTGCTGTCCGAGCAGGATGGCATGGACGATTTCCTGTTCAATACCCGCGCCGGCTTTTGCGAGCATTACGCCACCTCGTTTGTTCTGCTGATGCGTGCGGCCGGTCTACCCGCCCGCGTCGTCACGGGCTATTTAGGCGGCGAACGCCACCCGCAAGGCTACTGGATCGTGCGCCAGGGCGATGCGCATGCTTGGGCAGAAGTCTGGCTGGATGGGCAGGGTTGGGTGCGCATCGACCCCACGGCCAGCGTCGCCCCGGATCGCATTGAAGGCGGCGCAGCTGCGGCTGTGCCCACGGCAACCGAACAGCTCCCAGGCGCATTACGCCGCGACTTTGGGGTTTTACACCGCGCGCGTTTGCATTGGGATGGCCTGGAAAACCGCTGGAATCGCTGGGTACTGGGCTTTGATGCCAGCGACCAGCAAAAACTGTTGCAGGCGCTGGGCTGGGTCGGCAATCAAAACCTGCGCCTGTGGGGACTGGTTGTGCTGAGTCTGGCTCTAAGCCTGATCGCCATCAAACTTGTGCAGCACTGGCGCGCACAACCCAAACGCAGCCCGCAGCAACGCGTTTGGCTCGCGTTTCTAAAACAACTGCGACAGCGTGGCGTGGAAATCATCCCTAGCGAATCCCCGCGCGCCCTGTTGCAACGCCTGCACAGACAGCGCCCGGAGCTTGCCCCGCTGGCCGCTGAATTCACCGAACACTATCTGCGTTGGTGCTATGCGGACGCAGCCGCTGACGCGCAGACCCAAGCCAGACAAGCTCTGGCGCAACTCAAAAAACAAGCCAAACCATAAGCCATTGCTAATGCAGCATAAAAACATGCAAAGCGCAGATTTTTATGCGGGGCGTATGATACCGACGCAGCAAAAAACCCAGCGGCCTGCTGAAGTACTCGTTTCAAGGGCTCGCCAGGATCAAGCATAGGACTTACGCAAAAGTGTTCCAGCAAGGCAAAGCGCCGAAGACAGTACACTTAGTACGGCGAGGCGCTTGAACGCCGCTGGGGCGGTTTTGCGTAACGAAGTCGCCGTGCGTATTCGTGCTGGTATTTTGCTCATTATCCCTTTGTACATGACACTCACCTTGATCGACGCGATCTGGGGTACACGCTGGATTGTGGATGGCAACTCGCTGGTCGACACCTATGAGACCGACTGGGATGGTCACACTATTTACGCGGCGCAGGTCGTTAAACGCACCTGGGAATACTCGGTACAAACCGGCGTACTGTTCTACGGCCTGTTCGAAATGCTGGCGGGCATGACAGTCTTCACCTCACGCCTGTCCCCCACCATCCTGATCTCAACCTTCCTCGCGCGCAAAACGGCACCGGTATGGAAGCCACTCGCGCCGAAACGCTTTGCCTGGAGCATCGGCGCAACCCTGATTGCCGTCTGCCTCGTATTCTTTAACCCGGTGCCCGTCGCTGACTTTGTCAACGGCCTTGCCGGACAACCGTTACTGCCCGATACCGTAAGCTTTATGCCCTACTGGATCCCGCTGATTCTGGTGTGGGTCTGCCTTGGGTTTATGTGGATGGAAAGCGTGCTCGGCTTCTGCGTCGGCTGCAAGGTTCATGCGTTGTTCGTCAAACTAGGCATCCTCAAAGAAGAGTGCGAGGCTTGTAACAACATTGACTGGGATGAAATTGCGCGGCGCAATGCAGCCAAACAACTGGCGGGCAAATAATCCGTCCTATAATTCTGGCTCACAATTGTCTGATTTTTTGCACAAGACTCTGGGTGTAGGAGGCTCGTCCCCGAGCCGATGAGCCTGCCCGACACCCTTCGGTCTCGCTGCGCGATCCAGCGCCGTTGATTCCTCCTCGCTGTCCCTTCCGGCATCCGTGCTGTATCAATTAAGAGCGACATGCGCAAAAATCCATGTTGCCTGCGGTGAGGGGATAGCAAGGGAAAACAAGGTATCTATCAGTCGCTCCCGCCCCCGCGTGCTGAGGGGTATTCAGCACGCTCTTAAGGTGCGCTTCAGCTTCGCCATCTAATATCAGCCTTGTACTGTAAAACAAAGCGAGGTTTCAAGATGCGCACGAGATTCCTGTTGACGACTGCAGTCGTCATGACCCTGATGGGCTGCGGCGGAGGCGGTGGAGCCACGACCGTCAATGGCGATACCCCGCCCCCCACAGACACTGTGATTACCCCACCTCCCACAGACACTGTGGTTGCCCCGCCGCCGACCGAAACCGTTATCGCACCGGCGTCCTCCACCGGCCGACTGCTCGCCTCCAACTGCTTCCAGTGCCACGCGACCAATGGCGTGGGTGGTTTCGAGCGAATCACGGGCGGCGAGGCCGGCGAGGTGTGGGAGTACCGTGGCGAAATCGCCGCCAACGACATTATGGCCGCCCATGCCCAGGGCTACAGCGACGCCCAACTCAATGCCATCGTGACCTACCTCAACCAGGTGAACTGAGATGAGCGCGCCCTCCTGCCTCAACCCAAAGGCATGCTGCACTTCCGGCCTGATCGCGGCTCTGCTTTCCTTCGCCGCCACTCCCGTGTTCTCTGATGGCCATGCCCCGGCGCTGGGTGCGGGAGCGACCGTCAGCGCCCCAGCCATGCCCGGTCGTCTGCTCGCCTCCAACTGCTTCCAGTGCCACGCCACCAATGGCGTGGGCGGATTTGACCGGCTGGCCGGACTCGGTGCGAACGAGATCATGGAAGAAATGCTCGAAAAACGCGCCAAATCCAAGGCCAAGATCATGAGCGTGCACGCGCTCGGCTACAGCCGGGAACAGCTTGAACAACTTTCAGCCTATCTGGCCTCGGTGCGTACGAACGCTGCGCGCCCATCCAGCCGGTAGCACGCCTGGCGCAGTCTATTCAACCCATCCCTGTTCGATGCCGGGTCAGAAAAATCCGGCGTACAGACCACCCCTTCCGGAGATAAACAATGAATCGTGAATACTTGAATCGCAGACATTTCTTGAGCCTCTGCCTCGCGGGCGGTGCCATGCTACTCCCCCCCCTGCTGCGCGGCGACGACGATAACAACGGCGACGGCTCCAACGTGAACTTTGCCCTAGCACAAACCGGTATTACGAACCGTAAGGTCGTCGTGGTCGGCGGCGGCATGGCCGGTGCCACCGTGGCGAAATACCTGCGCCTGTGGGGCGGCAGCGGACTGGAAGTCACCCTGGTGGAAAAAGACCCCGCCTACGTCTCCAATATCATGAGCAATCTAGTGCTGTCCGGCGGGCGCACCCTGTCCAGTCTGAATTACAGCCACGCCAGCCTGACCAGCAAGTATGGCGTCCAGGTTCGCAACGGCACGGTCGTCGCCATCGACGCCCAGGCTCGCACCCTAACCCTGGCAGACGGCACGAGTCTGCCCTATGACCGCCTCGTGCTTGCGCCAGGCATCCGCTTTGACGATGCCTACGGCCTCACTCAGGCGGATTACGAGAGCGCCTTCCCGCATGCCTGGCACGCCGGCCCGCAAACCCAGACCCTGCGCGACCAGATCACCGCTATGCAGAGCGGTGACACCTTCGTCATGACCATTCCGGCCAAGCCCTACCGCTGCCCGCCCGGCCCCTACGAGCGCGCCTGTCTGGTGGCCGACTACCTGAAGACCTCCGGCAAGAGCGGCTGCAAAGTCGTGGTGCTGGATGAAAACCCCGCCATCCAGGCCGAGCCGCACAACTTCAACCTCGCCTTCACCCAGACCCATGCTGGCATCATCGACTACCGCCCTGGCGTCAGTGGCATTAAGGTAGACAAGACCACCCGCGCGGTGAGTTTCACCCAAGGCGGCGCGCAACAGGCATTGACGGCCAAGGTCATTAACGTCATCCCGCCGCAGCGGGCGGGCACAGTCGTCGATCTGGCCGGGGCCAATAACTCGGGCGGCGGACGCTGGGCCGGAGTGGACGTGCTCAGCTACGCATCCACCGCCGTGCCGAACATTCACATCATTGGCGACGCCTCCGCCACCACCCAGCCCAAGGCGGGTCATGTGGCCAACCAGGAAGCCAAGGTCTGCGCCGATGCCATCGTGCGAGCCTTCCTTGGGCAGCAGCCAGACCCCGCACCGGTGACCAACTCGGCTTGCTATTCCCCCATCACCAATAGCACCGCGAGCTGGCTGACCGTCGTCTACCAATATGATGGCAACAGCAAGACCATGGTGCCGAGCGGCGCGGGCGTGGTAGAAGCAGCCTCCATCAGCAGCAAGAACTTCAGCCAGATGAACACCTGGTTCAACACGCTGATGGCGGACAGCTTCGCCTGAGTAGACGCTGTATAAAGCTATCCTTGGCTTTATACAGATCGCCTCGACATGCCATCCGTTTCACTATAGCTCCGGCACGAATTAGCCTTGAACGTAGGTCGAGCTTTAGCCCGACATGTCGGCATGAATGCCGACCTACAATCACGGATAAAGCTGGCCGGATCAATAGGCAGTGGTGCGATACTCGCACCGCTGCCTTTCTGCATTTGAGGACATACTGCCATGCGCCTGCTCCTTGTCGAAGACGACCCCCTGATCGCCGAAGCCGTGGCGGGCTTCCTGCGCCAGCGCGGTCATGCCGTGGACTGCGCGACCGGTGAGCGAAAGGCGCGCGCCTTTCTGGCTAGTGCGGATCATGACCTGCTGCTGCTCGACTGGCGACTGGCGGAGGGCAGCGGCATCAGCCTGCTGGAGTGGCTGCGCCGCCAGCCGCCGCCGCTGCAAGGCCTGCCGGTGCTGATGCTGACCGCCATGGACGAGGTCTCCATGCGCATCCAGGGGCTGGAAGCGGGCGCGGACGACTACTTGGTCAAGCCCTTCGACCTGCACGAGCTGCATGCCCGCATCCAGGCGCTCGGCCGTCGCCGCACCGAAAACTGCATCACCCACCTGAGCTGTGGGGAGCTTGAACTGGAGCCGTCCAACCGCATCCTGCGGCTACGCGGCACCTCGATCGAGCTGTCGGGCAAGGAATGCGCCCTGCTGGAGATGCTGATGCAGCAGTGCGGCAAGACCGTCAGCCGCGAACGCCTGCATGCCCTGCTCTACGACTGGGAACGTGACGTGGCAAGCAATACTCTGGAGGTTTTCATCTCCAACCTGCGCAAGAAGCTTGGCTCGCAGTCCATCCAGACCCTGCGCGGCCTGGGCTATCGGCTGCGCCCAGGAGGGGGCTCATGAAAGAACGGATGACTCTACGCATGCGCCTGTTGGCCGGCGTCCTGCTGGCAGTGCTCTGCGCAACGCCCTTCACTCTGCTTGGCGTCTACGGGGACGCACACCATGAACTGGACGAACTGTTCGATGCCCATCTCGAACAACTCGCACGTCTGCACCTCAGCATGGATCGCGCCAGCGCGGCCACGCAACCCCCGATCCTTCACCCCTACACCAGTAAAATCCTGGTGCGCCATACATGGAACGATGGCCGCAGCCCGGCGCGCTGGGACAGCGAACCCGCCCCCTTCCCACCCGGGCTGGACGGCGCGAGCGGATTCGGCGACTTCGAGGGCGAGGACGGCGAGATGCACTGGCGCTACATCGGCCTGTGGTCAGCGGAGCGCAACCATCACGTGCTCATCATGCAAGACAACGGTATACGCGAAGAGCTGGCCTCCAGCATCGCCCGGCGGGTGAGCCTGCAATCTCTGATCGAACTGCCGTTCCTGGCCTTAATCATCATCTTTATGACCACCCTGGCTCTGCGCCCGCTGCGCGCCATTGTCCTCGCCCTGCGCAATCCCGACCCCTTGCAGGTTCGGCTGCCGCCAGCTCACACCCTGCCGCGCGAACTGGCCGTGGTGGTCGAGTCCTTCGACCGCCTGCTGGAACGCTTCCGCGACCTGCTGGAACGCGAACGCCATTTCGCCGCCGTCGCCGCCCACGAGTTGCGCACGCCGCTGGCCGGCTTGTCCGCCCAACTCCAGTTGCTGGAAGTTAGTGATTCACCCAACCCGCGCGCGCTGACCCAAGCGCGTCATGCGGCGCGCCACCTCAGCACACTGGTGGATCGGCTACTGCTGCTCGCACGCATGGATCGGAATCAGGTGCAGACCCACGCCGAAGCCATTGATCTGCACGAGTTGATCCTGGAGTGCGCCGCACTGGTGCAAGACCACTGGCCCCAACGCGAGATCCAGTGGGATATCACCCCTCCCGGCGATCCCTGCTGGCAGGCTTGGGGCGACCCTACCCTGATCCGCATGCTGCTGCTCAATCTGTTGGACAATGCCTGCAAGCACGGCTCCGACAAGCTGAGCATCAGCGTGCACGCACACTGCGAGGATGAGCAACGCACCTTCGTGATCGAAGATGACGGCCCCGGCATTCCGTCCGAACAACTGGCGCGTCTGCAGCAACGCTTTGCCCGCGCCAGTGAGCATACTGCCGGACTTGGGCTCGGCCTTGCTCTGGCACGCGAGATCCTCATCCTGCACGGCGGTATGCTATTGCTCCTGCCGAATGAGCCGCACGGACTGAGGGTCAAGATCACCCTGCCGCCCGCCCCAGACACGCAGGCTTAACGGGCTGCTAAACAGCGCATGGCAGCGTCTGCGTTACCCTTCCAGCTCCGCCCAGCGCGCATAGGCTGCTTCCAACTCCTCACCCAGCGCGATAAGTCGATCAAGCACCGTTTTCACCACCACCTGATCGCCCTGATAAAAAGTCGGGGCGCTACTTTGTGCGCTCAGTTCGGCCTGCTCGGCCTCTAAAGCATCAATACGTGCCGGAAGTTGATCCAATTCACGTTGATCTTTAAAACCAAGTTTGGCGCGTGGTTTAGCCACCTCTGCTTGCGCGGGTGCGGGTTTAGGTGTGGCGTTTGCGGTTTCTGCCTTCATGACAGCCCCAGTCACTCCCTTAGCCTGCATTTTTTGTTCGGCGTCACGGATCTTCAACCAATCCGCATAACCACCCACCACTTCGCGGATTTTTCCATCGCCCTCAAAGGCTAACAGGCTAGTGACCACGTTATCCAGAAATGCACGGTCATGGCTCACCACCAACAGCGTGCCGTCGTATTCGAGCAGGGTTTGCTCCAAGACTTCGAGGGTTTCCAAATCAAGGTCGTTGGTCGGCTCATCCAGCACCAAAAGGTTGGCGGGTTTGGCCAACAGGCGCGCCAGCAAAAGTCGGTTGCGTTCGCCGCCGGAGAGGGAGGACACCTTGGTGCGCGCACGGTCGGGCGTGAACAAAAAGCGCTGTAGATAGCCGATACCGTGCATGTTTTCGCCATGCACATCCAAGCGGTCGCCGCCGTCGCAGATATTTTCAATCGCCGTCCATTCGGGATTAAGTTGAGCCCGGTGTTGATCAAAATAGGCAATATCAAGCTGCGTACCGATTTTTACTGTGCCCTTATCCGGCTGATAATCGCCCAGCATCAACTTTAACAAGGTACTTTTACCGATACCGTTCGGCCCGACCAAGCCAATGCGGTCGCCACGCTGGATACGGATGGAAAAATCCTTAACCAATTCACGCCCGGCAAAGCTTTTGTAGGCATGTTCAGCTTCCACCACAATTTTGCCAGAGGTGTTACTGCTGGCAAGACTGACCTCGACCATGCCTTGTTTGTTGACGCGCTGCGAACGTTCTTCACGCAGCGCCTCCAAACGGCGCACACGACCTTCGTTGCGCGTGCGGCGTGCTTTCACGCCTTGGCGGATCCACACTTCTTCCTGCGCTAAAACCTTGTCAAATTCAGCATTCAACTGCGCCTCAGCATGATCGCGCTCCTCGCGACGGCGCAGATAGTTCGCCCAATCGCCCGGCCACGAACTGAGGTTGCCGCGATCAAGTTCAAGAATGCGATTGGCCAGCGATTGCAAAAAACTACGGTCATGCGTAATAAAAAGCACGGCACCGCGAAAATCGCGGATAAAGCCTTCCAGCCACTCAATGCTGGCAATATCCAGATGGTTGGTCGGCTCGTCGAGCAGCAATAAATCCGGCTCTTGCACCAAGGCTTGTGCCAACAAAACCCGGCGTTGCGCCCCACCGGAGAGTTCGCGCACCTTGCGCGTCGGGTCAAGCTCCAAACGCATAATCACTTCATCTACACGCCGCGCCACATCCCAGCCGTTGCGTGACTCCAACTCGTGCTGCAAGCTGGACAACTCATCCATCGCCGCTTCATCGCCCGCCGTCATGCGATCAATACAGGCATGGTAATTCAGCAAAACATCGTGCAAATCGCCCACGCCGAGCAACACGGTTTCGTACACCGTGGCTTCGGATTCCATGCGCGGATCTTGTTGCAAATAGGCCGAGCGCGCACCGGGCTCAAGCCGCACCACACCCTCATCGGCACGTTGCTCGCCGGTAAGAATACGCAACAACGTGGATTTGCCCTCACCATTACGCCCAATCAGGGCAATGCGCTCGCCGGGTTCGACCGTAAAAGCAACATTTTTTAATAAGGCGCGGGTGCCCACAGAAAAGCCAAGGCGGTCAACGGTAAGCAGGGGCATTGGGGAACCAGATTATTTAGATGGACGAATGCAGGAAGTTTAGCCACAGAGAACACCGAGGGCACGGAGAAAAATCTTTATTGTTTTATAGGGCTTACGCACCCGTGATGAAAAACCATCGTAGTAGGGTGCGCCGCGCGCACCACACAGGCTTGCGGTGCGCACGGCGCACCCTACGACACTACGAAAAAATCATGCCACCCGCGCACGCACAAACGCGGTAAGCGTTCCAAAGGTTTCAAACAGGCTGGCATCAATCTCATCGTCATGGATTTGCAACCCGAGCTGTTGATCGAGCGCGGTCAACACCGCCAAAACGCCCATCGAATCAAGTTGCGGCAGGCTGCCAAGCAAGGGCGTCTGCGCATTAAAATGCAGTGCTTCATCGCCTAGTTGCAAGGCGTCGTTCAAGATGGCGCGCAAGTCGGCTTCAAGATCATGCGATGGGGTAAAACTAGCGCAGGAAGGAGCCTCTGCGTTGAGCATAAACGGTAACAAAAACTCAGACTCCCAGGTGGCTTTGACCACCCATGTAGGCCTGCAACACCTGAGGAATGGCAATACGCCCACCCTCATCCTGGAAGTTTTCCAACAACGCCACCATGGTACGCCCCACGGCCAAGCCGGAGCCATTCAGCGTGTG
>NCGK01000055.1 GCA_002281735.1 Gammaproteobacteria bacterium 28-57-27
CGGTAGGTGCCTGCGGCATGCCAGGCCATGCGGATGAAAAGCGGCCCGTAGTGGCCCCAGTCCGCCGGCCACCAGTCCTGCGAGTCGGTCATCAGCGCATGCAGGTCCTTGACCACGGCGTGCAGGTCCAGCGTCTTGAACTCTTCGGCGTAGTCGAACGCTTCCCCCATGGGGTCGGATTTTTCGGAGTGCTGGTGCAGGATGTTGACATTCAGCTGGTTGGGCCACCAGTCCGCGTTGCTTCGGCCACCGGCCGAGGTGGGTTTGAGAGCGGCGCCCGAGAACGGGCATTTGGCTTCGGTTGCCGTGCGCGGGGCGTCTTGCGTGGCTGCTACGACGGGGTTCTGGGTCATGACGGTGCTCCTTGGGTTTTAGACGGGCTGCCGACCATAATGGGTTGAGTCTGGGGCAGTGCATCGATGCTAAAAACTCCCCCATCATTAGTAAATTCAATTAAACGTATCTTTACGATAGTTTTTTAATATCAAAAGCACAGGAACAGGACAAATCATGACGCGTTACCCCTTTCCCGCCTTGAAAGACCTGCCTGAGGACATCCACGCCAGAGTGCTGGCGGTGCAGGAAAAAGCCGGTTTTGTGCCGAACGTGTTTCTGGCGCTGGCCCGTCGCCCCGCCGAATGGCGCGCGTTTTTTGCCTACCACGACGCGTTGATGCTGGTTGACGAGGGCTCGAACCCGACGGGAAGCCTGACCAAGGGTGAACGCGAAATGATCGTGACCGCCACCAGCGCGGCCAACAAGTGCCTGTATTGCGTGGTGGCGCACGGCGCGATCCTGCGCATCTACGAGAAAAAACCGCTGCTGGCCGATCAGGTGGCCGTGAACTACCGCAAAGCCGCCATCACACCGCGCCAGCGCGCCATGCTCGACTTTGCGATGAAGGTGTGCCTGCAGTCCGACCAGATCGACGACGCGGACATCGACGCGCTGCAGGCACACGGCTTTGACGATGAAGACGCCTGGGACATTGCGGCCATCACGGCGTTTTTCGGGCTGTCGAACCGCATGGCGAGCTTCAGCGGCATGCAG
>NCGK01000056.1 GCA_002281735.1 Gammaproteobacteria bacterium 28-57-27
TGTGTAACCCCACCAGGTTATTCAGCGAATTCAAGCGGCTGACGGGAGGCAAGTATCCCAGACTGGCGTGGGGTCGATGCCAGTTGTAGCGATGCAGCCATCCCGGTAATTGTTCCGTTCGCTGGGCCGAGGACTCGTAGCAACGCGCATACGCCCACTCACGCAACGCCGTCTGAATGAAGCGCTCCGCCTTGCCGTTGGTACGCGGCGTATACGGTTTCGTGAACTTGTGCCGGATGCCGAGACGGCGGCACAGCCGCCCGAACTTGCGCGAGCGATACGCCACACCGTTGTCGGTCAGCACCCGCACAAAGCGGATGCCCAGACGGCGGTAATACCGGACGGCGTCCAGCAAGGCCCGGCAAGCGCTCCGGGCGGTTTCGTCCGGCAGCACGCTGGCCGTGGCGAGGCGCGTATGGTCGTCGATGGCGATATGCACGTACTCCCAGCCCGCGCCGCGCGAATGCACCGTCCGATCCGCCGTCACCCGGTGGCCGGGGCGCTCGAAACGCCCGAGTTTCTTGATGTCGAGGTGCAGCATCTCGCCGGGCGCGTCGTGTTCGTAGCGCTGAACCGGCGGCGCAGGCTCCAGGCTGGCGAGCCGGTTCAAACCTTGACGAACCAGCACGCGTCCGACGCTGCTGTGGCCGACGTTCAGGCTCTGGCTGATCTGGCGATACGTCTGGCGTTCGGTACGCGCAGCGACGATGCTTGCCTGAGTGGCTTCGGGAAGCGCCTGCGGACAGTGATGCGGGCGAGAGCTGCGATCGACGAGCCCATTCGCGCCTTCTTCGCGGAAACGGCGCAGCCATTTGTAGGCGGTGCGCACACTCACGCCCGCAGACTGCGCGGCTTCTTCGGGACGCAGGCCGTGCTCCAGGATGCGTTCGACCAACAGGGCTCGACCGCGCGGCGTTAATCGGGCATTTTTATGGCTGTTCATTCGGGGCTCCGGGTCATTGGTTTGGTTTCGCAGCCCCAATTCTCCGGGTAAGTCCCGAGTGAACAACCTATTGAGAGATCACACCTAG
>NCGK01000011.1 GCA_002281735.1 Gammaproteobacteria bacterium 28-57-27
CGTGTAGGGTTGGGCTTGGGCGTGCTGTTCGGCGCGTTGGCTGAGGTCATCCACATAACGCAGGGAAAGGTCTTGGGCTTTGAGGTGATCGTAGTAGAGGCAGCCGTGGAAATCATTGCTGCCGATGCTGTCATCGAGAATCGAACGGCTAATCAGGCCGGAAATGGTGGCGTTGAGAATGCTGGAGGGAATGAGGTAGTCGTCGTGCGTGGCGGCATGGCTGGCGACACCTGCAAGGTCGGCAATAACCCACAGGCTGGGGTCGATGCGGGTGCCGTGGCGCTGGTTGTAGTGCGCGATGGAATTTTGTAGCTCTTGAGTGATAACGCCTTTGCCCGTCCAGCCATCGATAAAAGCGATGGAATCTTGTGTATGGCCGCGGGCGAGGATGTGGTGCAGGGCGTTGTTGTCGATGCCTCGGTCGCGGATGATGGAGATGGAGTAATGGGTCACATCGCGTTGGAATACGCTTTCGAGCAAGCGTTTGAGAATGACGCCGACCGGGGTGCCGGCGCGGGCAAGGGAAACGAGGGTGATGGTTCCCTGTTTGGCGGCGTTGAGCATGGCGGCGAGTTTGAGGTGGTCAGCCGCCGTGCGTGCGCCATTGTCAGCCCAAGCTTGTGCAAAAAGCTGCATGTAGGCTGTGGAAGGTTGTTGCTCCGGCGAAATCATTTCGCTGTAGTGTTTGGCTCCGCTTTGGATGAGCTGTTCTTTGGCGGCAACCTCCAGCAGGGTGACGTTGGTCAGCGGTTTGAGTAAAAACGTGACATCGCTGGGAAGGTAGCTGCCGTGGAACATATTTAGGAGTCCTGGGCTAGGTTGCGCATGAGCTGGGCGTGTTTGGGAATGAGGGCATAGTCGCAGAGTTGGAGAAAGTCGGCATCACTTTGGCTATCGCCTGCGCCAAGGATAAGCAACTCGGGGTGTTCGTGGCGGTACTGCTCCACTAAAAAGCGCACAGCATGGGCTTTGTCGAGTTTTTTGGGCATGACAGTGAGGTTGTTGCCGTTGTGGTGCAGAGTGAGTTCTGGATACGGTTGCAGCCATGCGTGTAACAGTTCGTCGCGCAGGCGCGGCAGGCTGATCGCGTGTTGTTTGTCGCGGTCTTTAACCAGGACGTAAAAGATTTGACCGTGATCGCCAATCAGGCGGGCATGCACGCCGGGCGCATGTTGCGCGGCCCAGTGGTTGATCTGTGCGTTCAAGTCCTCAAGCTGCGGCAGCCACGGGCGCATGATGTCGCACATGTGCGCACTCCAAACAGGGTGCGGCTGGCAGCGTTGGTCGAGAATGGTGCCACCGTGGTTGAGGATGACCCAATTCGGCGGCGGAACATCGAGTTGTACGCGTTGGTAGCTGGCGGTGTGGCGGGCAGTGGTGGGGATGATCTCGATACCTAGGCTGCGCATCAGTTGCAGGAATTGGCGTTGTGGTGGCGTGCTAAAGCCGTGGGCGAGGCCGCCTTCAAGGAATGCGGTCGGTTCGAGAGCGTGGCTTGCACAGCCGTGCTCGTGCAGGCATTTGGCCTCGGTTTGGAACACGGTGTCGTCGAGATCAAGAAAAAGCAGCGTTTTCATGATGCGCTAACCGCGTTGCTGGCTGACTGGTTTGTAGGCTTGGGGACTGAGCTTGCCACAGGCTTCGGCCAGTGCTGCGCACAGGATAGGGTATGTGCGCCGAGTGCGTGGGCAAAGCGGCTGATAGCGGGGTTGAGGGCGGTTTCGTGCAGGATCAGGGTGAGCTGTTGGCCGCAGGGTGGGGCGTTGTAAATAAAGTAGGGGTCGCCTTGGCCGTAGGGGTCGTCAAGGTGTTGGGTGTGTTGAATGGGGCCAAATTCGAGGATGGGCGAGCGGGTGCTGGATTGCAGACTGACATGACGACCCTGTTGTTCGAGATGCAGCGCGAGCAGGTAGGGAACGTGCATGAATTCGCCCGTGCCGATCATGCGCAGTGGCTTGTCGCGGGGGTGAAGAGCCAGCCGCTGTGCCACTTCATCAAGCAGGCGCGTGGGCAGGACGAGGGGGTGGTCAATACCAGCACGTCCAAGATGAGCCAGGGGTTTGAGCGCGGGGTCATGGTAGGGCGGGGGGGCAAGCCCCTGCATGGCAGACCACGTTTTGGGTGTGAAACGCCATTCAGCACGCGCTGCGCTGATATGGGTCGTGGCGGTTTCGAGAGCTAGGTCGAGTGCATCGCGAGCGAGCGTGCCCATGAAATCGGTCAGCGTAACGATATTGATCTGTTCGATCAGCGGGCAGTGCGGACGCAGAGCACGCCAAAGATTGAGGAAGGTTTTGCCGGTGCTTACCTCGTCATCGAGGAGTACAAGGGTTTTGGCGCGGCGCATCTGGTCACGGTGTGCGGGGTCGGCGGGCAGATGCAGGGTTTGGTTGGGGGCGTGGCAATGGCTTTCTTCAAAGTCGAGTACGGGCAGATTTTGCAGTGGGTAGCGCGTGCTGTGAATAAAGATGGCTTCACGATCGGCATGGCTTTTTGCCCAAGCGTCGTACACCCCATAGCTGAAGCCAATCCCGGTTTCTGCCATGCCGATGAATAAGGCCGGCGCGTCGTCCACAGCGTGGACTTTGGCGGCGAGATGTTGATGTATTGCCAGCATGTTTGTCGGTTGGGCGGGCAGATGTTTGCCTAGCACGGTACTCACAAAGAGAAAACCGCGCTTGGGATTATTGCGCGCGCCAAAGTGACAAAGCGAGGCTAAGGAGAAGGTGTTTGCGGGGTCTTCGCGCACCGTAAGGGTGCCGTTGGGAAGTTCAATGATCTGCCAATTCATAATTCGGTGCTGTTGTGTGTGGCTGCGAAGGGGACGCTGTGGGGGATATGAAGATATGAAAAACCCCATCCTTGCAGTGTTTCATATCGCCTCGTCGCGGAGTGAGTTTGCGCCACTGTTCGCGTTAGGGCATTCATGCCCCGAGCAGCAAGCTCAGAGTTTTTCAGGGCTTGCTTAAAGGGCGAGTGCGCAGGGCAGCATGGTTTGGTGGATATGCTGGCCGTGTGCTAGTGGCGGCATGGGCTGGGCATTGGCGCGTAAAATGGCCTGGGTTTCGGGCGCGAGGGCGCGCAACACGGCTTCAAAAGGTAGGTTAAGCCCTGCCGCACAAGCCACCGGCGAACCGCCAGAAGGGCGTGCGTTGATTTCCAGTACACGAATGCCACGCTCACCTACGCGGAATTGGATATTGAACAAGCCATTGAGTTTGAATTGCCGGGTTAAAACATCCGTCATGTGCGCAATATCCGGATGATTGTCAATATATTGCGGTGTACTCAGTTCATTCGATTTGCGGCGTTGAACAGCATGAATCAACTCACCGTATTCCGCCACACAATCCACGCTCCATTCCTCGCCGGCCAGAAACTCCATTAATATCAAACTTGGTTTGAAATCGGGCTTGCCTTGCATGGCTTGTGTAAGCTCGTGGAGATTCAGCATTTGTTCTTGGCCGGCAAGAATATGCTCGAGTGCATCATGCGCTTCATCAATAATGCGGAAACCCAAGCCGAACACCGACACGGAAGGCTTCAAGCACAGCGTGGTGTGGCGTTGTCTCAGGTCGGCGTAGGCCGCTTGAAACTCGGCGAGATCATGCACTTCGACGGTTTCTGCCGTGGGCGTAGTGGTCTGATCCACCGCAGCACTGAAGGCGGCTTTATTATCCAGTAAAACCAGTGTGTCGACGTCAGCGCAAAGTAAAACCCGTGTGCCAAGGTCGTAAAATTCATTCAGGCGACGGGCAATATTGATGGCAGCCTTTCCGGGCACAAAAAGGGTAACTTTATGTTGTGCGCAAAACTGCAAACACCAATCAACATACGCCTGTCCGCTGAGTTCTGGTTCAACAAACCATTCATCTGCGGCCAGCCTCGCCATCGCTGTATCGACAGAATGTGAGGCTAAAAGCTGAAGATGACCTCCTGCATCACCTAGTCGGATTAACTCCAGTAGATTGTGAGTGACGGAGAAACTTTTATTGAACCAGATTTTTAGGGGCATGAGGGTTGCTTAAAGGTTGGACTTACAGGTTAGGAATAATCAGCGGAACGAGATCATCAAAGGTCGCGCCACGGCTATTTTCGCCGATAGCGTGCATTTTCCAGGCACCATTATGGCGATAAAGTTTGGCCATAATTTGCGCAGTATGTGCGCCTTGCCCGCTTAGATTGTATTTGGCAATTTCCTGATTGCTGGTTTGGTCGAGTAGACGGCAATATGCGTTTTCGACCTGCTGGAAACTTTGACCGGTAAAGCTGTTCACTGTAAAAACCAGGGCGGTAACATTCTCAGGCACGCGGCTTAAATCCACGCTAATGGTTTCATCATCACCATCGCCTGCGCCGGTGCGGTTATCGCCTGAATGCACAATACTGCCGTCTCTGGATTTCAATTGGCGAAACCAAACCACATCGGCAACATTTTGCCCGGCAAACATGATGCAGGCCGCATCAAGGTCAATTTCCGCACTGCCGCCACCAAAGCCAAACATGCCTTTGGTTTTTACACCATCCCAACCCAAGCCCATGGCGACACGGGTTAATGCGGCTCCACCGTCTTTGCTAAGGGAGATTTTTTGGCCTTTTTCGAGATTAATGCTCATGATTTTCGTACCTTGGTTTTGGATAAGTTAAAGATCAAAGTTTTTAGGGTTAAGGCCGAGTTCATGACAAATGGTCGTCACGGCTTGGCGCTCTTGTTCGTCGAAATTGCCATCTGAACTACCAATGGCAATACACACGCGCACCAATAACTGAGCCTGATCGGGTTTGTTTTTCATTTTGACAATGGCAGCCAAAGCTTCACCGCGTCCAATTCCATGATCGAATTCAAACTTGCCGATGTATTTCTCAAAAGTTTTGATGACATCATCGGTTTCAAAGACTTTTAATGTCTCTGATTGCTTGATAAAGCCGAGCATTTTCTGCTTTTCGGCACTGCTGGCACTACCATCGGCATAGGAAACCAGTGCGCAACCCGCCACAATGCCTTCCATCATGTCTTTATTGCGAAATTTGCCAATTTCGGTTTGCATGTTGGTGGTTTGTTGTTTAATCCAGTTCATTACAGACATGAAATCACCTTATAGGTTAGTAACGGAAGTAAAGATCAATTGGTTTTTGAAGCGGCCCAGCGTAGGAAGTTTGCTCGGTTGCGTGAACATACCAAGACTTTCCCATGCCCAGAGAATCGTAAAATAATGCCTTCGCCTGATGTCGCGGCGTTGACAACACCACCTAAAAAGCCTGTATTTGAAGTGTTCATGCCAAGCGAGTAACGCAAGTTGGCATCCCAAGCCACAACATGACCATTATCAATCAGGGTTTCTTTGCCTTCGCTTATGTCCAAGGTGAAGATGGAGCCAAAACCAGAAACCACAAGCTGGCCTTGGCCGCTGGAGGTCATCACCACAAAGCCACCACTGCTGGCAAAGAGGGCATTGCCGATGCTTTGCATTTTGACTTTCATCTCGACGCCGGACGTCGCGGCAACAAACGCACCGTCAGCAAGAACGTATTGCGCTTGTCCACTTCCCGAGCCAATATCCAAAATTTCAATCGCACCGGGCAAGGTGGGGGCGAGCAGACAATCACCGTTGCCACGCACGGCTTCAATGTGCTGCTGAAAGAAGTTTTCGCCGTTGGTAAATTTGCGCAATAAAGCACTTCCCAAACCACCGGTCATGCGGCCTTTGAGCTCCAGTGCCGCTTCCATCATCACCATGGCGTCGGACTCGCAATAAATCTTGTCGCCTTTTTGCATGGCAACATGCAGGAACGGATCGTCGTCACCGAGAATGCTGAATGTGGTCATGTGTCTTTGCTCCCTGCTGCCCAGCGCAGACCGAAGCCATAGGCATGATCGAGCATTTCTTCGTCGCCGTGAAAGGTTACATGCTTGGTAATACGAACCGCCCCGCCAATATTGTCGATCGAGGCGACGGCACAGACGCGGTGGTAACGCGAATATTCATCCAGCTCGACCACGATATCATCTTGACCCGGCGCACGAATGGTAATTTGAGCATCGGTGGATGCCCAGTTTGGCGCACCGTCATAAATAGAGGCGAAAATCATAATGCGTCGAATCGAAGGCCAGTGCTGTCCATTGATGCGTAAGGTTTCGCCTTCGCGGATAGTTCCACTGCGGTCATCGCCCATCAGCTCAATCCACGGGGCGTAGAAATAATCGCCAAAGTTTTTGCCCAGGGCTTGTACCGCGCCCGGTCGTCCGCCCGCCAGTTCAAATAAACAACCGAGATCCAGATCCATGCTCGACATGGAGCCCGTCTGATTCCAGTTTAAGTTAACGCTGATTTCACCAAAGTTATCGTTCTTCTTTTCCAGGCTCACCGACTGGTTTTTTTTCAGTGTGACTTTGTTCAGGTTGACAGGCGAGGGCGAGGGAGTCGGGCTGGGTGCGGGGGGCGGTGCGCTCACTTCGCCACCGAAGTGTTTGACCAAAGCCTCCAGTCCACCGTTAAAACCTTGCGCCGTTGCCCAAAAACGCCATGCGCCGTCCTTGCGATAGAACTCACCGAGCATCACGGCTTTTTCGGTTGCAAAATCCCCGCCGCTGAAACTGAAACGGCTGGTTTCGTTCTCGCCATCAAGAACGCGTACATGTCCGGACACGATATTGCCCATGGTACCCACGCCGTCCACCGCTGCGGTCAAGACCAGACGCTCAATACCTGGCGGCAGCATGAAGTTGCGAATGACAAAACCAGCCTGATCGCCTGCGGGGGGGCGCAACTCAATCCCGCCGCAGGGTGAATTGGGTTGATTGAAGAAAATCATGTAACGCTCATCGGACAGCCTGCCTTGTGCATCCAGACCGAACAGGGCAATGTCGGTCGTTAGGCCTTCGATCTGAATGCCTACATTCCAAGTGGCAGTGTTTGGAGTGATGTCGCGCATGGCAGCGCGTTGTCCACGTTGGATGTTCATCTTATCTTCCTCTTGGCTCCGTCCATCGGGGGCTACGTTGTATTAATGTGCTCAGGATGTAATCCCCTTCTGTTTCGCTTCTTTGAGCCATTGGGGAAATTCCTTTAGAAGTCGCTCGTATAACTCTTCTTCACTGATGCTATGTAGGTCGTCAATGGCGAAGAAACCAGCGTTGTCCACGATGCGCCCCTGCATGGTATCTAAACGTTCTAATACCCCATAGTTGCGGCCACCAATACCTACGAATTGCCAGAAAATCGGATATTGGGCAGCTTCGGTAATAATCTGCTGAATCTTTTTGTTTTGGCTCACCCCTCCATCACTTACAAAGATGACAAAAGCTGGGGCAGCATTAGGTTTAGAGCGATAGTGTTTTATCACCTCGTGCAGTGCGGCAGGTTCATTATTGGTGCATGGAGATACTTTGTGCATCCATCTCTTCCATCCTCCGCCCACGTCTTCTGCATAGCCTCTAATCGTGCGAGCGGTGGCGGCGGGGAGTGATAGTGTCTTGTCGGCAAACGCCCAAGTGTCCAGCTCGCCGTCGTCGTCAAAATGCAGGGCGAGGGGCATGATTCGGTTGAGAAGCTCCTGGATACGCCCAGACGAGTATTGATGGTGCATGGAGCCTGATGCGTCCAATACCAAGCCCACACGCGCAACAGTGCTCTGCAATCCGCTCTTGGCGAGGCTGACGCTGGCCTTCTTGGCTAGGCTGACAAGGTGCGGAGCCTCTTTTTCAACACGTTTTTCCAGCGAAACACGCGCTGCATTGGCAGCCGTTTGCGCCGGTGTGGCGGGGGCTGGCACTTGGGTTGACGCCGGAGCAATGGGGCTGGCCGCAGGTTTTTCTTCGGCAACTTCGCCGCCGAAGTGTTTGACCAGAGCGGCGAGTCCGCCATTAAAGCCTTGCCCAGTGGCGGAGATGCGCCATGCGCCATCCTTGCGGTACATCTCCAGCAGCATGGCGGCGCGCTCTTGGTCAAAGTCCTGACCCGTGAGGGTGAAGGCGGCAACTTCGGTATTGTTGTTGGTGCGTAAAACAACCTGCCCACGCTGGAGTTGGCGCAGCGTTCCCGCGCCGTCCAGTGCGGCGGTAAAAACCAGTCGATCAATGCTTGATGGCAATTGATCCAGAATAAGGTCAAACCCGACCGAAGCACCTGCGGCGGGGTTTGAGAGCACCACGCCCGCGCAGGGGCTGGTGGCTTGGTTGTAGAAGATCATGTAGCGCTCGTCAGCCAAATGGCCTTGGGCATCGAGCCCAAAGCAGGCGACATCAGCCTGCACGCCGTGGAGTGCGACCTCGACACGCAGGCTGTGCGCCGGGGTGAGGGCACTGAGAGCTAGCCGTTGGCCACGGTTGAGCTGCATGATCTTATCCTCGTGCTAATTAGCCGATTGATACACCGAAGTGGGTGGCCAGCGGTGCCAGTCCACCGGCAAAGCCTTGACCGACGGCCTTGAACTTCCACTCACCTGAGTGGCGATAGAGTTCGCCGAAGATCATGGCGGATTCAGTCGAGCCATCTTCGGACAGGTCGAAACGGGCAATTTCCTTGTCATCGGCGGCATTGATGCAGCGGATGTAGGCTTTGGCCACCATGCCGAAGTTTTGCTTGCGCGCAGCGGCATCGTGAATGGTGACGGCAAATGCAATTTTGTCGATTTCAGCCGGTATTTTAGCCAGTTCGACGCTGATGACTTCATCGTCGCCGTCGCCTTCGCCCGTGCGGTTGTCGCCCATGTGCGTGACTGAGCCGCAGCTAGAGGTTTTGTTGTTGTAGAAAATGAAGCCATTATCGCTTTGGACTTTGCCATCGGCTTTGAGCATAAAACCGCTGGCATCAAGGTCGAATTCTGCACCGTCAGTCGCGCGTGTATCCCATCCCAAACCTAGCTTGACAGTGGCCAGGCCGGGGGCTTCTTTACTCAGGTTGACGTTGCCGCCTTTGCTTAAACTAATCGCCATCGTAGTCACCTCTGTGTGGTGGTTGAAAAAACGGGGTTATAGGAACGCTAGAGTCCTGTCAGGTCGCAGGAAACACTAAAATCATTTCGTGTTCATTTCAAGATGACGATTATGGCGAATCGAGGCGTAGATCGCCGCGCCGATAAAGGCCACGCCAATCAGTCCGGTGAGGACTTCGGGGACGTGGATTTGGATCGAGGCGATCATGATGAGCGCCAGCACGCCAATCGCGTAGTGCGCACCATGCTCCAGAAATATGAATTCGCTGAGCGTGTCTTTTTCGACTAAGTAGATCGTCATCGAACGTACAAACATGGCGCCAATGCCGAGGCCGAGCATGATGATGACGATGTCTTTGGTAATCGCAAAAGCACCGATCACGCCGTCAAATGAGAACGAGGCATCCAGCACTTCCAGGTAGAGAAACGCACCGATGCTGCCGCGTTTGACCATTTGCCCAATCACGGGGTCTTCCTCTTCTTTTTCCAAAAAGGCCGAGAGGAAGCTGACCAAAAGATAGGTCAGGATGCCCCAGACTCCGGCGATGAGGACAGCGAACTTGTGCGCGCTTTCGACCATGGAAAGTGCGCCGACCAGCACCAATAGGGAAACCATCACGGCCACCGCGTCAATGCGACCCAGCGCGCCCATTTTTTCTTCGATCCAGTGAATCCAGTGAATGTCCTTGTCTGCGTCCAGAAAGTAATTCAGGAACACCAGTAACAGGAACATGCCACCAAAGGCGGAGATTTCGCCATGATGCTCCATGAGCCTTGCTGAATATTCATCCGGGCGGTCAATCGCCATGCTCCAGACATCGAGCAGACCCACGTCAGCCGTAAGCGAGACGATCAAAAGCGGGAACAGCAAGCGCATACCAAACACGGCGACGAAGATGCCGACGGTAAGGAACATGGTGCGCCAGAAGCGATCCCAGGTTTTGAGGACAGAGGCGTTAATCACCGCATTGTCAAAGGAAAGCGAGACTTCCATCACGCCGAGTATTGTCGCAATCATCAAGGCGCCGAACGCGCCGCCGAGTCCGCCAGTGCTATAGCCCCACCATGTGGCCAAGCCAAGGGCAATGGCGGTGAAGACAAAAGAAAAGGTGAAGTGCTTCATTAAAAATGGCTCCAGTCTGTAAGAGGGTTAAAAAAGGTGGGCAAGGTTAGCAGGCTTTATGCTGAGGGCGCGCGTTGTCCACGTTTTTTGAGGTAGATCATGACATAAACCCGCCAGAAGGCTTGGATGCCCCAGTAGCCCAGGATGGCAGTGATGATCGAAAGCATAAAATGCCCGACGATTAAGGGCAGGCCAATCGAGGAGATATTGTCCCAAATCCATCGCCATTCGAAGCTCTCAGGCAGAGGTTTGAACTCGCCGGGCACGATGAGGCTGCCTAGCCAGTACGCCGAAAGCTCAATCGGCACCATGGTGAGCGGATTGGTAATAAATACCATCAGCACGGCAATTGGCAGGTTGGCACGCAGCCAGATGGCCAAGATCGCGGCAATGGGGCTTTGGAAGGGAATAGGCAGGAACGCGGCAAATAAGCCCGCACTGAATGCACGCGCGACCGAGTGGCGGTTGAAGTGCCAAAGATTGGGGTCGTGCAGGATGTGTGCGAAACGCTGGAAGAATTTATTGTCGCGCAGAGTATCGGGGTGGGGAGCCATGCGGCGAAACAGTTTTTTGGGCATAGCGGGCTCTCAGTGAATCTGCTGTTTATACGCGGGCATTATGAACGCTGCAATCATGTGCTTGTCGTACTTTCAACCCGAGCTTATGAAACATTCGGGTTAAGCCCGAAGGCTAGCTCACGCAGCTTGGTCAGTTCATCGCGCAGGCGGGCGGCCTCTTCAAACTCAAGATTGCGTGCCTTGGTGTACATTTCCTGCTCCAGTTTTTTGATTTTTTTCGCGGCGATGTCGGGTGAAAGATATTCGCTGCTCATTTCCTGGATGCGTGTGGCCTGACCGGGACGTGAGCCGGGAATACGCGCATAGCCGGTGTCGAGAATATCGGCAATGCTTTTGCGGATGCCTTGCGGGATGATGCCGTGTTCCAGGTTGAAAGCGATTTGTTTGGTGCGGCGGCGTTCGGTTTCGTCTATGGCTTTCTGCATCGAGTTGGTGATGCGGTCGGCATAAAGAATGGCTTTGCCGTTGACGTTGCGTGCGGCGCGACCGATGGTTTGAATCAGAGCGCGTTCGGAGCGCAAAAACCCTTCCTTGTCGGCATCGAGGATTGCCACCAGCGAGACTTCGGGAATATCCAGCCCTTCGCGCAACAGGTTGATGCCGATCAGCACATCAAAGGTGCCCAGACGCAGGTCGCGGATGATTTCCACCCGCTCCACCGTGTCGATGTCGGAATGCAGATAACGCACCTTGACGCCATGATCGTGCAAATATTCCGCCAGATCTTCCGCCATGCGTTTGGTCAGTGTGGTGACCAGTACCCGCTCGTTTTTTTCGGCGCGCAGATTGATTTCCGACAAAACATCATCGACTTGGGTGCCGACCGGGCGCACTTCAAGCAGAGGATCCACGAGGCCGGTGGGGCGCACCACTTGCTCCACCACCTGCCCACTGTGTTCTGCTTCATAGGTTGATGGCGTGGCGGAAACAAAAATGGTCTGCGGCATGATGCTTTCAAATTCATCAAAACGCAGCGGGCGGTTATCCAGCGCGGAGGGCAGGCGGAAGCCGTAGTTGACCAGGTTTTCCTTGCGCGAACGGTCGCCTTTGTACATGGCGCCAACCTGCGGCACGGTGACATGCGACTCGTCGATCACCAGCAGGGCATCACGTGGGATGTAGTCGTACAGACAGGGCGGCGGCAAGCCCGGGTCACGCCCCGACAAATAGCGCGAGTAGTTTTCGATGCCGCTGCAATAGCCCAGCTCGGCCATCATCTCCAGATCAAATTGCACACGCTGTTCAAGGCGCTGCGCCTCGACCAGACGGTCAGCCTCGCGCAACTCGATCAAGCGTGCTTTCAGTTCAATCTTGATTTCTTCCATCGCCTTGAACACGCGCTCTTTCGGCGTGACGAAGTGCGACGATGGATACACGGTGTAGCGCGGCACGCGGTGCAAAATTTCGCCAGTCAGCGGGTCGAACAGGGTGACTTGCTCGATTTCGTCATCGAACAGCTCCACACGCACCGCTTCGTTATCGCTTTCGGCGGGGTGAATGTCGATCACATCCCCGCGCACGCGGAAGGTGCCCCGGCGGAAGTCGATGTCATTGCGCGTGTATTGCATATCCGACAGGCGACGCAAAATAGCACGCTGATCCATGCGGTCGCCGCGTTTCAGGTGCAAAACCATCGACAGTACTGCCTGCGGGTCGCCCAAGCCGTAAATCGACGACACGGTGGCGACGATAATTACGTCCTTGCGCTCAAACAGTGACTTGGTGGCAGAAAGACGCATCTGCTCGATGTGCTCGTTCACCGCCGAGTCCTTTTCAATAAAGGTGTCCGATGCAGCGACATAGGCTTCCGGCTGGTAGTAATCGAAGTACGACACGAAGTACTCGACCGCGTTTTCGGGGAAAAAGCTCTTCATCTCGCCGTAAAGCTGCGCCGCCAGCGTTTTGTTATGCACTAGCACCAGCGTCGGACGTTGAATCTGTTGGATGACATTGGCAATGGTGAAGGTCTTGCCTGAGCCGGTCACCCCGAGCAGGGTCTGTCCGGCGAGTCCGGCGTTAATTCCGTCCACAAGCTGGCGGATCGCCGTGGGCTGGTCACCTGCGGGGGCGTAATCGGAAACGAGTTTGAACATCTTTGATTGTGCGGTGTCGGACATGCGGGGCAGGTTACGTTAAAATGAACATTCTTGCGTTTTGTTACATTTATTGAGGTTGTGTTCTTGGACATTCATCTGTCGCACCGGGTTCAACGGATTAAGCCATCACCGACGCTGGCCGTGTCGGCACTCGCCGCCAAACTGAAAGCCGAAGGTCGCGATATTATCAGCCTCGGCACCGGCGAGCCGGATTTTGATACGCCAATGCACATCCGCGAGGCGGGCATTCAAGCCATCCGTAACGGCTTCACCCGCTATACGCAGGTCGATGGCATTCCGTCGCTCAAAAAAGCGGTAATCGACAAATTTCAGCGCGATAGTGGCCTGAGTTACGCGCCCAACCAGATTTTGGTGTCTGTGGGCGGCAAACAAAGCTTTTACAACCTTGCCATGGCCTTGCTGGACAGCGGTGACGAAGTCATTATCCCTGCGCCGTATTGGGTGTCCTATCCCGACATGGTACTGCTGGCGGACGGCAAACCCGTGATCGTGGAGTGCGAACAGACACAGGGCTTTAAACTCATGCCCGCGCAGCTTGAAGCCGCGATTACCATGCGCACCAAGCTGTTTGTCATCAACAGTCCCTCTAATCCTACCGGCGTGGCCTACACCCGCAAGGAGCTGGAAGCGCTGGGTGAAGTGCTGCGTCGTCATCCTCATGTGCTGATCGCCACGGATGACATGTACGAAAAAATCCTTTGGGCGGATGAAAGCTTTTGCAACATCCTCATGGCCTGCCCGGATCTGTATGACCGTACCATCGTGCTTAATGGTGTATCCAAGGCGTATGCCATGACCGGATGGCGCATCGGCTATGCCGCAGGGCCGGTCAAACTCATCAACGCCATGGCCAATGTGCAGTCGCAAAGTACCTCAAATCCTACGTCGATTTCCCAAGTGGCGGCGCAAGCAGCCTTGGAAGGTGGAGATGCCTGCATTTTGCCCATGATTGAAGCCTTTAAATCGCGGCATGACTTTGTGGTGGCTGCGCTGAATGCCTTGCCGGGCGTGTCCTGCCTGCCCAGCCAAGGCGCGTTTTACGGCTTTCCCGACATGAAGGAAGCCATGCGTCGCCTGAACCTCAAGGACGACATCGAGCTCTCCAACAAGCTGCTCTACGATGCCGGGGTTGCAGTGGTGCCCGGCTCGGCGTTTGGCGCACCAGGGCATGTGCGCTTGTCTTATGCTACGTCTATGCCACAGCTTGAAGAAGCGATGCGCCGTTTTGCCAAGGCTTTGGTCTGAGCATTTGATGTAAGCAAAATTTAACAAAAGGCGTTGACAGCCCTTCGTAAGCCTCTATAATGCGCCCCCACAGAGTTACTCCCGAATGGCGCAGCGGTAGCGCAGCGGACTGTTAATCCGTTGGTCGTTGGTTCGAATCCAACTTCGGGAGCCATCTGTGATAGTTAAGCGCCCGTAGCTCAGTTGGATAGAGTATCTGGCTACGAACCAGAGGGTCGGGCGTTCGAATCGCTCCGGGCGCACCATATAAATTAAGGACTTAGGTAGAAATACCTAGGTCCTTTTTCTTTGGGAGTGGCTCCACGTGACCACTTGCCTTGCGCTAGGCTGCTTTTTGGGGGGTGTATACAGGCGGGTGGGGGCTCGGCAAGGCGTTTGAGTTTTGCCCGGTGGGGAGGTGGGGACTTAGTTGTCTGCATGAATTGTCGGGGGTGAACCCTTTCCTACAGTGAACCCGCATTGTCTTCTGTAGGAGAGGTTTCAACTCTTGAGTTGCGCTTTCGATTCGCAGCACGTAAAGGCATACGTATACGAGGATGGTGTGTAGAAATTTGCATTGAGCTGCGAAGTGCGTATGAGCTCGCGCTTGAAACGGTAAAACAGTTCCTGGTCAACCTCGCCCGGCGTTTGCCAGAACGTTTCCAGGGGCAGCGGGCTGACCAGTCCCGGAACATCATAAACCGCTGCACCGAGGAGCTTGACAGGGACTGCGTGGTACAAGGATGAAAGACCTACGGTGCTGTTGATGGTGACAACACCGCATGAGTTTTTTTGCAGCGAGGGTAGGTGTCCGTCGTGGATGTAGATCAGTCGCTCATGCAGATGCCATGTGGCAGAGAGTTCTTTCACGAGGGCGGTGTAGTCTATGTAGCCACGATCCATCGGGTGATGTTTGAGTACCAGTGTGCGCTCTGCGGGCGCGTGTTCGGCAAAGGACTGCACCAGCGTGCGGATAAAGCTTTCCACCGATGCGAAGTTACTGTGATAAAGCACCTGACTGTCGTTGAAGACTTGCAGGGGAACCAGGAAGTAGCGTTTGTGCATGGCAGCGGATGCCAATATGTTCATCACGGCTTTTTCAGTGTGTGCGTACAAAGATTTGCGCAGTCCCGAGCGCACCCACGCGATCCCTTCCAGCAGAGGGTTGAGGCGTCGGTGGTGCTGATAGTGTGGGTAGCGCCAGTACATCAGCACAGCCGCGAGGTTGTAGCGCATGGCATAGCCCGCCGCGCGTGAAAAGCGGAAGCTGATCGAGCAAGGTTCGGCCTTGGGGCGCAGAGGAAGACTACGATAGTAGGCTGCATCCCTTGATATGAGGGAGTTGCCATTGACGCCGTGCCTTTCGAATGTGACGTAATTGGGGCGCAGATAACCTTCTTCGAAAATATAGGTTTTGATACCACGACGATCGGCTACGTTCCAGGCGGAACGGTGATAAATGCGCCATTCTCCAAACAACACGATGGCATCAATGTGGTGTTCGTTCAGGACGCCTTCCAACCATTCCGGCCAGGCTTGCGTGGTTCCACGGTAGGCAATGGAGGGCGCTCGTCGGTAAAACAGTTCGTCGCCAGCGTTCAATTGAATCTTGAGGACTCGACAACCCTTGCTGGAAAGGAAGTCTGCAAGGTGCGCGAAGAAAGGACCGATCGGTCCCTGGAGTAGAAGGATGTTCTCATGCCGGACGAGTTGTTTCAGTGTCAGGCAATCTACGGTGGGCTCATCGATTTGGCTGATAGGCGGCACGTCGGCTCTCGAAAAGTAGGGGGTGTGGCGGTGATTTTGGCTTTTGTGCATGGGTTATTTGATGGTCTGTTCGTGCAGCCTCTTTTTGAGCACTAGATCGATCACCGCCTGTTCGCGCTTGTTGGCACGCATACAATGACCCTCTTGTATCTTGTCCGTCACCCATATCACCGCGCGCGCCCAGCGCTTCTGCTCGCGGACACGCCAAGCGTGGGACGACACCGACTCCCAGGCATAACCATTGAACACGGTAGCATTTACGAAGTGATCCATGGCGCGCACGCCATGTCGTGCGCGTTCGGTGCGTCCGAAGAATCCTACCCAGACGATAATCAGATACCCGAAAACCGCCAGTGGTACGACTACCACCATCAGGGCAAATCCAGCCATGCGTTCCTTCATGCAGTAGTCTCAGTCTCGGGCAGTCTTTTTTTCAATACCAAGTGCATACCATTGTCCGAACGTATGGTTAATCGGCCGACGGGATCGGGCTGAAAGCCCGGTGCCAGCTCAAAGCTGAAGCGTCTGAGTAATTCGGACAGGATCAGGACGGCTTCCTGCATGGCGAAGGTCGCGCCGATACACACCCGCTGCCCCATGCCGAAGGGCAGGTAGGCATTTTTGGGTATGCTACGTCCGCCTGATTTCGGATCAAAGCGTGCCGGACAGAACTCGTGCGGAGCATCCCACAACGCTTCATGTCGGTGCAGCAGCCAAGGGGCGACGACTAGGGATGCCCCCGCTTGAAGATGCTTGTCGCGCATGTCCGTGTCACGGCTGACCTCCCGAGCCAGGAAACCGACAGGAGGATATAGCCTCATCGACTCCATGAAAATACGCCGCACCAGTCCCATGCGTTTGACCGCTGCCAGAGGTACCGATCCGCGCTCCTCACCCAAGACTTCTGTGACTTCCTTGGCCGCAGCGTGCTGGATGTCGGGGGAGATCGAAAGCAGGTAAAGCGTCCAAGTCAGCGCACTGGCCGAGGTTTCATGCCCGGCCAGGAATAGCATGGCGACTTGATCGACGATCTCGTCAAAGCCGAAGGCTTGACCGGAGTCTGGATCCTTGGCGCGCAGGATGGATGCCAGGATGTCCTCATGCTCGCTGGCTTCACCGCGCATGAAGACCTCGTAACGTGGACGGATGACGCGTTCCAGGCTGGCGCGGATAATCTTTGCATCGCCCCGCCGTTTGCGGTCGGAAAAGCGCAGCAGCCAGTTGTCTGGCACCTTGAACATGCGCAGCAGAGCCAGTTTGGGCGAGGCCTCCTGAAAGCGCACGAAGGCTTCCAGTACGTTCATGGCCTCTTCGGTATCCAGATTGGCCGACATGATGGTGCGGAAGATAATGTCCGCCGTGACCAAGGTCATTTCCTTGTCAACATCCACCACTGCGCCGTCTGGATGCTCTCCAAGCCGGGTCAGCATGCGAGTCGTGGCCTCCTGCATCCGTTCGAATACGCGCTCCACCTGGCTGTTGTCGAAGGCGACATCCAGCATGTCGCGCTGCTTGCGCCATTGCGCCCCATTGGTGGTGAAAATGCTTTCGCCCAGCAGCGGTGCCAAAAGATCACCCAGCATACGGTGCTTCGGGAAGGCATCGACCTCGTCCACCATGACTTGCTTGACCAGTTCCGGCTGGTTGACCATGAACAGTTCCAACCCCGGCAGTTTGATCTGCCCCATCTTCATCCGGTAACTGCGCTCGTACAGGCCGTCCAGCCACGAGCGCCGCTTGCTGAAAAATATGAACAAAAGCGAGGCCTTATTTTTGAGCGGCTTGGGATAGATGGGGCAGCGAGTCATCGGTATTGGCTTCTCCGGAAGGGTAAAGAAGTTTCAATCATGTGCGAGGCGTTCCTCAAGTTTTTCCGCTCCGGCGGTGATCGCAAAATAGTCAAACAACCCCTGTTGGTCTGTGGACATGATGTACTGAAAGTGCATTCTGTACCAGTTGCGCCGAATGCGTCTGTAATGCTCGGGAGTAAATAGTGTGTGAAAACGGGTAGACAGAATATGCGGAGCGGTTCCTTCAGCTTGGGTCAAGCCGGAGGCCGTGACGGGGTTGACCAAGGGGAAGCATGCGCCGTCCATGGCTGCGGTGAAATCCGCCCAGTAGCGTTCGTGGCTGTTTCCAACACGCTCAAGATCATTGCGGTAATCCGTCGCCCCCGGCAAAAAACTCACCAAGGGGATGCACTCTCCCATGGTGAGCAGGCTCAATCTGTTCTCCGTCCGGTTCTCCGCTGAGCCTGCCTTCAGTACGCGCGCAGTCACGGACATGGCGAGAATGGCGCCCACGCTGTGCCCGACGATCAGTACTTCGTCGTTTGAACTGTCATCCAGTGCGCTCTGAACCCGTTCAGCAAACCGATCCAGACGCTGCTCAAGTTCCGGCACGCCATCACGTACCCAGTGCGCGGCGAAGGCATACAGGCGCAGTAACCAGAACACATTGATGCGCTCCCCTAGTCGTTGTGTCAGAGCCAGGGTTGCTGCCCCCGCGCCCAGGCCCATCAGTACAGCGGGTACCAAGCCTGCCAACCCCATGCTTAATGCGCTCACGCCCCAGGTGATGCCCGCGCCGAGGAGCAGTGCGGTAGGCATGAACGAGAGTGGATAGAGTCCGGTGATAAAGGGCGGTCTGGATGTTCGTCCCACTTTGGCCAGTGTTCCACTGGGTACATAGGCCAAGTTTGCCTTGAGTGTTGCCAGCAGCAGTGCGGCATAACCCTGGGGCCAATGCGCGCGCACAATGTCATCCCAAGCCATGAACTCGTAGCGGGTGAAGGTTTCGTGTTCGCCGCTCGTGCTCTGGATATCCCAGTGATGTGATACGGGCGAGCATTTGTGCCGACGACCGACGCTGAACGTCATACCGTTGATTTCCGCCTGACGTTGTGAGTCGGTGCGGTAAATTCGGTGATAAAACGATGCGCCACGCGGGTCAAAACCGGATAGATAAATGACATGGCGGCGCTGGACTTTAGTGGACATAGGCTTACTCGGCTCTCAAGGTATCCAGGACACCCCGGATGAAGGCTCCCCATTTTCTTGTCTGGCGGCGCAGTCCGGACAAGCTTTGTACGGGGGGATGGGCAGCGCGTTGTTCAATCAGGCGTTGCAGAATGGTTTCGCATTCCACAAATCCGTCGGAGCGCGCATCCCAGTAACGTGGATAGAGCAACAACACACCTGCGGTCAGTGCATCCAGACTCAGAATGCGGGTGCGGCGGGGCAGGGCGGTGTGATCATCCGTAAGCCCCCAGCCGGCATAAAAGGGCGCGCCGTAGGTCACCACTTTTTTGCCACGCAGGAGTGCGTCGAATCCCGTCAGCGAAGTCATGGTGTGTACCTCATCACAGATCTCAATGCAGCGAATAACGCTGCTGTGTGTCTCGGCATGGTCGCATATTTCGCCCAGGCTGGTGACATCCAGTGTCCCGCGCCGGTTTTGTCCCAGCACATCGGGGTGCGGTTTGTAGATAATGAACGCTTCCGGATGTGTAGCACGCACCGCGCGCAGCAAGCCTGCATTGGTGCACACATGACTGGCTCCTTTGAGAATGGAAGCATCGTCCTCCACCTGACCGGGTACTAGAATCACTCGCCGCCCGGCGGTGTCGAGTTGCAGGGGCTCGTCATACTCGACGTTGTACTTGGTGATGCGCTCCGCGCAGATGCGTTCGCGGATCCTGCGGGCGCGCTGCAGCAGCTCCGGCGGGAGCGGCATGGTATTCAACAGGTGTTCAAGATCGCTCTCAGCCGAGGGGTCGAAGTAAATTCCCCGCCGGTCGAACACCAGCGACATGGGGGGAATAAAATCCGCCCCTAGCCCTACCGAGCGGATGAATCCATCTTCCACGCGCACCAGGCGCAGACCAAGCTCATCGGCCAGTGTGCGTAGCTCCGGTGTATCTTTTTGCCCCCATACTGCCATCCGATCTGCCGGGTTGATGCCCCGTGCTCGCGCATGAGCCGCCGAGTGCGCAAATACCAGGCGCACGCCAGCGCCGAAAAAGGGACGCACATGGCTTTGCTTCCAGTAGCGGAAACCGAAACAAAACACGCGCCCACCCCACGGCGCGATGCCAGTTTGGATGGTGGGCGCGGCTTGTACAGATATAGGCACGTTCAGCATTCCAGTGCAGTATTTTTTTGATGGTAACGCGAAAACAGGCTCATGTACTCGTCCTGTCTCGTGATGATAAAAACGCCCGTATTGTAGGCGATTCAACCCCGAGCTGAAGTTGTGGCGACTCGATTTGGCAAAGTCATTCCCAAAAGCCCACCATGCGTTTTTGCCGTGCGACAAATTCGGCTACATCGAAAAATGTGCCGGGTTTGGCGGTCTCGGGTTGAATGTAGCGGGGATATTGCAGATAGGCCGCCGCCACAAGCTCCAGTAATGTACGTTTTGCCGTGCGGCGTGAACAGGCCTGTCGGTCATCCGTCAGACCCCAGCCTGCGTAGAACGGCACACCAAAACAGGTCACCGGCTTGTCGAGCAGCAAGGCATCGAAACCCATCTGCGAGGTCGCGACATAAACCCTCTCGAAGTGCTCAAGCAGGGCGTGCGGATGCCAATTCTCGCTGATCCAGTGAATACCTGATCGATGGTGCGCGGCATCCAGACATCCCTTTTTTTTACCAGCCAGCACATCCGGATGCGTCTTGACCCAGACCTCGGCATCTGGATTTTCATCAATGGCAGCCTCAAGCATCGTGCTGAACGCCGCCGTGTTGGCCAGGCCGTAGCGGATGGAGGCATCGCCCGCTGTTTGATCCACAACCAGAATGCGTTTGGGCACACTCGCAGAGGAGGCGGATGAGCTTAATTCCTTGGCAGGAATGATCTGCCGTCCGATGTTGTACTTACTCAAACCAGCCTGACGAATCAGCCGCAAGACGCGCGCGGCTTCGGTTATCAGCTCCGGCGTGAAGTGACCTGCGTTTAGCAAGTTTTCCAGTCTTGAAGGACGGGTGGCATCGTAGTAGATACCTACGTCATCCGTGACGAGGGACAGCGCCCGCGCTCCGCTTGCGCCGAGTCCATAAGAGCGCAGAAAGCCCTCTTCCAGCAATAGCATGGGTTCGCCCCAGCGCCGTGCGGCGCGCTCAGCGCGCAGACCGCTTTTTTTGCGTCCCCAGCCGACGGCGAGCGCATTTTCGGCCAGCTTGCTCCAAGGGAAACCCATGCGAGGGGAGCCCAAACCCAGTAGCTTTGGCCATGTCCCATCGATGAACAGCTTGAAAGAAAAGGCATACGGAGTTGGCCTGTTACGCATTACAATCAATCCCCATAAAATTATGCTAGAACGTTAACGACAACATAGGGATACGTAACAATACAATGTGCATGGACTTGGTCAAGCAATGGAGCAGGCAACAGAGCTGGTGTCAGGAAGCATCGAAGGGTGAAATCAACATGACCCCTGTGCGTGCAACCGGGGCGGGCTGGTTTGAACTGGTTATCAGCTTGCAGGGCGATCCATTGGTTCTGATCAACCCTACGTTGGTGCTGTATGAAGATGGACAGAATTCGTCACCACGCTTTATCCCTTTGTCCTTCGTCGAAGAAGGCTTGCGCGTTATTTTCCATGCTTTTGGCTCCATCCGAAGGTTGAGTCTGCGCCTCTCGCATGAGGCGATGAGCGTTGTGCAACTCAGTCTGGACATTCGCAAGCGCAGCGCAATATACGCGCAGTGGTCGATTATGCGCTTCATCAGTCAGCGCGACAGGATGCACGGGATCGACCCTTCGCGTATCTACCGCAAGTCGCATGTACGCTACAAGAAACATGGTTATGCAGGTTATTTGCAGCGCTTGCTGAAGGAGTATCACCTCGCGGATACCCATGTTTCCAGTGAGGAGGATCTCTACCAAGCATGGATTGCGCGTAACGAGGCAGCAGCGACAGCGGAGAGTCGGCAGAAGCGCTTGGCGGCGCTGGCGTGGCGCCCTTGCATTTCCGTGGTCATGGCTTCCTGGCGTAGCGATCTGCGCTGGCTGAAGGCCGCCATTCGCTCGGTCAAGTCTCAGTCTTATCCGCACTGGGAGTTGTGCATCGCTGACGACGCATCATGTATGCCCGAGCTGGTTCGTCTGCTGCAGCAGGAACGAGCCCTGGATTCGAGGCTCAAGCTAGTCTTCCGCCCGATCAACGGTCACATCTCGGCTGCGCAAAACAGTGCGCTGGAGCTGGCTGTCGGGGATTATGTCACGTTCCTCGATCATGACGACCTTCTGGCGCATGACGCGTTGCTGCATGTGGTTGAGGCGCTACAGGCGACACCCAGGCCGCGTTTTCTCTACAGTGATGAAGACAAAATTGACGGTCTGGGGCGACGTGTCAATCCGCATTTCAAGAGCGGCTGGAATCCTGACCTTTTGCTCTCGCAAAATTACATCACCCATCTCATGGTGGCCGAGCGTGCATTGGTGCAGGCGGTCGGCGGATTCCGTGAGGGTCTTGATGGCAGCCAGGATCATGATCTTGCTCTGCGCCTGACCGAACGGCTCACTCCAGACGCCATTGTCCACATTCCGCATATTTTGTATCACTGGCGGATCACGGCAGACTCCACCGCGCTGCATGCTGACGCCAAAACCTATACGGAGGAGGCCAGTCTCAAGGCCTTGCGCGACTATTTCGAACGTTTGGGACAGCACGATGTGGCTGTCGAAACAGGCGCTCTGCTCAACACCTACCGCGTGCGTTATCCAGTGCCGAAACCCGCGCCTCTCGTATCTTTACTGATCCCTACGCGCGACGAACTTAAGGTGCTAGAACTATGCATCGTCAGCATCCTGGCAAAGACCAGTTATCGGAATTACGAAATTCTTATTCTGGATAACGGTAGCGTCGAGCATGAAACCCTGGCATATCTGGAGCAGATCCAGGCGCTTCTGCCCAATGTGCGTGTGCTGCGCTACGACCATCCCTTCAACTATTCAGCGATCAACAATTTTGGCGCAGCGCACGCCAAGGGCAGTATCCTCGGTTTGATTAATAATGACATTGAGGTTATCAATCCCGACTGGCTCGGCGAAATGGTGAGCCACGCCTGCCGGGAAGAGGTTGGCTGCGTGGGCGCCAAGCTCTATTTCCCCGATGGCACCATCCAGCATGGTGGTGTCATCCTGGGCGTTGGCGGCGTTGCCGGGCATGCGCACAAGAATTTTGCAGGTGATGCCCATGGTTATTTCAGCCGCTTGAAGCTTGTGCAGAACCTGTCCGCGGTGACCTGTGCCTGCCTCGTCGTGCGCAAAGCGGTGTACGAGCAAGTCGGGGGACTGGATGAAGAGCATCTCAAAGTGGCTTTCAACGATGTCGACTTTTGCCTCAAGGTGCGTGCAGCCGGTTATCGCAACCTATGGACACCCTATGCGGAGCTGTTCCACCATGAGTCCAAGTCGCGTGGTCACGAAGACACGCCGGAGAAGCAGGCCCGTTTTCAGCGCGAGGTCGCGTGGATGTTGGCGACTTGGGGCGAGCAACTGCAGCATGATCCCTACTACAACCCCAATCTCACGCTGGAGCACGCTGGTTTTTCGTTGAGCTTGTACCGCACGCAGCACACTGCCTTAATGAGCCTTTCTACCCAGCCTGAACCGGGCATTGTGGAGGCGCTGTAGCAAGGCATTACCCACATCTGTTGCTTGCTTCCGCCACGATACGTGCTCTGAGCTCAGGCCGTTGCGCCAATTCGATAATCTTGTCGCTCCATAGCAGCGGGTCATCTGGCAGAAGGCAGCCATCCTTGCCGTCACGGATAAAGCCGCGGTAGGGCTCGGCATCGGAGTAAATCCCCGCCGCGCCCAAACGCGTAAAGTCGAAGAAGCGGGTCGGGCTGCGGGTGGCGTTGAAATCGGTTGGTCGGAGTGGAGCGAGACCGATGTGATGAGGTAGAGCGGGAAGCATGTCGCGATAGGTTGGCCACGGCATGGAATGCAGGATTAGACAGCGCGGCAAATCGGCAAACCGCGTTTTAACCTGGCGGTCGCCAATGACCATGAATAATAAGTTCTCATGACGCGCTTGGGTTTGTTCGACCACGGGACTTGCCGGTCTATTCGCAGGAGGAGCTCGATGCGATCGCCGACAGCCTCAACAACAGACCGCGTGCGATTCATAACTTCGCTTCGCCGCTGGTAGTATTCTCGGCGATGCTCGAAAGCCTTCAACAACCGCATGCCGCCAAGCATTGACCTTGGTGTTGTACTTGGAAGTTGAGACCGCCATCCATTCCCGGTTACACCCGACCTTGAGCTACGTCAGCCCAATGCAGTTCGAGAAACAATGGCTTGCAAATCAGACCCCGCATGCCAAACCATGAGCGCACATGGGATACGAAATTCAGGGGCAAGGTCAAAACCCAGAAACTCATTTCATCTCATTACGCACGAGGCACTCTAGTTAGAAACCTTTCTATAGATTGTGCAACAACAAAGTCTGGTCTCTCTGCCTCTATATAATTAACATCCAAATCCGGCGACCATACAAAGTGAAACTCTCTAAAAAGCCGTGAAAACCACCATGACAAAGTTGTCGAACGCCCCCCCCTCTCAAAAAAAGAATTTCCAAAACAAACCATCTTTTTATCAAATAATGAATTTTCGTTTCTGAATACCCTAATAATTCCTGTATGCCCCGCTTCCGGATCAATTGCTTTAACAATCAACGGAGCGCCAACATCTTTTAATGTGGATTTTATTTTCGAGCACAAATAAACAGGCTCAGGACTACACCACGAATGCCCTGCAAATCTAACCCCAAGATCACCTTGTATTAATTCGACAAAACCTCCATCCATTTTATATAAAACATCATCAATTAGACCGAGCGCTCGACAGATAGCCAAGCTTGACTTATACGCCCCATAAGATGAAAAGTGTGAGTCGTAACGACGCCACCACGCTTCTTTACAGAGGTCTATGTCTATCTCGCGATTAAAATCGAGAATGGGTAAATGCTCACATGCGGAGATTATTGTTTTAAAAATTACATTCGCGCCACTAACCGGGTATGGTGTGATATGACTCAAACTAGTTGACTTCTCTGGAATAAAAACCTGAAGAAACTTAGCCCCCAAGGCATTAACATATGAAAATCTCGAGGCAACTACATCAACCCAATCGTTTACAAAAGCAGGCGATACATCCTGAAGACCATATAACCTTACAACATCATTCGTCCCACGAAAAAGAAACAAATGACCACTTCGACTGGTAATTGCCACTTCATCATCCGAAACCATCTCTTGCTGTTGCAAAGCGGCCTCATTCGGGTTAACGCTTCCAATAACGCGACAAGTCCCGCTAAGAGTATCTAGAGTATTTGAGAAATGTTGAAAAGCAGGGGCACTAAGAGATGCCGCTTGAGCTGCAACTCTAACTGGCGCCCATACATCAGATATCACTTTATGACCATTACTATCGGCCGTCACCACTATTTGCCCCAATGCAATTTTGAGGACAATATATTTTCTGTCTATATTGATAGAGAATCCAGAATAATCATTACCAAGATCTTTTCGCTCATGTGTGGCGTAGCCTTCGTAAATAATCTCTCCGCCATCATTGATTTGTATCAATGGAGGGTCTTTTGGACAACGCCGCGAAACCCAGCCAGAGATCATTCCCTCGCCAACCCTATCAATTACAGATCTCATTTTCAGCTCCTTCCTCCCTTGCTAACGAGAATTAGCCACTCGTGATTCGGCATGAATTTAACCTTAAAGCGAAAACTATTTTTTGGAGTATTAGCATTTAACTGCGCCCTAAGCGATCTCTTGCCAGCAACAACACCCTACCCCTGACTTCCAGTTGCTCCACCAGATCAATGATCCTAGAACTCCACACCAACGGATCATTCGGCAGCAACCACCCGTCCTTGGCATGGTGCACAAAACCACGGTAAGGCTCAACATCCGAATACAACCCGACGGCTCCCAGGCGAGTAAAGTCATAAAACCGTGTTGGGCTGCGTGTGTGATTAAAGTCCGTGGCGAGCAAGGGCGCGAGTCCAATGTGATGGGGCAAGGAAGGCAATGCATCACGGTAAGTCGGCCAGGGCATAGGATGCAAAATCAAGATACGTGGAAGATCGGCGAAAAGCCGTCTGACCTGACGATCACCAATAACCATAAACAGCGTTTTGTCACTACGCGCCTGCGTCAGCTCGACGACAGCCCTCAACCACTCGATATCATCACGATGAGTACTTGGACTGCCGTGATAAAAGTACGTCACCAGCCCTCTCGCCGACACAGCCGGGCACGCAACGGGTTCGATCAAGCGCGGACAGGTATAGGCGTAACGCTCGGCAAGCGTAGGAGTGGAGACCCACAACTCGTCGCACAGGTGCTCTAGTGAAGACAGGTGGCAGCCGAAACGCTCCCAAAGCATGTGGCGGTAGGCCTGAGGCAATGAAAGGTCGAATTGGCTGCGCGGTAGGTCGTCATCCATAAAGAGCGCCACGCGCCCGCCGTGCTGCCGGTGAGCGTCGAGCGCGGCAAGAATCGATGCCGAAACGTAACGGACAATGACAACCAGTGTGTCTACACCGAGGTGTGGTAGCGACTCACCACGCGAAATATCCACAAAACCAAGCACGGGGAAACCCGCCACCTGAGCACGACGGAAGTAGTAATCGACACTCGGTGTCTCACCCCAATGCACTACGAGCACCCCTGCGCTGTGAGCACTCCCGCGCGCAGCCAACGCTGCGAACGGTGCCGCTGCGCGGTTAGTGCGCAGTCGCGCCCACCACCACCCAGGCGGCATCAACATCATTCGAAATAGACTGGCCAGCTCACGGCACTACGTCCGTGGGCAATGAAGAATGGATTGAGAAATTCGCCAGTATTGGCATAGGAAAGCGCCTGACCATCAAGCGTGACCACCTTGCCTCCTGTCGCCTCAACCACGCACTGAGCCGCAGCCGTGTCCCATAGACTCGTAGGACCAAGGCGCGGATAAATATCTGCCTTACCCTCGGCAACTAGGCAAAGCTTGAGCGAGCTTCCCATGGGCAGCATCTCATACGCCCCCAGTTTTTGCAGGAAGACACCTAATGAATCCCCTGAGTGCGAACGACTGCCAACAACGCGCCATGGCGTTCCCTCGGCGTGCTCCGCGCAACGTAGTGGCATCCATACTCCGTTTTCATCCTTTTTATGTGCGCCATCCATGCTCGAAGCGGCATACATCCACGCTAAAACCGGTGCATAAACAACCCCCAACACCGCCACGCCGGCATCGATCAAGGCAATGTTGACAGTGAACTCACCGTTGCGCTTGATAAACTCCTTGGTTCCATCCAGCGGATCGACCAGCCAGTACGCGCTCGTACCCCAGGTTTCGCAACCAGGAAGATCCGTCTCCTCCTCCGACAGAATAGGAATCCCGGGGGTGAGCTCCTTTAGACCCGCGACGATGATTGCGTGCGCGGCCTGATCCGCCTCAGTGAGCGGAGAACTATCCGCTTTTTCTTCTATGGAAAAATCACGGGCGTAAACCGCCATCACAGCCTCACCGGCTTTTACGGCCAGCGTAACAACATCATCCAGCAGGGGGTGGGTAAACATAGCGAATCCTCAATTAATAGGCATTTCTATAAACGGTCATTCTGCTTTGGCTCAAAATCCATCGACTCGACAAAGTTGAGTTTTCGCAAAACAGCGGTATTACCCCTTCTTGACGAGAGAAGGTTGCGGAAAAAGGGATGACGCGAGTCATAAGCCCAGACTTCGGAGGGCGATTGCCCCCGCCTCCACGAGAGACGGCGGGGCGAAATGCAAGCGATTCGCAAGTCCTATTCATAGACACGCCCTAGTGACCGCAACTGGCGAGATAACCATGTTCACGCAAGAAGCTCACGACTTGTGCAGCGCTCGCCTCAATAGGCTGTGCCGCTGTATTGATGCGTATTTCCGGTGTCAGTGGCGCTTCATAGGGTGAGTCAATCCCTGTGAAGTGGGGAATTTCACCAGCGCGAGCCTTCTTGTAAAGACCCTTTGGATCGCGCTGCTCGCATACCGCCAGAGGCACATCCAGATGCAGCTCGATGAATTCACCGGGTTCGAGCATGGCGCGTACCATGTCGCGGTCGGCTCGGAAGGGGGAAATAAAGGCGGTAAGCACGATCAAACCGGCATCCACCATCAGTTTGGCGACCTCACCGATACGGCGGATATTCTCGATCCGGTCGGCTTCGTTGAAGCCCAGATCCTTGTTCAGACCGTGGCGCACATTGTCGCCATCCAGCAGATAGCAGCGCACGCCCGCAGCGAACAGAGCCTCTTCCAGTGCTCCGGCGACGGTCGATTTGCCTGAACCACTCAGCCCGGTGAACCAGATAATGGCAGGGCGTTGCTGGTTCATGGCGCCGCGCTTTGCCTTGGTGATGTTGTGAGGATGCCAGACGATATTGCTCATGGAGATAGGTCACACATTTGGAAGTTGTAGGTTGCAGACAAGCTTATGTGGCTCATCCATCATTGAGGGTGAAACGGAAAAGCCCATGGCAGCAGGAGCAGGGCTGTGACACTGTAGGCCAGCGACACCGGCAAACCCATGCGGACAAAGTCCATGAAACAGTAGCGCCCAGGCGTGAATACCATCAAATGGGTTTGATAACCAAACGGAGTGATGAAGCTGGCGCTGGCACCGAAGGCGAGTGCCATGACAAAAGGAAGAGGGCTGACCCCCAAGCTTTGCGCCAGACTGAAAGCAATGGGAAATACCAGCGCGGCGGCGGCATTATTGGACATCAGCTCAGTAAGAATCAGTGTCACCACGAACACGGCGACCAGAGCCCATAGCGGCCCGTTGCCGCCCACGATGCTATGCAGTCCCCCGGCGATTAAATCGGCAACGCCGGTACTTGCCATGACCTGCGACATGGCAAGCGCCGAGCCGATCACCAATACTAGCTCGAAAGGAAATCGACGGCGAAGCTCGGCTACATCAATCAAGCGCAGGAACAGTAACGCGATCAGCAACAGAGCCAAGCCCTTAACCAGCGGTATGACTTCGAAGGCACCGAGCAAAATCACGCCGGCGAAAGCAGCGAACACGGCATAACTCTGCGGCATACTCAGGCGTGGCTTGCGCGTGCCACCCTTGAGCACATAGAAATTGCGATCCAGATTCTTGCGATTGGCAAAGTCCGCACCCACGGCAAGCATCATCGCATCCCCCGCCTTGAGGTGAATCTCGCCAAGTTTGCCGGATAACCGCACCTGACCACGCCGTATGCCAACCACAGCGGCATCAAATAAGGCACGAAAATTCACGTCACGAATGGTGTTATCGACCAAAGGGGAATCGGCGACCACCACAACCTCGACCAGGTTGGTGCGCACAATATTCATCTCTTCTTCAAACAGCTTCAGCCCTGGGAAGCGTTCGAGTACATGAACCTTATCGACCTCGCCCGTGAAGATCAATATGTCACCGGCTTCCAGAATTTCCTGAGGCCCGACTGGAGAAATCAGATGCCCTGTGCGTACAACTTCGGCCAGAAACAGACCATCAATCTGGCGCAGGCCGTTTTCCAGCACGCTGCGACCAGTCAGGGGCGAGTCTGGCTGAATGGATGCTTCGAGAAAATAGGAGTTGTTCCTGGATTCTGTGCTTTCGTGTTCAGGCAGCAGCCAACGTGCTAGCACCACCACCACCACGGTGCATACCAGCGCGACCGGCAGCCCCACCCATGCGAAATCGAACATGCCGATGGGCTCCATTCCGGCACGCACGGCGAAACTGTTCACCACCAGGTTGGTGGACGTGCCGACAAGGGTTATCACGCCTCCGAAGAGTGCGGCATAAGACAAGGGAAGCAGCAGGCGCGAAGGTGCAAAACGGCCATTCTTACTGACGACACCCAGGAGGGAGGCTACGACAGCAGTATTATTCAAAAAGGCGGAAAAGCTTGCCGTAACCACCATCATGCGCGCCAATGCAACAGGATAGGCGCCCGACATCAGGCGTTCACCCACGCGCTCGATCAGGAGCGTCTTTTCCAGCGCAACCGAAATAAGCATCAGCAGCACCAGCGTGATGAGGCTGGGCTCGACATAGTTCTGCAGGAGCTTAGTCAGGTCGATCAGGCCGAACGAGTAATAGCCCAGCGCAAGCAGCACGAAGGCTGTCCCGGTCTGGATTCGGCCATGGATGAGCACAGCGATCAACAGAACTAGGCTCAGCAGAACCGCGCCCTGCGTCATGGATACGCTAATCATGGAAAACGTCTCAGATTGTTCGTGATCGCACGAAACCTCGTGCGACATATACTCACTTCAGAAGCTCGCCCAAGTCACGCGTACCCCAGTGCGGAAAGTGTTTACGCACAAGGGCGTTCAGCTCCAGCTCGAATTCGGAGAAATGGCTTGGTATTCCTGCGCCATCCTCAAGCTCGGCGACGCCTTCGATCATACCGGCACCTACTGTGCCATTGGTCATGCGATCGATCACAATGAAGTTGCCCATGCCTTCAATAGAGCGGTAGGGGTCGAATGCCAAGGGCTCGTCAAGACGCAAGGTGCAGTGTCCAATTCCATTCAACGGCAATTGATCGGCGGCGTGAGTCTCGTAGGTGTTGATGTCCACTTGATAATGGATATGCACAAACTCGCCGCTTAGCGTACGCGCACCCGATTTGAACAGATAACGCTTGCCCGGCAGCATCGCCGTTTCGTCCATCCAGACCAGGATGGTGGAAAGGCGATCGCTTATCGTGGGGGGCTCGGTTGCACGTACCAGTACATCGCCTCGGCTAATGTCGATCTCGTCTTCAAGCGTCAGCGTCACGGCCATGCCGACATCTGCGGAGGGTAGATCGCCATTCTGGGTAACGATGGACTTCACTTGGCTGCTCTTGCCGGAGGGTAGCACGGTGAGCGTATCACCGACGGATACACTGCCTGAGGCGACGGTGCCGCAATAACCACGGAAATCCAGATTCGGGCGGTTCACGTACTGCACCGGGAAGCGCAGTGGAGCCCCCACAATGGCATGTGAAACATCAATGCTTTCGAGAATTTCCTTGAGTGTTTGGCCTTGATACCAAGGCATAGCCTCACCCCGGTACACCACGTTGTCACCCAATAGCGCGGAAACCGGAACGAAACGCATGTCAACAAAGTCGAGCTGAGCCGCAATCTGTTGCTGGTAGTCTGAGCGAATACGCTCGAACACCTCCATGTCGTAACCCACCAGATCCATTTTATTAATGGCGACGATGATGTGGCGGATGCCCAAGAGATTAACAATGTAACTATGACGTTTGGTCTGCGGCAAAAGCCCCTTGCGCGCATCGACCAGAATCACGGCCAGATCAGCGGTCGAAGCACCCGTAGCCATATTGCGAGTGTACTGTTCGTGCCCAGGAGTGTCCGCAATAATGAACTTGCGCTTTTCCGTGGTGAAGTAACGGTAAGCAACGTCGATCGTGATGCCTTGCTCCCGCTCCGACTCCAGTCCGTCAACCAGCAGCGCCAAGTCGACTTCCGTTCCTGTGGTGCCCACCTTGGCGCTATCCTTCTTCAGCGACTGCATGTGGTCTTCGAAAATCTGGTTGCTATCATAAAGCAGGCGTCCGATCAGGCTGCTTTTGCCGTCGTCCACACTGCCGCAGGTGATGAAGCGCAGCATGTCATGCTGCAGGTATGCCCCAAGGTAGGCCTCGATATCGGTTTCAATCAATTCGGCAGTAGCAGTCATAGTGAGTAACTTCTTTAAAAATGGGTAATTAGGGCGGGGGAGCTGGCGCGTCACGCCAAAATGTCATGTTCGACTCAGAAGTAACCTTCCCGCTTCTTCTGTTCCATTGAGCCTGCGCCATCCTGGTCGATCAGGCGACCCTGACGCTCGGAGGTGTTGGTGAGCAGCATTTCCTGGATCACCTCAGGGACTGTGCGAGCTGTAGAGCGAACCGCCCCCGTCAAAGGGTAGCAACCCAAGGTTCGGAAACGCACCATTTCCATGCGCAGCGACTCACCTTCATTCAGCGGCAGTCGGTCATCATCCCGCATGATTAGCGTCCCATCACGCTCGACCACGGGGCGTTCGGCAGCAAAATAGAGCGGTACAACAGGAATGTTTTCCTGATGGATGTATAGCCACACATCCAGCTCAGTCCAGTTCGAAAGCGGGAACACACGGATACTCTCGCCCTTGTGGATACGACCGTTGAACAGATTCCACAACTCGGGACGCTGGTTTTTGGGATCCCAGCGGTGGTTCTTGTCACGGAACGAGAACATGCGCTCCTTGGCGCGGGACTTTTCCTCATCGCGGCGAGCGCCACCAAACACCGCATCAAAGCGATACTTGTTCAGCGCCTTCTTGAGACCTTCGGTTTTCATTACATCGGTGTGAATCTTGCTGCCGTGGGTGATCGGGTTAATCCCCGCCGCACGACCCTCTTCGTTGACCTCGACAATCAACTCAACACCCAGCCTCGCTGCGGTTGCGTCGCGCACGGTGTACATCTCGCGGAACTTCCACAGTGTATCAACGTGCATAAGCGGGAAGGGCGGTTTACCCGGATAGAAGGCCTTCATGGCCAAGTGCAACATCACGGCAGAATCCTTGCCGATGGAGTAGAGCATGACCGGATTTTCGAACTCGGCCACGACTTCACGGATGATGTGGATGGATTCCGCCTCAAGGGCATTCAAATGATTGGCGTTGCTCATAGTTAACACACTCTAAAAATTAATCAGGCGAAATTGCATAAACCGATTTCACATAATTAACGGCTTGCTCAATTGCCGCCAACGGGGATTTAGATTCAAGCATTTCGATACAGCACCAATGCGAGTAACCTCGTTCGCGTAAGGCTTTGGCAGCCTCAATATGGTAGGGAGCAGGCTCACTAAAATCCAGCAACTGCGGCTGGCTAATATGAAAATGACGAATTAAATCAGATGTTTGTTCGATAGCAAGAGAAACATTATCTCCGTTTAGCCAAGTGCAGCCCGTATCCAAATGCAACACCAAGCCAGGCGAATTGACCGCCTTCACTATGCGTAAACTATCCGTGAAACTGGTAATGAATTCTCCCGCATAAGCCGACGGAACTGCCTCAAGGCCAATACTCACTCCATGACTTGCGCACACTGCCGCTAGCTTCTTTAGGCGCTCGATAGCGAGTGCTTCAGCTTCGGCAAGGCCATATCCAAGCAAAAGCCGGCTCTTGGGCGCGCCGTAAACCAAAACTCCAGCCCCGGCCTCTGCTGCAAGTTCAGCAACGAAAGAAACATGTTCCAACATCGCTTCGAATACATCTTCGCCACCCAACAACTGAAAATGTGGCTTGCCAAACAAAAAAGCCTGAAAAGAAGGAATACTCAAACCAAAATTTGCACACTGCTCTCGATAGGCACGTATCTTTAAAACACTAAGATCATCCCAGCCATTGGCAACTTTACCCGGTGCAACCTCCACCCCGGATACACCAAGCTTCGCAAGCAGGTCAAAAACCTGTTCGTTATGCCCCGTCCATGCAATATTGGAAATCGCCAACTTAGCCACATTTCACCTCGGGATTTATCAGCCAATCCTGCATCATTTGTATCACTTGCGATCTGCTCATCAAATAGGCACCCTGTCCGCCGAAATGGACGGCATGCTCACTCTGTATATCGTAAGAAGCCAACGGAAATGGATCACCCCCCACATTTAATTCGGGGAAAAATTTCGACCAAATTTCATGTGTATCCAATGGTTCCACCGCAAAATTAACCAGCGGCAACTCCTGCGCAATCACTGTCTGAATGTCCTGCCAAATGCGCGCCAGCGGATACCACTGAAAGCGAGATTGCAAATTGATCTTCTCCAAAATGTTGTGGCATAACATGTCAAACAGAATGTTCTTTTTGAGTCCCAAGCCAAACAGACCAGGCAAGCGCACTACATGCAAATTTTCGAAGGCACCCTGCAAAGCCTGTTCAAGTAGCAGGCGGTGTCTACCATAGGGCTGAACCGAATCCAAATCAATTTCCGTGCTTTCGCTCACACCCACAGGGCTTGGATACACATCCACTGTGGAGACAAGAACAAAGCGTTTAGCCTGAACCGAGCGGTAGATTTCTATCAGCCGTTGAATCACCAACAAATCTTCAGCCGGATTCTGGTTTGCCCACCATTTAACGGCGGGAACGCCCGCACAGACAACAAGATCATAAGAATTTCCTTGAATTTCATTAATATTCCTAGAGTTATAATATTCATCGAAATTCATCTGACGTGCGATGTTAGAACCCACAAAACCAGTGTAGCCAATCAATGCGGTTTTCATAAACGTGCCACCTGAATTTCATTTTCAGCTTCAATCATTGAAAGAATTGTTTCGGATGCATAAAATATAGTGTCAATTTTTCCTGACATGACCACAAAACGCCGACCAAACTTGGACACATAACATGAGCGGTCGTCAGTGGCTCCAATAATTTTGGTTTTGATCGAAAGCTGAGGCTCAATATATTCAAAGTCATCCACGAAACCTGGGTAATACTTGCTAATCTCTGCCTCCATCAAACGACGTTTTTGATGAATCGTGTCATGTGAAAGTTGATTAAGAAATGCCCGAGATTCCTGCATCGTAGCAAAATTTGCAAGTGGAGTATGAGTTACGCTGGACAATGTAAATACATCAACTTCATCAGTAGGGTAAATTGAGCATAAAGGTCCATCCACCATGGTTAAAGCATACGACCCTAAATTTGGCGACTTGTAATACAGCAACAGCGTAGGCTCATAAAACACGGGGATATCAATCGACGAAAAACCACCCCAAGTAGCATCAACCACATAGTCAAAAATCTCGCCATTAACAGCGATACTATCAGAATGTTCAACAATACTTGTGACTTCCTCCCCCAGCCGTAAAGCACCCTCAAGACGCCGTGAAAAAACATCACGCGCTTTACTGGTTAACAAAACACGCTCATCCGTGAGCAAAACACCAGAGCAATTGCTTAAATTATATTTCGCAGGCTCAACCTCGCGAAACTCAATTCCCGAAGAAGTCATAATGAGACGATAGGTTAAAAAGTCAATTAATGAATCCTGATTGGGCACGGCATAAAGATTGGTTTCTACTTTTTCACTCAACGTCGGGTAACGCTCAATAAAGCGCATATATCCATCACGAGACTGAACACGGGTACGATAACTTCGTGCATAATGAAATCCCTGATGGAGACGAAATTGGTTATTGCCAGAAGCACGCGAAAAAAGCCGCTCCTCGCGCTCAAAGACAGTAACCTCAAAACCAAGGGATCTGAAACTGGCCGCTATATGACACCCGTACCAGCCGCCACCAATAACCGCGAATCGGAAGCTCATTTCTTCTTGCCCTCGTCCAGCCCCTCAAGAACGATATCTATCGCTTTCTTTATTCCTTCAACATTTACATAAAAATTATTCCAAGACGGATTGTTAGTGACGTAGGATTTGCCAATATCTATAATCTGACTGCTTGGGTCATTTTCATCATCAATATACACCGGGGCAACATAAACACAAGGAAAAGCCCCTTCCCTAACCGAAGAAGACTCGTAAATCCCCAAATCATCCTTATTAACAATATTCCAGTTATTGGTAAACACAACCCCTGGGAGATTACAAACCCACTTATACTTCGCCAAACCAGCCCCCCATGGAGCTATAAAAAAATCGCTGCTCTCAATCCATTTCAACGAGCAATCAAGGCTTATAGCAACCGCATCAACAATACGAATAGATAAACCACCCAACTGGCGCTCAAGCTGATCGACAATCTGCTTTTCCTGTTTGACAATATCATGCCCTTGACCTTCAAGAAGGCTTGTATGAGCCTGTCCTGTCGATTCAATTAAATCATGCCCATCAACAACAACCGTCAAGTTCAGCGCCTTGTTTTTCAGGTATTTAGCCAACTCAATCAAGCCATCAAGCTGATTTATCCATGTCCTATTTTCCAACCTCAAACCAAAAACAACTCGAAGCTCCCCCTCCTCCTTCGCTTCAAACTCATCACACTTAAGGGCACTTCTCTCAAGTATTCTATTTGGTATCCCTAATGGAATAAAGCTGTCACCGAGACGAACCAAGAATATGCGATTAATATATATGTATTCAATAAGATTTTGATGGGTTTTTATATCCTTTATAACATGCAAAGAAACATCAGGAATGAACTCTTCGATTGGCATCCAAGGCTCAGCAACACCCCCGCCAAAAACAATCAACCCATCGACTGAACCAAGAACCCCATTAAGCTCAAGTCTATAAATAGCCGTTAAGTCATTCCATAAGGAGTGTCCTAAATGAGAGTTCCTAATCAAACCAAACTTAAGGCTCACACCATCCCGCAAATAACCCTTGATTAACTCATGATGATTAACTACATGACTAACAAAACGAAACATCACATCAATCGATTTCAGAGGCACACTAAGTTTAGGGTGGTAGTACACCAACCCGGTGTAGCTATCCACAACAGTAAAGCATGAGTTATCATTCCCAGCTTCAAATAAAAACAACTGCCGCCCCTTCTCACCTTCAAACACATAAACAACTATAAAATCACTTACAACAATTGACGAATTACAAACATACCCCCCCCCCTCAACAGACAATGTTGCTATTGATTTTAGATCACTAGCGAGAAGACACTCATCTTGAAATCCCCGGTTAGGTGACATCAATATTTCAAATATATCGCGCTCCCGATTATTTCTTGGCTTTACACTTCTAAAATCAACCACACCGGTCGCATCAAGAAGACTTAAAAACTGCCTGAAAAAAGTTTTTTTCCAGCCCAACAACTCACACAAACGAGACCTATCTCTATACTTTAAATGCCTAAAGTACGCACCTAATATCTTCCCAAAAACAAATTTATATGCACTATCCGCAGGATTAAAGCTTCCCTCATTGCCAATAAACACTCCAGAAGCATCAAAGTACCAAACAGCGTCCTGACCATTTCTATTCACCAAAACAAGCAAGTCAAGAACACCTTTAATCCTTATCAATAGAGCTGGCAACCACCCACCAGAGAACGCCCCTTCAGAAACAAGAGAGCCCGCTTTTGTTAAGCCTTGCTCATAAAAATTAGACTCAACAATTAAAATATCTTCAGCCGAAACAAGGGGATTCAATTCTTTTTTTTCACTTGATGCGTTAGACATAAAAACCCCTAACAAACTTTAAAAATCATTTAATTTAAAAATTCGATTGTAGCAAGAGCTAATTACAGGGCCTGGACGCAAGCCATAAGCCATAGATATTAGTTTTTTTGCCGCTTCAGAATCACCTTTTTTTTCAAAAAAAACAGCCAACTCTCTGAGAACATCAGGAGCCTCGGTATTAATATTTCTTAGCTTAAAATCAAGCACCTTTTCAAGAGCTAAAGAATCATCAATAATATCCTTTCTTGGTACTAATTTAGCATCACCATCAAACATCAATTCTTCAACAAGCCTCACAACTTCATTCACAGAGCAAACCTTGTCCATTTTACGCGCAAAAACAAGACTCACCAGCTTTGAAGACACAGCCATACCCATAGAAATGAAATCATCTTCATCTTTAATACATCCTTCAGTCCCTACTTCCGGCAGGTCAATAATACGTTGACCTAAAACTCCCTCTATCCATTCTAACTCTTCCATGTTTTCATTGATTATCGGCTCAACCAACTCCCTGCAGAACACAAGCTTACCCTGGCCAATTTCCTGCAATGCGGTAATCATGCGCTGATTATCAGAATGACTCCCTTTATAAGAACCATATCCCCTGCCAAATTTTCGCTGTATGTACAACAATGACATAGCTTCAAGCGAAACACTATCATTCTCTCTTAAGGTATCATTCAAACCGATCTTAGCGCCCATGATCTCAGCAAAATCCATTACAACATTGGATTGCGGGAAACTTTTTAAAGAAAATACTCTAAAATTCAGAGATGCCCTTCCAAAAATCAACTCAAACTTTTCCAGCCCCTCTTTGTACCTGGGAAACAGCTTATCGATCGAAAACCAATCAGCTCCATCTTTTATGACTTGTTGATAAGCACTCTGCATGAATGATACAGGCGGCCTTATGTAGCATATGATTTCATACCCAGACACATAGGGATCAAGCATGGATTTAAGCTTAGCTATTGACTGCAATGAAAAATCACGATGAGATAAATCCTCTGCCGACAGTAAAATAGCACCAGCATGACTTGAGCTCAAAACCGCATGAAAACTAGCCTCATAGTTATTTCTAGCCTGCACAACCTCTTGAATAGACAGACCACTTTTAATATGAGCATGGTATGTCTCTGGAGATTCCCACAACATGGTAGCTAAAGCCCTAGACTGGTTTGAGGTAAAGGGATCAATCCGTAAATAGTCTATATCCGGCATTTTAAGTTTATCGAAAGTTTCCTGTATAGAGGTTGACCCTGTTTTATGCATTCCAATATGGATATAGCATTTAGGCTTCATTAAAGTCACCATGTGGTTTTAGATGTATAGACGCGACAAGACACATATCCTGCGCTTGACACTAACTGCGGGATAATACGCTCAAAGGCATGCAGTACGGAGCCATCATAGGGGATAGGTTCTGGCAGGCGGAAGGTTTCCTCATCCAGTTGTGCCAGGAGTTTCAGTGCCGGAACCCGTGCCCAGAACATGGTGCCCAGCGGGAAGTGATAATAAGGCGGATTAGGCTCTAGTCCGACGCTCCTTAGCAGCTCCTCAATGTAAATACCATTGGATGCCTCGTCCACGCAGTGGTGATCTTCGGCATACACCAAGCCGACTTCCGGGTCGTTGAATTGTCCTAAAATCTGTGCGGCTGCTTGTCGTGATCCAATCAGGTTTGCAAGCAGATATCGGCGCCAGCGATTTCCCAGACCTTCTCCGCTGTCTTTGGATTTCTTGGTGTGGAAGTGTCCTACTACATCGTAATGATCTAGAATCGAAGACGTGAAGGTGACGTGGAAAGGGTAGACATCACGTCCCTCGTTGGGTATGTGGGTGTAGTAGACTTGCCCGCTAACTGCGCTTTCTAGTATCTCGCGGTATTTTTCGTTAATAGGATGAACGTGGCTGACATATAAATCGACACTGTGATCAGATAGGCAGCTAAAGTAGGCGCTGTATTCTGGAATAAGATCCTGATAATACACATGGAACTGCAGCGCGATTTTACCTTTGAAGCTTTCGGCGGGTTGTCCATTAACCAGAAATACTTTCCCAGCCTCTTCTTCACTGCCCGCACTCATGGCAGTCTCGACATACTCATCGAAAGGCTCGCTGTTGTCATACGGTCTTGTGTCGAGAAAGTGCTGAATGCCTGATCCAGGGAATGGCTTGCCGTAGACCACTCCCTTTCTTAGTAATGCAAGGAAATGGTGAGCTGGATTTCCTTTATCGAAATTGTTCGCATAGAAAGTACCATCGAAGGGGGGGTAACCCGTCGAAAGTTTTTGCAAGGCTCCCACTACATCGTCCTGCCTGTAGCGCGCTTCCACAAGCGCGTCTTCAATCACATTCATGTAATGGTCGATGCTGAGCTCTTCATGTACAAGTCGAGCGTTTACCCCATTTCTTTGGGTCAGCCAAGTGAGTTTATCCACCACCAAGCGTGCCAAGCGTTCGCAATCCCCGTAGGGTGCTACCACACTGCGTGCTTTATGTTCGGTTACAAAGTCAGCCACCCCGCTCGCCCCAGCGAAACATCCGATACTGCAGTCGGCTTCGAGTGCATCAATGGCGACATTGGGGAAAGGATCCAGTCGGGATGTAAGCAGGTAAATGTCCACATCGCGAAATGCGGAGCTGACTGAGTCGACATGACCGGAAAAATGCATCCGCTCAGACAATCCTGCATGATCAATAAAGGTTTTAAGCCAGACTGAAACTTCCATGTCATTTTCATCAAAGCCGCCCCCTATCCAGACAAAATGGACATCCGGGCGCTTGCCACGAGCCTTGCTGTTGAGGTGTCTGGTAATGTAGTAGGCCGTTTCTGCGAACCAGTCCACACCCTTACGCGGTTGAACATGACCGGCACCGGCGATGAGAATGGCGTTTTCGGGGATATTGAAACGCCGCCGCAGGATGTGTTGGGCGTCTTCGTCCTCGTCGGTCTTGGTGCTGAACTGCATGCTGCCCTGAGGCTTGACGTGTATATGATTCGGCACGTGTTTGACGGCGAGATCATTTTTCAGCGCGTGGAGGCCTGACTGTTTGAGTGACTCGGCCGGGTAGATCACGACATCTGCCGCAAGTAGCGAAAACCCCATTTTCCCTCTTGGACGGGTGTATTCGGAAAACTCGTGAATGAGGGTCACGGTTGGCAAGCCATAATGTGCAGCAGCGCTAAGCAGGTTAAATGATTCGACCGAGTTGGTGATGCACGCATGTATGGGGTATCGCTGCATCAATTGCCCAAATATGATCTTCGCCTCCAAGCTTCTGTGCCAGCCGATAGGTTCAATAAGCATGACGGATGCGGCCAAAAAAGCGTCATGCAAAGCCCCTGTGCGACGGGAAGCCGCAATGATGTTGTAACGTTTTCCGAGTCTTCGAGCCGCCTCTAGTGCAACTACTGGTGCTCCTGTGGCGCTGGTTTCATGCGTTACCACCAACAGAGTGGGAAGGTCGGGTTGGTAGACCTGTAAGCCAGCCGTTGCGCACTTGTCGAGCGACATCCATGCAATACGCCCTTCGCCGTTGCCATACTGGACGAAATGAACCAGTGGATTCACGCCATGCTCGGCGATGTCGGGATACATTTCCAAGTACAATTCGGAGTCGAAAAAACCCGAAAATACGGCATGGACGCTCTTCCAGTTTTTCAGATAGTGCCCGATAGGATCGGTGTCGGGTGACAGATTCAACCGTTGTCGATACTCGTCCCAGTTCAGTGCGCCGCATTTTTTTAGAACGTGGTAGTACGGAGAGGTTGGGACACTCTCGGATGCCGTTTTGTGCTCTATTTGAGGCTCAGGTGTGTTTGTTGAATCAGGGGGTTGCTGTGGGGTATCGCTTTCGGCCTTGGTCGTAGAATCAGCAGGCCACGCAGCTCGTCCTTCGCTCTCCCCAAACGTGACAAAATGCACGAGTGGATTGATTGAGGCAACAGCAACGTCAGGGTTGTGAGTTAAGTAGTATTTTGAGTCGAACAAACCTTCGAATCGGACTACATCCGTCTTCCAGTGACGCAGGTAGTGGTCGATTGGATCAGTGCCCTCTGCCAGGTTGAGTTGTTGTATGTACTCTCCCCACGCCAGAGCGGTACATTCTTTGAGGGCGCGATATTCGTTAGAATCAAAAACCGTTTCGGTTACAGCTTCTTCCACACAAGCTCCTGCAGGAATTGTATCTGACACGCTCATTACCACCACCGAATCAATAGAGGCCTGCGGGACTTGGTATTCGAGTTGACCAGGTAACGAAGTCCGCCCTTCGTTTTCCCCGTACATAATAAAGTGCACCAGAGGATTAATGGCGGCTGAGGCCACATCGGGGTTGTGCATCAAGTAGTATTCAGAGTCAAACAATCCTGCAAACCTGACTGGGCAAGTTCTCCAGTGACGTAGATAATGACCGACTACATCCTCTTTATGGGGAACCCCATGGCGCGCTCTATACTCGCTCCAGTCTAGGTCGCGACGGTGCAGTATGTCGTGGATTTTTTCCCGTGTATTGCGGCTTCGACCGAGTATTTTTTCAAATAAGTCCTTCATTTTTAAGTCTATTTCCTTTGTGTGAGTCGATGTTCTACATATTGCACAGGGAGCAAGGCTTGAGTCTGGGTGTTACCGAAATGCCGCTGGTATTTCGCGATTGACAACGCCATGGTCACGACATCAGCAGGTATATCAGGGTGCATTCGTTCGATTTTCGCTTCCGGCATCAATTTTTGTACATGATCAAGCACATCAGCCAAGCGAGTGGATATACCACTGCCAACGTTAAAAACTCCCGTCGCGTCTGAGAGTGCGAGCGTGGTGATCATTTCCGCCATGACGGGTGCATAGATAAAGTCCCGACTGGCGCGTTCGGGGAAGCGTGCTTCAAAAGTGCGACCCTGCTGCAGGGAGGAAGCTAGCACATCAAGAAATCCGTGATTATGTGCATCCGAGTTGCCAAATGGATTGGATACCCGAGCACAAACGTATTGGATTCCACGACGGTTTGCGAGTTGAGCCAGCATATCCTCCTCTATAACCTTGGCGCGCCCATACCAGGATTTTGGAAGGAGCTCGTCGTCTTCCTCGCGTGCTCGTTCATGTCCAGACTCACCATAAACGGTTCCACCTGAAGAAATATGAATCAGTCTGGTTACGCGACAAGATGAGATCAATTTGGAGAAGCGGTGCAGTGATTGCCAGAACTCATTGAACGAGCCCTGAAAGTCATTTTCGAAGTCTCGCGGCTTGAGTGAGCCGCTGGCATTAATCACGATTGGATATTGATTCAACAGTTCATGGACTTCGTTGGCACTCATGGCATTCAGTGAGCGGCAGCGCTCTCCCGAGCCTTTGCGAGAAAGACCGATCCACTCCACACCAATTTGGTCGAGATGAAGGCCAATACTGCGACCGACGAATCCCGAGGCACCAAACAAGCAGACACGTGGCGAATGTCCATCCACGGATGTGACACGAAGCGGGCTGCCAATACGTGCTGGTTCAGTTGGTGTGACATCACTCTGCGGTGGTGGGGGCGCTGAACTGCTCATGGGTTACAAACCACCGGTCCTGATAAGCTCTGAAAGGTAGCGCCCATGGCTATTTTTTCTTACTGCCTTGGCGATTTCCAGAACGTGCTCATCCGTAATCCAGCCGTTGCGCCAGGCAACTTCTGCAGGAACGCCAATTTTGAGGCCTTGGCGGCATTCGATGGTTGAAATGAATTGTCCGGCTTCGAGCAATGATTCGTGTGTTCCGGTGTCGAGCCAGGCACTGCCGCGACCCAGGTCAGTCACGCAAAGCTGACCTTTTTCAAGATAGACGCGGTTGACATCGGTGATTTCAAGCTCGCCGCGTTCCGAGGGCTGGATGTTGTGGGCAATGTCCACAACCTGTTTGTCGTAGAAGTACAGTCCGGTCACTGCATAGTTGGACTTGGGGTGCTCGGGTTTTTCTTCGATGCTGATGGCGCGTCCATTTTGATCAAACTCAGCGACACCATAACGTTCGGGGTCATGCACCCGATAGGCAAAGACCCGTGCACCGTCTTGAATCTGGGCTGCTTCGCGCAAGGTATCGGTAAGGTCGTGTCCCCAGAAGATGTTGTCGCCAAGAATAAGGCAGACGGTGTCATCGCCAATAAATTCCTTGCCGATGATAAAGGCCTGAGCAAGACCGTCCGGTGAGGGCTGAACCGCGTAGCTCAGGTTGATGCCCCATTGACTACCATCACCAAGCTGCTTCTGGAACAGTGGAGCGTCGTGTGGCGTGGTGATGATGAGAATATCTCGAATACCTGCCAGCATGAGCGTGGTGAGCGGGTAGTAAATCATGGGTTTATCGTACACCGGCAATAATTGCTTGGAGATGACTGTGGTTAATGGATAAAGGCGAGTACCTGATCCGCCTGCAAGAATGATGCCTTTCATGTGTGTGTGTCCCACGGTGGTTAATTTATTGATCAGGTCAGATGAGGTTTGAATTGTTACCTAACATCTTGAGTGTAGGAGGCTCGTCCCGAGCCGATGTTTTTGCTTAGCGAAAATTTAAACTTCATCAAGCCGGATCGATAGCTTTTCGTTGAACTCAAACCGCTAAGCGTAGCTTCTGTGCGTCCTAATTCCGTCTTACTGCTTATTGATCCGGCCAGATGAAGTTTGAATTGTTACCCAACATCTTCGGTGTAGGAGGCTCGTCCTGAGCCGATGTTTTCGCGCCGAGATGGCGCTCCTACACTTAGCGAAAGTTTAGGCTTCAACTCGCCGGATCAATCGTTTGCTGCAATGCCAAGTCGCTGACCTTGGTAGCTGCCATCGCGGACACGCCGCCACCAGGTTTCATTGTTCAGGTACCACTCGACGGTCTTACGCAGTCCGGAGGCGAAGGTTTCCTGGGGCATCCAACCAAGCTCGCGTTTGATCTTGCCTGCGTCAATCGCATAGCGTTGGTCGTGGCCTGGGCGATCCTGAACATAGGTAATCAGCGACGCATAAGATGTGAACGGGCGTTCTTCTGTGGCTTTGATCATGGATTTCTCACTGCCAACGGGCGCTAGCTCATCCAGCAAGCCGCAAATAGCCAGAACGACATCGATGTTTTTCTGCTCGTTATGCCCGCCGATATTGTATTCCTCGGCATTTTTGCCATGTTCGAACACATGAACCAGAGCACGTGCATGGTCTTCGACATACAGCCAGTCGCGAATTTGCTGGCCGTTGCCGTAAACGGGGAGGGGCTTGCCTTCCAATGCATTGAGAATGACCAGCGGGATCAGCTTTTCCGGGAAGTGGTAGGGGCCATAATTGTTGGAGCAGTTGGTGGTGACGACCGGCAAGCCGTAGGTGTGATGCCAGGCGCGCACGAGGTGGTCAGAAGCAGCCTTGCTGGCGGAGTAGGGTGAGTTCGGCTGGTAGCAGGTGTTCTCGGTGAACAGGCCAGTTTCGCCCAGGCTGCCATAGACTTCGTCGGTTGAAATATGGTGGAAGCGGAAACTGGCCTTGCGCTCGACGGGCAGGGTGTTCCAGTAGGCGCGTGCCCCTTCGAGCAGGGTGTATGTGCCAAGGATGTTGGTCTGGATGAAGTCGGCAGGACCATCGATGGAGCGGTCAACATGGCTTTCGGCGGCTAGGTGCATGATGCCGTCGGGTTGGTGTTGTTCGAACAGGCGGGCGACTTCGGCCGCATCACAGATATCGACCTGCTCAAAGCAGTAACGCGGGTCATCCATCACTGTGGCGATTGAGTCGAGATTGCCCGCATAGGTCAGTTTGTCGAGGTTGATGACGCTATGCGGGGTGTTTTGGATGAGATGCCGCACCACGGCGGAGCCGATAAAACCCGCTCCCCCGGTGACGATAATTTTTTTGCTGTCGCTCATGTTCGTTCAGTTCCTTTCCATATTGAGATCGTTGTGTACCTGGGAGAGCGCGCTCTCCCAGTGCGGCATGTGGATGCCAAAGCTGGCGCGAAGCTTGTCTGTGCACAGTACTGAATAGCCGGGACGGGGCGCAGGCAGGGGATAGTCTTCAGTGCGTATGGGTAGGATACGCTCGGCTTTGATGGCTTCGTGCTGGCGTTGGTGGTCAACAATGCGCGCTGCGAAGTCATACCAACTCCCTTGACCGCTGGATACGAGGTGGTAAGTGCCGCTTTTGTCGTTCCAAGCGCTCGGGTTCTGTCCGAGTTGCGCAAGAATTTGAGCGGTGGCCTCGGCGATATGGCGCGACCAGGTCGGGCAGCCGTACTGGTCAGCGACGATGCGCAATTCCTCGCGTTCGCGTGCCAGGCGGCGGATCGTGCGCATGAAATTGTTTCCGCGGGCACCGTAAACCCAGCTGGTGCGCAGGATTAGATGCGGAACTCCGGCGTTGCGGATGGCTTCTTCGCCCGCCAGTTTGGAGCGGCCATAGGCGCTTTGCGGACGGGTAGGGGCATCTTCGGTATACGGCTGGGTGCTCATGCCATCGAAAACGTAGTCAGTCGAGTAATGCACGATTAATGCGCCCACACGCCGAGCCGCAGCTGCGAGTTCTCCCACGGCCAGCGCATTGATCGTGGTTGCAAGAGCCTCTTCCTGTTCGGCCTTGTCCACGGCCGTGTAGGCGGCGGCGTTGACAATCCATTGAGGCTGGAGAGCCTCCACTACGGAGGCAATGCTTTCCGGCCTGCTCAGATCCAGTGCGTGGGGATGGGTATCGCGCCCCACGACGATGAGTTCACCAAGTGTCGCCAAGGTGCGTTGAAGCTCCCAGGCAACCTGGCCTTGTTGTCCAATCAGGAGAATACGAGGCGTGGTTTTGAGCATATTGAGTGCTGAATTGTGGATGAATCGTGGAGGGTAGGGCATTAATAATGGGTTATTTACGACAAGTCACCCAGAGTTTTTTTATGCTGGTATAGGGATGTATCTGGGCAGCCGATCTCGTGGAAATTCTGCTAACTTGATGCCTTGTGTGTCTTTGGCAGACAGCTCAGGGTGATCAATCGGCCATGGGATATTCAGATCTGGATCATTCCACAGCACACTGCCTTCTGCCTGAGGATGGTAAAAATCGGTGCATTTGTACACAAACAGTGCACTATCGCTGGTCACGCAGAAGCCGTGGGCAAAGCCAGGCGGGATATAAAGCTGCCGCCTGTTTTCGGCGGACAACATGACACTTGTCCACTGACCGAAGGTGGGGGAGCCCAGACGAATATCCACCGCCACATCGAACACTTCGCCCTTCAGTACGTAGACGAGCTTGCCTTGAGCATTGGGGTTCTGGAAGTGTAGGCCGCGCAGGACGCCTTGACGTGACAGAGAAAGGTTGTCCTGAACAAAGGTTTCTACAATACCTGCGGCGGCATATTTTTGCTGGTTCCAGGTTTCCATAAAGAAGCCGCGTTCGTCACCGAATACCTTGGGTTCGATGATGACTACGCCTTCCAGTGGTGTGGAGATAATATTCATGAATCCTCCTTGAGTAGAGTTATGTAAAGGATTTGTTTTGCGAGCGATAAGATTCTGTATAGACCTTAAAGACCAAAGACAACTTTCGCTGCTACAGCAATCTGGTAAATGATCTGGCTGATGCCGCGAGTAACTTCGATGTTTTTGGAGTCAACCTTCGGCAGTACCATGATCTCATCACCCGGCTGGGGGCTTGTATCGCGGTCTTCGCTGAAACTGCCGTTTTGGTGCAGCACGACTAAACGCGAGCTATCAGCGTTTTGGGTATAGCCGCCAGCCTGACTGATGTAGTAATCGGCGTTGGCTTGGGCATCGTATACCACAGCATTAGGGAACAGCACTTCGCCATGCACCATGACCAGTGAGCTGGTTTCGGGAATGCGGATAATATCGCCGTCTTCGAGCAGGGCGTCACTTGCTTCCTGGGTTTGCGCCAGCACAATCTGTCCCTTGGGCTGGATGCTGCGTGCTCGCTCGACAAACTGCAGGATCAGATCAGCTTCTTTAGTGCGCAGTTCAGCTTCTTCACTGGTGGATGAGCGTGCGGTAAGAACATAGGCCTCCATGCTACGCAGAGAGTTGTCCAGCATTTCCTTCTGACGGGCAGCTACAGATTTACGGAACAACTGAGCCCCTTGCACATTGGCTTGTGGGGCTGGGTGCACCTGTTTGATGGCATCCTTGAGTCTGGCTCCGTAAGGCAATATCAGCGTGTGTTCCCCAAGATTTGCACCCTCGATGCGCACAAGGATGGTTCCCGGGTATTTATCCGCAGTCACACCGATTTCGTCGCCCGGTTCAACGCGAACCTGGCTGGCCTGTTGCAGTGGGAAGTATTCGCTGCGGCGCTCTGCACCGGTCTTGCGCACGATACTGACGTGGGTGGCAGAAGGATTGGGGCGTGCGTAGGCCAGTACGTCGGCGACCGTCATTTTTGGGCTGCTGAACTCGAATTGATAGGGGTTCTGTACTTCTCCGGTGACCAGTACGGTGTGTTGGCGTGAGCCGACGACGATGGTGTCGCCATCGGAGAGCTGCAAAGACTGAATGTTGCCATCCAGAATGAACGGGTAGAGGTTGAAGCTGGCGCGGGTTTTGTTGCCACGACGCACGTTGATATCAAGAAAGCTGCCTCGGTCGGGGTCGATTCCACCAGCTTTGTCCAGATAGTACAGGATGGAGTCGGAAGACAGACCGCCATAAAGCCCAGGTTGACGCACGAACCCGGTCACATAGACCTTGACCGGCTGAGCGGCCTCCAGCGTGGCATAAACGCCGACATTGGAGCGGTAAACCTTGGTTATGCGCGCTTCGACTTGTTTGTTTAGATCGCCGTTGCGTACACCAAGGACATTCACCGGCCCGACATTAGGGATGAAAATATTGCCTTGTGGGTCAACCACGACTATGGATTCATAGGTAAATGCGCCCCACATGCGCAGATTGATGCGATCGCCTACGGCAATCTGGTAGTTGGGGTTGAAGCCGCTGAACTGCTGTTGGGCAAAGGCTCCATTAAACATATTGGAGCCAAAAACGATTGGAGCGCTTGGTGTTGCGACGGGGATGGGGGGGGGAGGGGCGGGCAGTTTCACGTCGGCACCGGTCAGTCCACGAGGGCTGAGCGACAATGGGTCAGTCGCCGCCGCCATGGCTGGGGTAAGTGGCAGGGTGCAGACAAGAGCAAGCAGGATGGCGGCAAGCGTGTACATAAAGCCCTGAGTGGTGGTTTGATGTCGAGGTAGTGGCAGCATGAGGCGGGCGGGGGTGGTTAATAGGGTATGTAGGTTCAGCATGATATTCAGTCTCGATGATCTTCGATGGTCGCTATCGCCAGGCGGATGATCCCGTAGAGAAGGATAAGACCCAAGAGAAGGGTGGCGAGGTCATGTAGCTTACGCGGGTAAATGGCTTCTTCGGGGAGGGTGGGCGATTCGATAACCACCAAGCCCTTGAGTTTGCGGTTGGCTTCAATGCGTGCGTTTTCCACCGCGCTTAAAGCCAGCTTGTAGGCATCCTCAGCGAAGCCTGCATCAAGTACAAGTTGTTGGAACTCGGAGGCCAGGGTGTTGAGGCGCGCATCACCACCTGAAGCCACACGCTTGCGTTCTTTATCAAGCTGGGATTTAAGGGCTCCAAGCTGATTTTTCAGCGTGACGACCTGGTGGGCATCGTCTTGCAAATAGGTGAGCAGGTTCTTTAGCTCGGCTTCGAGTTTGCTGATCTCGCCTTCGAGTTCAGTACCCAGACCTGCCATGGCCTGCGCCTGAGTGATGGGATCCAGCATGTTGTGTTCGTTCTGAAAAGCCAGCAGCCGGGTCTTGGCTTGCTGGTAGCGCTCACGAGCCTTGTCTAGCTCTTGATCGGCGAAGGCCATCTGCTCGCGCGCCATGCGATGCGAGATTTCATTGACGAAACGCTCACTCTGTGCCATCAATTCTCTGTTAACAGCCTGAGCGTAGACGGGGTCGAAGCTTTGCACACGTACGCTCAGTAGGCCGGTCAGATCGTCGAAAACGACCTCCACCCGATCGTGGTAGTACTTCACGAATTTTTCTTGGCTGATACCAGGAAACAGGCGGTAGAGCAGGTCGAGTTTCTCGGATTCGTAGGTTTGGCGCAGATTCAGGCTTTGATCGAGGTGCTTGAGCATGTCGATCGAGTAAATGTATCTCTTCAGATAGAGAGTGTCTTCGCGCGCAGGTGGATTGACACCGCTGAGCATGAGAGCAATGCCGGGAACACCGCTGCTGCTGTCGCTAGATTGGCGCACGGTGACGACGGCCTCGCTGACATAGCGATCCGCTGCGATGAAACTGTAATAGATGACTGCAAGCAGCATAGGCAGGCCGATGACGAGCAGGGCGAGTTGGCGGGATCGGTTTTTGTTCATTTCAATTATTTGGTGTGACAGGTGTGACAGGTGTGACAGGTGTGACAGGTGTGACAGGTGTGACAGGTGTGACAGGTGTGACAGGTGTGACAGTGACAGGTGTGACAGGTGTGACAGGTGTGACAGGTGTGACAGGTGTGACAGGTGTGACAGGTGTGACAGGTGTGACGGGCTTGGGGTCGCCCTGATAGGCGCGGATACCTGCTTCAATGTCTTCGAACAGGGTGACTCCGCCGTCCTGCACGAGCAGGACGACATTGCAATGTTTGCGGATGTCAGCCATGTTGTGGGACACCAAAATCATCTTGGAGCGGCTGCATTTTTCTTGCAGCACCTGTTGGGATTTTGCACGAAAGTGTGCATCCCCGGTAGCCATGACTTCATCAATCAACAGATAGTCAAAGTCGAAAGCCATGCTGAGCCCAAAGGCGACTCGCGAGCGCATTCCCGAAGAGTAGGTTTTTACGGGTTGATCAAAATAGTCGCCGATTTCGGCGAAGTCCTCCACGAAACGTACCTTTTCTCGCAACGCATCGCCTTTTGCACCGTAAATCCGGCAGACGAAACGCACGTTGTCACGCGCGCTGAGCGTACCCTGAAAACTTCCGGAGAGTCCAACTGGCCAGGATATGCTTTTATCCGTATGAACACGGCCACGATCGGGCGTGTCGATGCCGCCGATCAGCCTCATTAGCGTCGATTTGCCAGCACCATTGCGCCCCATAAGTCCGATGCTCACGTCATCAGGAAAGGTGTAGGACAGGTTGCGAAAAACATAGCGTCGCTTCCCCTTGGTGACATAGGATTTGGTAAGGTTGCGCAACTCAATCATGAAGACGCCATCTCCAAACGGCGGTAGCGATATAACCAAAGTCCGACAAACATCAGGACGATGGTGACGCTAAATATGTAAGCAAAGCTTATGCCATTGTCTACAGAATAGTTGACGAAGAACGTTGCTCGAACAAGCTCAATAGCGTGGAGCAAGGGGTTCCATAACAACCATTCACGATATTGTTCGGGAATGATCGTCAGCGGGAAAAAGATGCCTGACAATAAATACAAAGGCATGAAGGCCATGCCGACGAAGGTTTTGGCTGCTGGCACAGCATCAGCCAATACGCTCAAAATCAGACCAAGCCCTAGACCCATACCCGCCAAGGTGGCGATGATGGACATAAACTCAAGCGGCCTCAAAAGTTCTACACGGTAGCCTAAGGCGATCAATCCGCAAGCCAAAATGAAAAATACTGCGAGGTACAACAAAGCCTCAAGCACGGCTCGCGCAACAAACGTATCCATGGGGGTGACATGCCGATAGGCGAACAGAGCCTTGTTTCCTTCGAGGCTGTTCATTAGCCGCATTGCGATGCTTTTGAACATGAGGAACGGCATAACTCCCGTGAGCAAAAAAACGGGAAACTCAATCCCAATCAGGGCTTGTTTTTGCATAAAACTGAAGATGAACATGAGCAACGCGGTTTGCAGCGCTGGCTCCAGAAATAGCCAGATAACACCCAAACGATGAGCACCAAAGCGGGTTTTGAGCTCACGCAGGAGCAGAGCAAGTATGACGGTTTTTTGAATTTGCCAAGGACTGCGTTTCATCCGGTTCGAAGCCTTCTTTCGGGTGCTGTCTTGAGGGGAGGGATAGTTTTTGTGTGGTATCAATGGCATTGATGGAAAAGCCTGATTCCAAGAAAGGTAACACAAGTCAGATTTGAAATGCACGCACACAGGTCAGATTGCACAGATACTGCGATCGGGAGCGTCATAAAACCCGCGATTCGAGACGGAGCAATGGCGCTACATGTTCCCATCGCCACCCAAGCAGTCCTTCCTTAGCGCTGAAAAAAAAGTGAACCGCATCACGTATCAACAGGCTGTCATCGGGTGTGGCGGCGGCCAGCAGCACCAGCCCAGCGAGCAAAAAGGCTTCACCCAGCAGCGCAATGCCAAGATAAATGCCGCTTGCCCGTTGAGCCTCTGCGCTTTGGCCTTGCAGCACCATGCCGCTGGCCCCGATGCTGAGTACCGCCAGCAGGAAATAGAAGCTGATGAGGTCGGCGGCCAGAAAAACCCCCACGCAGCCGCTCAGTGTCATCAGCCAAGTGACCGGCAAGCCGCTCTGCTCTATGTCTCCGCGCAGCCAGCTAGCCGCATAGATGCCTGCCATGCTCCACAACAGTGCAGCAACGCCCAGTAAAATGCGCGCCGGTGCATCCAAAACGAAATGCAAGGCAAAGCGTTCATTGCCCAGCGCCCAGGCCGCATTCGGTTCGGCAAAAGCCACCAGTGCCAACGCGGGCAGGGGTGCCAGCCACAGCCATACCGCCATGCCACGGCGTATCGGGGAGGAAGCGCAGCCAAACAGCAAACCTAGTGGCATGCCCAGTGCGAGGATGAACAGCAAGGAGGTCATGGCGTTTGACCTCCTTGCATATGCTCCCCTGGCAGATGAAGCGGCTCACGCCCAAACTGCACGATGTCCTCCGGCAGGAGCACCGCCCAGCCGAGCAGGAAGGCGCTCAAAGCCAGTGCTAGCACAGTCATCTGCTGATACTGCGGCACGCGGGTTTTGGGTGTCCAGCCTGCTTCGGCGGGGGCGAGACTGCGCACAACGATGATAAATACGTATACGCTGGTGAATAGACCGCCCAGCAGCATGACCACCGCCCACCACCATTGTGCCGAGTCCAGCGCGGCGGAGAGCAGCAACCATTTGGCCAGAAACCCCCCGGAGGGTGGCAGCCCAATCAGCGACGCACCCGCCAGTGCAAAGGCGGTGAGGGTCATGGGCAGGGCTTGCGCCACACCGCGCAGGTCGGCGATGCGATCATGGCCGAGTGTGAGGTAGATCAGTCCTGCAGCCAGGAACAAGGCGGCCTTGGCGAGTGCATGTGAAATGGCTTGCAGCATTCCACCCGTGAGCGCAGGTGAGCTATCCAGGCCGAGGAAGCCCAGCCCGAAGGCCAGTGGAAACATGAGAAACAGATAACCGATTTGCGCTACGGTCGAATAGGCAATCAAAAGCTTCAGGCGCAGCTGGCGCAGGGCAACGGTATTGCCCACGATAATGGCCGCCGCGCCCAGAGCTGCAAGTAGCTGGGCGGCGGAAAGTGTGACCACATTCGGCATCACGTCAAACCACAGTCGCACCACCAGAAACTATGAGCCCTTGATGACCAGCGCCGAAAGCAGGGCGCTAGCCGCAGCGGGTGCTCCCGCATGGGCAGGGGGCAGCCATATATGCAGCGGAAACAGTGCAGTCTTGGCCAGCAGACCCACCGTCATCAGCGCCAGCACCGCCCAGGTCAGCGGCTCGGGGCGAACCAATCCGGCCAGTAGCTGAATATCCAGCGTGCCATACGCGCCATACAACAGCACCGCGCCCAATAGATAGAGCAGTGAACCGAGCAGGGCGAACAGGATATAACGCAAGGCGGCGCGCAGGTTTTCGCCGCGCCCATCCAGACTCACTAGTGGCACGCCAGCGAAGGTCAACAGCTCCAACGCCACGTACAGGGTGAACAGGTCGCCGCTGACAAGCACCAGGTTGAGCGAGCCCCACACGGCCAGCATCAGCAGCCAGAAGCTAAAGGGGCGGCGTGTTTCAGGCTGGCCTTGCGGTGTGTCGAAATCCGCCTGGGCGTAGATGCCAACGGCCATGATGACCACCGCCACCACCAGCAGCATGACCATGGACAGTCCGTCGGCACGCAACGAGATACCCAGCGGTGGCGCCCAGCCGCCTAGCCAGTATTCCAGCGTATGACCCGACTCAATGATGTGCCAGGCGAGGGCGCTGACGGTGGTAAACCCGAGCAGCATGGTCACGCGCGCGACGTGCTGCGCATTGCGTCCACCGAGTACCAGTCCGAGCATGAGACCGATAAAAGGCAGCAGCACCGCCAGATAAAGCAGCCAGCCGCCGGTGGTGGGGCTCATTCGGGAGCTCCTGGTTTGTGATCGGGCGGATTAGCCTCATCGGAGGCCAGCGAGACCGAGCCGGTGACCTCGTACAGACGCAACAGCAGGGCAATTGCCAGCGCGGTGGCGGAGAATGCCACCACAATGCCGGTAATCAGCAGCGCCTGGGGCACCGGGTCGCTGCCCATGCCCGCACCTGCGCCACGGTAGGCAATAGCGCCGAACAACAGGAAAATGCCGCTGCCGATGATATTGAGGGCAATGATCTTGCGCAGCGGCTGCGGGTTGGTCAGCAGGCCATACACCCCCATGCCAATCAGCGCGGAAGCGCACAATCCGAACAGGGTGGCCGTGTTCATGGGGACACGCTCCGGCGGGGGATGCCCAGCATCAAAAGCCCCAGAATCAGGGTTAGCGAGGGCAGCAGCGCCAGTTCGATGGCCACGATCAGGGGTTTCGCCATCCCCGGCGGGTAGGCGAGGAAAGCTCCGGCCAACAGCGTCCCTAGCCAGCCTACGCCAATAAAGACCAACGGCCCCAGCACCAGCCAAACTCTCAGCCAGCGGCGTTTGAGCGGCGGCGCTTTGCTCAGGCCAGCGATCAGCACCAGTAACCACATCGACGCAAGCAGGGTGGCACCCTGGAATTTTCCGCCGGGCGCATCCGCGCCCACCCAGAAAATGTACAGACCGGCCATGATGCCGAGCGGTGGCAGGACGCGCGCGGTGTAGGTCAGGATGCTGTTGGGTTGCAGGGTGTAAGCCAGTCCCGGACGACCTCCCCAGTGCTGATCGGCTGCCAGCGACCATACACCGAGCAGTGCCAGTAGCAGCACCATGGCTTCCAGCAGGGTATCCATGGCGCGGAAGGCAAGCAGCACGGCGGTGATGGGGTTGCCTACCCCGGTGCTGTCGATATGTTGCGCCACCGACGATTGCCGCGCAGGAAAACCTGATTTCACTTTTGCTGGGTCGCCAACCCGCACCTATCCCGCGTGGCAAAACGATCGACCAGCTTGCCGCGCCGCTGATTCCGGAAGGCTTGCCCTCGGATTTGCTGCAACGTCGTCCAGATATTTTGCAGGCCGAACAGAATCTTGTCGCCGCCAATGCCAATGTCGGCGCGACGCGCGCGCTGTACTATCCGAATATCTCGCTGACTGGGGCTTTGGGCAGCGTGAGTACGGTGTTCGCCAGCCTGCTCACCGATCCTGCGACCACCTGGCTGGTGGCTGCGGGGATCACCGGGCCGATTTTCACCTTCGGCGGCATCGAGGAGCAGGTGGCGAGCGCTGAGGCACAGGAGCGTCAGGCGCAGCTGGTGTATCGCCAGACGATTTTGAATGCCCTGCGCGAAACCAATGATGCGTTGACCGGCACGCAAACAAAGCTGAACGAAGTTGAAATGCAGCGCCAGCGAGTGGATGCGTTACGCGAGTCGGCGCGCCTGTCCAGACTGCGTTTTGACAAAGGCTTGGCCGATTATCTTGAAGTTCTGGTGGCGGAGAACGAACTGTTCGCCGCCGAGCTGGCGGGCGTGCGTGTTCAGTCCGAGCGTTATGTGCAACTTATTAATGTGTATCAGGCCATGGGGGGCGGATGGGTGGATATTGCGACTCAAGCCAGCTCTCAGGTTAGCAGCCAGTCGAAACCCGCTTCGGCTCAATAACCTGCAATGTGCCATTCAGCGAGACTGTAAACAGACGGCGGTCTCAACTTTTAGGGTGAATTGAAATGGCCTATCGTTTTTTTGCATTTTGCGCTGTTTTCATTGGCTTGGTCGGTTGCGCCACGCTTCCGCGTGAGCCTGCGGTGCCGGCTGAGCACACCTCGCTTGCTGTTGTTCACGGTATGGGGGATATCCGCTACTTTGAAGGCGACCCTGCTGATATGGCGCGCATGAAGGCGGATATCGCGGCCGTATGGCCGAAGCAACGCGCGTGGTTGGTGGCGCAAGGGAAGATGAATGCTGCCATCCCTCCAAGCTACATGCTGGCTATTTCCGGCGGGGGTGACAACGGTGCCTTTGGTGCCGGTTTGCTCAACGGTTGGACGAGCACGGGGCAGCGTCCGGAATTTGATTTGGTTACGGGAATCAGTACCGGTGCGCTGATCGCGCCATACGCATTTTTAGGCTCAGCCCACGATGGGCAACTCAGGGAGCTTTACACAGAAACATCCGGGCAAGATCTCGTGATGCGGCATCGCTTTTTTGGCTTGCTGAGCAACGATTCAGTGCTGGATACATCGCCGCTACGCGCCATGATCGAGAAGCATATTGATCGAGCTTTTTTGGATGAAATTGCCGTCGAATACCAGAAAGGCCGGGTTTTACTGATTGCAACTACCAATCTTGATTCGCGCCAGCGGGTGATCTGGAATATGACCAAAATCGCATCATCGCGCGATCCGCGTGCGCTCAAGTTGTTTCATGATGTCATGCTTGCATCGGCCTCTATTCCGGGGGCATTTCCACCTGTCATGATTGATGTCGAGGTTGCCGATGAGCATTTTAGTGAAATGCACGTGGATGGTGGGATCTCGACTCAGGTGTTTATCTATCCTCCGTCGGTCAATCTTGGGGGCTTGGCTCGCGCGCATGACGTGCAGCGTAAGCGCTCAATCTACATCATCATGAATGAGCCGATTGTGCAGCAATGGGCTGAAACTCGACGGCATATCGTTGATATTGTGGCGCGCTCTTTAGCGACTGTGGTTCATAATCAGGGTATTGGTGATCTGTTCCGCATTTATTTGACTACGATGCGTGACAATATTGACTTCAACGTTGCCTACATCCCGGAAAGCTTCAGTCACCCGTATCCCATGGTGTTCAACAACGATTTTATGCGCGCTCTGTACGCTTGCGGTTATCAAGAGATGACACAAGGTTCGCCCTGGAAAAGCCATCCGCCTGGTATGGATGAGAGCATTTTGAAAAATTAAGTCTTTCGCTTGGCGTGCTCGGCTTCTTGGTGGATTCAAAAATGTTATGACCGTTTGCGAGCGAGTTGCTTTACTGTTCGAGCCCACTCCTAACTAGGTACGAGGTACGCGTATGTTTTCAAATCATCAAAAATTAAGCTTTCAGCGCTTTTTGGCTCCTGCGGTCATGTCCTTGTTTGCTTTGGCGTTTGCCCCGCTTCATGCCGAGGAAGTTACCACCAAGCTGGATAACCTGACTCTGCGCGGCAATCTTGAGCTGGCAACGGGCAAGTCGGTCAAGGATGGCGTGGTGCTGATAACCCACGGCACCTTGGCGCATAACAATATGGAACTCATCAAGTCCCTGCAAAGCGGCTTGCAGGCCAAGGGTTACAACACACTGGCGATCAACCTGAGCTTGGGGTTGGATAAGCGTGCCTCGGCGATGTATGACTGCCCGACCCCGCATGTGCACAAGCATACCGATGCGGTGGGCGAAGTTGCGGCGTGGACCACGTGGCTGAAAGATAAGGGCGCGTCACGCATTGCCTTGATGGGGCATTCGCGCGGCGGTAACCAAACTGCATGGGCGTTGGCGGAAAAGGATGATGCGGCGATTACTTCAGCCATTTTGATTGCGCCGCAGACCTGGGAAGCGGGCTATCACACCAAGGACTACAAGGCGAAGTACAAGGCTGATCTTGCGCCGCTTTTGGCCAAGGCTGAAAAGCTCGTAGCCGAGGGCAAGGGTGATACCTTGATCGACATGGATTTTATCTACTGCGAGAAGACTCGTGCGGCGGCCAAGAGTGTGGTCAGCTACTACAAGGACGATGCGCGCATGGACACGCCGACTTTGCTGGCGCAATCCAAAAAGCCTGTGTTGGTGATTGTTGGTTCAGCTGATACCACGGTGAAGGGCTTGGCGGAGAAGATGGCTAAGGTCGCCGATGGCAAGCGCATCAAGAGCTACACGGTGGATGGCGCAGATCATTACTTCATGGATTTGTTTGGTGATGAGGTTGTCGAGCAGACGGTGCTGTTTCTGAACTGGAAGTGATATTTTTCATGTATTGATGAACACTGTGTCATCAACTTCATAACACCATGCACCCTCGGCCATGCCGGGGGTTTTTGTTTGCGGTAAACTACACGCATTCGTTCATCCAACCTGTTTCAAATGCCCGGTTTAGCCGGGTCTTCATTTTTCAAGACCTGATTTTACGCTCTGAGAGGTGCGCCCTATGTTTACCCGTGACATGACGATTGCTGGCTACGACGATCAACTCGCGCAGGCGATGGCGCAGGAAGTTGTGCGCCAGGAAGAGCACATTGAGCTGATTGCTTCCGAAAACTATGCCAGTCCGCGCGTGATGGAAGCGCAAGGCTCGGTGTTGACCAATAAATATGCCGAAGGCTATCCGGGCAAGCGTTACTACGGCGGCTGTGAGTATGTCGATGTGGTTGAGCAGCTGGCGATTGATCGCGTCAAAGAGTTGTTCGGCGCGGATTGGGCCAATGTGCAGCCGCACTCCGGTTCACAGGCCAACGGCGCAGTGTTCCTGGCCTTGTTGCAGGCGGGCGATACGGTGCTCGGTATGTCGCTGGCGCATGGCGGGCACTTGACCCACGGCGCCAAGGTGAATTTCTCTGGCAAGAGCTATCACGCGGTGCAATACGGTCTGGTGCCTGAAACCGGCGAGATTGACTACGAGCAGGTCGAGGCGCTGGCGCGTGAGCACAAGCCGAAGCTGATTATCGCGGGCTTTTCGGCCTATTCACGCGTGATTGACTGGGCGCGTTTCCGTGCGATTGCCGATGAAGTCGGCGCGTATTTCCTGGTGGATATGGCGCATGTGGCTGGTCTGGTGGCTGCAGGTGTTTATCCTAACCCGGTGCCGTTTGCGGATGTGGTGACTTCGACCACCCACAAGACCCTGCGCGGCCCGCGTGGCGGCATTATTCTGGGCAAAGCCAATCCTGAGATCGAGAAAAAGATCAACTCCGCGATTTTCCCCGGTATTCAGGGTGGCCCGCTGGAGCATGTGATCGCCGCCAAGGCGGTGGCATTCAAGGAAGCGTTGGAGCCGGAGTTCAAAATCTATCAGCAACAGGTGGTGAGCAATGCGCGTGCCATGGCGGCAGTGTTTATGGCGCGTGGCTTTGATGTGATCTCCAAGGGCACGGATAACCACCTGTTCCTGGTGAGTTTCATTACTCAGGGGCTGACCGGTAAAGACGTGGATGCGTGGTTGGGTGCGGCGAATATCACCGTGAACAAAAACGCGGTGCCGAATGACCCTCAATCGCCCTTCGTGACTTCGGGCATTCGTATCGGTACGCCGGCGATTACCACGCGCGGTTTCGCTGAAGCGGAGAGTGTGGCTCTGGCCGGTTGGATTTGCGATGTGATTGATGCCAAGGGCGATGCGGCGGTGGTTGCGGAGGTGAAAGCCAAGGTGCTTGAAGTGTGCAGGCGTTTGCCGGTGTATGCCTGATATAACCTCCCTGCCTGATGGGTGGGGGGAGCTGAAGAAATTAGCCACAGAGGACACAGAGCGCACAGAGCGCACAGAGCGCACAGAGCGCACAGAGGAGAAAAATCTATTCTCCGTGTACTCTGTGATCTCTGTGGCTAAATGGTTGGATTTTTAGCGTATGAAATGTCCTTTTTGCGGTGCTGACGATACCCGTGTGGCCGACTCGCGCTTGACGCAAGACGGTACGCAGGTGCGTCGGCGGCGCGAATGCCCGACCTGCGGCGAGCGTTTTACCACCTTTGAAACCGCCGAATTGCAGTTGCCGCGTATTATCAAGCGCGACGGAACGCGCGAGCTTTTTTCGCAAGACAAACTGCGGCGCGGCATGTTGCGTGCGCTGGAAAAACGTCCGGTGCCGACCGAGCGGGTGGAAGAGGCCGTGGCGCATATCGAACGTGAATTGATGAAACGCGGCGAGCGCGAAATCGAGGCACGTTTGTTGGGCGAGATGGTGATGGACGCGCTGCGCAAACTCGATCAAGTGGCCTATATCCGCTTTGCTTCGGTGTACAAAAGCTTCGAAGACGTGGCGGCCTTTCGTGAGTTGATCGAGCGTTTGCAGCAGGAACCGCGTGAACGCTGAGGCTCAGGATGCCCGCTTTATGGCGCGTGCGCTGGAACTGGCGCGACGCGGGCTTTACACCACCCACCCCAATCCGCGCGTCGGCTGCGTCATCGTGCGTGAAGCTGAAATTGTCGGCGAGGGTTTTCATGCGCGTGCAGGCGAGCCGCATGCTGAAATTCATGCCCTGCGTATGGCGGGGGAGCGTGCCAGGGGCGCGACCGCCTACGTTACCCTCGAACCTTGCTGCCATTGGGGGCGCACGGGGCCGTGCTCGAATGCCTTGCTCGAAGCCGGGGTGACGCGCGTGGTTTCTGCCATGCAAGACCCGAATCCGCGAGTGGCGGGCGGCGGGCATGGGTTACTGCGCGCGGCAGGCGTGCAGGTGGAAAGCGGCGTGTTGGAGGCCGAAGCACGTGCCTTGAATGCCGGGTTTATCAAACGCATGAGCGCAGGGATGCCGCGGGTGCGCGTGAAATGGGGCGCGTCACTGGATGGGCGCACGGCCTTGGCGAATGGAGCGAGTCAATGGATTACCGGCGCAGCGGCGCGGCGCGATGTGCAGTTCTGGCGTGCGCAGTCGTCCGCCATATTAAGTAGTGCAGAAAGCGTCATCACGGATAACGCGCGTTTGAACGTGCGTTTGACGGCGGCTGAGCTGGGCATTGAGGGCGAGGTGCGCCAACCCGTGCGAGTGATACTTGATCGTGAGTTGTGCCTGATGCCTGAGCTATCCATTTTTGACGGCCAGGGCGAGGTGTGGATTTACACGGCCAGCAATGATTCCGTGAAGAGAACAGCGCTGGCAGCTGTCGGTGCGCAGGTCTATTCCGTGCCTTTGAATGCGGAAGAGCATTTGGATTTGCATTGGATCTTGCGCGACCTTGCAAGCCGCGAGATCAATGATGTCTGGGTTGAAGCCGGTGCTCGTCTTGGTGGCGCATTTGTGGCGCAAGGCTTGCCTGATGAACTGATCGTCTACCTTGCGCCGATGCTGCTTGGGCATACCGCCCGTCCGCTGGCGGAGTTGCCAGAAATGACTCAGCTTAACCAAGCCCAGCCTTGGCAGTGGCAGGAGATTGTTCACGTGGGCGATGATTTGCGCCTGACATTGCGGCCTGCTGAAGGCTAATGCTTTGGCTGGCTTATTGATCCGGCACGAAAGCCGTAGGGTGCGCCATGCGCACTGATGGGCTAAAAGGTGCGCATGGCGCACCCTACGGCCTGGCGGACAAGCACGGATAAGGCTGACCGGGTCAATAGTGATAAATCAAACTTATGGTAAATGGCTGGACAGATAGATGATTGAATCCCTAAAAATCACCCTCGACTTTGCCGTTCTTGGCTTACTTGGGTTGATGAGCGTGATGATGTTAGCCATGGCGATTGAGCGTGTGCTGTTTTATCGCAGTGTTGATTTATCGGTGTTTTCTCACCCGGACACGCTGAATATTGCCCTGACGCGCAACCTGACCTGGATCTATACCGTGGGTGCCAATGCGCCATATGTTGGGCTGCTGGGCACGGTGCTGGGGATTTTGATTACGTTTTACGAGATGGGACAGGGCGGGCAGGTGGATGTGAATCACATCATGCTCGGTCTGGCGCTGGCGTTGAAAGCCACGGCGGCGGGGCTGGTGGTGGCGATTCCGGCCATCGTGATTTACAACGGCCTGACGCGCAAAGTCGATGTGTTGATGGGTGAGTGGCGCGCACTGAAAGGCCTCTGAGACGATGAAAAAATTCGATCAGATCAATGTCATTCCGTTTATCGACATCATGCTGGTGCTGCTGGCGATTGTGTTGACCACGGCGACCTTTATCGCGCAGGGGCGCATTCCGCTGAATTTGCCGGAGGCGCAACATGCCGCCGCGCCGCAAAATGATAAGCCACTCGAAATCAGTATCGACGAGGAACGCAAGCTGTACCTTGATACCGCAGTGGTGCATCTGCTGGAGTTGGATCAGCGTCTGGGGCAAGTGAAATCCGATCAAGCCATTGTCTTGCGCGTGGATGCCAGTGTGCCGTTCAGCGATTTTGTCGGCGTGCTGGATCTGTTGCAAAAATACCATCTGGATAAGCTGAGTATCGTCACGGTACGCAAGGGATGAAACCTGGGATGAAGCCAGAGGGTAAGCGCGGTGCGCTGCTGGCTTGGGGCGGCTCGCTGCTGGTGCACGGGCTGGTGTTGGGTGGGCTGGCCTGGTGGCTTGATGATCGCCTCAAGCTGGATGAACCCGCGGCCAGGCCGGTGCCCATGCGTCTGTCCATGCTGGCTGAACCTGTCGCCAAGCCGGTGGAGCCGCCCGTGGAACCTGTGGTGGAGCCCGTGGTGGAGATGCCGCCGCAGCCTGAGGTGATGCCCGAGCCGCCGCCTCCGCCGCCTGAACCCACACCTGCAGCACTGCCTGAGCCTCCCGTTCAGCCCAAGCCGCACCCGCCAGAACCTAAAGTCAAACCAAAAACCAAGCCGCCAACGAAAGTGGCCGCTGTCAACCCGCCGCTGCCCGCAGTGACTGAAAGGGCAGAGGTGCCTGCTGTGTCCGCAGCGGTGCCCACGGAGCCTGTTGTTGCCAAGGTTGAGCCAGCCAGTGCACCGGTTTTAGCGGCGCCCGTGGTGGTTGATGCGGACGCCGAGGCAGCTTACAAGGCGCATATTCGGCAGAAAATTGATGCGCACAAACACTATCCGAAGCTCGCACGCCGCATGGGCGAAGAGGGGCGGGTGGTGGTGGAGTTCAGCCTGGATGCCTCAGGCGCAGTGTCAGGCGTGTGGATCAAGCAGAGTTCCGGTAGCGCGCGTCTGGATGAAGCCGCGCTGCAGGCAGTGCACGACGCTGCGCCGTTTCCACCGTTTCCTGATGGAGTCGGACGCACGCACTGGGACTTCACTCTGCCTCTATCCTTCGCCCTGGACGGTTGAGATGGGCTTGGGCGCGTTTTGCACCGAGAATGTGGGCGACGAGCAGGCCGGGCAGACTGAGTCCGACGAGCAGATGCGCAGCAAGGGCAAGGTTGCCGAGCGACACATCACCAAGGTAATACAGGCCTAGCCCGCTGAGCGCGAGTAGGCCAAATGCGCCGAGCAGCAAGCCGCCGGAGAGGACGTTTTCCTGCCGCACCCAGCCGGCGCGTAGGTGAACCGTCCAGAGCGCGCCGAGCAGAAACAGCATAATGAAGTAACTCGCCGCGTGGAGGGCGGCACCCCATACGCGCGTGCCACCTTCCAGCGACCAGGGCACCGCCCACTCCAAACGCATCTCCAGTGCCCCGGGCGCGAGAATCAAGCCGCTGATGAATAGCGCCGTAAGCGTTGCGCGCAAGATGAGAATGAATCCTGCCGGATAGCCCTTCACTCACCTCTCCCAAAATCATGCGCGATCAGCCGCCCACCCAGTCGCGCGATGCGTGCCGACCGCCCGGCCTCCGGCGCAAGCGCCGCGACCTTGGTCAGGGCATCGGCGCGCCAAGCCTCGTCGGCCAGCACCGTCCAGGCGCGCGGACACTGGTTGAAGTGCGGACAGGCCAGGCCGTCGCAGCCATGCGGGGTGACGATGCAGGAGGGGAAGCGTGCCTGATCTTCGGCGGATAGACCCACGGCGGACGTGGCCATGGCGGTATTGCTCCACTCGCCCAGCGGAGTGATGGCACCGCTGGCCTCGCGCACCGCGATGGGTAGCGCATCCGGGCCGAACAGACGCAAATCGCCACCGGCGTTGACCAAGCCACGCGTGATGCCGTGCGTGAACAGGGTCTGCACGGCGCAATCCACCGCGTAGCCCTTGGCGATACCGTCCAGGGTCAGTACCACCGGGCGTTTGAGGCGCACACGCAGGCGCGGCAGCAGCTCCAGCGCATCCCAACCCTCGGCATCAAGGGCGGGAAAGCCGTGATCCGGCAAGCGTCCCTCGGCGACCAGGCGGCCACCGATGCTGATGTCGAACAAGCCGTTGCTGCGCCGGGAGATATGGCGGGCATGGCAGAGGACACGGTAAATATCGGAACTGACGCTCACTGGCCGTCGCCAGGCGTGCAGGTTGATGCGCGACAAATCGCTGTCCGCATCGTGGAAGCTCATGTGCCGCTGGATCTGTTCGATGGTGGCGAAGGCTGATGCAATCGCCGTTTCGGCCAGCGGCTCGGGGGCGCGCACCGCGATTTCGACAAAGGTGCCAAGCAGTGGGCGCATCCGGCGGTGGGCAGGCTTGTCCATGCGCTCAGCTCGACGGCAGGACGAGTTGTTGCAGCACCAGCAGGCGCTTGACCCCGCTCATCACGTTGCGGCAGGAAAGGGTGGCGCCGCTGATATTGGGCACGTCCTTGTCCAGCTTGAACGGGTCGGCCAGGGTCTTGCCCTCCAGCGTTTTGCGCCAGCTGGCCTCGCGGATCTGGTCGCCGTGGGTCTCCTTGAAAATCATGATTTCCACGCCGCGCACCTTGCCCTCGGGCAGCAGAGCGGCGGCGTAGGTGATGAACTCATGCTTGCCGACCACGTTGTCGACAATGAACCAGCCGAGCAGCTGGCCGCCTTTTTCGGCGCGCCAGACATCCTGTTTTTCCCAGCGTTGTTTCACTCCGGCCTTGTCCGTAATGGCATCGCGCTGTTCCTCGGTGAGCAGTACGGGTGCGAGCACAAAACGTTCGGCCTCGGGAAACAGCGCTTTTTGTGCCTGTTCGACGCTCAGGTACTCGGTGGCATGCGCCGGGGCGACCACGAAGGCCGCGAGCGGAATGATGAGCAGGGAGGCAAACTCGCGCATGATAATGTCCTCAGAAGTTGTAGCCGACCTTCAGGCGCACTTCGTATTTCTCGTGATCCGCCAAGTGGCGTCCGGTGCTATTGTCGTCGCTCTCGTCGGAGCCTGCCAGCTGCGGTGCCCAGGTGAGGGTTGCCCACCAGTCCTTGCCGCCATAGTGCAGACTCGGGCCGGCGAAAACATCCCAGTGGTCGAATTCCCAGGAGCCGTCGCCGGGGTTGAGCACTTCGGCGTCAATCCAGCCCTCGGCGCCAACGAACCAGTTGGGGGCGAAGCGGTAGGCCAGGCCGGTGCGAAAGCGCGGGGCGATGGCGTATTCGGTTTGGCTTGAGTCGCGCGATTTCCATGATTCCGCCTCGATTTCGATATTGCTGACCCACTGGAGCTGGCCGTCCATATAGGGTTTCTGGAAGATGACCTTGCCTTCCAGCTCAAAGCCAGTGCCCTTTTCGCCAGTGATGCTGTCCACGCTGTCATAGGTGAATTCGCCATACAGCGCCAGGCCGAGGTCATCCTTGTAGGGCGAGAGAATCATGTTTTTGGCTTCCAGCGAGAAGCCGGAGAGCTGGAATTTGTTGATTTCAAGATCCACAAACTCGCCGTCGTTTTCCGGGCCGGCGCAGCCTGTCGGGCCGCAATTCACATCATGACGGTAGCCGTTCAGGTAGAAAGCGCCGGAGAGGCGGTCGGTGAAGCCGTATTCGTATTCTGCGCGGATGGATTGCGATGAGTAGTCGCCGCGACGCTTGTCGCCGTGGTGAGTGATCCACAAATAAGCCTCGGACGCACCTTGGGGCAGGGTTTCTGCGCCCACGGTATAGCCCAGCAGGTTTTCATCGGCACTGACTGCGCTGCAGCACATGACTGCGCCAAGGGCGAAGGCAGAAGCGGTGAAGTTCGATAGGTGACGAGCACTTTTCATGTCAAAAAGCCTTTTACAAATGATAACGATTCGCAATTCTAATGATTATGGCGCGGGTGTCAATCACTGATGCTTCGTGTGGATGCTATGGGTGTGTTGCGTATCAACAACAGCGTACGTGTGTCATAACCGAGCAACCTAGGTGTTGCATTGCTCAGGGTTGTCCCGTTCTCGTATGCTGCCAAAGCTGGTTTTTCTGGCGTGACCTGTGGATTTTTCAACCGACGAAAGTGAGGACATACCGATGAGCATGGGTGGAGATTTTTACGCGCTTTCTGATGAGCAGTTACAGAACATGCTTGATGGCACCTTGGATTATGTTGAGTTCCTCTATGACGAAATTGAAGACAAGCCACGCGAGTGTTACGCCGATGGCGAACATGTCTGGCTCGAATTAACACGTCTTTTAGACGAAGAAGATGCGTGTGGTGTGGAGCATACAGACGCGATTCCGGAAGCCTCGGGCTACGCGTTTTCCGATGACGTGGCATCCATCGCCCAGAACCTGGCCATGCTGGACGAAGACGAGTTAAAAAGCCGATACGACGACGCGGATATGGACGCCCCGTTCGACGAAATGCTCGGGATTGTCAAAGGACTCGTGGCGTTTTATGAACGCGCAGCATCCAATGGCGATGCTGTGTTGTTTCGCGTGACCTAACGGGAGAAGGGGGCAGGGGGTACAAAAACATGTGCCTCTAGGGAACCAGCTTATGCCCCCCACTATTGATTCGGCACTTAAATACCACGACAACCGTTCGCTCTGAGCTTGTTGAATAGCCTTCGTGCAGGGCTTCGACGGGCTCAGTCCGAACGGTTTATCACGAATAATTCGTACCGAATCTATAACTAATAGCGGGCTGCCATGGGTTGTCTTGGGGCGCTATAGACACAAAAAAAACCCGCAAACCATGTTTTGGTGCGGGTTTTAGTGGTTTGGAAATGGTGGCTATAGGTGGACTCGAACCACCGACCCCAGCATTATGAGTGCTGTGCTCTAACCGACTGAGCTATATAGCCTTGGATCAGGTCAGCGCTACGTTGAGTGCCGTGCCTCGATCAAGTAAGCGCGGCATTATCCAGATTGAGTTAGGGCGCGTCAATGCCTTGCGGGCTAAAAAATTACTTTCATGTGACTTGTGCCGGGTTTGTTGGTAGCATTCGCGGCCTTGATTGTGGGTGGGCTTCCAGCTGCGCTTCAATTGAGGGGCTTAGCAGTCCTTAGTCTATGGCGGGCGCATTCGTCCTCTCGCGACAGACAGCCGTGAAATCCGCCAGGTCCGGAAGGGAGCAACGGTAGCGGTGCGTTTGGGTGCCGGGATGTGGTGGGTGCGTTTCGCCGCCCTTGAATCTCCATTTTTATTCTTTTCGTGTGTACACAGCTTGGCATGTGTCCGCATTCCTCGCGTGCTTGCTGTTAGAATCACGCTCTTCTGCATAGTGCCGGTAGGTTTATGGGCGAGTTGGGTTCGGACTATCAAGTGCTGGCGCGTAAATGGCGGCCACGGCGTTTTGAGGACATGGTCGGTCAGGAGCATGTGCTGCGTGCGCTGACCACGGCGCTGGACGAGCAGCGTTTGCATCATGCCTATCTGTTTACCGGCACGCGCGGGGTGGGCAAGACCACGGTGGCGCGTATTTTTGCCAAGGCGCTGAATTGCGAGCAGGGGGTGAGCAGTCATCCCTGCGGTGTGTGTTCGTCCTGTGTGGCGATTGATGAAGGGCGTTTTGTCGATCTGATCGAGGTGGACGCGGCTTCGCGCACCGGGGTGGACGATACGCGCGATCTGTTGGAGAACGTGCAATATCTGCCGAGTCAGGGGCGCTTCAAGGTGTACCTGATCGACGAGGTGCATATGTTTTCCAAGAGCAGCTTTAATGCGTTGCTCAAAACCCTGGAAGAGCCGCCGCC
>NCGK01000012.1 GCA_002281735.1 Gammaproteobacteria bacterium 28-57-27
ATGGCAACCCTTTGACCGGTGCCGAGCCCGGCTTGTACCCCTCGTCCAGTTCCACCGGGCTGGCAACCCATCTTGATCTCGACGCTCGCCTGCCTCTAGACCGTAACTGGTCGGTCGGGCTCAATCTGGGCGGCTTGAGTAGTCCGGGCTATGAGGAGTGGAGAGCTTGGCTTTATGCCAGCTACTATTTTGGCGTGCCGTCTTCACCTTTCACAGGTGGCGATACGCCTGGAAATGTCATACCCAAGAATGAGCCGACAGTAACGACACCATGACCGTAAACATGACGCGACAACCCCATTCCGCGAGCGCATTGCTGCGCCCCCAAACCTCGCAAACGGCATACAAACTCTTGTGCCGGCTGGGTTTGGTCAGTGTCATGCTGGCAACACAGGCTTGCAGCTTGACGCCCGCCGAGCCTCAGAGCGAGCCGCGCGTGCAGGAACCTGCTATCAGCAAAAGCAAGCCGGAAGCGCGCATTCCCGCCAGAAGCGACATGAAACCCCTGACTGCACCCACCCCGGCAGCACCTGCTGCAGAACCCAGACTCAAGGCCGGCGAGTGCTGGGCACCAACGGTCATTTTGCCGCGCCGCATTTCAACTGCGCTGGAAATCGTAACCCGGGACGCAGTCAATGACATTCAGGTGCATCCGGCCACCATCGAACCTGAGCAGCGCAGCCGCATTGTGCGTGAAGGAACCCAGACTTACCGGGTCGAACCACCGGTATTCAAGAAGGTCACCGAAAAAATTCTGGTGCGTGAAGAGGTACGCCGTAGCATCGTTGAGCCCGCCACCTTCGAGACGCGCGAAGAGAAAATTGAAATCGAAGCAGCGCACGATGCACTTGTACCCTGTCGCGTCCCAGGTTCCATCAACACACGTTCAGGTCAGGCGCTCTGCGTCAAGGCCATGCCCGCACGTTACAAAACCCTCACGCGTAAAATACTGCTCAAGCCCGAAACCACGCGCGAGGAAGTTGAGCCCGCCATCTACCGGGAAGTCAGCAAATGGGTCGTAGAAACACCTGCGCGCACTGTGCCGATCGGTCTTCCCGAAAGAACCCGTCCCTTCACCGTGCAGGCCATATCGACCCCCGAGCAGATTGACGAAACACAGCAACCACCGACGATTGCCAATATAAACAGCACACGCTACGAGGGTACGCCCACCCCGACATGGCGACAGACACCCTGTGCCGAGGATCTTTCACCTGAACTTATCCAACGGCTGCAAACCGCGCTCAACAAGGCGGGTTTCCAGGTCGGCGCGGTGGATGGCAAGCTCGGAGACCGCACCTCGCGTGCCGTGCAGTCCTATCAAAACCAGCACGGACTAGCGAGTGGTGCGCTGACACTGGAAACCATGCACCATCTTGGTGTGTTTGAAGCCGATCAAACGAAAGTGCGCTGAGGGTGCCAAAAAATCGTGCTACGCAGTCAACCGTCCAGCAACGATGCCTGCGTCACCATATTGACCAAGTCGCTGTTTACGCCATTGGAGAGCACATGACCCGGTGGTGCAAGATCCTCTTTTTAGTTGCTGAAGGTGGTTATGAGTTCAAATCTGGCAGGACACCATTCGATTAACACTTAATCTCGCCGTTGTGATTCATTCAAAGCCATCGTCTGCTAATCTCCCAATCTGGATATTTTGAACCTCACCCGCAGTCAAACCATATCAATTCACCGCAGGCATGATAGCTTGCGTAGCGCTAACGACGTCTCAGAGGCCAGAACTTGATGCACAACAACACAGCCAACAAAGCTTGGATGCAGCTCCTCATACCCCAAATGACTCTCGTCGTTATTTTGACTGCTGCTGTGTGGGCTGCAAGCGTCATGCTACCCAAGCAAGAGTTTGCCACATGGGTCTCCCCCCTGAATCTGGCACTGGTATTTCTTGCTCTCGAAGCCGTCGTGTTGGGTTTTCAAGCCCTCTTCTGGGCAAGTCGCTTTCGCACCTTGGGGCACGCACTGAACACCATCGCGCTCAAACCCGATGAAGAAATTGCACTCCCTTGGCAGGACAAAATTGGCGAGCTCGGTCAGCTTGGCAATGTCCTAAAGCGCCTACGCTCAGCCATGCGTAGCAAGGAATCCATGACGCAAGCGTGCAACGAAACCAAGCGCCAGCTTGAAATGGAGAGCCAAACGCGTATTGAGGCGCAAAATGCAGAAAAACTCACGGCGGCGCTCTTTGTAAAAATCAATGCAGGTGTTTTCTTTTGCACCCCACAAGGCATCATTACCCAAGTCAATCCGGGCTTTGTCAACCTGCTCGGTCACACGACCGACCTAGCTGTGAACCGCAGTTGGCAATCACTGCTCTTGGGAGAAAATAACGAAATTTATCAGCGTATTATGGGCGCGCTGTTGTGTGATGGCCATTGGGACGGGCATGCTGCATTGCTTCGCGCTGACAGTAGCGTCGTGACCACTCGCTTCTCGGCTCACACCATTCTGGATGACAGGCAACAAATCAAACAAATCGTTTGCATCATGCAGGACATCAGTGAGCAGAAAAAAACCGAACACACACTCAAGCAACTCACGCAATACGACCCACTGACCGGATTACTTAATCGCACAAGCTTCCTGGAACGCCTCAATACCGCTCAAGCCAACATGGGCGCGGATCGCTCCCTGATACTGCTGCACTTTGGCATTGATCGCCTCAAAACCATCAACGACACACTTGGGCATGCCATGGGCGACCAGGTGTTACTCATGCTCACCCGGCGTGTACGCGCCGTGTTGCGTGAAAACGATGTACTCGCACGCCTCTCCGGTGACGAATTTGCTGTGCTTTTGCCGATCAATCATGACGTGGCGCACGCCGATAGCATGGCGCCCAATCTGAGCGAAAAAATCCTCAACATTCTGCGCCAACCCGTTCCCCTGAACGATGGTGAAATGCACATGAAAGTCACCGCCAGCGTAGGCGTAGCGATTGCGCCGCGTGATGGTGACAATAGTGATTCGCTGATGCAGGCGACCGATATGGCATTGCATGGCGCCAAGCGCGCAGGACGTGACCGCGCCTTGATCTACACGCCCGCCCTCGGCCAAGAAGCCGCATTACGCTTTGATATTGAACAAGGCTTGCGTAAAGCCTTGGAGAAAAAGGAGTTCGAAGTTTACATGCAGCCGCTCGTCGAGGCGGGTTCGGCTGAGCTCAAAGGCTTCGAGTGTTTACTGCGCTGGAAGCGCGATGGCTCACGCCCTGTTTCACCTGCGGTGTTCATCCCGATTGCAGAAGAAATCGGCATGATTGAACGCATTACCGAGTGGATTTTTCTGGAGGCCATGCCACATCTCTCCATGTGGCGGCGCGCGAGCCAACGCGATTTATTCCTCTCCATCAATATCAGTCCACGGCATTTATTGCGCGACGACTTGGTCAGCAAGCTGCGCGAAGCAGCGCGCTCGCACAACGTTCCCCCCAGCGCGATTATTTTGGAGATTACCGAAGGCGGCTTGGTCGGTGGATTGGATTTCGTGCGCGAGCGCATTCAACAGTTGGTGATGCAAGGCTTCTTGATTGCCATTGATGACTTTGGTACCGGGCAGTCCACGCTAGGTATGCTGACCGAGCTACCGATTGACAAGCTCAAAATTGATCAGAGCTTTATCCGCGACCGTATCCCGGATAACCCTGAGGCGGTCAAAGTGCTCGAAGCCATGCTGGCACTTACTCAGGGTTTACAACTGCATACCGTGGTCGAAGGCGTGGAAACCGTCGAGCAGGCACGTTTCATCCGCGCACGCAATCCACATGCCTTGCTGCAAGGTTATTATTTCGACCGCCCGCAAGCCGCCATGGATTGGGATGCGCGTCTGATCCACGGGCATCTGCCCAAATACGAAATTTAGGGAAACACTGATTTATTCAGTGTTTCCCGCTTGGGACAGGATGCCCCAACATGAACAAAGACGTAAGTCTTTGATTCATGTGAGCCATTGCGGACATGTGCCGCGATGAGCGAGCTGATTTATTCCATGGATGGAGTCAATCAGCATCTACTTAGATCACCCCTCTCCCTCGGCGGGGACGGGGACGAAAGGCCGTGGCCACAGCAGCCTGCGGATCGCTTACAAAGCATCAGCCACAAAAAAAGCGCCTTGCGGCGCTTAAAAACGTTTCGTCACAACACGGGCATCGCGTTCCTGCGATTTGGCGTATCCCCCTCACAAAGGGTTAATGCGTTAGTGCTTGGATCAAGCCAAATAGTTCAATTCGCCGTTCAATGCGCCTCGTCCCAATTCTTGCCGATGCCCACATCCACCACCAAGGGCACGGCCAAATCAGCGGCAGAGGCCATGCGCATTTTGATCTCCGCAGCCAGCTCATCAGCCCGTTCCAACGGTACTTCAAACACCAGCTCATCGTGCACTTGCATCACCATTTTGGCTGGGAAGTTACCGGCCATCAACCAAGCGTCAATCGTTATCATCGCCCGCTTGATAATATCCGCTGCCGTGCCCTGCATTGGCGCGTTGATGGCAATCCGCTCGGCCTGCTGACGACGGCGCACATCACGCGCCTTGATTTCCGGCAATAACAAGCGCCGTCCAAACAAGGTTTCGGCATAGCCCAACTCACGCGCCCTCTCGCGCGCCGCCTCCATATAGCGGCGCACACCGGGATAACGCGCAAAATACAGATCGACATACGCCTGCGCCTCGGCGCGCGGAACCGACAATTGCCGCGCCAGACCGAAGGCCGACATGCCATAAATCAGACCGAAGTTAATGGCCTTGGCCGCGCGACGTTGCAGATCCGTCACGGCATCCAGCGCCACACCGAATACCTCGGCGGCGGTGGCGCGGTGAATATCCCGCCCTTCCGCAAAAGCTTTCAGCAACCCCGCATCCGCCGATAAATGCGCCATGATGCGCAGCTCAATTTGCGAATAATCGGCGGACAAAATCACCTGCCCCTCCGGTGCGGTAAACGCCTGGCGAATGCGTCGTCCTTCCTCGCTACGCGCCGGGATGTTTTGCAGATTCGGCTCGGTCGATGACAAGCGCCCGGTGGAGGCCACCGCCTGCTGATACATGGTATGCACCCGCCCGGTACGCGGGTTGATCGCCTCCGGCAGTTTGTCGGCATAGGTGCTCTTGAGCTTGGCCAGCATCCGGTGCTCAAGAATCACACGCGGCAATTCATGCTGATCGGCGAGCTGCTCCAGCACCTCTTCATTGGTTGAAGGCTGGCCGGTGGGCGTTTTGTTCACCACCGGCAGGCCAAGGCGCTCGAACAAAATTTCCTGCAACTGTTTGGGTGAAGCCAGATTAAATGCACCGCCCGCCAATTCATGCGCCTGCTTTTCCAGCGTCATCATGCGCATGGACAGCTCATGGCTCACCCGCTTGAGCAGGGGCACGTCAATCTGCACCCCGTGGCGCTCGATGCGCATCAGCACGGGCAACAAGGGGATTTCAATGCGCTCATAAACGGCCTGTAAACCAGGAACAGCACGCAGACGCGGCCACAAGACCTGATGCAGGCGCAAGGTAATATCGGCATCTTCCGCCGCATAGTCGGTGGCAATGTCCACGCTCACCGCTGCAAAGGGAATCTGCTTTGCCCCTTTGCCCGCAACCAGCTCGTAGCTGATGTTTTCATGCTCAAGATGACGCCGCGCCAGCGTGTCCAGATCGTGGCGATTCTGCCCGGCATCCAGCACATAGGACTCCAGCAAAGTATCGTGTGCAATGCCGCGCAGGGTGATGCCATGATTCGCCAGCACATGCGCATCGTATTTCAGGTTTTGACCGACCTTGGCGTGTGCAGCACTTTCCAGCCACGGGCGCAGACGCTGCAATACTACGTCGCGCTCAAGCTGCTCGGGAGCGCCGGGATAGCTGTGTGCCAGCGGGATATAGACCGCTTCCCCCGCTTGCACAGACAAGGAGATACCCACGATTTCCGCCTGCATGGGGTCAAGGCTGGTGGTTTCGGTATCGAAAGCGGTCAGCTCGGCGGCTGCAATGCGCTGGAGCCAGTCGGCCAAGGCTGCTTCATCCAGAACGCTCTGATAACAGCCTCCTCCCTGAACAGAGGCTGCAGGTACGATTTCATTCGCACTCGATGGCTCAGATAATGACTCCGGGGGCGGCTCTACGGCTTTTGCCTGCTCATGGGTCGCGTGCTGAGCTTGCCAAGCCTTGAGATGCCGCTGCAACTCATAACGCTCGGCCAACGCAATCAAGGCGGGCAAGTCAGGCGCGTGCGGTGTCAAAGCATCCAAAGCCAGCGGCAAGGCCACGTCCGTCTTCACCGTCACCAGCTCACGCGAAAGCGGCAAATGCGCCAACGCCTCGCGCAGATTTTCACCCGCCTTGCCTTTCATCGTCGCTGCGGCGGCCATCACGCCGTCGAACGAACCATACTCCTGCAACCACTTCACTGCCGTCTTCGGTCCGCAGCCCTTGACCCCCGGCACGTTGTCACTCGTATCCCCCATCAGTGCCAAATAATCCACGATACGCTCGGGCGGCACGCCGAATTTTTCCTCCACTCCTGCCGGATCAAGGCGCGTATTTTTCATCGTATCAATCAGGGTTACACCGGGCGCGGAGAGCTGCGCCATATCCTTGTCGCCGGTTGAAATGAGCACCGGCATCCCCCTCGCTTGCGCCTGATGGGTCAAGGTGGCAATTACATCGTCGGCTTCCACGCCCTCAATAATCAACAGCGGCAGCCCCATGGCGGCAATCGCCTGATGCAAGGGCGCGATCTGCACGCGCAATTCTTCCGGCATGGATGGCCGATGCGCCTTGTACTGCGCGTACAATTCATCCCGAAAGGTCTTGCCTGGCGCATCAAACACCACCGCCACATGGCTGGGCTTTTCTTCCAGCACCAGCTTTTGAATCATCGCCAGCACACCATGCAGCGCCCCCGTCGGCGTGCCATCGAAGGTGGTCAGTGGCGGTAGCGCATGAAAGGCGCGAAACAGGTACGACGAGCCATCCACCAAAAGCAGCGCGGGTTTTACAGCGGACATATTCATATCAACCTTTCGACAATCAGAGCCCCATGTTACCTTCTCGCGACATTTTTATGGCTACGCACTCTATGCAGCACGCGACTCCTCCACGTATCCCGCGCCCGCCCAAAGACTCCAGCGCTTTGGCGCGCGAGTCTTGGAAGGTGTTTCAAATCATGGCCGAATTCGTCAACGGCTTTGAAACCCTCTCCAGCATTGAACCTTCGGTGAGCATCTTCGGCTCGGCGCGCTTCAAGGAAGACAACCCCTACTACACGCTCACCGTGGACATTGCACACAAACTCTCCAACGCCGGCTTTGCCGTGGTCAGTGGTGGTGGCTCCGGCATTATGGAAGCTGCCAACAAAGGTGCCAAAACCGGCCTCGCGCCCAGCGTGGGGCTCAACATCAAGTTGCCTCACGAGCAGCACGACAACCGCTACCAAGACATTTCGCTGCATTTTCAGCACTTTTTCTCGCGCAAGGTCATGTTCGTCAAATATGCCTCAGCCTACGTCGTGCTGCCCGGCGGCTTCGGTACGCTGGACGAGCTGGCCGAAATTTTGACCTTGATCCAAACCGGAAAATCACGCCGCATTCCGATCATTCTGGTCGGCAGCGCGTTCTGGAGTGGTCTTATCGCCTGGTTCAGGCAAACCATGCTCACTCAAGGCACCATAAATGCCGCCGACCTGGATTTATTTCACGTCATCGACGAGCCGCAAGGCGTGCTTGATGCTATTTTCGCCTTCTACCAAAACCGTAGCGTCGCCCCTTCCCCGGAAGAACAACGCATCTTGCTGGAGCTTTAATCATGTTGCACCCTCACTCCACAATTATCCTCGCGCCTATCCTCACACCCTTGGTTCTGATACTGAGCCTGCATAGTGGCACGGTTCTCGCCGTGGACGATGCTCCCCCGCCCGCTACGGCGGGCGCCAGTACAGCCCAGGAACCCGCGCCCCTGGCGGCTCCGCAGACCGACATTCCCGAGCCCGAAGTCAATATCCGCGAAGAACCGACGCAAACCATCGAAGAATTCCGCAGCCAAGGCCGCCCCTACATGATCCGCGTCACCCCGCGTGGCGGCTTGCCGCCCTACTACATGGTGGACAACGACGGTGACGGCACACTGGAGACCCGCGTCAACAGCCCCTCGAATCCACCCGCCACTCCGCGCTGGGTACTGTTTCGCTGGTAAGTTCGGCGTGACAACAGCCTTGCCATAAGCCACAGAGAACACCGAGCGCACTGAGGCGTAGCGCTGCATACTCTTCGCCCCCTCGGCTTAAAATCTCTGTGGCCTATTCTGTGGCCTCTGTGGCAAAAATGATTGACGTCCTGGTTCTAACCTTGACCTACGTTCCTACTGATACAACAGGCTTTTTATGTCGGTTTACACTCGCGTCGAGCGCCCGCAACTCGAAGCCTTTCTGCACATGTTCAATGCTGGCGAACTGCTCGACTACGTCGGCATCAGCGCAGGCATTGAAAACACCAATTACTTTGTCAACACAGACCGCAGCCGCTATGTGCTGACCCTGTTTGAGCAGCTCGGCGCCAATGAACTGCCGTTTTTTCTAAACCTGATGGCGCATCTGGCCGAACACGGCATACCCACCGCGCATCCGCTCGCCAACGCGCAGGGCAGTTATCTCGACGCGCTGTGCGGCAAGCCAGCCGCCCTGGTACAACGCCTCAGCGGGAGCACCTTGGAACACCCCAACGTAGCCCATTGCGCGGCCATTGGCGCCGCACTGGCGCAATTTCACCTCGCCGGACAAAGCTATCCCGTGGAGCGCGCCAACCCGCGCGGCCCGCACTGGTGGCGCGAGGCGGTGGCACGGCTACATGCACAACTCCCCCCCGACGCAGCACACCAGCTGGATGCCGAAATCAGCTTTCAATTCAGCCACCGTCTCGACAACCTACCGCGTGGCATCATCCACGCCGACCTGTTCCGCGACAATGCGCTGTTTGCAGACGAGAATTTAAGCGGCATTATCGACCTCTATTACGCCTGCACCGACGCCCTGCTCTACGACGTGGCGGTGACCGTCAACGACTGGTGCGTAACCGAAACACGCGAGCTTGACCCAGAGCGCACCCGCGCCTTGCTGACCGCCTACGCCGCAGTGCGACCCTTTACGAGCGACGAACACGCGGCATGGCCAGTCATGCTGCGCGCGGCCGCCTTGCGCTTCTGGCTCTCGCGCTTGCTTGACTTGCATTTCCCGCGTGAAGGCGAACTGACCCACACCAAGGACCCACAAGCCTTCGCCCGCTTGCTGGCTTCGCATCAAAGCCATACGCCCGCCCTGCCCACATGAAGATTCCCGGCGGGATGTAGGCCTAAAATTAGCCACAGAGGACACAGAATTCACGGAGGTGATGACTGCGTCCTCTGGGTTTAGGCGTGTACGTGCTAGAGATAGTCCCTTTGGCAAGCCTTTATCGTGAGCAATCTCTTCCATACCAAAAACGCGGCATTCTTCTCCGTGAATTCTGTGCCCTCTGTGGCTCAAATTGATTTTCCAGGCTTTTCATATGCGTATCGGCTCATTCCAACTCGACAGCCCGCTCGCCCTCGCCCCCATGGCAGGCGTGACCGACCGCCCCTTTCGTCACCTGTGCAAGACCTTCGGTGCCGGACTGGTGGTGGGCGAAATGTCCTCCAGCAACCCTCAGCTGCGCGACACGCGCACCAGTCACCGCCGCCTGCCGCATGAAGATGAACCGGAGCCACGCACCATCCAGATCGTCGGCAATGACCCCGCCAATATGGCCGAAGCCGCGCGTCACGGCGTGGCACACGGCGCGCAAATCGTTGATATCAACATGGGTTGCCCGGCGAAAAAAATCTGCCAAAAAGCCGCAGGCTCAGCTTTATTGGGTGACAGCGAGCTGGTCGGGCGCATCCTTGATGCTGTGGTCGCCGCCGTGGAGGTGCCCGTCACGCTCAAGATTCGCACCGGACTCGACCCCAAACAGCGCAATGCCGTGCAGATTGCGCGCATTGCCCAAGCGGCGGGCATTCAAGCATTGGCCATTCACGGGCGCACCCGTGCCGACATGTTTCGCGGCGAGGCCGAATACGACAGCATCCGTGCCGTGCGCGAAGCCGTGGACATTCCACTGTGGGCGAATGGCGACATCGACACCCCCGCCAAAGCGCGTGAGGTGATGGCCTACACTGGCGCGCACGGCATCATGCTCGGCCGTGCAACACTGGGGCGTCCTTGGCTATTTGCCGCCATGCGTGCTGCGCTCACCGAGCAACCCCACCCTGCCGAACCGAGTTGGGAGGCGAAGCGCCAACTCATGCTTCAGCATGTGAACGCACTGCACCAGCTTTACGGTGAACACGTCGGCGTGCGCGTGGCGCGCAAACACATCACTTGGTATTGTGCGCACCTGCCTGACGGCGATAAGCTGCGTACCCCATTCGTGCTCGTCGATGAAGCCCGCACGCAATTCGATTTGATCGAACATTATTTCGCTTTCTTGGCCACATCTTTGGCCGATATTGGAGCAGACGCATGAGCTCTCGTCCCTTGCACGAAACAGTACGTAGCGCACTCAAAGAGTACATGCTCACTCTGGAGGGTGACGACCCAAGCGACCTGTATGCCATGGTCATACGCGAAGTAGAGCGCCCCTTGCTTGAATGTGCCCTAGAGCATTGCGCAGGCAATCAAACCCGTGCTGCACAGTGCTTGGGATTGAATCGCGGTACCTTGCGCAAGAAATTGCGCGAACACGATCTGATTCGAGATACAGCACAAGACTTGACCTGAGGAAGAAGCTGCGGCATAACACGCGCCAACAAAACCCAACTGACTGCGTGAGACTGCCATGAGCGAAGCCAAATCCATTGAAGACATCGACGATGCCATCGTGCCTGCCCCTGAACACACGGATGTGCCAGAAGAAACCACCAAGCCGGTGATCGACAAAGACACCCGCCGCCGCTTGGAAGATGCACTGGAAGAGCGCCGTCTGAAAAAAGCCATCGAAGACGATTACTCAGGCGCATGAGCCCAGCTCACAATCGTAGTCGCCTGTTTATCCTGCTCGCCAGTTTACTGGGCGGCTTGGGTGTGGGTTTGGGTGCCTTTGGCGCGCATGGGCTGAAGCATCTCGTGGAGCCGCGTCTGCTAGAGGTGTTTAACACTGCGGTGCAATATCAACTCCTGCATGCGCTGGCACTGCTCGCCCTCGCGGTCTGGATGCGCCAAGAACCCATTCTCCGCAACACACTCAATCGCGCCGCTTGGGCATGGGTCGTCGGCATCCTGCTGTTTAGCGGCAGCCTGTATGCCTATATTTTGAGCTACACCCTCGCCGGAGTGCGTTTCTTCGCCTTCATCACGCCTCTGGGCGGCGTGTTTTTTATTTTGGGCTGGCTGCTGTTGTTTTGGGCAGCGTGGAAGCTTCCGAAGCATTAAATCCGCATTTAGCCACAGAGAGCACAGAGTTCACTGAGGAATATGGCCTCAGGCTTACAAGACAGGGTGCTTTCCTTCATGTGAACGCGCATGGTGTTGCCCCATAACCTCTCTGTGCGCTCTGTATCCTCATGTGGCAAAAACGTTCAGCCCGCCTACGCCACACCATACGCCGCACGGTACTGCTCGACCGCCTGCAAGGCATCGGCGTACTGCGGGGCATGGCGCAGCAGCTCAATCAGATCGTTCACGCCTGCCAGCGGCAAAGCCTGGAGCGCGTAATCACGCTCCAGCTCCTGCACAGCCGATAACTCGCCCTGCCCACGCTCCTGGCGATCCAGCAACACCGCCACCGCCACCGGCGTTGCGCCTGCCGCCTGCAAAATTGCAATCGACTCGCGCATGGCGGTGCCCGCGGTCATCACATCGTCCACCATCAACACCCGCCCCTGCAGCGGTGCGCCGACAATGCTGCCACCTTCGCCATGCGCCTTGGCCTCCTTGCGGTTAAACGCCCAGGGCACGTCCACGCCATGTTGCTCAAACAAGGCCATGGCCGTGGCTGCAACCAGCGGAATGCCCTTGTAAGCCGGGCCAAACAACATATCGAATGCAATACCGGACTCGACAATGCGCGCCGCATAAAAGCGCCCCAAACGGCTTAATGCCTCGCCGCTATGGAACAAACCGGCATTGAAAAAATACGGGCTGACGCGGCCGGATTTGAGCGTGAACTCGCCAAAGCGCAACACTTCGCGCTCCAGCGCATAATTCAAAAAATCTTGGGAAAGTTGTGACATATGCAAAGCGCCCAGTTCCGTAATGAAGGAGGGGCGCATTCTAACAAGCCAAGGAACTTAAAACCGCGACTTACTTACTTCTTCAAACTGTCACGAATCTCGCGCAACAACAGGACTTCTTCCGATGGCTCCGGCGGAGCAGCCTCAGCCACCGCATCCGCTGCGGCCGCCTCCTTACGGCGCAGATTGTTCATCAGCTTGATCACCACAAAAATCGCGAAGGCGATAATGGTGAAATCCACCATCGACTGAATGAATACCCCGTAATTCAGCGTCGCCACGCCGGCCGCCTTGGCTGCGGCCACTGTTACATACTCCTTGCCATCCAAAGCAAGAAACAGGTTATTGAAGTTGATACCGCCGAGCAGCAAACCAATCGGCGGCATCACCAAATCACGCACCATGGAATCGACGATTTTTCCGAAAGCCGCACCAATAATCACGCCCACCGCCAGATCAAAGGCATTGCCCTTGATGGCGAACTCTTTGAATTCTTTAAGCAAACTCATTAGCTCATCCTCCTGTCCGTTGCATCGTAGCGGCGCGCAGCCACCGCCCAGCCGGTACAGTACAATACGCGCATGTATTTTTCCCCCTGTCAGGAATGCTCAATGAAAATCCTTGTTATCGGTTCTGGTGGTCGTGAACACGCCCTCGCATGGAAACTCGCCCAATCGCCGCGCGTTGCCCAAGTTTTTGTCGCACCGGGCAATGCCGGCACCGCGCATGAAACCAAGTGCGTCAACGTCGCCATCAGCGCCACCGATATTCCTGCGCTATTCAGCTTTGCCAAATATCAGGCGATTGATCTCACCGTGGTCGGCCCGGAAGCACCCCTCGCTGCAGGCGTGGTCGATAGCTTCCGCGATGGCGGCCTGCGCATCTTCGGGCCGACCCGCGAGGCCGCCCAACTGGAAAGCTCCAAGGCTTTCGCCAAGAATTTTCTCGCCCGCCACCGCATCCCCACCGCTGAATACCGCGTATTCACCGAGCTGCAACCCGCACTGGATTATCTGAGCGATCACGGCGCACCGATTGTCATCAAAGCCGACGGTTTGGCAGCTGGCAAGGGCGTAGTCGTGGCCATGAGCAGCGAAGAAGCTGAAGCCGCGGTACGCGACATGCTCGGCGGCCAATTCGGTCAGGCGGGCGCGCGCGTGGTAATCGAAGAATATCTGGATGGCGAAGAGGCCAGCATCATCTGCATGGTGGATGGTCAGAACATCCTGCCGATGGCCACCAGCCAGGATCACAAACGCCGCGACGATGGCGATCTGGGGCCGAATACCGGCGGCATGGGCGCCTACTCGCCCGCCCCCGTGGTCACCCCGGAGCTGGAAGCGCGCATCATGCGTGAAGTGCTACAAGCGACCGTGCAAGGTATGGCGCTCGACGGCCTGCCCTACACCGGCTTTCTCTACGCCGGCATCATGATCGACGCGCAAGGCAACCCTAAGGTGCTCGAATTCAATTGCCGCTTCGGCGACCCGGAAACCCAGCCAATCATGCTGCGCTTGCAGTCCGACCTGGTGGATTTACTGAACGCCGGCATCGACGGCCAGCTCGATCAAGTCGGCGCGGCTTGGGATACGCGCGTGGCGCTGGGCGTGGTCATGGCGGCAGGCAACTACCCCGCCGCCCCGCGCTTGGGGGATGTGATTCACGGCCTAGACACGCCGTTACCCAGTCACAGCAAGGTGTTTCATGCGGGAACTTCGCTCAATGCCGATGGCGCGGTCATCACCTCCGGCGGTCGCGTGCTATGCGTCACCGCGCTCGGCGCAACCACGCATGAAGCCCAACAACACGCCTATGCCGCAGCAGCACATATCCATTTTGACGGCAGCTTCTACCGCCGCGATATTGGCTGGCGCGCATTGGGCAAGTCTTCACACTCAGCGTAACAGCGCGCTGCAAGGCTGCGCGGAAATTAGCCACAGAGCGCACAGACTTCACCGAAAGGCACGTTTCTTTCGCTGTCATCTTTGTGCGCTCTGTGGCAAAAAAACCTGCGTACACCTTGCCCGCCAACCCCATCCTTGAGGAGGCCACTCATGCCCAATCTCACCCTTGGCACCGCCCTGTGCCCATCTGCCACCCGCCTGATGCTGCTCGGCAGCGGCGAACTGGGCAAGGAAGTGGCGATTGAAGCGCAACGCCTTGGCATCGAAGTCATTGCCGTCGATCGCTACGCCAACGCCCCCGCCATGCAGGTCGCGCACCGCAGCCATGTGGTCGACATGCTCGACGGCGCGGCCTTGCGCGCCCTGATCGAAGCGGAAAAGCCTGACCTGATCGTGCCGGAAATCGAAGCGATTGCGACAGCCACCCTCGTCGACATGGAACAGGAAGGCTGGCGCGTCATCCCCACCGCCCGCGCCGCCTGGCTAACCATGAACCGCGAGGGCATCCGCCGCCTGGCTGCCGAAGAGCTCGACTTGCCGACCTCGCCCTACCGCTTTGCCGACTGCGAGGCCGACTACCGCGCCGCCGTCGCTGCCTTGGGGATGCCCTGCGTGGTCAAGCCGATCATGTCCTCCTCCGGCAAGGGACAGAGCGTCATCAAGTCAGAGGACGACATCGCCCCGGCCTGGCAATATGCCCAAGAAGGCGGGCGCGCCGGCAAAGGTCGAGTCATCGTCGAAGGCTTTATCGACTTCGACTACGAAATCACCCTGCTCACCGTGCGCCACGCAGGTGGCACCTCCTTCTGCCCGCCCATCGGTCATTTGCAGATCAAGGGCGACTACCGCGAGTCCTGGCAACCCCAAGCCATGAGCGAAGCCGCCCTGCGCGAAGCGGAGCGCATCGCCGAAATGGTCACCACGTCGCTAGGCGGCTACGGACTGTTCGGCGTCGAGCTGTTCGTCAAAGGTGACATGGTGTGGTTCTCCGAGGTCTCGCCTCGCCCGCACGATACCGGCCTGGTCACCCTGATCTCACAAGACTTATCCGAATTCGCGCTGCATGTGCGCGCCATTCTCGGCCTACCCATTCCCAATATCCGCACACGCGGCGCGGCGGCCTCATGCGCCCTGCTGGTCGAAGGCGAAAGTCGAGACCTGCGTTTCACCGGATTAGAGCAGGCGCTGACTGAGCCGGATACTCAGCTACGCCTGTTTGGCAAACCGGAGATCCACGGCGGCCGCCGCCTGGGCGTGGCGCTGGCACTGGGGGACGATGTCGAAGAAGCGCGCGCCAAGGCGCGGCGGGTGGTGGAACAGGTCGAGATCCACTTTTGATACCCAGATGGATGACGTCCCCTGAATAAAAAACGCCGCGAGATGCGGCGTTTTTTATTCACATCAGCACCAGATTATCCCGATGCACTAACTCCGGCTCGTCCTCATAGCCTAATAGTGCAGGCAGGGCATGACTGGGCTGCCCCTGAATCTTGCGTGCGTCCTCCGCACCGTAATTGACCAGCCCGCGTGCAACTTCCACGCCGTCCGGGGCGAGAATCGAGACCAGATCGCCGCGGTGGAACGCGCCTTCCACCGCTGTGACACCCACCGGCAACAGGCTACGCCCCTGCTCGCGTAGCACACGCGCCGCGCCCGCGTCGATCAGCAAACGACCCGCCACATGCAGCTGGCTGGCCAGCCACTGCTTGCGCGCCAACAGCGGTGCCTGATCGGGCAAAAACAGCGTGCCAATCTCCTCACCACCCGCCAGCCGGGTCAAAACTTCGCACTCGCTACCGGCGGCAATCAGGGTGGCCGCGCCCGAACGCGCCGCGCGCTGGGCTGCGCGCACCTTGGTCGCCATGCCGCCGCGCCCAAGTGCACCGCCCTCGCTGGACGCCATTGCAGCCAGCGCAGGGTCGCTGGCATGAACCTCATGCAGCAGGCGGGCGGACGAATCCTTGCGCGGGTCAGCGGTATAAAGCCCCTGCTGGTCGGTCAAAATCACCAGCACATCAGCTTCAACCAGATTGGCCACCAGCGCCGCCAGGGTGTCGTTGTCGCCGAAACGAATTTCTTCGGTAGCCACCGTGTCGTTTTCGTTGACCACCGGGATGACATCATGCGTCAGCAGGGTGCGCAGGGTGCTGCGCGCATTCAGATAACGCACCCGATGCGACAAGTCATCATGGGTGAGCAAAATCTGCGCGGTGCGCATCTTGTGACGCTGAAACACGCTTTCATACGCCTGCGCCAAGCCCATTTGTCCCACTGCGGCAGCGGCTTGCAATTCGTGCAAGGCGGTGGGGCGCGTGACCCAGCCCAGGCGCAACATGCCTTCGGCCACCGCCCCCGAAGTGACAATCACCACTTCTTTACCCGCCGCACGCAGCGCATGTACCTGTGCCGCCCAGCGATCAATGGCATCTAAATCAACGCCTTGCCCGCCGCGCGTCACCATGGCGCTGCCGATCTTCACCACCCAACGCTTGGTCTGACTGATTAAAGCGCGCACATTGCTGGTCATAACAACACTTACTCAGGCGTTGATGTTGGGTCTTCGGTCGCGGCCTGTGGCACAACCACCGTAGCCAGAATAGGCGGATTAGCCAAGGCCTCAGCACGCCGCGCCGCCTCACGGCTTTCCTCAAGGAAGCCCATGATGCGGAAGATCAATTCACGCGTACCGTCGCCGGAAATCGCACTGATGCGGAACACAGGACCATCCCAGGCCAAGCCTTCAATCACCATCTGACAGCGCGCTTCGCGTTCGTCTTCCGGCAACAAATCCAGTTTGTTGAGCACCAGCCAACGCGGGCGATCCAGCAACTCTTCACTGAACTTCTCCACCTCGCCAATAATCACCTTGGCGTTATGCACCGGGTCTTCATCGGGATTGAGCGGGGCGACATCCAGCACATGCAGCAACAGTCCGGTACGCGAAAGATGCTTGAGGAACTGAATCCCCAGACCCGCACCCTCAGCCGCACCTTCGATCAGCCCCGGAATATCGGCCACCACAAAGCTGCGGTGCGCTTCAACGCTGACCACACCCAGGTTCGGATGCAAAGTGGTGAACGGATAATCCGCCACCTTGGGGCGCGCGGCAGAAATGGCACGAATCAGCGTGGACTTGCCTGCATTCGGCAGCCCCAGCAAGCCGACATCGGCCAGCACTTTCAGCTCCATGTGCAGCTCGCGCTCGTCGCCTTCGGAACCGTGCGTGGTTTGGCGCGGGGCGCGGTTGGTCGAACTTTTGAAACGGGTGTTGCCCAAGCCATGGAAACCACCGCGCGCCACCAGCACGCGCTGTCCGCCCGCCACCACGTCCCCGATCAGCTCCTCGGTGTCCGCGTCGTAAATCATGGTGCCGACTGGAACGGGGATCTCCAGATCCTCGCCCTTGGCACCGGTCATATTGCGTCCCGCACCATTCTTGCCGCGCTGGGCATCAAAACGTCGCTGGAAACGGAAATCCGCCAAGGTATTCAGATCGGGATGTCCGACCACATACACACTGCCGCCATCACCGCCATCGCCACCATCCGGCCCGCCCATGGGGATGAATTTTTCGCGGCGAAAACTGGCCACGCCATTACCGCCATCCCCGGCCTTGACGTAAATACGCGCTTCGTCAACGAACTTCATTTTTCACCCCGCCCAAAACAAACAAAGCCCCGACCAAGCGGGGCTAAAGAGTGCGCTACGCATCAACCCATCATCAGGCTGAAACGACACTCACATAACGACGGCTTTTCGGCCCCTTGACTTCAAACTGGATGGTGCCATCCACCAGCGCAAACAGGGTGTAGTCCTTGCCACAACCCACGTTGCGACCCGGGTGGAACTGGGTACCACGCTGACGCACGATGATGTTGCCTGCGGTGGCAGCCTGGCCGCCGTAAAGCTTCACGCCAAGGCGCTTGGATTCTGAATCACGACCGTTGCGGGAACTACCCGCCGCTTTCTTGTGTGCCATGTCTTAATAAACCTCGATGGGATTAAGCAGAGATGCTTGTAATCAGGATTTCAGTGTAATTCTGACGGTGTCCCATGTGCTTCATATGATGCTTGCGGCGACGGAACTTCAGAATCTCGACTTTCTTGTGACGACCGTGGCTCAACACCTCAGCCGACACTTTCGCGCCTTCAACCAACGGCGAGCCAACCTTGAATTCGGTACCATCAGCCACCATCAGCACCTGATCGATATCAAAGGTCGAGCCCACATCGACGGCAAGGCTCTCGACGCGCAGGTATTCACCTTGCTCAACGCGGTATTGCTTACCGCCTGTCACGATCACTGCATACATGATGGTGTGCTCCAAAATATTCAAACGTATTAAAGGGCGCGGATTGTATGTTCCGTTCAAGCACAAGTCAAACATAATCAAGCATTCAGCCCAGAATACTTAAAATCGTTCTATGCTGGAGCGCTGTGGCTTGACACCCTATCCCTGCTTTCCCTAGCATCAACCCACTTTGCCGCTGATTGACCCACCCTCGAAACTTGACATCAAGCCCATGAACTTTGAACAAGTGCGCCAAGTCGCCGCGCACGACATGCACCTCGTCAATCAATTGATTGAGCACAGCTTACATTCCGAGGTCGTTCTCGTTCGCCAGCTTTCAACCTACATCATTCATGGGGGCGGCAAGCGTTTACGCCCAATGCTGCACCTGCTTGCAGCTCGCGCGGCGGGTTATCACGGCGAACAGCACCATGCGCTGGCCGCCGTGATTGAATTTATTCACACCGCCACCCTGCTGCATGACGACGTGGTGGATGAATCCGAGATGCGCCGAGGCCGCCAAACGGCAAATGCCCTGTTTGGCAATGCGGCCAGCGTACTGGTAGGCGACTTTCTCTACTCGCGCGCCTTTCAGATGATGAGCAGCCTTGGCAACCTGCGCATCATGGACATCCTCGCCAACACCACCAATGTTATTGCCGAAGGCGAAGTCATGCAGCTCATGAACTGCAACGATCCGGACACCAGCGAAGAGGCCTACATGAATGTCATTCGCTACAAGACCGCCCAGCTTTTTTCTGCGGCTGGTCGCTTGGGCGGTGTACTGGCAAACGCGCCACCAGAGATCGAAGACGCGCTTGCGGCCTACGGCATGCACCTAGGCAACGCCTTCCAGCTCATGGACGACGTACTGGACTATGAAGCCGACGCAGACATCCTGGGCAAAAATGTCGGTGATGACCTCGCCGAAGGCAAACCGACCCTGCCACTGATTCACGCCATGCGCCACGCCAGCCCCGAACAGGCCAGCCTGATCCGAACCGCCATTGAAAACGGCGGCAGCGAGCATTTACCCAAGGTTTTGCAAGTTATTGCCAGTGTCGGCTCGCTCGCCTATACTGCGCGCCTTGCGATGAACGAGGTGGAATACGCGATAAGCGCCCTCGCCATCCTTCCCGCCTCACCGCAGCGCGAAGCCCTTGAGCACATTGCTCGCTTCGCAGCGGCGAGGGATCATTAAGCTCTGGGCTGATGCTTTGGCTTGGTGATTGCTTATTTGTCGGAGTGTGGCTCAGCCTGGTAGAGCACTACGTTCGGGACGTAGGGGTCGTAGGTTCGAATCCTATCACTCCGACCACTTTATTCTTCATGTGCCGAGTCTAATGAGCTGGGTCGAACTAGCCCCTAATTAGCGGCCAGCAGCTCGCGCAGCGCCTCAGTATCCAGCACCGGCAGCCCCAAGGCCTGCGCCTTGGCAAGCTTACTACCTGCCGCTTCGCCTGCGATCAGGGCAGTAGTTTTCTTCGACACGCTCTCGCTGACTTTGGCACCCAAGGCTTCCAGCGCGGCTTTGGCTTCTTCGCGGGTCATGCCATCCAGCGTGCCGGTAATCACGTAGGTCTTGCCCGCCAAAGGCTGCGCAGCTGCGACTTGGACGGGGACATCCCAACCAATCCCAGCCGCCAATAAACGTGCGATCACTTCGCGATTGTGCGCTTCGGCGAAGAAACCGGCAATGTGTGCGGCGATGGTGAGCCCGACATCGGGTACGGCCTGCAAGCTCGGGTAACGATCCTTTTTACGCTCGGACTGAGCGGTGGCCAGATCGGCCTCGGCGGCCTCGCGCAGGGCGTCCAGCGAGCCAAAATGCTTGGCTAACGCTTGAGCCGTGGTTTCGCCAACCTCTGGAATGCCCAGCGCGAACAGGAAGCGCGCCAGGGTGGTGGATTTGGATTTTTCGAGCGCGTCGAGCAGGTTGTGCGCCGATTTTTCGCCCATGCGTTCCAGCGCGGCCACATCGCTAAACTGCAAGTAATAAAGATCATCCAGACGTTTGACCAGACCCGCCTCGTCCAGCTGGGCAATGATTTTTTCGCCCAAACCATCAATGTCCATGGCGCGCCGCGCCGCAAAATGCCGAATCGCCTCGCGACGTTGCGCCGGGCAATACAGCCCTCCACTACAGCGCGCCACTGCTTCGCCTTCGATCTGCTCCACATGCGAGCCACACACTGGGCAGGCGGCTGGAGCCATGATTTCCGGCGCATCCGGCGGACGACGCGCCAGCACGCTGCCAACGATTTCAGGAATCACATCCCCGGCGCGACGCACAATCACAGTGTCGCCGATGCGCACATCCTTTTGGCGAATCATATCCATGTTGTGCAGGCTGGCATTGCTGACCACCACGCCACCGACATGCACCGGCGCCAGACGCGCCACTGGGGTGAGCGCGCCGGTGCGCCCGACCTGCCAGTCCACACCCAGCAGCGTGGTCAGCTCTTCCTCAGGCGGAAATTTGAACGCCACCGCCCAGCGCGGTGCACGCGAGACAAAGCCCAGCGCCTGCTGGTCGGCCAGTCGATTGACCTTGAACACCGCGCCGTCGATGTCATAGTCGAGCGCGGCGCGTAGCGACAGTATTTTTGCCGCGTATTTTTGTGCGCCTGCCGCGCCTTGCACCACCGCGTTGAGCGAATTGACTGGCAGGCCAAAGTCACGCAGCAGCGCTAGCATATCGCTATGCTGCGCCGGCATGGACAAGCCTTCTATGGCACCCCAGCCGTAGGCGAAAAAGCTCAAGGGACGGGTGGCGGTGATGCGCGAATCCAGTTGACGCAGGCTGCCCGCCGCCGCATTGCGCGGATTGGCAAAGGTTTTTTCACCAGCTTTTTCCAGACGGGCATTCAGGCCCGCCAGCCCACGGCGCGGCATGTAGACCTCACCGCGCACCTCCAGCAGGGGCGGCACGTCGGCACCCAACAAGCGCAAGGGGATGGCACGCACGGTGCGCACATTGGCGGTCACATCTTCGCCGCGCTCACCATCGCCACGGGTGGCGGCGCGCACCAAAAGACCATCTTCGTAACGCAGGCTGATGGCTAGCCCGTCAATCTTGGGTTCAGCGTTGTATTCGACTGCATCCACCTCCAGCCGCTCGCGCACCCGCCGGTCGAAATCCGCGAGATCGGTATCGCCCATGGCATTGTCCAGCGAGAGCATGGGCACGCTGTGCTGCACACCGGCAAACCCCGCCAGCGGCGCGCCACCAACGCGCTGCGTGGGCGAGTCGGGGGCAACCAACCCAGGATGCGCCGTCTCGATGTCGCGCAGCTCGCGCATGAGGCGGTCGTATTCGGCATCCGGGATGGTGGGTGCATCCAGCACGTAGTAGGCATGATCGTGCGCGGCAATTGTACTGCGCAGGAACAACAGCCGGGATTGAATTGCAGCCTGGGATGCTGCACAACGCACGGGATGCGGTTCTGCGCCGGATGCGCCCATGCTCAAAAGCCAGGTATATGTGGCAGCGGCGCTTCGTCCTCCGCGCCCTGCTCGGAGCGCACACCCGGCAGGATCAAATCGCCACCGAAGTTCATGCGCCACTCCATGTCGCGGCGTGAATCACACTGACGCAGCGCCTCCTCGCGACTGATCAGCCCCTGCTGATACAACTCGAACAAGGCCAGGTCAAAGGTTTGCATCCCCGCCACGCCGCCCTTGGCCATGACTGCGGGAATTTCGTCCACGCGCCCACGACGGATCAGATCGCTGATATAGCCCGAATTGAGCAGAATTTCATTCGCCGGCAGGCGCCGTCCGTCCACCCCCATGACCAAACGCTGCGACACAATCGCAATCAAGGTCAGGGACAGATCCATCAGCAATTGGTCGCGCGCCTCGGGCGGGAAGAAGCGCAGGATACGATCCAGTGCCTGATGGCTGTTGGTGGAGTGCAGGGTGGTTACACACAAATGCCCGGTATCCGCAAAGGCAATGGCGTGGTTCATGGTTTCCTTGTCACGCACCTCGCCGATCATGATGACATCGGGAGCCTCGCGCATGGCCTCCTTCAGCGCGCTGGCGTAGGAATGGGTATCCACCCCCACCTCGCGCTGGTTCACAATGGATTTGCTGTGCCGGAAAGCGAACTCCATCGGGTCTTCGATGGTCAGCACATGTCCGGTGACGCTCTTGATGCGATAATCCAGCATCGCCGCCAGGGTAGAGGACTTGCCGGAGCCCGTCGCCCCCACCACCAGGATCAGGCCATTTTTTTCCATCACCAGATCGGTCAAGGTCGATGGTAGGCGCAGCTCCTCGAACGAGGGGATTTTTTCTTTAATATGACGAATCACCAAGGATATTTCGCCGCGCTGAATGAACACGTTCACGCGGTAGCGGCCGCGCCCCTCCAGCGACATAGCCAGGTTAAGCTCCAGATCACGTTCAAAGCGTGCAACCTGCTCCTCGCTTAACAGCGGGTAGATCATACCTTTGACCACGCCCGGCATCAGCTTGTCCTGACCCACGGGGCGCAGCTCGCCCTCGATTTTCACCTGCGGTGGCGCACCTACGCTAAAGAACAGATCCGAGCCGCCACGTTCGGAAAGCAGGCGCAGATAGGGGTCGAGTTTTTGGGGAGTGCTCATCGGATTACCTCAACATCATTCCGCCGCCAGGGGATGCGCTTTCCTCACGCATTGACATGCCTTCAGTCTCACCTTGCAAATCGCGGGTACGTCCACGCTTGCTGTTGAGCTTGATGGCAATACGCAGGTCGTTGACCGAATCGGCATTGCGCAGCGCTTCTTCGAAGTTGATAAGTCCGCCCTCATATAAATCAAACAGATGCTGGTCGAAGGTCTGCATACCGTGCTCGCGCGAGCGCTTTATGAGGTCTTTCATCTCATGCACTTTGCCTTCGAAGATCAAATCAGCCATCAAGGGGGTGTTGATGAGAATCTCCACCGCCGGAACCCGTCCATTGCCATCCTCCCGGCGCACCAGGCGCTGTGAAATGACCGCCTTGAGGTTCAGAGACAAATCCATCAACAACTGGCTGCGACGCTCTTCGGGGAAAAAGTTGATGATGCGATCCAGTGCCTGGTTGGTGTTGTTGGCGTGCAGCGTAGTCAGGCACAGGTGACCGGTCTCCGCAAAGGCGATGGCGTGATTCATGGTCTCGCGCTCACGCACCTCACCGATCAAAATCACGTCCGGCGCCTGACGTAGCGTGTTTTTCAATGCCACTTCGTAGCTCTCGGTATCCACCCCGATCTCGCGCTGCGTCACCAAACATTTCAGGTGCTGGTGCACGAACTCGATTGGATCTTCGATGGTAATGATGTGTCCCTGCGAGTTGGCGTTGCGGTAGCCCACCATAGCCGCCAGCGAGCTGGACTTGCCGGAGCTGGTCGCGCCTACAAAAATAATCAGGCCGCGTTTGGTCATCGACAGCTCACGCAGCTGCGGCGGCAGGCGCAGCTCCTCGAAGCTCGGGATGTCGTGGCGGATCAGGCGCAGCACCATCCCCACCGAACCGCGCTGACTGAAGGCGTTGACCCGAAAGCGCGCCATGCCCGGCAAGGCAATCGCGAAGTTGATTTCGTGGTGCTGCTCAAACTCGGCAAGCTGCTTGTCGTTCATGATCGCGCGCGTAAGGATCTCGCTGTGCATCTGCGACAAGGATTGGGTCGTAAGCGGGCTGACCTGCCCATTGAGCTTCACGCTCGGCGGTGCACCCACGGTGACGAACAGATCTGACGCATTAAGCTCAATCACTCGCTTGAGTAAGTCGTGGACATAGCTGATCGCCTGATTATGATCCATAGCACTATCCTCAGGTCTTGATTAACTTATTGAAATGGAAATGATTTTTTTGCATCACGCAAACAAGACCCCCGCGGATAACGGCCATCAGCCAAAATCTGCCTTATTCATTGCAGCATTGCGCGCACCTTCACGCGTAATGACGTTACGCGCCAGCAACTCTTTAAGATTCTGATCGAGTGTTTGCATCCCCAAGGACTGCCCGGTCTGAATGGCGGAGTACATCTGCGCAATTTTGCCCTCACGAATCAGGTTACGAATGGCCGGGGTACCGATCATGATTTCGTGTGCCGCAATACGCCCGCCACCGACTTTCTTCAGCAACGTTTGCGAAATCACCGCACGCAACGATTCGGACAGCATCGAACGCACCATCTCTTTTTCTGCCGCCGGAAACACGTCCACAATACGGTCGATGGTCTTGGCGGCGCTGCTGGTGTGCAGGGTACCGAAGACCAAGTGACCCGTTTCCGCGCCCGTGAGCGCCAGGCGGATGGTTTCAAGGTCACGCATTTCACCCACCAGAATCACATCCGGGTCTTCGCGCAGCGCTGAACGCAGGGCGTTGTTAAAGCTATGCGTATCGCGATGCACTTCACGCTGGTTAATCAGCGCTTTTTTGCTCTGGTGTACGAATTCGATCGGGTCTTCAATGGTCAGGATGTGCGAGTAATCCTTCTCGTTGATGTAGTTAATCATCGCCGCCAGCGTGGTGGACTTACCCGAACCGGTTGGCCCCGTCACCAGCACGATACCACGTGGCTGCTCGGAGATTTCCTTGAAAATCTTTGGCGCACCCAACTCTTCTAGCGTTAGCACCTTGCTTGGAATGGTACGCATCACCACGCCCGCGCCACGGTTTTGCACATACGCATTCACACGAAAACGTGCCAGACCCGGAATTTCAAACGAAAAGTCGGTTTCCAGATTATCCTCGTATTCCTTCCGTTGTTTGTCGTTCATGATGTCATACACCATGGCATGCACATCCTGATGCGACAGCGCAGGGGCATTGATGCGGCGAATATCCCCGTCCACCCGGATCATCGGCGGCTCGCCTGCAGACAAATGCAAGTCCGATGCGCCATTTTTTACCGAAAAGGCCAATAAAGTTTCAATATCCACGTAACACTCCGACAATGTGAAGCTATGAATGACCCAAAGACATGGGGTGAAGGTACTGCCCCAACGCGCTTTACGCAAGCCCAGAACACGCACGGGAACACGCTTGAGAGCGCGCGTGAAACGACCCATGCCGCGTCCTTGTGCGCACAGATCAAGCACATCGCAGAGCGTATCGCCGATGCCGCGCATACCGGCACACACGCCGCCAAGGAGACTCACATCCTCGCCGTCAGCAAGACCGTCACGGCCGAGCGTCTACGCTTGGCCTACACCTGCGGCCTGTGTACCTTTGGCGAAAGTTATTTGCAGGAAGCGCGCCCCAAGCAGGAGGCACTTAGCGATTTGGACATCGAATGGCACTTTATCGGCCCGGTGCAGGCCAATAAAACCCGCCCGCTGGCCGAGCACTTCGCTTGGGTGCATTCTGTCGATCGTCTGCGCATCGCCGAGCGCCTGAGCCAGCAACGCCCTGCGCATCTACCCGCGCTGAATGTGTGTCTTCAGGTGAATATCGATCACGAGCCAAGCAAAGCCGGTGTTTTGCCTGAAGAGCTGCCCGCATTGGCGCACAGCGTGGCTGCCTTGCCGCGCTTAAAGCTGCGCGGGCTAATGGCGATTCCCCGCCCAAGCGACGACCCCGACGAACAGGCCGACAGCTTCCGCCGGGTGCGCCTGTTGCAGGAAAATCTGCTGCGCGAGGGGCTTGCGCTCGACACGCTATCCATGGGCATGTCGGATGATCTTGAAGCCGCCGTCGCTCAGGGTGCAACATGGGTGCGCATCGGCACGGCGATTTTTGGCGCGCGCCCCACCCCCCCCCTAAAAAGCACTATAAAATAGGCACCATCAATAAAGCATCCGAGGTTAACGGCATGAATTCTTTTATCAGCTTTATCGGCGGCGGCAATATGGCGCGTGCCCTGGCCAGCGGCCTGTTGCGCAATGCCCATCCCGCCGACCGTCTGTGCATTTCCGATCCGAATACCGAAGCTCGCGAACATTTTGCCGCCTCGGGTATTTGTGTATTGAGCGATAACACGCAAGCACTGGAGCAAGCCGACATCATCGTGCTGGCAGTCAAGCCGCAAGCACTGGCCGCCGTTGCCCACGATCTGGCCGCCAGTCTGCGCCCAGAGCAACTGGTCATCAGTATTGCCGCCGGGGTGCGCATCGACACCCTGCGCCGCTGGCTGGGCGGGCACAGCCGCATCGTGCGCGCCATGCCCAATACCCCGGCGCTGGTACAGGCTGGAGCCACGGGTCTGTACGCGCCTGACCACGTCAGCGCTGATGAGCGTGCCTTGGCCGAATCCCTGCTGCGTGCAGTCGGGGTGTGCGTCTGGGTGAAGAGCGAAGCCTTGCTCGACAGCGTGACCGCCCTGTCCGGCAGCGGCCCCGCCTACGCCTTTCTGGTTATGGAAGCCTTGCAGGCGGCAGGTGAAAAACTCGGCCTGGATAGCGCCACCGCCCGGCTGCTTACACTCGAAACCATCTTCGGCGCAGCACGTCTGGCGCTGGAATCGAACGAAGAACCCAGCGTACTGCGCGCCCGCGTGACCTCGCCCGGCGGCACCACTGAACGCGGCATTGCGACACTGGAACAGGCCGGACTGGTCGCTGCCTTCGAGCATGCGCTTGAAGCCGCCCGCAGCCGCGCCGAAGAACTCGCCACACTGATGGATCAAGCCTGATGGATGCTGCACTGACCCAACCGATCGTCCTGCTGCTGCGCATGCTGTTTGATCTGGTGATTATTTTCCTGCTCATGCGCTTTAGCCTGCAATTAGCCCGTGCCGACTTTTACAACCCGGTCAGCCAGGCCATCGTGCGCGTGACCAATCCGCTGCTCGTGCCTCTGCGCCGCGTCATTCCACCCATCGCGGGGCAGGATAGCGCCGCACTGGTGCTGGCCTATGTGCTCGCCCTGGTGTTTATGCTGGTGGCCTACAGCGTAACCAAGGGCGTTCCCAATCCCCTGCTACTGCTGCCGCTCGCCCTGCTGCATCTGCTGGAAATCATCATCGACATGCTGTTCTGGGGTGTCCTCATCCATACCATCCTGAGCTGGTTTCCCAGCGCCCAGAGCGCGCCCGCCGCGCGCGTGCTCGATCAGCTCATTACACCGCTGCTCGCACCAATTCGCCGCATGATCCCCGACCTTGGCGGCATTGACCTCTCGCCGATCGCCCTGCTTTTGGTGCTACAAGTCCTGACCATCAGCGTCATACCGATTTTGGTGAACCTGCTGGTGTGAGTCATTAAAAGCGTTTAGCCACAGAGCGCACGGAGCGCACAGAGACTCCCCACCCGCAGTGATCTCCGTGTTCTCTGTGGCTAAAACTGTATTCCATCCACATCCCCCCCGCGTTACCATCCACCACCCTATTCGCTGACCCTGCACCATGCCCGCCACCCTGCCTCTGGATTCCGTCGGACTTGTCATCCCACAGACCCTGCACTTCGATGAACCGCTCGAACTCGATAGCGGCAAAACCCTGCCGCATTACGATCTGGTGGTCGAGACCTATGGCGAGCTGAACGCCACGCGCTCCAATGCCGTGCTCATCTGCCACGCCCTCTCCGGAGACCACCATGCAGCGGGCTATCACAGCATGAGCGACCGCAAACCCGGTTGGTGGGACTCGGCCATCGGCCCCGGCAAGCCGATCGACACTACGCGCTTTTTCGTGGTTTGCCTCAACAATCTCGGCGGCTGCAAGGGCAGCACCGGCCCGACCTGCATCAACCCCGACACGGGTCGCGTCTACGGCCCCGACTTTCCGATCGTCACCGTGCCCGACTGGGTGCGCAGCCAGGAACGCCTGATGCGTCGCCTCGGTATTACGCAATGGGCGGCCATTGTCGGCGGCAGCCTGGGCGGGATGCAGGTCATGCAATGGGCCATCAGCTTCCCCAACGCCCTGCGTCATGCGCTGGTGATTGCCGCCGCACCGAAACTTTCGGCGCAAAACATAGCTTTCAACGAAGTGGCGCGCCAGTCAATTTTTGCTGACCCAAGCTTCCACGATGGTCATTACCTGGAACACGACACCCTGCCGCGCAAAGGCTTGATGCTGGCGCGCATGCTCGGCCACATCACCTATCTCTCCGACGATGCCATGCGCGCCAAATTTGGCCGCGAGCTGCGCGCCGGCAAGATCAATTTCGGCTTTGATGTCGAATTCCAGGTGGAAAGCTATCTACGTTACCAAGGCGCCAGCTTTGTTGATCGTTTCGATGCCAACACCTACTTGCTGATGACCAAAGCCCTGGATTATTTCGACCCTGCCGCCGAATTCGATCACGAACTATCGCGCGTGTTTGCTGCCACCGAAGCCGAGTTTCTGGTTACCTCCTTTACCACCGACTGGCGTTTCTCGCCTGCGCGCTCGCACGAAATCGTCAAAGCCCTGCTCAAGGCGGGCAAGCGAGTGACCTATGCCGAAATCGAATCCGAACATGGTCACGATGCCTTCCTCGTGCCGATACCCGACTACATGAACGTGTTCCGCGCCTACATGGAGCGAGTGAGCATAGAGGATGCGACATGCGCATAGACCACGCCATCATCAGCGATTGGATTGCCCCCAACAGCCGCGTACTCGACTTGGGCTGCGGCGAATGCGCCTTGCTGCGCGAGCTGCGCCAAAGCCGCAACACCACTGGCTACGGCCTGGAAATCAGCATCGACAAACTCGCCAAATGCGTCGAAGGCGGCACGCCAGTCATTCAGGCCAACCTCGACCAAGGTCTAAGCCCATGGTTTGAGGCACAAAGCTTCGATTACGTCATCATGACCCACACCCTGCAAGCCATGCGCTACCCGGAAAAATTGCTGCAAGAAATGGTGCATGTTGGGCGTGAAGCCATTATCACCTTCCCCAACATGGGCTACTGGAAAAACCGCCTGCAATTCGCCCTCGGCGGGCGGATGCCGGTAACCAACGCCCTGCCCTACGGCTGGTTTGACACCCCCAACATCCACCTGTGTACCGTGCGCGATTTTGAGGCTCTGTGCGCTGATCTCGGCCTGCGCATCCTCGGCTGTGAAATGATTGATAGTCAACAGCGCAGTGGTCGCTGGATGCGCTTCGCCCCCAACCTGCTGGGTGAAACGGCGATTTATCGTTTAACCGCCGCCTAAACGCGCACATAAAAAAGGCGGGGACACGCGCCCCACCTATTCAAAATTCGACTAATTACAGCTTCAACTTGCCATTTTTGGTGCGCGCAGAATGCGACTATTCAGAGCAAAAATCAGTTGCACGGTCTTGAACTGCACCAATACAAACGGCAACAGCATCAAGAAATACACCCAAGAGAACTTGGTCACCAACCCTGCGCCAACCAAGCCAAGGTTGACGAAAAACACGCCGAACACAAAGAACGCCACACCGGGGCAGACTAGGGCGAAGGTGCCCGCATTGCCCTTATCGCCGCGCACATAATCGCGGAAATAACCCAAGCGATTCATCACCGCCCAGCCAATCAGGCCAAACAACACCTGTACCGACAGCACCGCCGTGGTCAAAACAAACAGGGATGACGCATCACCATGCGCGCCAAAACCTTGATGCAGACCATGGTTCAGGCGAATCCAAGTAATGCCCAGCAGGGTAAGAATCGGGATCAGAATCCACAGGCTCGGACTGGCCGCCTCGCTGATGCCGTGTTCCATCATGGCGTTGAAACCCGTCACCAACTTGGTCACGGCCAATAGACTGGCCGTGGTGAAGAAAAATAAGGACAGAGCGATGCTGAATGCTACCGTGGTCTTTTCCGCGCTCATTGCAGCAGGTGCAGCCAGTCCGACGGCGATCATGGCAAGAGCAAAAATCGCAATCATCGGCGCGAGGCTATTACTGCTGGCAAAGTCCAAGCCGCCTTCGCTCAATACGCGTGCAAAATAGGTCACCAGGATGCGCATGGCGTACACGCCGACGGCCAAAAACGCCAGCAGCGCCGCCGGGAACATCCACTCCACGACACTCCACAGATTCGGCACAAACACCGCGCCAAGCACGAACAGCACGTTAATGCTCATTGCCAAGGTCAATGGAATCGCCATCAAGGTGATTTCAGTATTCGACGTCATCAGCTTGGGAAAAGCCTCGGTCTTTTTAAACAGCGCGTATTCACGCAGGTTCCACGCCAGCAAGCGGAAATGCAAAAAGGCAAAAAACACGATAACCAAAAGGTCAAGCGCAATCAGCGCAGAAACCAGCACATTACCGCCGGTCAGTAATGGCCAGAGATGGTTGAAGGTTGCCATCGGCGCGCCGGGGTGCGGCGTCATGAATAGCAGGTAAATGAAAAACGACACCGACAACCCACCCGCCCCCAGCGCGGCAAGAAAGTACAAAGGCGAGTAACCCACCCCAAGATTTTTGCGCAACATGCCCTACTCCATAAGAAATGACTAATGCATGGAGTTTAGGCGAGGGAAGCACACGCATCAACCTGTTTGATGCGTGAATAAAATAAAAACAGAATGCTCGCCACAGAGAACACAGAGTTCACAGAGAAAATCGCCTCCACACCTTCTGTGCGCTCTGTGACCTCTGCGGCTAAATCGGCTTTTAAACGACGTCCTTATCAGCCTCAACCGTGACTGCCACCCGCTGCAAAACGGCGGCAAAAAAACCGTCCGTACCATGCTGCGCGGGATCAAGTTTCAGCATATCGCCCACATGAGGCGGTGTTATGCCCTGTTCCGCGAGAATTTCTGCGGCGGATAACAGCTGAAAATCGGGGTGATGGGCCAAAAACTGCTCAATAATGCGCTCATTTTCTTCCGGCAAAATCGAGCAGGTGGCGTAAATCAAACGACCTTGCGGCTTGAGCAGGCGCACCGCACCTTCGAGCAGTGCGCCTTGGGTGGCATTCAATTCTTCGAGATCCAGCACGCGCCATTTCAGATCAGGGTTGCGCCGCCAAGTGCCCGTGCCTGAGCACGGCGCATCAATCAAAATACGGTCGAACATGCCTTTATTGCGCTTCAAATGCGCGTCAGTCATGCCGGTAATCGCCACCGGACGCACGTTGGACAGTCCCGCACGGCGCATACGCGGCGTGAGTTTTTCCAGTCGATGCGCCGAAATATCGGTCGCCATCAAACTGCCCTTACTTTGCATCAGCGCGCCCAGTTGCAACGTTTTACCGCCTGCGCCCGCGCACAAGTCCAGCACGCGCTCGCCGGGCTTGGGCGCGACCAGATGTCCGACCAACTGACTGGCCTCGTCCTGCACTTCAAACAAGCCCTCCTTGAAGGCCGGTAGGCTGAACAGCGGGCGGCGATCATGCCGACGCAGGCCATTCGGCGCATACGGTGTCAGCTCGGTGGTTAGACCAAGCGCATCCAGCATCTGCTGAATATCCGCGCGCTCGGCCTTCAACGTATTGACGCGAATATCCACCGGCGCAGGCTGATTCATCGCCGCGCACAAGGCCAATAATTCCGGCTCGCTGTAAACCCGCAGCAGACGTTCGGCCAACACATCCGGCAGATTGGCGCGCACGGCCAAAGGCGCTTCGTCGGTACTGCGCGCCAAATCATCCAGTGCTTGAGATGCGCCTTGATTGCCTAACCATTTGAGCACAAAGGTTTTATCCGCCCAATCCTGGTCGAGCATGAAACCCGCCACCAGCATATTCCACTGCTTTTCGCCCACGCCCATGCGCCAGGCCAAACTACGCCGCTGGCGCAGCACACCGTAGACGCTCTCCGCCACGATGCCGCGATCACGCGCGCCCATCTGCGGCAATTTGCGGAAATGGTGGTACAGCACTTGGTCGGCGGGCACCGTGCCTTGGGCGATTTCAGTCAAAATCGCCACGGCAAGGGCAAAGTGGTGATAACGCGCCTGCGTTGTGCCGCGCGCAATCTGCTGCGCGGGTCGAGGGGGGGAGGCCTGAGCAGGCTCTTCTGGAAAAAGACGCGGGATTAAAGACATAGCAGTCACCTTGAAAAATGAAGCCCGCAGCAGCGGGCTTGGATGAATACAAATCAATTCTAGCCACAGAGGGCACCGAGCACACAGAGGCACGCGATTTACCCACGCAACCTATTGATCCAGGCGGCTTTATCCGTGATTGTCCGCCTGGCTGTAGGGTGCGCCATGCGCACCTTTTAGCCCATCGGTGCGCATGGCGCACCCTACGGTTTCATGGATTAATCGTGCCGGATCAATAGATACCCTCTCGGTGATCTCTGTGTGCTCTGTGGCTAAAGAATTTTTACGGCTGGTACTGATACAACCAGGTTTCGGTCAACGGCTTACCGTCAATCTCCAGGAACGCACGCAGCTCGACCGGCTCGCCACCGTCCGCGGCAAGATCAAACTCCGAACGCCAGCGCGGGGTATACCAGATTGGCTCGGTACGCATCAGTGATAGCTTGCCGCGCGAAGCCGTCACCACCACCTTGGGACGCACACCCCAAGGAATGTTCTTCAACACCTCGCCATCCCACTCGATGACCAGCTTTTTCGCATTGGCGGGGCGATCCTTGCCAGGCTCGCCACCGCGACCGATACGCAAGGCTACCGCGCGCGCCAAACTCGCAGGGAAGTTAGGCGTATTTGCCAGCCAATGCAGGCGGTACTTGAAGCTAAAACTCGCCCCGCTGGAGGCCTGCTTGTCCGGCACCCAAAACACACCGATATTGTCGTACACCTCATCATCCGTCGGAATCTCGATCAACTGCACCCGCCCCTTGCCCCAGTCACCCTGCGTTTCAACCCACACACTCGGGCGGCGGTCATAGCTCACGCCATCCAGATAATGGTCGTAGTTACGATCACGCTGCGACAGGCCAAAGCCCTTTGGATTGTTGTCGGTGAATGACGAGGCAATGATGCGATTCGGATTGTTCAGTGGGCGCGCGATGCGTTCGCCCGTGCCTGTCCACATCACCAGCGTATCGGAGTCATGCACCTCGGGGCGCCAGTCATGCGAATGCGCCGCCGGGTACTCGGCGTACCAGAACATCGAGGTCAGCGGGGCGATACCCAAACGCTCCACGCTGCGGCGCATGAAAATGTGGTTTTCGATATCCATCACCACGCCCTTGGTGCGTGACATGGAAATACGGTACGCGCCAGTGACCGACGGGCCATCCAACAAGGCATAGACCACCAAGGGATCGCCTTCCTTCAGCGCAGGCTCAATCCAGAAAGAGCGAAAATCAGGAAACTCCTCCGGCTCGCTGCCGCCCACGTTCAGCGCAATGCCGCGTGCCGACATGCCGACTTGACCCAGCTCGCCCACAGCGCGGAAATACGAGCCGCCCTGGAAGGTCGCCCAAGGCTCCTTCTTCGTCCAATCACCATTTTTGCGCGACTCCATCGCCCAAAAACCGGCAATCGCCGAATCACCCGGCGCAAGCTGATTCATCGGACTGGCAGGGCCAAAGCTGAAATAGCTCGGCTGATACATCACTTCGCGCGCCTGCCCGTTATCCACCGCAAACATGCGCACTGATTTCTGAAAATAACTTCCCACCGGGCGGAACGTCACCGGAAACACCGAGGGTCCATTCCCCCACAGCGCATACTCATTTTTGAATTTGATGCGCCCCTGTTCGTCATAATTGATCTTCATTACGGCTTCAGGGTTCGGGCGCGGCGGCTCTTTATACGCTTTATCCGCCATCTCCTTGGCCATTTTGCGCAGCATGTCGAAATCAAACGGCTTGGCCTCACCAAAGGTCAAACCTGCGCCTTCAGCCGCAGCCAGCACCTCAGGGGTCAACGCGCCCATAAAGGGCAAGCTCGCAATGGCCGCAAGAAAACTACGGCGGGATGGGTCAACAGACATGGGAACTCCAGAAGAATGTCGAATAAATTGAATTGGATGCGATTGTACGTGTTTAACGCAGCGCCTTGCACCATTCTGCAAACAAACGTGCATCACCTGCGCATATCGCCGAGCGTTTTTCCAACGATTGATTGAATACCGGCTCGCCGTCCAGCGTGCAACTGTGGCCACCGACCTCCTCTAGAACCAGATGTCCGGCGGCGTAATCCCACAAGCCCTGCTTGCCATGCAGATACACATGAAAGCGCCCCGCCGCCACCCAGCACCAATCCAGCGCCACCGAGCCGATTGAACGCTGCGAGCTGTAAGGCGGCTCGCACACCAAGCGCGTCGCCAAAGTTGGCGTCAAACGCTTGAAGTCGATACAGGCCAAGGTCTTGTTGAGCGGAATATCGCTCACCACCGGCTGCATGCGCTCGCCATTCAGCCACGCCCCCTCACCACGCGCGGCGCTAAACACCTCGTCGCGCATCACATCCATCACCACGCCCAACACCACCTTGCCACCGCGAATCAACGCCAGCGATGGGCCGAAAATCGGCACCCCGGCGGAAAAATTACTCGTGCCATCGACCGGGTCGAGAATCCATAAACCGGTATCGGCCTGCTGCATCAACACCTGCTGTTCCTCGGCACTCATCTCCTCGCCCAAGAATGGAATCTCCGGCCACAAGGCCGCCAGATCGCGCTGCACCCGGTTTTGCATCGCCGTATCCGCCTCGGTCAGCCACGAGCCATCGGCTTTCAAGGTGCCGACCACGTGGCGATAACGCGGCAGGATTTCTTCTAACGCAGCGGTGCGCAGCAAGGCGGCGACTTGGGTGTGATTCATGTTCAAAAATCCTCAAAGAAGTAGGGCGTGACGATATTAATTAGGACTGACGCACGCGCTGGGTTTTCCCTCCTCGCAGGAGAAGGGGGGTTGAAATATCCACTCTGCAGAAGTCCCTCTCATCTTGCGTGCCTGATTTATCGTTAATACAATAACTGCATGAAAATTGAATTCGACCCGGTGAAAAGTGAAAAAAACCGCAAGGAGCGCGGCTTTGGGTTTGATCTGGTGACCGACTTCGATTTTTCCAGCGCCATCATGACCGAAGATGTGCGCAAGCCATACCCCGAGCGACGCTTTGTTGCTGTGGGCTTGATTGATGCGCGGCTGTATGTCCTCTGCCTGACCCCGATTGAGGGCGGGATTCGTGTCATCAGCTTGCGCAAGGCTAACTCACGCGAGGTTAAAAAATATGCAATCCAATCCACCACTCACTGACGCGAGCGGTGAAGTCCGCGAATTGAACAGCGCTGATTTTGCCGCCATGCGCCCAGCCTCTGAGATGCTGCCCGCGCTTTTAGGTCAAGAGCTTGCTGCACAGGTGCTGCAACCCAAGGGCGGGCGGCCACGCAAAACGACCGCGCTCAAAGTCTCCACCACCATCCGTTTCGACGCTGACGTGCTCGACGCGCTCAAAGCCTCTGGCAAGGGCTGGCAAACGCGGGTGAACGACCTGGTGCGCGATTGGGTCAAGTCGCAACGCGCCTAAGTGCTAGCGGTGTCACGTCCGCGCAGCATGTCTCTGGCCGAAAGCAAACCCTGCCATGGCTTCAAGTCCCATAAGGTTGTAGAAAAACACTTCAAGCAATCGACTGAATGCCGTTCTTTTTCACAACCGTCAAAAGGCGAAGAGCAGGCCCGCCAGGTTTTTTGATACCTCGCTCCCAATCGGAGACAAGGTTTTTGCTGACATTCATATAGCGCGCAAACACGGGCTGTGAGAGGTGCTCACGCTCACGTAGCTCACGGATTTCTTCCGGTGAAATGACTTGCAAGGGGGCGAGGCAAGCCGCATCAAATTCACGCATCGTTTGCTTGTTGACCGCACCGATTTCATGCAGTGCCTCCATGGTTTCGTGGATCGCTGCGAATGCGTCACTCCGATATTTTTTCGTCATGTTCATAGACCTCAGAAAAGTGTCCTTTAGCAATCAATTCAGCGAGTTGATGATCAGACAAGCCTAAAACATGCGTCGCGGCTTTCTTGAATTGCACAGCCTCATCAGCCTCGATATTGTCACGGTTATGTTTAGCAAAACCGTAGACAAAAAATGCGCGTTCTGACGTGCGGTACAGGATGATGGTACGAAACCCACCAGACAATCCTTGCCCCTTACGAGCAATGCGTTGCTTGATGACCCCACCTCCTAAATCAGCGTCAATCTGTCCGTTGTTAGCGCGCTCAATCGCTTCCAACAAGACCTTGTTCGTGATGCGTTGTTTGCGTGCAAACCGACTGAACCATGCATTTTTGTAAACTTTCATGCAACACTCAGGCTGAGTTCAGTGATCGAATTGTCACACCTAGTGTTACGAATTATCAAGGGATTTATGCCCATTACACTTTGGGGGATATTGAAAAACCATCATTGCGGCTTAGAGTTGGGATCGAAGCGAAGCGACACTCCGAAAGCAGGTTTGTAAAACAGCAGGCTATACGCCGGACTCTCAACGTTCAAAGCGATAAAAAATATCCAAGCCGCTGGCCTGCGTGCCCGCCTGTGCACGAATCTGAATCGCGCGCGTCCAATCATAGGTCAGCACCAGGGTTTGCACGCCATTGCCCAAACCCTGCACATAACGCAGATAAATCCTGGGTGTCAGGTATTTACCCAGCACGAAGCTCAATTCATTGGTGCCGAGCGCCGATTCAAAACTCATTTCATCCAGCCCCAAATCACGCGCCACCGAGCTTTCCGCCAAATCACTGGCCGCCATCAGACCGGCAGCCTGCGCCACCTGCAACATCATCTGCGTGCTTGCGCCGCCGCCCGTTTTCGACGAACGCCCGGTCACCAGATAGGACAACATTTCCGATTGCGGCAAGGACGGCTGTGAATACAACGCGATTTTCGGTGCCGTCGCGCGCCCGGTGATATGCAGTCCCACCACCACATCGTTTTCGGTCACACGGCGCACGGCGCGAATATCCAGACCGGGGTCGCTCAGGCGCGAATAGGCAAACAGCAAGCGGCCTTGTTCAATGGTCAAATCCTGCCCATAGGCGCGGTAGCGGCCATCCACCACCTGAAGCTCACCCTGCGCCACCGGCGTGGCCTGACCCGGCTTATCCAGCACGCGCACCTGCCCAGTCACCCGCCCCTTGAAGCCTAAACCTTCGATACGCACATCCTCGCCGAGCGTCAGCAATACATCCGCCTCCACAGCACTCGCAGGCTCGACGGACTCCTCACCCAACACACGCACATCGCTGGAGCGCCGCACCGCCCCCGCGCCAAAACCGCCGACATCGAACAGTGCCTGTGGCACATCCACCCGCCCGCTGATCTTACTGACCCCAGGCGCAAGAGTCAGGGTCAGATCCGGGCTGGCCTGCACACTGGCCTCCGGCAAACGCATGACGCTCAAATTGCTGCCCACCACATGCAAGCGAGCCTGCCACTTGGGAAAGTCGGCCAGATCAATCCGCCCATCCAGCGTCGCCTTGCCCGCACCCAACAAGGCCGAACCTTCCAGGGTAAGGTAATTCGAGGCATACGCACGCAACAGCAGCCGCCCCTCAGTCACACGCACGCCCAGATCCGGCAGCACCACGCGCCCATCGACCACCTGCACGCCACCGCTCACCTTGGGCTCATCCAGCGTGCCTGCCAGCAGCAAGCGCCCGGCCAGTCGCCCGCCAGGCTCCTTGAGCATGGGCAAAAAGCCCGCCAGCAGCGCGTTATCCTCAAAACGCAGATCCACAAAGCCCTGCATCGGCTGGTTCGGCGGCAACCCACCATCCAGACTCAAACCCGGCAAGTTCACCTGCATTTCAATGCGGTTCGCGTCATTAATACCCACATTGGCCGCCACACGCCCCGCACCGCCGCCCAGATCGGCTTCGGCATGAGCTGCATCCAGTGCAATCTCGCGCCATTCGGGCACACCCCTGAGCGCCTGATTCGGCAAGCCGGTCTGCACCCGCGCCACCACGCTCTCCCCATCCAAGGCCGCATGAATACGCAACGGCGCCCCCTGCGGCGCATCCACGGTCACGAAACCCCCTAGCACCCCACGCAGTTGCACCGGTTTGCCTTTCAACATCGTATTCAGCCCAGCCAGATCGAAATCGCTCAAATCCAGCCGCGCCGATGCGCCCTCCTTGCCTGCTCGCCACTGCCCCTGCACACAGGCTTGCGCCTTGCCCGGCGGGGTGGTCAACAGCCCACACCATGAAGGCAGGGTAAACTGATCCGCCCCCGCCACCAGCTCCACCGGCTGGGTACTGACCCATGAGCCGGTCGGCGTGTTATCCAGTGAGGCGTTCTGGATGTTCAGGCGTTCCAGTGTGCCATCCCACGCGCCTTGTGCCTGCAAATTCAAACGCAAGCCTTTTGCTGCCTGCACCATATCCACCCGCAACTCATGCGCCCGTGCCTGCCCACTCAGATTCACGTTCAACGACTCCAGCACGGGCTTATCGCCCTGGCGCAAGCCCTTGGCCTCCAGCACCAAGTTCAGCGTCGCATCAGGCTGCAATCCACCTTCCGCCTTGAAATCAAGCGCGGCCAGATGTCGATCCTGCCAACCCAGGTTTTGTCCCTGCACATCGGCCTTCAGGCTGGGCACCGCCACAGTGCCGCTTAAAGCAAAGTTCGCTTGCGCCTGACCCGTGGCCTGCGGCAAAAACTCGGCCAAATTGGCGGAATTCAGCTTTCCCGACACATCCAGCGTCTCGCCCACGTCACCCTTGAACTCCAAGGTGCTCGCCCCCGAGCGCAAGGCGAAGGCTTCGATGGTCACATTGGGCACGGCACGCGGTACCACGCCGGTGGCCAGCTTCGCCTGTTGCGCCGCGACGCGCTCATCGGCCCCATGCTCAGTCAAGGTCCACGAAGCGATCTTGGCGCGCAAACTCGCCTCCAGCGGATAGCCGCGCAACTGTCCATGCACGCGCTCCAGCTCTAGCACACCGACCGGCCGACCATCCTGCAACACACCCTCGACGTGCGCACTGAGCGCCAGTTCGCCCACCCAATCCGGCGCAAAACGCTCGGGGCGCAGTTTTTCCGCTTGCATGTCCAACGCCCACGTCAAGCCCTCAGCCCAGTCCACCCGCCCCGAAGCCAACGCGCGCGTATCGTTTTGATTCAGCTCCACGCGCTCCACCACCGCCCCGCCCTGCGTTCCCTTGACCACCACATCCACGGACACCCCAGCCAGACGCGGCGCCCATTCCGGTGACAAAAAAACCGCCAGCATGGGGTTGTCTGTCAGGTTCAGTGGATCAACATGCAGATTCAAAGCCCAAGGGCGCTCGGCGTTCAGCGCGCCCAAACTCGCGGTCAGCTGCGCCACAAACGGCTGGGTAATCGCCTGTTCAAGCACCAGTTGATCGAGCAGGCCGCTTAGCTTGCCCTGCCCCTCCAGGGTCGTTTTACCCAGCGGGAGCGACCACGCCAGCGAAAAATTCAGGGCATCCTGCGGACGCAAAATCCCCCCTACCCCTCCTTTTGACTCCGCTTTTGCCAGGGGGGGGATACTCACACCATCTGCTGTGGGAGGGGCACCTTCATCAACCAAGTCCCCTTTTGCAAGGGGAGGGATACCCGCGCCATCTGTTGTGGTGTGAGCGCCTTCATCGACTAACCCCCCTTTTGCAGGAGGAGGCATAGCCCCCCAATGCCCACCAATATTCACGCGTGAATCGGCCAAGCCTACCAAGCCCTCAAGCTGAAGGTGCTGAAGGTGCAAGCCGTCATGATCCAGCGACAGCCGCGCATCAAGCCTGTGCAACAGCGGTTGGGTATCCACATCGGCAACCCCAGGGGTCACCGCAGGAATCGCTTCTTCGATCACCACCGGTTTGGGTTCAAGAATCGGTTGCCCTTCAGGCGTAGCGCTCGGCAACGGGAGGGTGGGGGTCGGCTCATTCACAAGGCTCGCCGCAGGCTCAACCGCGCCGCTCGCGGTCGGTTCAATCACCGGGCCGCCCCCAAGCCGCCGCAAACTCACCCCATCCACCTGAAAATCATCCACAAACACAGCAAACGGCAAACTCAAGCCCGCCCAAGGCTCACTGACCTCCGCCTTGGGTGTCACCGTGTCCGCCACATCCACCCGCACGCCACTCAGCCAAAGCTGGTTCACCTGCACTTGGCGCTGCAACAAGGCCATTGGCGTCCAGTCCAGCTCGGCACATTGGACGTTCAGCGTCGTCTCCCCCGTCTGAACCACCACGCCATGCAAGCTCATGCGTCCAAACAGGGAGCCCTCGGCGCGCTCCACCTGCACCCAACCCGCCGCATCCAGCGTCTTCACCACCATGCGCAGGCCGGATTCGGTGGCCAGCAACCAAAACACCAGCGCCATCACCAGACCAAGCAGCAACACACCCAGCCCCGCAAGCTGCGCGAGGATAAATGCGACCAGGCGCACGAGGGCGCTCAAAACTCGGCGCCCAAGGAGAAGTGCAGGCGCACCACTTCATCCTCATTTTCAAAGCCGTGTGCCAGATACAAGCCAATCATGCCCACCGGTGAGCGCCACAACCCACCCAACCCCGCGCCGGTTTTAAGCGAAAGATCCGTACCGTTAAACGCATTACCGCTGTCCACGAACACCGCCATGCCAAACGGGTTGGCGAACATCCAGTCATATTCAACGCTCATCACCAGCAGATTTTCGCCACCGACCACATTGCCCAGCGCATCGGTCGGCCCCAGCGACTTAAAGCCATAACCGCGCACACTCTGATCGCCACCAGCAAAATAGCGCAGTGAAATAGGCACCTTGGCAAAATCACCCGACAGGCTCGTGCCCAAACTGCCGCGCAACAGAATCTGATCTGCCGCACGCACCGGCAGTGTCCACTGTGCATTCACCCGCGCCTGCGTCAGCGACGTGCTCGACAACAGCGAGCCAAACGTGGTTTGCGCATCCAGATCCCAGATCAACGACTCCGTGCGTCCGCGCACGCGCGGGCGATAGATCACATTCAAGCCCGGCAACAACATATGCCCATACAGATAGGGTTCGTTAGGGATCTCATCCTTAGTGAGCTCGTCCTCTTCGTATAGCATGACCACGCGCGCCTGCCGCCGCCAAGCCCCCTTGGTATCATTCGCCGAAAGGCGCAGCGACAGGGTACGGGTATCCACATCGTCCAATTCCTCCAGCCGACTGCGCAAGGCCAGCGAGAAAAAATCGCTACTCGGCTTACCGCCGATCTCAAAACCTTCGATGCCAAACAAGCGTTCCGTGCCGCCCAAGGGTTTAATCCACGGACGGCGCAACTCCAAATCGCCCTGCACGTCGCGCTGCGAAAGACTGACCTTGCCATGAAAGCGATCGCCGCGCGCATCCAAAAAACGTCGCTCCATTTCCGCCGACACGCGCGCGCCGGTATCGGTGCCGTAACCGACACCAAAGGCATAACGTGTCTGTTTGCGCGTGCTCAAGCCCACGACCACATCCACTGTGTGCGTCTGCCGATTCGGTGTTGGCGCAACATCCATGCGCTCAAAATATTGGCTCTCGGACAAGGTGCGCTGCAACTCCAACAGACGCGACACGCGATACGGCTCGTCCTCTTTCCACGGTACAAAACCATCCAACAGCGCCAGCTCAAACACCATCGGCCCAGCCTGCTCAAACCGCGTGCTGCCAAAGCGATAGCGAGTGCCGCTGTCCAAGGTCAAAAAAACCTGCGCCGTATCGTTGTCCGGGTTGACCACAATCTCATGCCGCGTGTAAGCCGCATCCAAAAAGCCTACATCTTGCGCCAGCTGCAACCACTGCGTCTTAAACCGCTCATACGGCGCATGCACCAAGGGCGCTTGCACGATCAACGGAAAAGTCTTGCCAAATTTCACCACCCGCTGCTGTTCCAGTGCCTCGCCGAGCAACACCACCTCCACCAGGGTAATGCGCACAATCGGCCCCGGCGTGAACGTTAAGGTCAAACGCCAGCCGCTCGGAGTCGCCGCCAGATCAGCCACCACCTTGGCACGATAAAACCCGGAAGCCTCCATCGCCTCCGCCGCCTCCACCTCGGCGCGTTGCGCCAGATTTCCGACCAGCAAATCATCCAAATAGGGGCTATTGCGCTGACGCTGCACGGTCAGCGAGGCCAGCACATCGGCCTGCAAATACTCCGGCAAACCCACCAGTACGACATCTACGCTGCGTTTGCCTTGAGCTTCGTCAGAAGGGTTATTGCTCCCCTCTCCCGCAAGCGGGGAGAGCGAAGCGAGGGGGGCGGAGCCGGCCGGGGGTGAGGGTGCTTCCACTTGAGGCGTCAACCACCATTCATCCTCATTCGCCCACGCCGCCGACATCCACACGCAAAGACTCAACACCCCCATCAGCGTGAGTAGGGTGGATAAGCGTAGCGCATCCACCGATTCCGCCCTGGTGGATGCGCTGCGCTTATCCACCCTACATGAGTGCAGACATGGACTTACGCCGGCTTCGTGAGAGCTCATGCGCCCAAGCCCTCAAGCAGCGCATTCACCCTTGAGAGCGACACCGGCATGGCGGTTTTCAATTCCTGCGCAAACAACTGCACTCGCCACTCCTCCAGCATCATGACCCATTCATCCGGCACGCTCTTGAGCTTAGCCACCCGCGCCAACACCGGCTCCAGTTGCACCCGTGCCTGGCGCTCACGTTCCGGATTCTGCTGCAGCCGCTCCAGCCGCCTGCTCGCCGCCTGCACATACACTGGCAAACGTTGCCACAACGCAGGCGGCGTCGCACGAATAAAATCGCGCGCAAACAAACCCGCAAGCTGCGCCTGCATATCCTTAACCGCCACAGTATGCGCACTCGCCGCCTGCTGCAAAGCACTCTGCAAACTCTGTACCGCCTGCAACACCGCCCGCAAACGGCGCAAAGCCTCCAAGCCCTCGGCATACAAACGCGGACGACACAACGCCACCCGCGCCGCAAACGCCTCCGGCTCACGCGGCCAATCGCCGGGCGGCCTATCCCCTAAAAACACCGCCCGCGCCACGCGCCACACCACTTCATCCTGCATATCGGCACAGGGTTTATCCACCCCTTTGAGCGCTGGCAAGGCCGAATACAGCAGGCATAGCGCATTGTCCCGCGCCACCTCGCGCTTGAGCGCCTTCACCTCGGCCTGAGCCGCCAGCACAAACAAACGCGTCAGCCCATTCGCCGTGGCCTGCGCTGCGGCCTCGGCGGTGTCCATCGGTTGCAGAGTCACACTCTCGCCCGCGTCGATCAAGGCCGGATAGACGGTGGTGGTCGATTTAGCCCCCTCCCCCTTGACGGGGGAGGGTTGGGGAGAGGGAGTCAAGCCAGAGGTAACGGATACTGGCACATCTACCACCATCACTTCCGCCAACTCGCCAAAACTCCACGCCATCAACCCCTTACGCGTCTCAAAACGCTGCACAAACGCCCGCTTCGCCGCCCCACCGAGCGCCTGCTGCATCGCCGCCAAATCACGCCCACTGCCGCGCAGCTCGCCGTGGTCGTCCACCAGCTCCACCCGCAAACGCAGATGCGGCTCGATTTCCGTCAGCGGCCAATCGGCAGGCTCAATCTGCGCCCCCAACATGCGCTGCACCTCCTGCGACAAACGCAGCGGCAAACTACCCGCAGGTGGCCAATCCTTCAACCCCTCCGTCAAACGCTCCACCAACGCCCGCGCCACATCCGGCGCAGGCACCAAATGCCGCCGCAGCGCTTTCGGCAAGGCACGAATCAGCGCCTCGATTTTGTCCTGCAACAAACCCGGCACCAGCCACTCCGCCGCCTGCACATCCAAGCGATTCAACTCCGCCAAAGGCAAGCTGGCGGTCACCCCGTCATCCTCCGCCCCCGGCTCAAAGTGATAGCGCAGCGCCACCTCGATGTCGCCCAAGCGCAAACGATCCGGCAAACGCCCGCCCTGCACGGCCTCGGCCTCATGCCGCATCAACACCTCGCGGGTGAGCTGCAAGGCCGCATTCAGCGTCTTGTCACGCCGCAACGCCGCCGCCAGCGTCACGCCATCCACCACCTCCGGCGGCAAGGCGCGCTCGAAAAAGGCACACAGCACCGCATCATCCACCAAAATATCCGGCCTGCGCGCCTTGGCTTCCAAGGCTTGAATCTCAGCAATTAAAGCCACGTTATGCTGAATAAATGCGGCATTTTCCCAAGGGTGCCTGCCGCGCTGTTCAAGCTCATCCGCACGGCGCACCACGGTTTTGGCTCTCTCTCCCCTCGCGGGAGAGGGCTGGGGAGAGGGGGCTGCTGGGCGCGCCAAAGCGTCATACACAACCGTGAGCACCCCCTCTAAATTCTGCAAAACCTCTTTATTCCAAAAACGCATCACCTCAAAACCTTGCGCCTTCAACCAGGCATCCCGCGTCCGATCGTAGCCCTCGGCCTCTGCATGTTGACCACCATCCAGCTCAATCACCACGCGCCGATCCAAACACACAAAGTCCACGGTATACGCACCGAGGGGCTGCTGGCGACGAAACTTAAACCCTTCAAAACGATGAGCGCGCAAGTGTTGCCAGAGAAGCTGCTCCACATCAGTTGAGTTCGTGCGCAATTGACGGGCAAAATCGCGTGGAGATAGATGTGCTGGCACATCCGTCAAGGTTGGCGCATCGCTTGAGGACAGCAGCCCCCTCTCCCCAGCCCTCCCCCGCGAGGGGGGAGGGGGCAAATCCAAGACTGCACCCTGCTTAGAGCCCCCGCCTCTCGCGGGAGAAGGCGCTGCAACCCCAGCCACAACGTCCCACCCCTCCAGCGCCCCCAACATCCCCTCACGCACAAAAATCCGCCGCGAGCCTGCCGGGTCAATCGCCGCGTAATTCACCGCACGCCGCAGCACCACCGGCAAGCCGTACAAACTTAAGGTTTCAAACGCCGCCACCCGCCCGGAGTCCGTCTGGTAATGCGGCTCGCTCACTTCGCGGGTGAGCAAATGCTTGGCCAGCGGCTCAATCCAGCGCGGGTTAATCGCCGCATTCGTCGCGCCCCACAAGCGCGTGGTTTCCAGCCATTGCGCCGACATTAGCCATTTCGGCGGCAATTTCACCAGCGCCGAACCGGGGTGAATCGCCAGCCTGCGACCCTTCACCCCAAGATAACTTTGTGGCTCAGGCCGCCCTTTGGCTGGATTAGTCTTGCGTTTTTCCTCATCACGCAAGGCCAAATGACCGAGCAACCCGGTCATCAGGGCGCGATGCACCACGTCCTCCGCAACCGGCGTTTCATTTTCATGCACCCCCTCCTCGTGAAACAGGCCGCGCAATTCCTGATGCAAGGAACGCCACTCGCGCATACGCACATAGGATAAGAAGTTTTTTTCGCACAAGGCACGCAACTTGGCCTGCGAAAGATGATGCGCCTGCTCCTCATGCCAGCGCCACAAGGCGAGCAAACCCAAAAAATCCGAAGTCGTATTCTTCCAGGCCGCATGCGCCTGATCGGCGGCTTGCTGACGCTCCGGTGGACGGTCGCGCGGGTCTTGCACGGACAAACCACTGACGATCACCAGCATTTCGGCCAAACAGCCATCTTTCTCTCCCGCCAGCAACATGCGCCCCAGGCGCGGATCGACGGGCAAACGCCCAAGTTGTACGCCAAGCTGGGTGAGCCGCTGCGCCTCATCCGTGGCCTGCAACTCAAACAGCAAGTCATACGCCGCCTTGATCTGCCGCCCGTCAGGTTTGTCCAAAAACGGAAAATCATCCACATGACCGAGCCGCAGGCTTTCCATGCGCAAAATCACTGCTGCCAGATTGGTACGCAAAATCTCCGGGTCGGTATGCGCCGGGCGCTGGTTGAAATCATCCTCAGCATACAAGCGGATGCAAATACCAGGACCAAGCCGCCCGCAACGCCCCGCCCGCTGGCGCGCCGCCGCCTGACTAATCGGCTCGACCTGCAAACGCTGCACCCCGGCACGCGCCGAAAAACGCGACACCCGCGCAAGCCCAGTATCAATCACATAACGAATCCCCGGCACGGTCAGCGAGGTTTCCGCCACGTTGGTTGCCAAGACAATCCGCCGCGTGTGGTGTTTCTGAAACACCCGCGCTTGATCGGCTGCCGACAACCGCGCATACAGCGGCAAAATTTCCGTCGCCCCAAGGTGTTTCGGCACCGGATGCTTGCGCAGCGCTTCTTCCGCCTCACGGATACCGCGCTCGCCGTCGAAGAACACCAAAATATCACCCGCGCCTTCCAAGGCCAGCTCATCCACCGCATCCAGCAGCGCACGCGGCAAATCGCGGTCACGATCATCTTCATCGCCCTGCACCGGGCGATAGCGCATCTCTACCGGGTAGGTGCGGCCTTCGACCGACATGATTTCTGCGCCGTCGAAATGCGCGCTGAAGCGCTCCACATCCAGCGTGGCCGAAGTCACAATCAGCTTCAACTCCGGGCGCTTGGGCAACAGGCGTTTCAAAAATCCGAGTAAAAAGTCGATATTCAGACTGCGCTCATGCGCCTCATCGATAATCAACGTGTCGTAGCGCGAAAGCAGCGGGTCGCTGTGGATTTCGGCCAGCAAAATGCCGTCGGTCATGACTTTAATCAGCGTCGAATCGCTCACCTGCCCGGCGAAACGCACCTGAAAACCGACTTTTTCGCCCAGCGGCGTATCCAGTTCCTCGGCAATGCGTGAGGCCACTGAGCGCGCGGCAATGCGGCGCGGCTGGGTGTGGCCAATCAGCCCACGCACCCCGCGCCCGGCTTCCAGCGCCAGTTTGGGCAACTGCGTGGTTTTGCCCGAACCGGTTTCGCCGCACAGAATCAGCACCTGGTTTTTCGCCAGTGCGGCCAGAATCTCCTCGCGGCGCAACACCACCGGCAGGTCGTCGGGGTATTGGATCGTAGGCACAAGTGAGCGCCGTGCAGCCACCGCTTGCTGGGATACCGCAATCTGCGCGCTAATCTCCGCCCAGCTTTTATCCGTCGGCAGGCCTTTGGCCGCACGCTTTTTCAGCCCGTGCAGGCGCGTGCGCAAAGCATGAACATCACGGCTTTGGCAATAATCGAGTTGTTGGAAAAGGGCAGAAAAATCAGGGACAGTCATGCAACACAGCTCAGTAGGTTGGGGTGACGAAGGAACCCCAACGCGCCGCCCTTGATTGTGGCACAAGTCAGGCTTTGGATTTACCCCCTCGCCCCTCGCGGGAGAGGGTTGGGGAGAGGGGGGGCTGCTGAAACGCAGGCTTGCGCCATCTGCTCCACCCTCTCCCCACCCCCCCCATCAAGGGGGAGGGGGCAAACCCATTGAGGTCACTTGGAGTAGGTTTGTAGAGTACGCCGTGCGCACCACCCCACGCTCAATCGGTGCGCACGGCGCACCCTACCCAATATCAGCAAAGCGCCACGTACCTTGCTGAAATCCCTCCAAAGTCCACGCACCCACAGCCATGCAGGCTCGTTGATGCGTCGCGCTCCGGCAGGGTAGAAATGCTTCTGATCGACGAAATCGGCCAAGGTCTGGTGGCTTTCGCCGTCCGTACATTGGCAGAGCACATCGAAGGGTTTATGCAGCAGGATAATTTTTTAGGACTTACGCAAAAGTGTTCCAGCAAGGCAAAGCGCCGAAGACAGTACACCGAGTACGGCGAGGCGCTTGAACGCCGCTGGGGCGGTTTTGCGTAAACAATGGAATGAAGCGGCAGGCTCCTTCGTCTTTTGCGTTGCGGACATGGTGGACACAAGCCATGCCGTATCACCCTTAAAGGAGCAACACCCATGTTTATGCGTACCCTCACCGCCGCCACGCTCGCACTCAGCCTTGCGGTACCCATCGTCATTATCTCCAACCCGGTTTTCGCCGCCGAACCCTCGGTCGTAAGCGAGCCCATCAAGGTCGTCTACCACGTCAATGAAGGCGTGCAACAAGCCAGTCGCGCGATCGGCAATATCCGCAACCACCTCAACGCCGCACCCGGCACAAAGATCGTGGTGGTCACCCATGGCTCGGGTATCGACTTCCTTTTGGACGGCGCGGAAAACGCTGCGGGGGCGCCGTTTGCCCCTTCCATCAGTGAACTGAAGAGCCTCGGCGTGGATTTCCGCGTGTGCAACAACACTCTGGTTTCACGCAAGATCGACCCCAAGAGCGTAGTTTCCGAGGCATCCATCGTGCCCTCCGGCGTAGCCGAGGTTGCCAAGTTGCAGGCTCGCGAAGGCTTCGTCTACCTCAAGCCATGATTTGCCCAAGTCTGATTTTTCAGGCCCCAAGTCTAGCTCGTCTCAGGTCGCCTTCGCGACCATGAATAGGATGCCCATCGTATGAAAAGCCGCCTGATGATTGCGGGGGTGTTAGTCGCTCTCGCATGTACCAACCCCGCCCAAGCCACCAACTGGTTGCAAGTGCAGGGTAACGAGCCCGCCAACGCTCCATTGTTTAAGCCATTTGGCTTCATTCAACCCACCTTCACGTTTATCGACGACAACCCGGTCACCGGCCTGCAGGGTGCCGCAGCCATCTACAACGGCCAAGATCAGGTGGCCAACCTGGTTGGCCCCGACCTAGAGGTCGGCAGTAAACTGCAACTCAACCGGGCAAGACTCGGCGCACGGGGTGTGCTGTCGCCGATTTCTAACAAAATCAACTACTTCTTTCTCACCGAAGCGGGGCGCAACGCGGTCACCGCCGAGCATGACGTGATGATCACGGACGCCTCAATGACCTTCAACTTTATCCCTGGTGCGCGCCTCCGCGCGGGTTTGTTCAAGCTGCCCACCGGCGAAGAAGCTCTGGTTGCAGTACACACCAGTTATCCCTACGTCTATTTCACCAGCATGAGCGAAAACTTGCTGGTGGAGCGTCAGGTCGCCCCAAGCACTGCGCCCGGTGCCGCACCGGCGGGATTAGCCAAGGCCGAAGTGACTAGCGGCGGCTCCGGCTTCCGCGATGTTGGTGTGCAACTCTACGACTGGTTCAACACGGGGCCGTGGGAGTTCTCTTATGCTGCCATGCTCTCAAACGGCGAGAGTATCGACCGGCTAGGCGACAGCGATGGCAACAAGGATCTCACCCTACGCCTGCAGAGTTCCTACATCTTTGGCGGCAAGGGGCCGAACCGCGACGACCTGAGCGTGTACCTCTGGCGACAAGGTGGCGAGCGTCACTTCGGGGCTCAGTATTATGACCGCGTGCGCGAAGGTGCCGGCTTTATGTTCCGTAAGGACGTCTATCGCCTGTCCGGTGAATACATCCAAGGCGAGGGCATGATCGCGGGCGGCCCCAATCCGCCCTTCACCACCGCACCATTCAATGTCGTTGGCCTGGAGGATAAAGCGCACGGCTGGTATCTGGAGGGCGGCTGGCGCTTCCATCCCAAGTGGGAGCTGGATCTGCGGCATGAGCGCTATGACCGCATGACCGAAAGCGCCGCCAATGAGCGGGAATTCACCACCACCACCCTCGGTCTGCAATACTTCATCAATGCGGATACACGGGTGACGGCGAATTATGAATTCCGCAGTGTGGACGTCAGCAACCCTGCGGCCATCACACCCGCAGCCAATCGAGCCAATGCACTCGCCATTGCCGACAATCTTGACGACCGGGTGAGTGTGCAACTGACTTGGAAGTTCTGAGATTGACTCACCAAGGATCGCGGCTTAGTCAAACCCACACCCCGGCTCTTTTTCGAGGATCACCCGCTTGAATCTCCTCGCCTTTTTCACCACCCCGTGCGAGCTGCGCGAATCATTGAAGCAGCAGCGCGCGCGCCTATATCGCATCGCCTACTCGTGGTGTCACGACGCGGCATTGGCCGAAGATCTGACCCAGGACACCCTGACCCGCGCGCTGAAGCATGCGGATCAGTTGCGTGAGACCGACCGCTTCGATCCCTGGCTGTTCACCATCCTCGCCAACCGCTGGCGCGACCACCTGCGCAGTCAGCGCCCACACGAGGACATCGAGGATCTGCTTGATATTCTGCCGGACGACAGGGATTCGCCCGAGCGCGCGGATGAGCGTGGCGAGATCGTCGACCTGGTGCGTGCGGCGGTCGCCCGGCTCACGCTCGGCCAGCGTGAGGTACTGACCCTGGTCGATCTGGAGGAATGCTCCTATGCTGAGGTAAGCGCGATTCTCGCCATTCCGATCGGCACCGTGATGAGCCGCCTGTGCCGTGCGCGGCACCAGTTGCGCGAAGACCTCATCAGCCTACATGAACCGCGCCGCACGGCGCGCGATACTTTGCGGAGGGTCAAATGAACACACTGCCACCACCGTCTGACGAGATGCTCAACGCCTTCGTCGATGACGAACTCAGCCCGGCGGAGCGGGCGCGCCTGCTGGAGCGCGTGAGCGCCGAGGCCGAGTTACATAAGCAGACCTGCGACCTGCGCATGCTGAAGGACATGGTGCGCACCGCCTACCGCGAGCCGCCCGGTGGCAAGGTGGCACCGGGCGCGCCCTGTCGTGGCCGGGTGCGCCAGGCCGTGGCCGCAAGCCTGATTCTGGGGCTGGGTCTTGGCCTGGGATGGGTCACGCGCGACATGCTTGGCGACCCGAATGCAGTCCACATTGCCTCGCTGCAAGGCGTGAGCGCCGACCCCGGCCGGGTGGTACTGCATGTGGACTCGGGTTCCCCGGAGCACTTCGCCGCGCTGCTCGACCACAGCGAGCGCATGCTGAAAGATGCCAAGCAGAGCGGCAAACCCCTACAGATCGTGGTCATCGCCAACGGCGGCGGGGTCGATCTGCTGCGCGCCTCGACCACCCAGCAAGGCGAGCGCATCCGCGTCATGCAGACGAGCTACCCCAACCTGAGTTTTATTGGCTGCCGCCAGACATTGAACCGCCTCAAAGACGGTGGTCACGACATCCGCCTACTACCCGGCGTGCTACAGACCTCTGCGGCGCTCGATGCAATCATTGAGCGGATGGAGCGTGGCTGGACCTACATCAAAACCTGAATAATCACCGCGTGTCATGGTGTTGCCGAAGGGCGCTGCCACGCCGAATGGGCAGACGCTGGTGTACACCACTTTCAGCGCCAAGGCCGAAGGCATGACCCTGTTCGGCGGCGAGCTGTGAGTGGTCAACGACAACGATGGCGCTGGTTGGGTCACACATGCCCAACACCGGCAGGCTGCAAGCTTCCCTCACAACCCCCCTTGTCCTGCCAACACAAACGCCCCTACACGGGGCGTTTTTTTATGGGTGAGTTTATTTAACCGTCGCGCGCAGGTTGGCGTGGAGGCGTGGATGGCGGGTTGCAACCCGCCTTGCACCCGCCCGACTACACATCAACAAAACGCCAGCCCCCTGGTTCCAGCCCATCCAAAGTCCACGCGCCCACCGCCCAGCGAATCAAACGCAGCGTTGGAAAGCCCACCGCCGCCGTCATGCGCCGCACTTGGCGATTGCGCCCCTCACGCAGGGTCAACTCCAGCCAAGAGGTCGGAATGGCCTTGCGAAAACGCACCGGCGGGGTGCGCGCCCATAACCAAGCTGGCTCGTCGATACGCCGCGCCCTGGCGGGCAATGTCATGCCATCGTTGAGCATCACGCCTTGCGCAAGCTGCGCCAACGCAGCATCGGTCACCTCGCCTTCGACCTGAGCCAGGTAGGTCTTGGCCATTTTGTGGCGCGGATCGGCAATCTGCGCCTGTAAACGTCCAACGTTAGTGAGCACCACCAGTCCTTCGCTGTCCCGATCCAAACGCCCAGCAGGGTAATAGCCTTTTTGCTCGACAAAATCGGCCAGCGTCGGCCGCCCCTCGCCATCGGTAAATTGGCAAAGCACATCGAAGGGTTTGTTGAGCAGAATCAAAGGAGGCATGAAGTGAAGCAGCAGCAGCTCGTGATTAAGGAATCAGCACATTGAAACATTCAATGGGTATTGCCGCAAAACCCAGCTTATTAGGATAGGACTTACGCAAAGCCTGGATTTAGCCCCCTCCCCCCTCGTGGGAGAGGGTTGGGGAGAGGGGGCTGAAACACTCGCTAAAACATAGGCTTTTGCCAGCTTCCCCACCCTCTCCCCAACCCTCCCCCATCAAGGGGGAGGGAGTAAAAACGGCATTTTGCGTAAGTCCTATGAATCTGACTATAGTCAACGCACGGACACTCTCGCCATAAAACCACCCGCCGATGGCCTCATGAATCACCGCCATCGGCAAGCTCAAACATGGCACAAAATATGCTTAGGCTTTATGCGTAAATTGCTTTTTTGTATGAAAGCATACAAAACACGCACAGCTATCACATAAACAGTTCAAGGAGCCCCCAATGCGCGCAGACATGCTGACCTCCATCCTCTCCGAGCTTAATGGTTCGTCCGCCGACATTGAAGCCTCAGCCATCGTGTCCACCGACGGACTGATGATGGCTGCCCTACTGCCTTCCAGCATGGACGAAGACCGCGTCGGCGCCATGAGCGCCGCCCTGCTTTCCCTGGGCGACCGCACCGCCAAAGAACTGGCGCGTGGCGGCCTGGAGCAGGTGCTCATCAAGGGCGACAAAGGCTACATCCTGATGACCCATGCCGGTGAAGACGCAGTTTTGACCGTGCTCGCCAAGCCGCAGGCCAAGCTCGGCCTGATCTTCCTCGACGTCAAGCGCGCCGCCGAGTCGATCTCGAAAGTCATCTAAGGAAAGCGCACATGAATCCGTCAAATATCAGCCTGTTTCAGCATGTCAACGGCTTTAGCCCCGCCGATTCGGCGGCGGTGCTGGCCGTTTCATCCATTCTCGTGTCGATGGCGCCGCAACTGACCGACAAGTTCTATGACCAACTGCTAAGCCACCCCGAAACGCGCCAGCACATCGACGGGCGTCTCGACATGCTCAAGGGCACGCACATCCAGTGGATGAGCCAACTATTCACCGGCCCGCACGACGAAGCCTTCTTCGCCCGCCAGGAAGTCATCGGCGTGGTGCACGTCAAGGTGAAAATTCCGCCGCTGTTTGTCTCTTCCAGCATGAGCTTCCTGCGCCATGAGGTCGTCAGCATGCTGCACACCAAGACCGAAATCGGTGAACTGAGTCACGAGCAGTTCGAAGCGGCTTCAGCCGCCATCCTGCGCTTGTTGGACATCTGTCAAATGCTGATTGATACCGCCTATGAGACGGAGCGCCTGCGCCTGCTGTCCGAAGCGACCGGCATGAAGGTTGCCTTGATTGAAAACCTGATTGCCCTCAGCTGAAATCCTGATCGTCTGTCCCGGTCTTGCACACAAGCCGCAGCATGAAAACATACATGCTTTGCGGCTTGCCACACGACAAAAAGCGCCTGCAACACGGATGTCGCAGGCGCTTGAGAAAAGACAGCTAAGTTAACGAAAAACCAAGGGCAGATTTTTCTCAGATATGAGCTGAGATGGACGCCAGCGTGGGTTTCAGATACGGGAGATCGGCACCTGCAGCAGACTGCACGGCGAGAACGGCATCTGTTCCGGCGCGGGTGATGAGCAACTGTCCGTGCTCGCCCTTGATCACAATTTGCTCCATTTGACCCAAGGCGAATTGCTCGGCGCCACGGTGCCCCATAGACAACAGGGCGGCACTCAGTGCACCCGCGAGCCCCTGGTCGGCGCCATCGGGCAACTGGGCACTCATGGTCAAGCCTTCGGCAGAGGCAATCGCCGAAGCCTTGATTGCGTTTGATGAGTTATTGAGTTCAACGAGAATCGAAGTAAGGTTCTGATTAAGCATAAATATTCCTTGGGGTTGCGGGTAAGACGATATTGGGCTGGGCGCGCATGATACCCACCCCTTGCGCAAAAGGCTGTGAATTTTTTCACGCCTTACCTTTATAGCTGGTTTTTTTCAGCTCATTGATGTGTATAAAAAAGATTCTCTGCTGGGCGCGATGAAGCCGCTGGCGCGCGCGCCAGCGGCTTCATCTACACGGTGCGGGTGACGAGGTTGAGGTATCACTACTGAGGTGGCCGAGCGCATTGGAGTCTGTCCACCCAAAGCGAAGCGCTCAGTACACGGCAGCGACGAAAGCGAGAATGCCCTCCTTGTTGGTGTAAGGCATCACCGTCACTTGCTCCTTTTGAAGATCATCGACAATATCCTCATAGGCTCGCTCCCGTGCATCGTCTGTGGCCGGCCCTTGCACCGCGAACAACACCTGCTCGGGCAGCAAGCCCCGCTTGCGAAGCTGCTTGATGCGCATGAGCCATTGCCCACCGTGCTCAATTTGTATACCGAACAATTATCGTGGTGCAATCTCCCACGCTGCCGTCATCATCCACCCCGCCGAACCCGTATACCACGTCCAGCCGCCGCGCCCGTTGTGAGGCTCCACGCCGTACACATCCGCCGCGATCACATACGGCTCGGTCATGTAACGCTCCGCGCCCTGTTGGGTCGCTGCGTGGCGAATCGGGCTAATCATGCTTAACAGCTCAAGTGCTTTGTCTTTCTGCCCGGCTTGGGCATAGGCCATCACCGCCCACAACGCGGCATGAGTGTACTGGCCGCCGTTTTCACGCACGCCGGCGACGTAGCCTTTGATGTAGCCGGGGTCGTGCGGGGTGTGGTCGAAAGCGGGGGTGAGCAGGCGGATAATGCCGACATCCTTGTCGATCAGGCGCGCGTCCATGGCGTGCAGAACTTGTTCCACACGTTCGCCGGTCGCGGTGCCGGTGAGTACCGCCCAAGCCTGGGCTAGAGTATCGATCTGGCATTCGTCGGAGGCTTTGGAGCCGAGCACCGCGCCATTGTCGTACCAAGCGCGACGATACCAGTCGCCGTCCCAGCCTTCGGTGTTCAGCGCCGCGAACAGTTTGGCGCGGTGGGCGCGGTATTTTTCGGCGCGGGTCAGGTCGCGGCGCGCTTCGCACAGGGGGATGAAGTCGCCGAGAATGGCGTAGAGGAACATGCCCACCCACACGCTTTCGCCCTTGCCTTCGCGCCCGACGCGGTTCATGCCGTCGTTCCAGTCGCCGGTGCCCATCAGCGGCAGGCCGTGTGCGCCGGTCTTGAGCGAACGATCGAGCGTGCGGCAGCAGTGATCGTACAAATCACCCTGCGTGCCGGATTCGGTCGGCACCATGAAGCGCTCGTCTTCGCCCTCTTCCAGCAGCGCACCGCTGAGATAGCGCACTTGCTCATCGAGGATCGAGTTCTCGCCGGTGTGCTGGATGTACTTGGCGGTGGCGTAGGGCATCCACAGCAGGTCATCCGAAAAGCGGGTGCGGATGCCGCGTGAGCTGCCATCAGGATACGGGTGCCACCAATGCAGCACGTCGCCTTCCACGAACTGATTGGCGGCGTTAAGCAGAATTTGTTGGCGGGTCAGCGTGGCGTCGTGGCGGATCAGGTTGAGGGCGTCCTGCAACTGGTCGCGGAAGCCGAACGCGCCGCCGGATTGGTAATAGGCAGTGCGCGCCCAGATGCGGCAGACAAGAGCCTGATACGGCAGCCAGTGGTTGACCAAAATATCCACCTCCGGCTTGCCGGTGTGCACCTGAGCTTGGGCGGTGAAGTCTTGCCAGAAGGCCTGTACCTGTGCGAGTGCGGCATCGACCACGCCGGGGTGACGCAAGTCGTTGAGCAGCTTGGCCAAGCCCGCGGCATCATTGGTTTCGCCCAATACAAAACTCAGCGTGCGCACATCGCCCGGTTCGAGGGTGATTTGCGCTTGCAGTGCGGCGCAGTCGAGGCTTTTGCCGGTGCGGCCATCCAGGGTTGCGCTGTGCTCAAGGGCGTAGGGGTTGGCTGCACTGCGGCCTTGACCAATGACAGCGGCACGGTCACTGCTGTAATGCAGCGCCTCAGCGGGTGAGAGCAGCGCGGCATAGGCCGTGCCGCCAGCAAAGGCTCCGGCTTGCGGATTGCGCGCAATCAGGGCATGTGCCGACGCGTCCCATGCGGTTTCAAGGTGCGGCGCGGTATCTTTGGGAACCGCGCCGAGCACCAGATGATTGACGTTGAAAACGGACAAGCGGCGCGGCTGGTCGGAAAGATTGCGCAGTTCGATACGCACAATGCGGCAAGTCACATCCAGCGGTACGAATACCGTACTGCGTTGTTCAAGATCGCTGCTGATATGCTGAAAGTGGCTGTAGCCCAGGCCGTGGCGCACTTCATAATCACCCGCACCGCTGACCGGGCCGGGCATCGGCGACCAGTACAGACCGGCATCTTCATCACGAATATAGAAGGCTTCGCCGTGCGGATCGATTACCGGGTCGTTATGCCACGGGGGTAGACGGTGTTCGCGGCTGTTTTGCACGAAGGTATGCAGCGCGCCCGATTCGGTGACGATGCAGCCCGAATTATGTGCGTTGGCGAGCACATTCGACCAAGGCAGCGGAGTCGGTTTAACGCGGCCATTGCTTTGTTTGGGCAGGCGGATGACGTACTCGTTGCCGTCGGCATTGAAACCGCCGTAACTGTTTTCATATTGCAGGATTTCGGCAGTATGGTGCGGGGCAAGCGTACAGCTCGTAGGGGGCGCCGCGCGCAGCGATACTTGCTCAATGGTGCGCATGGCGCACCCTACAGCAATGTCGGCCGAGCTCGCGCTCACAGGTACTTCAAGCAAGGCCAACGCTGCCTCCCGATCATCGGCCACGCCCAGCACAAACACCGCTTCGGCCTCCGCCCCCGGAGCAAGCTCCAACACCGTGCGCAAACTCAAACACGCATCCAGCACATTGCCGACGGTGTGGCTCAAATCCGCGTTGAACATGGCTTGCGGCGTGGCCAGCGAGCGCCCGCGCCCAATAAAACGCATACGGTCGGTTTCAAAACCGCTGACCGGTGCACCCAGCAGAGCATGCACCAGCACGGGAAAACGCTCATCCGCACCACGCGGACGGCGTTTGGCCAGGAGCGCGCCGTGTTCGGCATGCGCTTCGGTTTGCACAAATAACTTGGAAAACGCAGGATGCCCGGCATCGGCGGCGGCATGCTGAATCACCGGTTCAAGATACGAAGTCAACTCGATGCGGCGTGGCGAGTCGCCAATGTTTTTCAAATGCACACGGCGCAGTTCGCGCCCAGCCTCCAGCGTGACCGTCATCTGCGCCTCAATGCCATGCGCGTGTTTGATGAAGTGAGCGGCCTCCCCCGTGAAGGACTGTCCGTACTCCGCGCCGTCTTCGTCCGGCACCGGCTGGCTCCCGACCGACCAAAACGCGCCCGTGTCCACATCGCGCAGGTAGATAAAGAAGCCGAGGCTGTCCTCGATCATGTCGCCATGCCAGCGCGTCAATTGCAGCTCGCCCAAGCTCGATTCGCCCGCGCTGGAGGAGGTGAGCATGACATTAAGCGTTGCGTTGTTCAGGGTATGGGTGGACATGGTTGCACTCTCGATAAGGGAATGGGATTGGGAAATTAGCCTTTCATACTGCCTTGCGTCAGCCCGGCAATGTACTGTTTCTGCAAGATCAAAAACACGATCAACACCGGCAAAACCGTTAAGGTCGAAGCCGCCATCATCAGCTCGGTATCTTGCACATGCTCGCCCGCAAGATTGGCCAGTGCCACCGGCAGGGTGTAAAGACTGCCATCGGAGAGCACGATCAGCGGCCACATGAAATCGTTCCAGCTGCCCATAAAGGTAAACAGCGCCAGCGTAGCCAGAATCGGGCGCAGCATGGGCAACACCACCGACCAGAACAAGCGGAACTCGCTGGCGCCGTCCAGTCGCGCGGCATCCAGCATGGCGTCCGGGATGTTTTGCGCATATTGACGCACCAGAAAAATACCGAAAATACTGGCCAGCAGCGGCACCAGCACCCCGGCATAACTGTTAATCAGTCCCATCTGTTTGAGCATCAAAAACAGCGGCAGCATGGCGACTTGGGCAGGAATGACCATGGCGGCGAGCAGGCTGCGAAACAGCGCCTCGCGTCCGGCAAAGCGCAGTTTGGCAAAGGCATAGCCCGCCATGGCGTTAATCATGGTGGCCAAAGCCGTGGCCAGCAGAGCGATAAGCGCGCTATTGAGTGCGTAACGCCCCATGTCCATGCGGGTGAATAAATCGCGGTAATGATCGAGCGTCGGCGTGCTCGGCCACAGGCGCGGCGGAATGGCGCTGGCTTCGCCGGTGGGCATAAACGAGGCGGCCAGCATCCACGCAAACGGTGCGAGGGTGAGCATCGCAAGGATGATGAGCAGGGCGTGATGAAAAACGCGTTTCACAGTTAAAAAATGGCCTGGAAAAATGTGAGTGCTATGGCGTAATAATCAGGGCTCGGTGATACTGATGGCCGGTTTATTAATCCGGCAGGTTTGCCCGCGAGTCCGTTCGCCCTGAGCCTGTCGAAGAGCCGTGCTTCGACAGGCTCAGCACGAACGGTAGCCATGTTGTGTCGTGCCGGATCAATAGCCCACAGCCTACCGGCACATCCGCGAACACACAATGAGCACCCCGTGGACACCCTCAGCATTCTAAGTACCTTTGCCGCTACCTCGTTTGCCTTGCTCAACCCCTTGGGCATGTTGCCGATTTTTATGGGCTACACCGGCCATCTCAGCGGCCTGGCGCAACGTTGGCTGGCGCTGCTTTTGTCTTTGACCGTGATGGGTTTGACCTTGTTATTTTTGCTCACGGGCAACGCCATCATCGACTTTTTTGGCATTACGCTCGACTCGTTCCGTGTGGCAGGTGGTATTTTGCTACTACTGCTCGGTATCAATATTGTCATGGGCGGCTCGGGCAAAGCGGCGCAGGATTTGGATGTTGAAACCCAAGCCAATGAATTTAACGAGGCCAAGTCGGTCTATCGCCAAATCGTGGTGCCGTTTGCCATGCCGCTGTTGGTCGGGCCGGGGGTGATTGCCAATTTGATTTTGTACGCGGGTGAGGCGCGCCACAGTCATGATCCCG
>NCGK01000057.1 GCA_002281735.1 Gammaproteobacteria bacterium 28-57-27
TGATCGGCGTGTAAATGATGTTTTCCAGCAAGCCTGCCAACGGTATACCGGAAAAAATCAGCGGCATGACCCAAGCGCCGCGAATCAACGTCAAGACCAGCACAAAGGCCACCAGCATCAACAAGGCCATGCGCAGCAGGACATATACAAAACGCGGTTTGTTCACGCTGATGTGTCCTCGTCCTTGGGCGGTGCGGCCAGTTTTTCAGCCTGAGCCGCGTCTTTGCGCGCCTTGGCGCGTGCCATGGCCTCGGCAATCGCACGCTGCTTGTCATCTGGAGCCGCTTCGCTGGCTGATGACCCACCGGCTGGCGATTCGCTAGCCTTTTGCGCCGCAAGCTGAGCACGCTTTTGCGCCAGCATGGCTTCACGTTCCTGTTTATCGCGCTCGGTGCGCGTGTTGCGGAATTCGAAACGCTCGCGTGCCAGTGAGGATTTTTCATGCTCACGCTCGCGCTGCCAGATCTCGGTTTTGGCAAAACGAAAATACTGCACCAGCGGGATATGCGACGGGCACACCGCCGAACATATCCCGCATTCGATGCACTCGAACAGGCTGTCCTGTTTTTCTGCCCGCTCGAAGTCACCCGCGCGCGCATCCCACAGCATTTGCTGCGGCTGCAACTCGACCGGACAGCCCTCGGCGCATTTGCCACAGCGAATACAGGGCATGGGCAAAGGCTCGACCGGCGCATCTTTTGCGGCCAGCGCCAGCAAGCAATTCGCTGCCTTGGTCACAGGAACCTCGTCGGTTGCCAGCGCAAAACCACCCATTGGCCCGCCAAACACCAGCCGAGCTATGTCAGGCTGATAGCCCCCGGCCTGGGCGATAAGATCGCTGGCCAAGATCCCCAGCGGCACATCCCAGTTGCCCGCAGTCCGCACACCGCTACCGGTCACGGTCACCACCCGGCGCGTTACCGGCTCACCGAAGACCACGGCACGGTAACCACCCGGCGCGTTACCGGCTCACCGAAGACCACGGCACGGTAAATCGCCGCCGCTGTCGCCACGTTATGCCCCAGAAATCCGCGCTCGGTCACACGCATCTCGCGACTGATTTTCTCGCCGGTCAGAATGTAAATCAGCTGCTTTTCCGCGCCAGAGGGATAAAGCGTCGGAATCGGCACAATCTCGAAACGCGCATCACCGAGTGCCACCAAGGCCGCACGCAGCGCGGCAATCGCTTCCGGCTTGTTATCCTCCACCCCGACCAGGCAGGTTTGCGCACCCAGCACATGCAAAAGAATCTGGCCGCCGCGCAGCACCTCCTCCACACGCTCGCGCATCAGGCGATCATCGCAGGTGATGTACGGCTCGCACTCGGCACCATTGAGCAACACGGTGTGAATCGGCGTACCCGGCGTGCCCGCCAACTTCACCGCGCTCGGAAACACCGCCCCGCCCAAGCCCACCACGCCCGCATCACGCACCCGCTCACGCAGCAACAAGGGCGAA
>NCGK01000013.1 GCA_002281735.1 Gammaproteobacteria bacterium 28-57-27
GAAAAGCGGTGTTTTGCCTGAGAGATTGAACAGAATTCGGTCGCTGTCATCATTGCGCGCCGGGATTCATTGAAAACCTCGGGTTATTCGAGGTGCCCTATATTGGCCGAGAAAAAATTAACTTTCTGTCCGGTTTGAGTTGACCACTACAATTCGCCGGGTGGGATGGTGTGTTTCCGAATGGTTATATCCATGGCTGCACTTTATTGCGGTTGGTTTTGTCATTGTATTTATTCGATAATATCCAGAGTTGTCCAATAGCATTTTTCTGATTATATCCATTTTGTTATTAGTGACTTAGCCTGTTTATCCTGATGCCAATCAAGACCAAATTCCTTGGCTTGTGCTGTTATCAGGGTGAATGCAGATGAACACAATCAGTTGGGTATTTCTTGTCGTTGTTGGTAAGGAGCAAGGTGTAATTCGGCTGGCGCCGAATTCAACCCTTCGGTCGCTAACGCTCCCTTCGCCCCCGTTCGCTGACGCTCAGGGGGTTGCTTCGCCCCTTCCGACCACGCCCCCCGGGGCTGTCGGTTTTGGTTTTGGCGGAGGTCTATGATGATGACCATTGATCAAACCAAAACCAGTCGTCGCCCACGTCGGGGTCATGTCTTGGCTGAGTCTGACCGTCGCCGCCATAAGGTGATGACACGGGTCAATGATGCGGAACTTGCCGAAATCGACGCCCGTCGCGGCCTATATGATCGCGGTGAGTTTTTGCGTATGTCCTTGTTCGGGATGAAACAGGCAAGACCTCGGCCTACGATTATCATCCCGGCATTGAATCAGACGGCATGGCTTGTGCTGTCCCGATCAGCTTCCAACCTCAATCAGCTCTCCCGTCATCTGAATGAGGCTGGTCTTCAAGTGGCCGACTTGCCGCAAATCATCATCATGCTGACTCAATACCGTGATGCCTTGATCGGCGCCCGGCTGCCCGAGGATCAAGACGATGAAAGCTAAGGTCACTCGTGGCACTGGGTTTCGTGGGGTATTGGACTATGCACTGGATACCGGCAACCAGAAGGGCAAGAACCCGGAGATTGTCGGTGGCACCTTGACGTCGGGCAGCGCCAGAGCCATGTCAGACCAGTTTGCCGTCACCCGACGCCTGCGACCGGATATCAAGTCTCCGGTATGGCACGCCTCCCTGGCATTACCGGAAGGAGAGCGGCTTTCATCCGAACGATGGTCATCTATTGCTGATGACTTCATGCAAGAGATGGGATTTCCATCAGAATCTCTATACACGGTCATTCGGCACAACGACACCAAGCACGACCACATCCACATCATCGCCAGTCGAGTCAGCCTTTCTGGCGGACTCTGGCATGGGCAATGGGAAGTATATCGAGCGATCAGGGCCACCCAAGTTCTGGAGCGCATCCATGGTCTGACCCTGACACCTGGTTTGGGTGAACCAAAAGATGAAAAGACCCTGACCAAAGGTGAAATCGAACAAGCACTACGCACTGGGGCAGAAGCCCCACGCCAGCGGCTTCAGCGCCTGGTCAAGGAAGCCGCCCAGGGCAAGCCAACCGCCGTCATGTTTGCCGAACGGTTGGAACTGGCTGGAGTGGGCGTGCGTTTCCAGATACAGAAAACCGGCATTACCGGCGTGAACTATGAACTTGATGGTCTTGCGTTCAAGGGGCAATCCCTAGGCGATTCCTACAAATGGTCGAAATTCTCGAAAAAATATGGAGTCAGTTATGAGCAAGCTAGAGACAGTGAAAGCCTTGAACGATACACAACCGCAATTGCAGATCGTACAGGCCGTGATGAACTTGGAAACGCAGGCAGAAGCCTTGAGGTCGATGCTGGGTTCGTTACCCCAAGCAGTAGCAGAGCAGACAGCCGAAGCACTGGAGCCGTTGGCGAAGCTGAGGGCGGAGGTCATTCAAGTTCTGACCGCTTACGACAAAGTGACCGCAGCACAGCGCCAGACACTGGAGGAATTGACTCAGCAGATGAGTACCAGCGCAGCGGCAGCATTCGAGCAGAAGGCCGCGAAGCTGGACAAAACAATCTCCGACCTGTCACGGAGTCTGTCGGGGCTGAAATCGAGCATCGACACGATGGCGAAGACCGCACAGAACATCGAGACGATCCCGGATCAACTCAAGAAATCAGCGCAAGCCATGACAACCACGGCGAACGAACTGAGCGCGGCGGCGAGATCGACACGACCGAAGATTTGGCGTCAGACACTGGGACTGATCTTAGCCAGCGCAATCGGTGGGATTCTGGTGCTCACTGGGCAAGTCGCTTTAAACAGGCTTCTGCCGCCAAGCGGCGTGCAACAGGCGGCGGACTGGGTAAACGTGCTATTAAGCAAAGCGACGCCAGAAGAACGCGCGTTACTGAGCAAGATCGTCAATCGGCCCGCGAACTAGACCCGACCGCTTACCTCGGAGCTAACGGTTACGATGTGAAACACGAAGGTCGACATCGGAGCGTCAGGCTGCATGGTGATGAGGTGTACCGAGTTACCCAGAGGCAGGATGGGCATTGGGTCTGGTGTGATCTGTACGGCAACAACGGTGGCGACAATATCGACCTCGTGCGTGAGATCGAGCCAGGCACCGGATTCGCGGAGGCTGTTTTCCGCCTTGCTGGCGCGCCGACTGTCGGGCCAAAGCGCCGTCCGCCTGCCGAACCCAAGCGCCCACCACCGCGACTGCCTAAGCAGGAAGTGGCAAGTCGGGCACTAGGGCGAGACTACCTGATTAATGATCGGGGGATTAGCATGGACACCATTGAGCATGCCGAGCAATGCGGCATGCTGCGCTATGCCAATGGCGGGGTTTTGTTTGTTGGCTATGATCAGGCAAGTACGCCACAAAACATCACCCGCCGAGCGATTGAATCTGCCGACCCCATGCAGAAGCGTGATTTGCGCGGCAGTGACAAGCGATATCCGCCGATTCTGCCGGGTGATCCGTCAACAGTCTGGATTGTCGAGGGCGGCTCTGATGCGCTGGCCCTGCACGATATCGCCAAACGTCAGGGCCGGCCACAACCTACCGTCATTGTCTCAGGCGGAGCGAATGTGCGCAGCTTTTTGGAGCAGGTAGAAGTACAGGCGATCTTGAAGCAAGCGGAACGCGTGACCATTGCCGGAGAAAATGAAAGGGACGAAGCAACGCAGAAGCGAACTGATGAGGCGCATCAGAAACAAGTGCAGCGCGTGAAAGAAATTACAGGACGTGCGGTTAAATCATGGACGCCGAAGCAGTATCTGGGTAAAGATCTTGCGGAAATGAATTACCGACAACAACCCGAACTGATGCCTGTGCAATTGATAAATCTAGACCAGCGGGCGGAAACAAAGCCATCACAAGTAATAGAAGGTGATTTGATACTGGGCCAATGAGCAAAAAGCCCAACATCCACGGTCAACGAGGGCTTTGTTGGGCTTTGATGCCTGATTTTGCCCAGCATCAGAGATGAGATGCTGGGCTTACGGGGCTTAACGGCGATCATCCAGCCATTGCTGGACCTCTGATCTTCGCCATCCGACCGCTCGAACGCCGAGTTTCACGGGTTGCGGAAAAATCCCAGCACTGACCCACAGATAAATGCTCGATCGGGATGCGCCGGTAATCCGGAGCACATCGTGCAGGCGTAAAATACTATCCATTTCTGCCCCAGGGGCATATTTCTGACACATGATTGAAAAGTCTCATTTTTAGGGGTTAAAAATGAGGCGGTACCGACCAGAAAACCAGACTCACGCATTTGCATAGCGAACTGCTAGCGCGTAGAATGTACCCAGAGTGTTGTTAAGACACTTCCGGTGTTGTCTGCCGGTTAAACAAGTGACATTGAGCAGCTAAACTCAAACTCTTTCCGACCGCCTCTCGCGTGTCTCGGAGCAGCCCGTCAGGTACTAGTAATACCGAACGGGCTTTCTTTTTTGGAAAGAACTTTCCGGGACAAGTGTCATTTTAACAGATTCACTCATGCCAACTCGTTTTCACGAAAAACGCGCTTTTTTATACAGAACCGTTCACTGCTCGATGAGAAGTGAACGAGTCAAGTTCGGATGACAGGTTTGGATTGGTCTGGATGCCTCTGTAGCGTCTGTCTGGTGACGGTATATTTGACGGTATCTTCAGAACATGAACCTGGAGACCCGCATTGATGCTTTGGATGTGACGCCCGTCCGCTGCGCCACTATTAACCCTTCGGGGTATTTTTGAAGCCACTGATCCAGTGGCTTTTTTTTCGTCTGCTTTTTGTGTGGGCTCGACTGGAGCCTACCGTCTAAAAAGTCGGGTTAATCTCGATCTATTTGGTGCGCTGGGTCATGCTAGCCTCGTTATATCTATTTTTTACGAGGACAGGCTTATGTCGATTCAAGTGGGTCAAACCTTGCCAGTGGGTGCGCTCTATCGTCGTGGCGACAATGGTTTAGAGGAAATCAGCACACAAGCGCTGTTTGCTCAGCGTACCGTCGTGGTGTTTGCCGTTCCCGGCGCGTTTACTCCGACCTGTTCCGACGAACACCTGCCCGGCTTTATGGTGAATGCCGATGCGCTCAAAGCCGCCGGGGTGGATGAGATCGTTTGCCTGGCGGTAAATGATCCGTTTGTGATGCGCGCCTGGGCTCAGGCGCACGAGGCCGATGCGGAGGACATTACCTTCTTGTCTGACGGCAATGGTGATTGGACACAGGCTTTGGGGATGCAGCGCGATATGCGCAAGGCGGCGATGGGGATGCGCTCCAAGCGTTACGCCATGCTGGTGGCGGATGGCGTGCTGACTTGGCTGGGCGTGGATGAGTCCGGCTTGGTCAATAGCCGGGCAGAGGCTGTGCTGGCTGTGCTTAACGCCTGAACAGCGCCGGGTTCTGTTGCACGAAATCGCGCCAGAACACCGGCAAACCCGTTTCATGCTTTTGCGCAATCGCCGTGAGTTCGCGTAAATGCCCTGGCGCGTCGTGCGCAGCGAGTGCAATGTTTTGGTTGCGATCACGCGAGGCGACAAAGCCTAGCCACGGGAAGGCTTGTTCCATGGCGAGGCTGGCGCTCAGGTAATCCTCCAATGGATAGCGCCATAGGTTGGCGGCCAGAGCGCCGCGCGGCGCGAGCAGGCGGGCGCAATGTGCCATGAATTCGTGCTCGGCAAGAATGGGTGCCATGCCCTGGCGGTCGTACAGGTCGAGCATGATGACATCGTAGCGCACGCTTTCGGCGCGACGCACGAAGTCCAGCGCGTCCATGATGTGTACCGTAAGGCGTGGATCGGGGCGCAGATGCAAGGCCTGATAAGCCGCCTCCACGACCGCAGGACGCAGCTCGACGGCATCCAGCTCCAGCTTGGGAAAGGCGGCCAGCAAGGCACGCGCCTGTGCTCCGCCGCCCAGTCCGAGGATCAATGCACGCTTCGGCTTGGGCTTCCATAACAGGGTCAGCAACATCATGCGCATGTAGTCAAAGCACAAATGTTGCGGGCTATAGGGCAGAATGCGCGTCTGTTCGACTTCGTTGCCCAGACCTAGAATAAGTCCTTCGGGGCTGCGCCAGACTTCGACCACGCCGTATTCATCTACCGCATAAAACAGGTTTTTTTTGGACGCGTCCTGATTTGGATCGTTGACTTGACTCACATTGAGGTTCCTTTGCATGAATCGATTTTTTGCTGCTCTGCGTCTGAGCTTATTTTTGGGCTTAACCGTAGGCTTATCCGTGCTGCCCGCTTTGGCGCATGCCGCCTTTGTCGTGGGAGATCGTGTGTTTGTGCCCATGCCCTCGGTGCATTTGCGTGAAGATGGCTATGCCACGGGCATGATCGAGTCCATTTCGGGCGACAAGTACACGGTGGTGTTGCGTGAGCTGATCCCCGGCAAGGGCAAGACGCTGTACGGCACCTGCAGCCCCGGAGCCAACAGCCCGCTGGCCGGGGCGGAGATTCTATCCGATAAGGAGAGCGAACCCATCTTGCGCAAGGTGTTTAGCGCCAGCGAACTGATGCCTTGGCGTGCGGGCAAAGAGGAATACCTTGAGCGCGAGAACGTGGCGACCATTTTTTACAAATGGCTGGGTGATGGTATGGCGATTACGCCGGATCGCGCCCGCTTGGGTGCCAAACGTGCGCGTCAACTGGGCAATAGCCCCGGTGTGCAGCGTATGGCGCAAGCGCTGGATTTGGCCGCGATTGAAGTGGACAACGCCGGTGGGCAGGGCTTTCCTGTGGGCGCGGCGCAGTATCTGGGCGGCGTGAGTAAAACACTGGCCGCTGTGACGGTCATTGAACTGCAAGAGCCGAGCAGCACCGGCGATGCCATGCGTGCGATTTTGGACGGCAGCCTGCCCCTGCAAACCGATGATGCGCTGGTGATGGCCATGGCCAAGGTGCTGATGTTGGTGCGCGACAACTGGGCGCGCCTGCCGGGTGAACTGGGCTCAAGCAAGGCAGCCATCGCCTGGGCGGATACGCCCAAGGTGCTGGAGGCTTATCTTGCCGCGCTGACGCAGAGTGGCAAGGTGAACTATCGCGGCAAGGACGCGAGCGCGTGGCAGCAGGCCATCCAGGCCGAGTTGAAGGCTGGACGTTGGCCAAGCCTACCGTAACGACGTGCTGAAAGACTGACAGGACTTACGGTTCTTCCCCCTCCCCCTTGATGGGGGAGGGTTGGGGAGAGGGTGGAGAGGCTGGCTCAAGCCGATGGTTTTGGCAGATGCTTCAGCCCCCTCTCCCCGACCCTCTCCCGCGAGGGGAGAGGGAGCCAAATCCCATAAGCTGATAGATGCCGTTAATTACTGCTTCGCACCAAGTTTCAGCGCGTTCGCCTTGCTGATTTCCCATTCGCGGCGCATGGCGGCGGCATCATAGTCACCGGCTTCTGGCCAGCCCTGCACATGCTGCATCACCAGGTCGGTCAGCATGTCCAGGTGATCGGCGCGTGCGTTCAACGCCGGGATATAGCTGTATTTTTCGCCGCCCGCTTGCATGAAATATTCGCGGTTTTCCTGCGCGATTTCTTCAAGCGTTTCCAGGCAGTCGGCGGAAAAGCCGGGGCAGATCACCTGCACGTCCTTGATGCCCTGCGCCGGGAAGGCTTTGAGGGTGATGTCGGTGTAGGGCTTGATCCATTCTTCCTTGCCGAAGCGCGACTGGAAGCTGACCTGCCATTCATCGGCGGTCAGACCAAGCTTTTCCGCCAGCAGGCGTGCGGTGACATGGCATTCGCAATGGTAGGGGTCGCCGTTGAGCAGGTAACGCTCGGGTACGCCGTGGAAGGACATCAGCAACTTGTGCGGCTTGCCGTGCTCGGCTTGGTGTTCGCGCACGCTGGCGGCCAGCGCGTCGATATAACCGGGATGGCGGTGGTAGTGATTGATAAAGCGCAGTTCAGGCAACCAGCGCGTTTTTTGCAATACGCGGGTGATGTTGTCGAACACCGAGGCCGTAGTCGCGGCGGCATATTGCGGGTAGAGCGGCAAGACCAGCACACGGCGTGCGCCTTGCATACGCAGGTCTTCCAGCGCGCGCGTCATCGATGGGTTGCCGTAATCCATGCCCAGCGCCACGCACACCGGGCCTGCCAGACGGGCTTGCAGGCGTTCACGCAGGCCATCTCGTTGCAACTCGGCGAGATGCAGCAGCGGCGAACCCGTGCCCGTGCCGTAGTGATCCCAGACCTCGGCATAGGCCGCGGCCGATTTTTTCGGACGGGTGTTGAGAATGATGCCGTTGAGGATGAACCACCACAGCAGGCGCGGGACTTCAATCACGCGCGGGTCGCCGAGAAACTCGGCTAGATAACGGCGTAGCGCGGACGTGGTGGGCGCATCCGGTGTACCGAGATTGACCAGCAGAATGCCAAGCTGTTCCGGGCTGCCGTGGCGGTAGTCTTTTTCACCGTGGTACATGGGGTGGATTCTCGTTTGGAATGCTTGGAAAAAATTAGCCACAGAGGTCACAGAGGGCACAGAGCTTATTGATCCGGTCGTGATTGTCCGCTAGGCCGTAGGGTGCGCCATGCGCACCTTCTAGCCCATCGGTGCGCATGGCGCACCCTACGGTTTCATGGGTTAATCGTGCCGCCCTTGGTGGATGGATGCGCTACGCTTATCCACCCTACTTCTCGCCCTGCTTCACCGTCCTCCGTGTGCTCTGTGCCCGCTGTGGCTAAAAAAATCAAACTGCCCCCTGGCTACGCAGGTAATCCTCATACGAACCGCTGTAATTGACGATGCCGGTCGGTGTCAGTTCGATAATCCGCGTGGCGAGGGACGATACAAACTCGCGGTCATGGCTGACGAAAATCAGCGTGCCGGGGTAGTTTTCCAGTGCCAGATTGAGCGATTCGATGGATTCCATGTCGAGGTGGTTGGTGGGTTCGTCCATGACCAGCACGTTCGGGCGTTGCAGCATCAGCTTGCCGAACAGCAGGCGACCTTGCTCTCCGCCGGAGACCACTTTCACCGATTTCTTGATCTCGTCCTGCGAAAACAGCAGGCGACCGAGGGTGGCGCGCACCGCCTGCTCATCGTCCTGCGGGCGACGCCACTGGGTCATCCAGTCGAACAGGCTCATGTCGTCGGCAAAGTCGTCGGCATGATCCTGGGCGAAATAGCCGAGATTGACGTTTTCCGAGAGTTTGACCGTGCCTTTGTCCGGGGGCAGTTCACCCACCAGGGTGCGCAGCAGGGTGGATTTACCAATGCCGTTCGGGCCGATGACGGCGATGCGTTCACCGACTTCGACCATCAGGTTCAAGCCCTTGAATAGCGGGGTGCCGTCATAGCCCTTGCTCAGATTCTCAGCTTCCAGTGCCAGGCGGAATAAGCCTTTTTCCTGTTCAAAACGGATAAATGGATTTTGGCGGCTGGAAAGCTTGACCTCGGTCAGCTGAATTTTCTCGATCTGCTTGGCGCGCGAAGTGGCCTGGCTGGCTTTGGACGCGTTGGCCGAGAAGCGGCTCACAAAGGATTGCAGCTCGGTAATTTGTGCCTTTTTCTTGGCGTTATCCGCCAAAATGCGTTCACGCGCCTGGGTGGCAGCGGTCATGTATTCGTCGTAGTTGCCGGGATAGAGGCGCAGTTCGCCGTAGTCCAGATCGGCCATGTGGGTGCAGACGCTGTTCAAAAAGTGACGGTCATGCGAAATGATAACCATGGTGCTGTTGCGCGCATTGAGCACGTTTTCCAGCCAGCGGATGGTGTTGATGTCGAGGTTGTTGGTCGGTTCGTCGAGCAACATGATGTCAGGATTGGAAAACAGCGCTTGTGCCAGCAATACGCGCAGCTTGAAGCCCGGCGCGACTGCGCTCATCAGGCCGTAGTGTTGCTCCACCGGGATTTCCAGCCCGAGCAGCAGCTCGCCCGCGCGCGACTCGGCGGTGTAGCCGTCCATCTCGGCGAATGCGCCTTCCAGCTCGCCGACTTTCATGCCTTCTTCGTCAGTCATTTCCGGCAGGGAATAGATGCGGTCGCGCTCTTTTTTCACTTCCCACAGCTCGGCGTGCCCCATGATGACCGTGTCGATGACCGTGTAATCCTCAAAGGCGAACTGATCCTGGCGCAGCTTGCCCACGCGCTCACCTTGATCGAGCATGACCACGCCGGAGGTTTGCTCCAGATCGCCACCGAGGATTTTCATAAAGGTGGACTTGCCGCAGCCGTTGGCACCGATCAGGCCGTAGCGGTTGCCGTCGCCGAATTTGACGGAGATGTTTTCAAACAGCGGCTTGGGGCCGAATTGCATGGTGATATTGGCGGTAGAAAGCACGTTGAATGTCCAGATTTAAAGCAAAGGAATGTTGCGTACTTTAACGGATTAGCGGGGTTTAAGCTGCTTTGGTTTAGCCACAGAGAACACCGAGGGCACTGAGGGGATTGTTTGTTTGGACGTGAGTCGGCTCCGAATGTCTATCTGTGATTGGGTATAAAATATTCAAAATCAACAGGATGCGCGCATATGATCCGCGCCCGCAATACTTTCGGCAGGATGGCGTGATGCTATCTCTGTGCTCTCGGTGTTCTCTGTGGCTAAAAAAGATTTCGATTTGGCAGAAAGCCGTACGGGGTCTTACGATGCCACTATTTCCTGCATGTGTAGAACTTATGACCACTCCAACCACCTTGCGCATTGCCACGCGCAAAAGCCCGCTTGCCATGTGGCAGGCCGAAGACGCGGCGCGCCGCCTGATCGCGCTGCATCCAGGCCTCAATATCGAGTTCATCAAGCTCACCACTCAAGGCGACCAGTTGCTCGACAGCCCGCTATCCAAAATTGGCGGCAAGGGCTTGTTCGTCAAAGAGTTGGAAGTCGGCATGTTGGCGGGTGAGGCGGATATCGCGGTGCATTCGATGAAGGATGTGCCGATGGCGTTCCCCGAGGGGCTGCACCTGCCGGTCATTATGCAGCGCGAAGACCCGACGGATGCGTTTGTCTCCAACACCTATGCCAGCCCGGACGATTTGCCCGCCGGGGCGGTGGTCGGCACCTCCAGCCTGCGTCGCCAGATGCAACTTTTGCAGCGTTATCCGCATCTGCGCATTGAAATGCTGCGCGGCAATGTGAATTCGCGTCTGGCCAAGCTGGATGCCGGTCAGTACGACGCGATTATCCTGGCCAGCGCCGGGCTGATTCGTCTGGGCTTTGCCGAGCGTATTCGCATGCGCATGACGGCGGAGATGAGTCTGCCGGCTATCGGTCAGGGCGCGGTAGGCATCGAGTGCCGAGCGGGCGACGCAGCGATTGAGGCGCTGATTGAGCCATTGAACTGTGTCGATACTCATGATCGCGTGATGGCCGAGCGGGCGATGAATGCGCGTCTGAATGGCGGCTGTCAGGTGCCGATTGGCGGTTTTGCCGTGCTGGAAGGCGACACGCTGTGGTTGCGTGGCCTGGTCGGCTCGGTCGATGGTGCGCAGATGCTGCGTGCTGAAGCGCGCGCGCCGCGTGCCGATGCCCAGGCGCTGGGCGAACAGGTGGCCGATGCACTGTTGGCGCAGGGTGCGGATCGCATTCTGGCTGAGGTGGGGATTGCGGCAGGCGGATGAGCGGATTGCAGGGGCTGCGTATCGTCCTGACCCGCCCTGTCGGGCAGTCCGCCGCGCTCAGCGCCCGCATTCGCGCTGCCGGTGGCGCGGTCATCCTCTTGCCCTTGCTTGAAATTGCGCCGCCTTTGACCCCTGTTGATGCAGCGGTTTTGCATGCGCAGATGGCGCGTGCGGATGAGGTGATTTTTATCAGCCCGAATGCGGTGCGCATGGCCTTGCAGACCCTGTCCGCCGACGCTTGGCCGCCCACCCCCCGGCTTGTGGCCATCGGCAAGGGCACGGCGCGAGCCTTGCGTGCAGCTGGGTTCACGCAGGTTCTTGCGCCTGACGAGGGCGCCGACAGTGAGGCGCTGCTGGCCTTGCCCGAGTTTGTGCAGTGTGCTGGGCGACACACGCTCATCGTGCGCGGCGAGGGTGGGCGCGCCTTGCTGGCGGAAACTCTGGCGGCGCGCGCCGCCCAGGTGGAGCAGGCCGTGGTTTATCGCCGCATTGCCCTGCCGCCGGATTTTACGGCGCTGCGGCAGTATGAATTGCTGCTCTTTGTACTAACCTCGTCGGAGGCTCTCCGCGTGCTTCTGCATGCGGCGCGCGACGCAGGGGATGCGGCCTGGCTGCGTGCGCAGGCATTTTTATTCGCTCACCCGCGCATCGCCGGGTACGCCAGAACTTCAGGTCTGAATCGTGGCATCATGACCTCAAGCCCTGAAGATGACGCGGTGTTTGCGGCGCTGCTTGAGTACGCGCAGCAGCAACACCTTCACATACCGGAGTCTTAGTCATGACCGAAAATACCGTGCCTATCGACGAACAATCCGCCGCTGATGTCAGCAAGGAATCTGTGCTGCCCCCCAGGCGCAAGCGCTCCTTCCTGGGGTGGTTCGTGTGGGTGTTGATGTTGTTGTTGGCTGCTGCCGCCGGGGCGGGTTACTGGGGTTATGGCGTCTGGCAGCAGCAACAGCAGACGCTGGCCGCGTTGCAATCCCGGGTGGCCGAACTCGATCAAAACCTGAACACGCAGATCAAACAACGCGCCAGCACCAGCGAACTGGGTCGCCTGGCGGAAGAGACCCAAAGCACGCAGCAAGCCTTGCAGCTTGCGGTGGCCGGGTTGCAAACCACGCTCAATGAGCACAAGCAACGCCTCGAAAGCCTGAATCAAAAATTGGGGCAGGATGCCAACCAATGGCGTCTGAGCGAAATCGAGCGCCTGCTGACGGCGGCGCAGTTGCGCATCGGTGCGCTGGATGATCCGATCGGCGCACGCCAGATGTTGCATGAAGTCGAACGTTTGGCGGCATCCATCGGCGGTGAGTCGCTGGCGTTCCGCACGGCAGTGCAGCAACTCGCCGGGGCGCTGGATTCGAGCGTGCCGCTGGATCGGGATGGATTGGCGTTAAAAATGTTCAATCTTGCGCAGATTATGCCGAACTTACCGCTAAAAGCGGGTGAGGTTGCGGGCTCATCCAGTACGGCGGCGGAGCAGGCGGATTGGTGGGCACACACCAAGGCGTGGTTCGGCAGTTGGATGACGGTCAAAAACACCGCGCAGCCCGCAGCAATCATGCCGGGCGCTGATCGCCCCGCCCCCTTGGCAGAAGCCTCGCAAACCCTGCTTAAAGCGCGCGCAGCCTTGCTCACCCGCCATGTGGACGAAGCCGCTCGGCTGAGCGCGCAAGCACTGATGCAAGCGCAACAGGTGACGACGCTGGATAGCGCTTCGCCCAAGGTGCAGCAAGCCTTGGCGGAGCTACGCGATATTGCGGCGGCGCTGGAACAGGGCTATCGCCCGCAGGCGCTGGATTTTGCGCCCGCCTTTGTGGCCTTGCGCGCCTTGAGTCAGCCCGCCGCTGCACCTGAATCCGCTCCCATCACAAGCCCGGGCGTTGATGCGCCCGCCGAATCCACTCAGACCAAGGAGCCGTAAATCATGCGCCGCATTCTTTTTGTGTTGATCGCGCTTGCCCTTGCCGTGGGGGCGATTGCCTTGCTCATCATGCGTGATGCAGGTACAGCGCACCTCGGCTGGGGCAGTTGGCAAATTGAAACCACCATGGCCGGGTTGCTCGGCGTGACTCTGGTCACGGTGTTGCTGCTGGTCGCCGTGCTGTGGCTGGTGAACTGGCTGGTGCGTGTGCCAGTCATGCTGCGTATGCGCCGGCAACGCAAGCTTGAAGCGCGTGAATGGGACGACCTTGAGCATGTGCTGCGCCAGTGGGTTGCCGGGGATTGGGATGCGTCGGAAAAGCTGTGCAAGCGCCATACCGATGCCCAGGAAAGTCGCTGGGTCTGGCTGATGGCGCAGGCGTTTGCGGCGCATCAACAGGGTTTGAGTGCGCGTGCTGAAGACGCGCTTAAACAAGCCGAGCAGCGCTTTCCGCAAAATGCTTCCAGTGTGCGCTTGATGCAGGCGCAGTGGTTCATGCAGTCCGGGCGAACTGAGCTTGCGTTGCCGATCGTGCAGCGTCTGGCGGCACAAGACCCGCGCCACCCCGCCTTGTTGCGCCTGTTGACCGAAGCCGAGCGCCAGCAGGGCGACTGGGATGGCGTGCTGCAACATTTGCCCACGCTGACCAAGCTACGCGCCATGCCGGAAGAGGCTCTGTTGGCGCTGGAAGAAGACGCCGTGGAAGGTCGCCTGGGGCAGTTGGGGGCACAAGGCGCGCCAGCGATCGAAGCGTTTTGGCGTGATATTCGCAAAAGCCTGCGCGGGCGCGAGCGCCTCATTGCCGCCAAGGCTGTGGCTCTGGCAAGCTGCGGCGAGCACGATCAGGCGACCGAGGTGTTGCTGACAGCGCTGCGCGAGCGTTTGAGTGGCGTGCTGGCGGCGGCCCTGGTGCGCATGAACCCGACCCAGACGCGTACGGCGCTGGATGCGGTGGAGGCTTTGTTGGAGCGCAACAAGAGCACAACGTATGCCGATTTGAATCTTTTTGCCGCCCACATGGCCTGGCGTCTGGATTTGTGGGGCAAATCACGCGCTTATGCGGAAAGCGTGCTGTCGCTGCCTGCCAATGAGCACGCCTATGCCGAGACGCATATCCTGCTCGCGCAAATTGAGGAGCACGACGGTCAGCCCGCCAAGGCGCTGGCGCATGTGCGCGCCGCGTTTGATGCGTTGGATAAATTGCCCACGCCATGAGCGTGGTGAGAGGGGATTTCAGATCACTTTGCTGACAGATTCAGCGGCGCGCTTGACGTCGAGGAAGATCAGGCCGAGTTTGGCCTGTACCGCATAAAAAAGGCCACCCGGAGGCGGCCTGTATCAGGCGAGAGTTAATGCCGAAGCGTTACTTGAGAATCTTGCCCAGATTGATGAGCTGGGTTTCGCCGTTGCCGCCGTCCACGCCGTCGTTGTCGGTAACGATGTAAACGTCGCCGTTCGGCAGAACCGCCGAGCCTTCAACCTTCTCGATCACGCTGCCACCCGGTGCCTTCAGATCGGCCATCAGGTCGCGTACCAGCGTCTTGACGACGGTAGCGCCCGCAGCCAGACCGCTCAGGTCGATCTTGTAGAGCTTCTTGATGCGCGCATCCACACCAGCCATATTGTCGCGCTCAACGATCAGGAACTGGTTGTTACCCAATGCGGTGATGTCAGACAAGCCGACCCAGCCGCCGTTCGGCGAGGTCACTGCATCCAGCGGGTAAAACACGAACGACCAGCTCTTGGCGGTCAGGTCATAGATACCCAGACGCGGATTGGCTTCCTTGTTCCATGCACGCTGGAAGGCCACGATCAGCTTGCCGTTGGATTCGGTTACCCCTTCGAAACCAAAGCGCAATTGCACTGCGTTCAGATCGGCAGGCAACTGGATGATCTGTTGGATCACGCCTGTGGCATCGGTCTTGACGATCATGTTCGGTTTGGTGACCGGATATTTCTTGTCACCGATCGTACCCGCGCCCTCGGAAGCCAGCCAGAAACCGCCGTCGCTGGCCATGGCAATGCCTTCGGGGTCAAGATTGACCGTGCCATCGGTGTTGAGCATGAGCTTCAGGTCAGTGTCGTCAAAGGCGTTGTCATCCTTGGCATCAGGCAATTGCACAGCAAGTCCGGCCAGCACGCCCTTGCTGTCCTTGATGAAAATTTCGGACTTGATCTGCGCCGGGGTCTTGGTCAGGTCGATACCGAAGATGCGGTTGGCGGCGAAGAAGCTGTCGTTGACCGTGTAGAGCATGCTGTCGCTACCCGCAGCCAGACCGGAGAGCGCAGCCCAAGGGATGGGCACGCCATCGACGCGGTCAACGGATTGCAGGGTCGGGTACTTCGGCTTGGCTTCTTGGTATTGGTAAATGTTGACCACTGAGCGCACTGCGTCGCCACGGCTGTCTTCTTCGCTGGCAGCAATCAGCAAGTTGCGTGACGGAATCGCCAGTACGCCTTCAGGCGCCATGCCCGCTGGCAGAACCTGCTTGTAGGCCGGAGTGTTGGCAACGCTCAGGTCGTATACCGCGACTACGCTGGAGCGCTCGGAGCAGACGAACAGGAAGTCCTTGTCACCGAAGCGGCCGAATTCGGCATTTTCTGGCTCATTGCCCTTGGCATCCGAACGCTTGTCGTTGTAATGACCGATGCGTGCCATCAGGTGCTCCATGCTGTTGCCGGAGTCATAGGCCACTGTGCCGTCCTTGTTGAACAGGGTGAAGCCACGGCTGCCACCATTCAGGTCACCTTCGTTGGCGGCCACAAATTGGGTTTTGGATACCCAGGTTACGCCGTCGGGTTCGCGCAGGCGGTTGTCTTGGGTGTCAATTTGTTTGATGAAATGCGGTTTCTCATCCACGGTGTCGATCTGGCTCAGATTCACACTGCCCGCGCTGTAGTGCGCCGTGATCTTGCCGCTGGCCAGATCGACCAGGGCGATGTGGTTGTTTTCCTGCAGAGTAACAACCGCGATATTGTCTTCGTTGATATCAACATATTCGGGTTCGGGGTCGCTCGGGTAGAGCGTGGCGATACCGGTCATGTCAACATTGCGCGTCTTCCAGGTCGAGGGCGCACCGGAAACATCGACGATGACCAAACTGCCGCCGGGAAGCTGCGGCATGGCACCGTCGTTCACATCTTCGTCGCGCTCGTTTTCAATCGCGATGGCAATGTACTTGCCATCCTTGCTCACGGCGACGGAATCAGGCTGACCAGGCAGAGTGATGTCGGCCACGATTTTTTGCGTGGCGATATCGACTACGGTTAACTTGCCGGAGGGTGCGGTGAAGCTGGCAGAAGTGTTGACGCCGACAACGGCATAGTTACCCAGCACGGACACAGACGTTGGTTCGCCGCCCATGTCGAGGTGACCCTTGGCCTTGGGGCTGCTTGGGGTGGTGATGTCGATAAAGCCGATCTCGCCTTTCGGGCTGTTGGAGTAGATCAGGGTCATGCCATCGGTGCTGACAGTGACAATCTCGGCTGCAGTGGAGTCGTCACCGGTTTCACAGGACGTGTCGACTTGTGAGCACACCGGGAAGACCGCAATGCGGTTGAAGTTTTTCTCGACGGTCGGAGTTGGCGTTGGCGTTGGCGTTGAGGGCGGGGTCGGAGTTGGAGTTGGAGTTGGAGTTGGAGTTGAGGCCACTACGTCATCACCGCCGCATCCGTGCAACATGCCGACAAGCGCTAGGCTGACAGCCATGGAAACCAGTTTTTTATTGAACATCGATACATTCTCCGTGAGTTTTGGGACAGAACACGCTGCTTGGTGCAGCCAGTTTTACATGGGGCAAGGTGCCGCTTGGGTTGATTCATTCGTCATGCCGGGGTAGAGGCGGCAGGCTCAAATCAATCGGCATCGCGTCAAGCCGAATAAACAAAAGCATGGCTTCGTCCACATCAGCTCAAACTTGGCGAGAATCAAGCCTCAACGTTAAGTCCTCATGACATAGGGAAACGCGGCACTTGCCCTGAGTTCTGTTAGAATCGCGTCCCTCACGCCGCAACAGTCTTGCGGATAGCGCAGCCAGTGAAGCCCGCGCGCCCGTTGGGTCGCAGTTTTTTCACTTTTTGCCCCCCCCATTGTTGTCTGCCTTAGACTGGCGCTGTGTTTTGAACCTTGGTTCTGAAACAAATCGGCGACAGGCCGATATTTTTTCAGGATTGATATTCATGTCTTTTGCATCCCTGGGTCTTGCACCCGAACTCGTCCGTGCCGTTGAAGAAGCCGGTTACACCGTTCCTACCCCGATTCAAACTCAAGCCATTCCCGCCGTACTCTCTGGCGGCGATTTACTCGCGGGTGCGCAAACCGGTACTGGCAAAACCGCAGGCTTTACCCTGCCGATGTTGCAACGCCTTGAAGCCAGCAAGCCCGCCGTGCTCGGTCGTGGCGTGGTGCGTGCGCTGGTGTTGACCCCCACCCGCGAATTGGCAGCGCAAGTCGAAGAAAGCGTGCGTACCTACGGACGTTTTTTGAAACTTTCTTCCATGGTGATGTTCGGCGGCGTGGGCGCAGGTCCGCAGGCCGACCGTTTGCGCAAGGGCGTCGATATTCTGGTTGCCACGCCAGGGCGCCTGCTCGACCATCATCAACAAGGCAATGTCGATTTAAGCAAGGTTGAAATCTTCGTGCTGGACGAAGCCGACCGTATGCTCGACATGGGCTTTGTGCATGACATCAAGCGCATTTTGGCGGTGTTGCCTAAAAAGCGTCAAAACCTGCTGTTTTCCGCCACCTTTTCGGATGAAATCAAGGGGCTGGCCGACCGTCTGCTGAACAACCCGGCGCTGATTGAAGTCGCCCGCCGCAACGCTACCGCCGAAACGATTGCGCAAAAAATCTACCCGGTAGATCGCGAGAAAAAACGCCACCTGCTTGCCAAGTTGATTAAAGACAACAACTGGCATCAGGTGTTGGTGTTCACGCGCACCAAGCACGGCGCGAACCGTCTGGCCGAGCAACTGGGCGAAGGCGGCATTCCGGCCATGGCCATTCACGGCAACAAAAGCCAGTCGGCGCGTACCAAGGCGTTGGCCGAGTTCAAGTCCGGCAGCTTGGCGGTATTGGTGGCGACCGACATTGCTGCGCGTGGCATCGATATCGTCGAGCTGCCGCATGTGGTGAATTTTGAGTTGCCAAACGTGCCGGAAGATTACGTGCATCGCATTGGTCGCACTGGCCGCGCGGGTTCCACCGGCGAGGCGATCTCCCTGGTCTGCGTGGATGAACTCAAGTTGCTGCGTGATATCGAGCGCCTGATTAAACGTGATTTGCCGCGTGAAATCGTGGCGGGCTTCGAAGTTGACCCGAGCATCAAGGCCGAGCCGATTCCGAACGGTCAAAATCGTGGCCAGGGCGGTGGTGGTCGTGGCAATCCGCCGCGTGCGGGAGGTGGTGGTCATGCAGGCGGGCAACGTGATGGCGCGCGCGCCGGTGATCGTGACGGCAACCGTGCTGCCCCCAGCAGTGGGCGTGCCGCGCCTGCAAGCGGTGCTCGCCCAGCGGGCAATACGCAACGCCCGGCGAATGACGTGCGCAGCCCGCGTCCGGCAGGCGCGGGTGGTCGTCCGGCACATAGTGGCTCGCGTCGCGGTTCTTGAGGCGCGTCTCCTCGACGCAATACACCAAGCGATACCTCACAGTGATTCACTCATCCAAAAGAGTCGCCATGCTTAAGTCATTGTTTCTTTCATTAATAATCGCTTTTGGTTTTTCAACGACCGCGAGCGCTGCATGCGACAAAGGGAGCAAAACGGTTTTTTCCTGCCTTGCGGCCAAAGGGAAGCTGATTCAGGTTTGCGACTCTGGGAAAACCATCGACTACTCTTTCGGCAAGCCTGATCTCTCGCCGGAGATTGTGGTTCGCGTCCCAAGGGGCGAGGCCTCTACATTTCAGTGGCAGGGGATCGGGCGTTACATGTCCTATTCTGTAGTGGTTCCAAACGGCAACACGGTTTACAGCGTGTTCTGGAGTGTTGATCGACTGAGTGAAACGCATGCCGTGGAGGCTGGTGTTTACGTGGAGGTGGACAAGAAGCTCGTCGCGACCGTGAAATGCCTGGATGCAAAGAGCATTGTGCAAAACATCGAAGGTATTGATCTCAAGCCTGTCGTTGACTAGCCGGTTGCCCCAGTAGTCAGGGGCAACCCAAGGCTGACCGTGCAGATAAATAGGACTCACGCAGAGGCCAGATTCCTCGGCTGCGCCCCCCTCGCTACGCTCTCCCCGCAAGCGGGAGAGGGGGTTAAATCTAATATTTGCGTAAGTCCCAATAAACTAACAACATCATCATGCTTAATCATCAACTCGAACTCCTCGCCCCGGCGCGTGATGCCGGCATTGGCATTGAGGCCATCAACCACGGTGCCGATGCTGTTTATATCGGCGGCCCGGGCTTCGGCGCGCGCAAAAGCGCGGATAACGACGTGGCCGATATTGCGCGGCTGGTTGAGTACGCACACCGTTTCCATGCGCGCATTCACGTCACGCTGAATACCATTTTGCGCGACGACGAGCTGGAACCGGCGCGCCGCATGGTGCAGCAGCTTTACGACGCGGGCGTGGACTCGCTGATTATTCAGGACATGGGGCTGCTGGAGCTGGATTTACCACCGATTCAGCTGCATGCCAGCACCCAATGCGACATCCGCACGCCGCAAAAAGCGCGTTTTTTGCAGGATGCAGGCCTGTCGCAACTGGTGTTGGCACGCGAACTGGATCTGGCGCAGATCAAGGCGATTCGTGCCGCCACCAGCGTGCCGCTGGAGTTCTTTATCCACGGCGCGTTATGCGTGGCCTATTCCGGGCAATGCTTTATTTCGGCGGCGCATACCGGTCGCAGCGCCAATCGTGGCGAATGCAACCAAGCCTGCCGTCTGCCGTATGAAGTCACCGATGACCAGGGACGCATCATTGCGCACGATAAGCATGTGCTGTCGCTCAAGGATAACGACCAAAGCGCCAATCTGGCCGCGCTGGTTGATGCGGGGATTCGCAGCTTCAAAATCGAAGGGCGCTACAAGGACATGGCGTATGTGAAAAACATCACTGCGCATTATCGTCTGTTATTGGATGAGATTTTGGCCGAGCGCTCGGATTTAGCCCGCGCCTCCAGCGGGCATTCGTCGTTGAGCTTCACCCCGGAACCTGCACAAAACTTCAACCGTGATGCCAGCGACTATTTCGTCAACGGGCGCAAAGAGGATATCGGCGCGTTTGACTCGCCGAAAAACCCCGGCCGGGTCATCGGTTTTGTGCACAAGGTCAACAAAGACTCAGTCGAGCTGGAAACGAATGACGCCGAGACGATCCTGCACAACGGCGACGGCCTGTGTTATTTCGAGCTACACAAAGAACTGGTTGGTATGGCGATCAACACCGCCGAGCGGCTGCCTTCTGGGCGCTGGAAGGTCGTGCCGAAAGACCCGCTTGCCGAGCTGCGTCACCTTAAACCCGGCACGGAAATCAATCGCAATCGCGACATGGATTGGGTACGCGGTTTGGAGAAAAAATCCGCCGAACGACGCATTGCGGTAAAGCTGCGTTTGGATGAAACCGCCGACGGTTTAGCGCTGCACTTGAGCGATAGCGACGGCTACTGCGCCCGCGTGACCATGCCGTTAAACAAGGAGCCAGCCAAGGATGCCGTGCGCGCGGAAGCCAGTCTGCGCGAAAACCTTGGCAAGCTAGGCACCACGATTTTTGCACCGATCGAGATTGCGCTGAACCTATCGCAGCCGTGGTTTGTGCCCGCCTCCAGCATTAACGCTTTGCGTCGTGAGGGCGTCGAAGCGCTGGAGACCGTGCGCAAAAATGCCCTGCAACGCCTGCCGCGCGCCGTGCCGGTCGATCCGCCCGTGCCCTATCCTGAAGAAACCTTGAGCTACCTTGCCAACGTGTTTAACCACAAGGCACATGATTTTTACGCCAAACATGGCGTGAAGATTATTGAAGCGGCGTTTGAAGCGTATGAAGAAGAAGGCGAAGTGAGTCTGATGATTACCAAGCATTGCGTGCGCTATTCACTCAGTCTCTGCCCCAAACAGACGCGCGGCGTGACCGGCGTGCATGGCACCATCAAAGCCGAGCCACTGGTGCTCATCAACGGTAACGAAAAGCTCAAACTGGTATTCGACTGCAAACCCTGCGAAATGCACGTGGTCGGCAAACTCAAGCGCAATGTGGCGCAGGCGCGGGCGCGAGAGATCAAAACAGTACCGATGAAGTTTTATAGCGCCCGGCCATAAAGGTAGGTTCTTAAAGCTCGGCCCGTTCAGCCTTGCTGATAAATCAGCCAACCCATGCCTGCTCAAACGCCGTCTTCCCCCGCGTGGCCTTGAACCACACCGCATACAGCGCCGGTAGCGATAACAAGGTCAGCGCCGTGGCCACCAACAGCCCGCCCATAATGGCCACTGCCATCGGGCCGAAGAACACGCTTTTCGACAGCGGGATCATGGCCAGAATCGCGGTCAGCGCGGTGAGCATGATCGGGCGGAAACGCAGCACGGCGGATTCGATAATCGCCTGGTGCGCGCTGAGTCCTTCATGAATATGCCGCTCGATCTGATCCACCAGAATCACCGAGTTGCGCATAATCATGCCGGAAAGCGCAATCGTGCCGAGCAGGGCGACGAAGCCAAACGGCTGGTTAAAGCCCCATAAAAACAGTGCCACACCGATAATGCCGAACGGTGCGGTGAGCAGCACCATCACCACGCGCTGGAAGCTTTGCAGCTGAATCATCAGCAGGGTGAGCACCACCACGAAGAACACCGGCGCGCTGGCGGCCAGCGAGTCATTGCCCTTGGCGCTTTCTTCCACCGCGCCGCCGGTTTCCAGGCGGTAGCCGAGCGGCAGTTGTGCGCGTAATTCGCCGAGTTGCGCCTCGATCTGTGCGGTGACCGTCGGTGCCTGGGTGCCGTCGTAAATGTCGCCGCGCACGGTCATGGTCGGCGTGCGGTTGCGGTGCCAGATAATGCCGTCTTCCAGCGCGTAGTCGAGGCGCGCCAGTTGCGCCAGGGGCACGCTCGTCCCGCTGGAGGTGGGGACGCTGAGCTCGCTTAGGCGTGAAATCAGCGTGCGCTCGTCCTGCGCGCCGCGCAGCATGATCGGGATGGTCTGGTCGCCTTCGCGGAACTCGCTGACGGCCTGACCTTGCAAGGCGCTTTGCAGCGTTTGCGCCAAGGCTTGTTGTGTTACGCCGAGGGCAATCGCCTGTGGCGTGTCGATGCGCAGTTGAATCACCTTGGACAGCTCGTTCCAGTCCAGGTGCACATTCACCAGATGCGGGTTCTGGCGCATCAGGGTGGCGAGCTTTTCCGCCTGCTCACGCAGGGTCATGAAGGCATCTTCACTCGCGCCTTCGCCAGACATGCGGAATTGCACCGGATAGCCCACCGGCGGGCCGTTTTCCAGGCGAATCACCCGCCCGCGTGCCGCGCTGAATTCGGCGTTTTCATCCAGCAGCGTGCGCAGTTTCAATAGCAGCGCCTCGCGATCCTGCAGGCTTTTGGTGGTAATCACGAACTGGCTGAAATTCGCGGCCTTGAGTTGTTGATCCAGCGGCAGATAAAAACGCGGTGAGCCTTCACCGATATAGGTCGCGTAATTGTCGATATGCGCCATCTGCGTGTTCAGATACTGCTCCAGCCGCGCCGCCTCACGCTGGGTGGCGGCCATCGACGCGCCTTCCGGCAGGCGCAAGTCCACAATCAGCTCCAGCCGCGTGGCATCCGGGAAAAACTGCTTCTGCACGCCGTTGCCAAACAGAGCCAGCGAGCCGATAAAAACCAGCACGGTCAGCAGCAACACCTTGAGCGGATGGCTCACGCACAGCGTAATCAGGCGGCGGAACCAGGCATAAAAGCCTTCGGCAAGGCGATGCATCCACGCACTCAAGCCCCGGCGCGGCTTTTCATGCTCCCGATCAGCCAAAAGGTGATAACCCAGATAAGGAATGACAATCACCGCCGCAAACCATGACAGCAGCAGCGCAATGCCGACCACCTGAAAGATCGAGCGCGTGAACTCGCCGACCGAGGATTGCGCCATGGCCAGCGGCAGAAAACCGGCAATGGTAATCAGCGTGCCGGTGAGCATCGGCAGCGCCATGGTGCGGTAGGTGTAGCTTGCGGCTTCGCGGCGCGCCATGCCGTGGTGCATTTTTACCGCCATCATTTCCACGGCAATAATTGCATCGTCCACCAACAGGCCAAGGGCGAGAATCAGCGCACCCAGCGAGATTTTATGCAGCCCGACACCGAGCAAATACATGATGAGAAAGGTGGCCGCCATGACCAGTGGAATCGACAGGGCGACCACGGTGCCTGCGCGCATTCCCAAGCTTAAAAAGCTGACGGCAATCACGATAACCAGGGCTTCGAACACCGCCATCATGAACTCATTCACCGCGCGCCGAACCGTCAGCGACTCATCGTTGACCCGGTGCAGGCTCATGCCCACGGGCAGTTGGCGTTCGATACGCTCAAGTGCCGTCTTGAGGTTTTGCTCCAGCTGCACAATGTCGCCGCCCTCGCGCAACGACAGGCCGATGCCCAGCGCGTCCTGCCCCTGATAGCGGAACAGCATGGATGGCGGGTCGATGTAGCCGCGCCGCACCTCGGCCACTTCATCCAGGCGCAGCGTGAGTGCGTCGATCTTGATCGGCAGATTGCGCAGGGTTTCCAGATCGGTAAACGCCCCGTCCGGGCGCACATCGATGCGCTCAAATGGCGTGTTGTAACGCCCGCTGGCCACCACGGCATTTTGCGCCTGCAAGGCCGCCACCATCTGCGCTACGGAGAAGCCCAGATTGGCCAACTTGGCATTGGAAAATTCGATAAACACCCGCTCATCCTGCTCACCGAGCAGCAGAATCTTGGCCACATCCGGCACGCGCAACAGCTCCTTGCGGATACGATCCGCCGCATCGCGCAGTTGCGCATAGCTGAAACCATCGCCGGTCAGGGCAAAGATATTGCCGTAGGTTTCGCCGAATTCGTCATTGAAAAACGGCCCTTGCACACCTTGCGGCAGCCTGCCCTTGATGTCGCCCACGCGCTTGCGGATGTCGTAAAACATGCCCGCCATGGCGTTTGAGGGCGCGCTGTCCTTGGCCATCACGATAATGTTGGCCTCACCGGGGCGGGAAAAACTGCGCACCACGTCGACATGCGGCGTTTCCAGGATCACCTTTTCGATGCGATCCACCACCTGTAACTCCATCTCGCGCGCCGTTGCCCCCGGCCATTGCGCCTGCACCAGCATCACCTTGAAGGTAAATGGCGGGTTTTCCGACTGACTGAGCTTGGTATAGCCGAACACACCCAACACCAAGGTCAGAACAATCAGATAGCGTACAAAGGCCTGATGATTCAGCGCCCATTCAGAGAGGTTGAAGTTTTTCATGCGCCGCCCTGCGAGGCCTTGCCGTCAGCTTTGCCGTCATAGGCCACTGGCTTGACCACCTGCCCGGCGTTCAGGGTATGCACACCTGCGGCAATCACCTTGCTGCCTGGCGCGAGTCCATGCACCACCACGCCGTCATGGGCGTAACGCACGACGGACACCGCCTGAAGCTGCGCGGCATTGCTCGCGTCCAAAATCCACACGGCGGGCTTGTCGGACTGCTGGAACAACGCACTGGCAGGCAGCCACGCTTCGCCGGAGGAGGCTGGCGCGGGCAAGCTGGCCTGCGCCGTAATGCCGAGCGGCAGCTCATCCGGCAGTTGCGCGACGCTGATCTTGACCAGCACGGAACGGGTGGCATCGGTCATGGGCGCAATCTCGCGCACCTGTCCATCCAGCGCCTCGCCGGGACGCGACCAGAGGCCGATCTTCACCGACTGCTTCTGCTGCAAGGCCTGCGCAAACGCCTGCACGCTGGCCTCACCCACGCGCAGATGCACCTCGCGCTCACCAGCATAGGCAATGCGCAACACCGGCGTGCCGGCGGCCACCACTTGCCCTAGCTCGACATTCACTGCGGTCATCACCCCCGGCTTGCTGGCCACCAAGGCGCTGTACTGCGCCTGATTGCCACTCTGTTTGCTCTGCGCACGCAGGGCACTCACCTTCGCCGTGGCGGCATCGCGAGCGGCCACGGCAGCATCCAGCGCCGATTTACCCAGGAATTTTTGCTCATACAAGCCCTGCACGCGCACCAGCTCCTGCTGCGTCTTGAGACGGTCGGCCTCGGCACCGCTCAGCTCGGCTTGCGCTGCGGCCACTGCCAAATCCAGATCCGCCGCATCCAATCGCGCCAGCAGCTGCCCGGCCTGCACCGCCTGCCCCAGCTCCACGCTGCGCTCTACCACCTTGCCGCCGACGCGGAAGGCCAGATCGGCCTCGAAGCGTGCGCGCAGCTCGCCCGCATAGTACTGCACGGGCGGAGCAAACTGCTCGCTCACCGTCCACACCTGCGCCGGGCGAACCAGCTCCACCACCGGCGTGGCTTCCTTGCAGGCGCTCATCCATAGCGGTGCGAGCAAAAGGGTCAAAAACAAGCCAGAGCGCTTGCGCAGGAAGAGGGAGTTTTGCATGGCGGCGGTGCATGTACATTGGGACGGGGTGCCAGCATCTTATGAGACTTTTCTGATATGCCCAACTTTATTACCCTCTATTTTCAATCCGTTGCCCGATGCCACGCAGGGCGAGTGCTTTGACGTATTGCTGACTTGCCAAGGCTGCTGCATTGAGCGCATCGTGTTCCAGAAGCAAGCCAGTCCGCCGGGGTTTGATGATATGTGCAAGCGCGGACTGGGCAGCTGGGGCTGCGCGCTGGCGACTCCCAAAGGCCAGCGTCATCGGGTTGAGTCGGCTGATGCAGCGGCTTCGACCATCTGACTGGTTGTGTATACACAGCGGGCTGAAATTCTTCGGGTTTTGCCCTTTGTATAGTGGGCAAAATCACACCATACTCAAGCCACACGCGACCATGACTCCACAGGAGGTTTTTTGTGCGTATGGACAAACTGACCGCCAAGTTTCAACAAGCCCTGAGCGGTGTACAAGCGCTCGGCGTCAGTCGTGATCATCAACTCATCAAACCCGCGCTCCTGCTGTCCGTGCTGCTTCTCACGGTGTTGCTGATCGTGGTGCTGGTTGTCGTCCATGCCAAACAGTTGAGCGATATCGAAAAAAACCTGCTCTGGGTTGAAAAAGCGCAACTTGTCCTGCATGGGCTGTCCGAGCAGCGCGCACTGCTCGCCAGCCAGCCCGGACAGATACACGCCCTCGAACAACCGCTCGCGACCGAAAGCAAAGGCGAACCCGATGCACGCACGCCAAGCGTTACTGTGCAAACGGGTACGCTGCTTGCCGCGCTGGATGATATGGAACGGGAGCTGCCGCAGGTTCACTCCGCCGCCAATGCGCGCGTGCATCTGACCGGATTGATCTGCGAAGCCGTGCTGGTTCTGGTGTTGCTGGCTCTGCTGTGGCTTGCCTACCGGATGTTTCGCGTGCAGCACGAGGTGTTCGCACAGCATGTCATTGACAGAACCCGACAATTTGACGAAAGCGCGGCGCGGCTGAGCTTTGCGCTGCAACGGACGCGCACCGCTGGCTGGGAATACGATCCGCACAAGCGCGCTGATTACCGCACCGTGGAGTATGACCGTATTTTTGGTTATGACGAGAGTCTGTCGGACTGGTCATGCGAAAAATTTCTGGCGCATGTGCTGGACGAGGATCGCGCCGAGGTGGCGCGAAGCCTGCAGGAGGCCATGGAAACCCAATCCGAATGGAGTGTCGAGTGCCGCATTCGCCGCGCGGATGGCGAGGTGCGCTGGATTTGGGCGACCGGCGAGCATGTGCTGGATGAGGATGGGCAGACGAGGCGCATTGCAGGGATCGTCCAGGACATCACTGAACGCAAGCACGCGGAGGAGGCGTTGCGCGCCAGTGAGATGCGCTTTCGATCCTGCGTCGATCAGGCCTGCGACAGCCTGTTTGTGCATGATGCCTCCGGACGTCTCATCGATGTCAATTCGCTGGCCTGTCGCTCGCTTGGGTATACGCGGGACGAACTGCTAAGTCTGAACGTGTGCGATGTGGAATCGGAATTCGACCTGGAGGCGGCGCAGGCGCTGTGGCAACAGGTCAGGCCAGGCGAAAGTTCGATCCTGCACGGGCGGCACCGGCGCAAGAATGGCTCGACCTTTCCGGTTGAGGTGAGTTTAGGCTGTTTCGAGCTGAATGGTGAGCGTCAATATATCGCCCTGGCGCGAGACATCACCGCGCGCGTGGATGCCGATCAGGCGCTGCGTTTCAGCGAGGAACGTTTTGATCTGGCCATGCGTGCCAGCAGCGACGGCCTGTGGGATTGGGATGTGAGCACCAATACTGTCTACTACTCGCCGCGCTGGAAGGCCATGCTCGGCTACCGCGATGACGAGCTGGAGAATTGCTTCAGCACGTGGGAAAAACTGGTCGATCCCGAGTTAAAAGAACGCGCTATGGCCTTGAGCAACGAATGTCTGCAGGGGCAGGCCGAGACTTTTGAGATGGTCTTGCGCCTACGCCACAAGGATGGGCATTGGGTGGATGTTTTGTCACGCGGAAAGCCGGTATTCGATGCACAGGGCAAGGCCGTGCGCATGGTTGGTACGCATGTGGACATCAGCGACAGGCTTGAGATAGAGCGCGAGCTGGCCGAGGCGCAGCGCATTGCCCATATTGGGCACTGGCATCTTGATCTTAACGCGAACACACTCACTTGGTCGGACGAGGTGTATCGCATATTCGAGCTGCCACCAAGCGATGCAGTCATGACGTATAAGGACTTCCTCGGCATGGTACATCCGGAGGATCGGGATGAGCTTGAGCGTGCTTACCGGGCACATATCCAGCATGGTGAAGCCTATAACATCGAACATCGTCTGTTATTACCGGATGGCCGTATCAAATATGTCCAGGAGCGCTGCGAAACCGAATTTGATGCCAACGGCAAGGCCGTGCGCTCACTGGGCACGGTACAGGACATTACCGAGCGCAAGGTGGCCGAAGACCTGATCCGCCGGGATGGAGAACAGCAGACGACCCTGCGCGAGCTGCTGGAAATCACCACGAGCAACAAGCCGCTGACTGATGCCCTGGACGAATGCCTGCAACGTCTGCTGGCACTCTCCTGGCTAAGCCTGCTGCCCAAGGGCGGAATTTTCCTGATGTCAGAGGATGGCAGCCGACTTGACTTGACCGTCGCGCGCAATTTGCCGCCGGAAATCCGCTCGCTCTGCGCCCATGTGCCCCTTGGCTGTTGTCACTGCGGTCGCGCTGCCGCCAGTGCGGCCATACAGTATGCGCACTGTGTCGATGTGTGTCATGACATCAGTTACCCCGGCATGGGCGATCATGGTCACTACAGTGTGCCGCTGATTTCCGACGCCGTGGTGCGCGGCGTTCTGGTGTTGTACCTGTCACCCGGCTTCCTGCGCGACCCGCTGAAGGAACAGTTCATCGCCTCGGTGGCTAACATTCTGGCGGGTGCGATCAGTCGTAAGCGCACAGAGCAGTTGTTGATTCAGCACCAGGCCAGTCTGGAGCAACGCATACGCACGCGCACCGCCGAGCTGGATCGTGCGCGACTTGAGGCCGAGCGCCTCTCCAGGGTAAAGGACAGTTTTCTGGCCACCATGAGCCATGAAATCCGCACACCGATCAACGCCCTGCTCGGTATGCTGGAGCTGATGACGATGGATGAGCTCAACGCCCGCCAAGCGCACAGGCTCGATGTGGCACAAAACTCGGGTAAGTTGCTGTTGCGTATCGTTGACGACATTCTTGATTTTTCCAGAATCGAGGCGGGCAGGCTCGAAATTCATCCCGAACCCGCCGACCTTGCATCCATCGTTGATATGACGGCGCGCTTTTTCATGCCCATGGCCAGCAGTAAGGGCTTGCGCCTGGTGTGCAACATTTCGCCGGACATCAGCCCGGCATTGCTGGCGGATCGACTGCGCTTGCGCCAGATCCTCAACAACTTTGTCTCCAACGCCATCAAGTTCACCGAACATGGACAGGTCGAAATCCGAGCTGAACTGCTCGAACATCGCGCGGGCGCAGATCGGGTGCGTCTCGTGGTCGCCGATAGTGGCGTGGGCGTTGCAGCGGAGACGAAGAGCCGCCTATTTCAGCCCTTCAGCCAAGCCGATGGAGAAACCACGCGGCGTTACGGCGGCAGTGGCCTGGGGCTGGTGATCTGCAAACGCCTTGCGGACATGATGCAGGGGCAGATCGAACTGGAAAGCACGCCAGGACAGGGAACGACCCTGAGCCTGACCCTTGATCTGCCAGTGATCGACATTGCCTTGCTGCGTGCCGCGCAGTTATCGCAGCCCGCGTCGATCATGCCGGTGCAGGTTTCCGAGCTTCCCTCCGTGGCCGAAGCGCGCGCGGCAGGCAGACTGGTGCTACTGGTGGACGATCATGTCACCAACCGCGATGTGCTCACCGAGCAACTACAGGTTCTGGGGTACGCCTCTGAGCAGGCCGCCAGCAGCAGCGAGGCATTGCGGATGTGGAGTGCAGGTTCTTACGGGCTGCTGATTACGGACTGTCACATGCCGGATATGGACGGCTACCAGCTCACGCAGGAAATTCGTCGGCAAGAGGTGGCTGGCGGACGTGCGCGCACACCGATCCTGGCCTGGACAGCCAATGCGCTGCGCGATGCCGCCGATGCTTGCGCGGCGGCGGGGATGGATGACATTCTGATTAAGCCTGCGGCCTTGAATGCGCTTAAACAGAAGCTTCAGCAGTTTTTGCCGACGCCAGGCGAATCGTCTATCCCCGTGATGGCGTCGGCGACGACCCAGGACGCTCGTCCGCCTGTGTGGGATGCCGACGTGCTGCACGAGATGTTTGGCGGCGACGAGGCAATGAAGGAGCGGATCCTGCAGCGTTTCCGTCAGACCAGTCAGTCTGACTCGGTGGCTTTGGACAGGGCGCTGGCAACGCATGACGCGGAGGAGGTCAGGCATCTGGCGCACCGCATCAAGGGGGCGGCACGAACCATCGGCGCACACGAGTATGCTCAGGCCTGTGCTGCGCTGGAGCAGGCAGCCACGTCTCAGGATTGGGTAGCCATTGACGCGGCAAAGGCGCACATTGATTCTGCGTGGACGACGCTTAAGCAAGTCATGCGCTGGTAATCTACGCTTGAAGTTTCGTTGCATTGATCTGGGTTAGGGCTTATGCAACACCGCCCCAACAGCGTTCAAGTGCCTCGCCGGACTCGGTGACTGTCTTCGGCGCTTTGCCTTGCTGGAACACTTTTGTGTAAGTCCTATGGGTGTTTAATGGAACCGCTGCGGTGGTAAGGAGGGTAGAGTGGAGCACGAACAGATACACAATCTGCGTTTTTTGATCGTCGATGACGACCCCTTTCAGCGCGAAGCCGCGATGATGCAGCTGGCCAGCATTGGAGCTCGACATGTGCTGTGCGCGGAAAGCGGTGCCGAGGCGCTGGACATGCTGCGCGCTCAGGAGGCTTCGGTCGATGTCCTGCTGTCCGATCTCAGTATGCCGGGCATGGACGGCATGGCCTTGCTGCGTCATCTTGCCGAGTTGGAGTTTCAGGGAGCCGTGATTCTGGTAAGCGCCCTGGATATTGCCATGCTCGATTCGGTGAGCGTCATGGCGAAGGCCTACGGCCTGAGCCTGCTGGGCGCTATGCCCAAGCCGCTTTCGCGCAGCAAACTCCTCAACTTGCTGATGCACTGCGAGCCACAACATGACGGGCGGGCTGGAGCGTTGCCGCGGGATAATATCCCCAGGGAAGAGATCATCGAGGCCTTAAAGCGGGGCGAGTTCGAGCCCTATTTTCAGCCCAAGGTGGAGATGGCCAGCGGCAGGGTGACGGGGGTTGAGGCCTTGGCGCGCTGGAACAGCCCAACACGTGGCCTGCTGGCTCCCGTAGCGTTTCTGGATGCCATCGAATCCTTCGGCCTGATGGACGCGCTGACGTGGATTGTGCTGGCCGAATCTGCCGCTATCGGCCGCGCCTGGCAGGCGCAAGGGCTGCTCCTGACGATTTCGATCAACCTCTCCTTGAGTTCATTGAGTCATGCGGAGCTGGCCGAGCGTGTTTTCGAGGAGGTTGCCAGGGAAGGCCTGGATTCCTCCAGCGTGATCCTGGAGGTTACCGAGAGCGCCATCATGAAAGCCGTTGGTCCCAGCCTGGAGAATCTGACTCGCTTGCGATTACTGGGTTTTGGACTGTCCATTGACGATTACGGCACGGGTTACTCTTCGTTGCAACAATTGGCGCGGGTGCCATTTACCGAGCTCAAGATCGACCGATCCTTCGTGAAGGAGCTCATGCATCAGGAAACGACGCGTCTCATCATCGAGTCAAGTCTGGACATTGCGCGCAAGCTGAATCTGAAAGTGACCGCCGAGGGGATTGAAACGCTTGAACAGTGGGATGCGCTCAACGCCTTGGGCTGCGATATCGCTCAGGGCTATTTGATCGCCAGACCCATGCCAGCGGAAGCACTGCCTGCGTGGGTCGCCGCGTGGTCGTTGTCGGCCATTCACGCGGAAAGACCTGGGTCACGGGTTGCCGTGGACATTCTGCTGGTAGAGGACGAGCCCTTTCAGCGCGAAACCTATGCCGAGATGCTTGAGAGACTTCATCTTGGACGGGTCGATACGGCGCAAAACGTGACCGAAGCGCTCGAACGCATGGCCGTGAGCCGATATGACCTGATTATCAGTGACTTTGATCTTGACGACTCCAGCGGTCTGGATCTTGTGCGCCGCGTCCGCACCCACCAGACCCCGGCCAGCCCGGACACGCGCTTGATATTGTTATCGGTGCACACCGATCAGGATTTGGTGTTCCGCTCAATCGTCCTTGATGTCAACGGTTTTCTTCCCAAACCAACCACACCGGGCAGGTTGCGCGAAGCCATCAAGCAGGCTCTGGACGAAGATTTCACGCCGAAGTCGCCGGCCTATTATCTGCACGCGGATCTGCGCGAAATCGAGCATGATCCAACGCATGTGACAGAGCTTCTGGCTCATGCAGTCGAGCCGACGGATGCGAACAGCCCCCAGTATGAGGGTGAAAAAATTCCGCTGAGTGCACTGAAGGCCGGCATGGTTCTGGTCGAGCCGATCTATGCACGCGGACATACCCTGGTCATGAACGGCGGCCATACGCTTACCCCGACCATCATTAGCCGTCTGCTGGAAATACGCGAACATTTGGCAAGTCCGGAGGTTTGTGTGGTTTTGCCACCCCACTTGGTCAGAGATTCAGGCAGAGATGAGTAACTGGAAAAAGGGATGTCCAACAGGTCATGCAATTTTTTTCATCCCCTGCCTGATGCCAGGCAGGGCGAATGTTTCGACACGCTGCTAACCCGTCAAGGCTGCCGCATTGAGCGTATCGTGTCGCACGGGCAAGCCAGTCCGCCGGGGTTTTGGTACGAGCAGGATTGGGATGAGTGGGTGCTGTTGCTGGCAGGTGAGGCGGTGCTGGAGTTTGAGGATGCGCTCGCAGGTCGTTATTGGCGCATGAGTCTGCATGTCGGCGACTATGTGTTTATCCCCAGAGGCCAGCGCCATCGAGTCGATTTCACCTTGCCGGATGGTGTGACAATCTGGCTGGCGGTGCATATCGTTGCGGACTGAAATTCTTCGGGTTTTGCCCCTTAAGCTGGGTAACGCCGTCCCATGCTCAAAACGTTAACAGGCCGTTGAAAGCTTTTTTCAACGGCCTGTTATTGAGATCCGGCATGATTAATCCATGAAGCCGTAGGTGCGCGATGCGCACCTTTTAGCCCATCTGGCAGGTTCTAAGCGCTGCGCCTGCGCTGGGTTGCATGGTCAGTTCAAGATGCGCTGACCATGCCGCTTAGGCGCTGCGTGACCTTGCGGCGTGGCGGCTTATTGAGGAGCCGCTGAGGCATAGGCCAAGGGGATGTAGACGTTTGCAAAGTTAAAGTTCTTTGGCGTTCCAGGATTGCCGTCGCCGCCGGATTTATCCGTTGGCCCCAGCGGCACGGTTCCCCACTCGGTGTTCGTTCCACAACCAACATCGAAAATCAGGCTCCACTCTCCACCACTGGTCTCGTTTATTCCAGCACAGAAGCCACCGTCTAGGGGACCGTAGTAGCCATTAGCAGAGCAATTGGATGAATTTAATGCGCCAGTTCCATCACATTGCCCATATATATCCGGCCAGTACGCCCAGCCCAATAGGACACCGAGGTTCAGGTCTGTGGTGAGCTTGATGGGATCGCTGCCATAGGCAGCGACACCCTGCGCCTGTGCTAACTGCTCGCGCACGTTTTTGCTGGCCTGCCAGATAAAGGTCTGCTGTGGGCTGAAGGTTGTGGATACTTCGCTTGCATCGGTATTTGCATACTTAAAACCATCAGAGCCGCAAGCCTGATCACCGGGCATGACACTGGATTTAACGTAATTTTTAGAGTCGTAATCCCACTGTACGCTGGCTGGAAAATCACTACGCGCCGGCAGCTTTACCGAGGTCATCATGGTTTCATAGGTCGTCTTGGTAGTGTTATTCCAGGATACCCCAGCAGTGAAGCCGACACTTCCGGTGGGGCCGGCAGCCGTACCGCCTACCGAACCGGTACCGGAAAGGCTAAAGGTTGTTCCATTAGTCACATCTACAGAGTTGGAAGTCGTTTGGGGCTGGTAATTCGTCATCACGCTCAAATCATCGAAGCTCCAGGTTGAGCCGCCATTCGCCGTGGACTTGTACGCCTTGGTATTTTGGTAATAGTGCTGTGCAAAGTAGCCAAGAAGACGATTGGTGTTATCCACACCAGACGCATTGTGGTACCAGTTATAGCAGCCCGAGGCATCGAGGTTGGCTGACATGACGACAATGAAGTAGTCGGTAATGTTGTTGCTGGTGGACTCAACATAGACCGGCCAGAAATTCGCAAACTCTTGGTAGGTGTTGTAGCAGGGACCCAGCAGTTGCTTATTGCATGTGCCCGTGTTGTAGCCTTCGGTGATCTGCTGCTTAAACATGACAGAGGCCGCCAGTGCATCAATTTCAACGGTGGCATCGCTCACTGCGTCGCTGGCGGTAACCAGGCTGGGCTGGCTCAGACGAGGTTTGGCGACAGGTTTGCTGTTTTTGAACAATTCAACAAACTTATTCACGCGGATGGCCTTATGGTAGTCATCTTCGATGCCAAGGGGCTGCCAGCCTTCGCCGGCGGAAACGGGATACACCACCGTCACATCGGTCAATGCGGCAGGGCTGGAGCCCATGGCGAAAGCATCGACATAAGGCACGTTGTCCTTGAGACCTATGGGCGCGCCGCGCTCACCCACCAGTTTGGAAAACTTTTCAAGGTCAGCCTGTTTGGCATTCGACACGAGGACAAACTGCTTGGCCTTGTAAGCTTCCTTAAGCTGTATTTGCTGTGCCTGGCTGAGCTTGTCGAGGTCGGAGGCGGAGAGCATCACGATGCCGTCGGTCTGCCCCGTCCAGAAATTGGCGCCAAGGCGGTGTTGCAGGGTTTCGCCCAGCGTGCCGGATAACGGAAGGTTGAGAACATACGCCTTGAGCTCAGTGTTGATGCTGGCGGCAAGCTTGGCTGAACAGCCCGCTTCGCTTGAGGCTTTTTTGATTTCCACGGCGGTGCTGCCCACGGGCAAGCCCTTGGCATCGTAGGCCGTCAGGGTGTACAGGCCGGGGCGAGCTTTTTCGGTGGCGATCGTGCCCTGGCATTCTTTGATGTCGCGTATGCAGCTGAGTTTGGCGCCGTCTTGGGCAATATTGCGATTGCCTTCCTTGCTTACGAGCGAAACCCGCAGTTCGCTGTTTGCCGCCAATGATTCAGGCAGGACGAGTTCGGCTTCCACCGAGCTGAATTCGTCTTTGGCGCAGGAAACAACAGGGGCATCGTCACCGCCGCAGGCGGCCAGCAACAGGGTGGAGGTGGTTAGGGCAAGTATGCGCAGGTGCATGGCGAGGGTCTCCTTGGATGAAATTGGACTTACGCAAAACCGCCCCAGCGGCGTTCAAGCGTCGCGCCGTACTGTCTTCGGCGCGTTGCCTTGCTGGAACACTTTTGCGTAAGTCCAGTGAAAAATACGCGGCATTCGGGCGCGGTCTCCGCTTGCTGTTATCCTCGCCAGAGGACGACGACGTTTGATGCTTCCTGGATGATTTTTTGTGACATTCAATGACAACTCTCAGCTCAGCCTCTGAAACAACAGCCCTCATCCTTGTGGTCGATGACGACCCGGCGCTGGCGGAAATGCTGTGCGACTATCTCGCGCTCTATGGCTATGCGGTGCGTGCCGTCGGGGATGCGCGTGCGCTGGATGCCTGTTTGCAGGAGTGCGCGCCGCAGCTGCTCTTGCTGGATATGATGCTGCCGGGGGAGGACGGCTTGTCCATCGCGCGTCGCCTGGGGGGGCGTGTGCCGGTCGTCATGATGTCGGCGCGCGCCGAAGATGCAGACCGCATTGCGGGTCTGGAAATGGGCGCAGAGGATTTCGTGCTCAAACCGTTCAACCCGCGCGAGTTATTGGCGCGCATTCGCGTTGTCTTGCGCAGACGCCCATCAATACTGCCTGAGCGTAGCGTCCGCCGTTTTGGGTGCTTTCGACTCGATGTCTCGCGGCGAACCCTCCATCGCGATGAGCAAGGCGTCGAGCTGAGCGCGGCGGAGTTTTCCCTGTTGCGTGTTCTGCTGGAACATGCCGGACAAGTGCTCAGCCGCGAGGAGCTGCTTGACCGGGCGCGAGCATTGAATGAGCGCCTACCTTTTGATCGCTCCATCGACGCGCGTGTGGCGCGACTGCGCCGCAAGATCGAAGATGATCCGGGCGAACCACGCTATCTAAGAACCGTGCGCGGCATGGGCTATCTGTTTGACCCGAATGGCGGCGTATGAGGCGTCAAACCAAGCTTGTACGCCGTCTGATGCGCACCCATCTGCTGATGGCGCTCATCACCCTGTCGGCTTTGTGGAGCGTGATGGCTTTCCTGGCCTGGTTTCCGCTATTGCGCGTGGCTACGGCGGATTTTTCCACGGTGATCGTGGAAGACCTGAAGGCGCTGAGCGTATTGCGCCCTGAGCAGCGCGCAGGTTTTGCCGAGCTGATGGCTCGGGATCATATGCTGCATCTGCTGGATGCGCAGCCTGCGGGGCAAGCCAAAAAGCCCCTGTTTTTCCCCTACCTTAGCGTTCTGGAAAAAAATCTGGAGAGCAAGCTTGGCCAGGTCGTGAATATCTACGCGGTGAGCCACCCCGTAGTGGACTATTTTTTTGCGGTACGCACCTCGACCAGCGTTGTCTGGCTGGGCTTTCCGCATGAGCGGATCGGCACTGCGCCTGCATTGACGCTTTCGGCGATGTTCTTTTTTGTCATGCTGGCGGCAATCCTGGGCGCTTGGCTGCTGACGCGCTGGCTGGTGCGCCCGCTGGAAGCTTTGCGCCTGGGCGCTCAGCGTTTGGCGACCGACAGAGCCTCCCTCATTCCCGTCGATAGCGGCGTGAAAGAGCTGAATGAACTTGCCCAGGCCTACAACGCGCTGGCGGGCGATTTACGCCGCATGGTGGAACAACGCAGCGCGCTGTTGGCGGGCATCGCTCATGACCTGCGCACGCCGATGGCGCGCATGGAGCTGGCGCTGGAGCTGGCCAAAGTCACCGCCAATCCAGCGCGTCTTGAGCGTATCGCCGACGATCTTGCCCAGATGCGCGAGTTGATCGATAGCTATGTGGACTTTACCGCCGGATGCGCGCGCCGTCCGCCGGAGCAGGTGACGCTTGGCGCGCAGATCAGCAGCCTGCTTCAGGCATGTGGAGCCGAGGTGTCGCTGGATCTGGCCGATGCGGCGAATGTCCAGCTCATCATCAATCGCCAGGCCTTCGACCGCATCATCGGCAATTTGCTCGACAATGCCGTCAAACACGGCCAGTCGCCGATTGCGCTGCATGTGCGCGTGGAGGGCTCCACCTTGCGCATCGAAATTGAAAATGCGGGCGAATCCTTGAGCGAGGATGAATGCGCCATGGTCTTCGAACCCTTCACCCGGCTGGATGTGGCTCGCAATCCGCAGTGTTCCGGCTCTGGCTTGGGTCTGAGTATCGTGCGCGACATCGCTGCGGCCAACGGCTGGCGGGTCGGGTTAAGGCCGCGCACTGGCGGCGGCGCGATAGCTTGGCTGGAACTGCCTCACGCTTACGATTCTGTTTCATCCAGCCCTTTGAATTAACCAAAACCACGCCATACTCAAGGCATAACGTTCACTATCGAGGAGTTTCTTCATGCGTATGGATAAATTGACCGCCAAATTTCAACAAGCCTTGGCCGATGCACAATCACTCGCGCTAGGCCGCGACCATTCCTTTATTGAGCCGGCGCATTTGCTCGCCGCCCTGCTGGATCAGGATGGTGGCTCGGTGCGCCCGTTGCTGCAATTTGCCGAGGTCAACGTCAATCAGTTGCGCACTGCGCTGAATGGCGCGCTGGATGCCATGCCCAAGGTGACGGGCGGTGCAGCGGGCGATGTGCATGTTTCCAATGACTTGGGGCGTCTGCTGAATGTGACCGACAAGCTGGCGCAGCAACGCAAGGATGCCTACATTTCCAGCGAGCTGTTCCTGCTGGCGGCGGTGGAGGATAAGGGCGCGACCGGCGAGATGCTGCGCAAGACGGGTGCCACCAAGGGCATGATTGAGCAGGCCATCGACAAGCTGCGCGGTGGCGAAAGCGTCAACGATGCCAATGCCGAAGAATCGCGTCAGGCCTTGGAAAAATACACCATGGATCTGACTGCGCGTGCCGAGAGCGGCAAGCTTGATCCGGTGATCGGCCGCGATGAGGAGATTCGTCGCTGCATCCAGATTTTGCAGCGCCGCACCAAGAATAACCCGGTGCTGATCGGCGAGCCGGGCGTGGGCAAGACCGCCATCGTTGAAGGCTTGGCGCAGCGCGTGGTGAATGGCGAGGTGCCGGAAGGCTTGAAAGGCAAGCGCGTGTTGTCGCTCGACATGGGTTCGTTGCTGGCCGGTGCCAAGTTTCGTGGTGAGTTTGAAGAGCGTTTGAAGGCGGTTTTGAACGATGTGTCCAAGGCCGAGGGGCAGATCATCCTGTTCATCGACGAGATTCACACCATGGTCGGCGCGGGCAAGGGTGAAGGTGCGATGGATGCGGGCAATATGCTCAAGCCCGCTTTGGCGCGCGGCGAGCTGCACTGCATCGGCGCGACCACGCTGGACGAATACCGCCAGTACATCGAAAAAGATGCCGCACTGGAGCGCCGCTTCCAGCAGGTGATCGTGGATGAGCCGTCCGTTGAAGACACGATTGCCATTTTGCGTGGCCTGAAAGAGCGTTATGAGGTGCATCACAAGGTCGATATTACCGACCCGGCGATCATTGCCGCCGCCACCTTGTCGCACCGCTACATCACCAGTCGCCAGTTGCCGGACAAGGCCATTGACCTGATCGACGAGGCGGCCAGCCGCATTCGCATGGAAATCGATTCCAAGCCGGAGGCCATGGATCGTCTGGAGCGTCGCTTGATTCAGTTGCGTATGGAGCAGGAGGCGCTGAAGAAGGAAACCGACGAGGCGAGCAAGAAGCGTCTGGCGGCGCTGGGCGAGGAAGTCCTGCGCCTGCAAACCGAGTTTGACGGCATGGATGAGGAGTGGAAGCGCGAGAAGTTTTCGCTCGAAGGCGCATCCAAGATCAAGGAAGAGCTGGATCGCATTCGTGTTGAATTTGAGGCCGCGCGGCGGGCGGGCGATTTGGCGCGTATGTCCGAGCTGCAATACGGGCGCATTCCCGAGTTGGAGAAGCGCTTGGTCGAGGCGCAAAACGTCGATCAAACCGCCTTCAAACTGTTGCGCACCGAAGTGGGCGAAGAAGAAATTGCCGAAGTGGTGGCGCGCTGGACGGGTATCCCAGTCAGCAAAATGTTGGAAGGTGAGCGCGACAAGTTGCTGCGCATGGAAGAAGAACTGGGCAAGCGTGTGGTGGGCCAGCGCGAGGCGGTCAAGGCGGTATCGGATGCAATTCGCCGCTCACGCGCCGGGCTGTCCGACCCCAATCGTCCGAATGGTTCGTTCCTGTTTTTAGGGCCAACGGGCGTGGGCAAGACCGAGCTGGCCAAGGCGCTGGCGGGCTTTTTGTTCGACACCGAAGAAGCCATTGTGCGTATGGATATGTCCGAGTTCATGGAGAAGCATTCCGTGGCGCGGCTGATCGGCGCGCCTCCGGGTTATGTCGGCTATGAAGAAGGTGGTTATCTGACCGAGGCGGTGCGCCGCAAGCCATATTCTGTGGTGCTGATGGACGAGGTGGAAAAAGCGCATCCGGACGTGTTCAACGTGCTGTTGCAAGTGCTGGACGATGGTCGCTTGACCGACGGCCAGGGGCGCACGGTGGATTTCCGCAATACAGTCATTGTGATGACCTCGAATTTGGGCTCGCATCGGATTCAGGAGCTGGCCGGTGAGGCGAATTACGAGCAGATGAAAGCGGAAGTGATGGAGGTGGTCGGCGGGCATTTCCGTCCTGAATTTATCAACCGCATTGATGAAGCCGTGGTTTTCCATCCGCTGGATCGCACGCAAATCCGCGCCATTGTGGGCATTCAGACCCTTAATTTACGCAAGCGTTTGCAGGAGCGCGATATGCGTTTGGAGCTTAGCGAAGCCGCACTTGATTTACTCGGCGAGGCGGGCTTCGACCCAGTCTACGGTGCGCGTCCGCTCAAGCGCGCCATTCAGCAGAAGTTGGAAAACAGTTTGGCACAGGCGATTCTCAAGGGTGAGTTTTTGCCGGGTGAAGTCATCCGCGTGGATGCGCAGGGTGATGCGCTGGTGTTGAACAAGGGCTAACTCCGCGTTGAGTTGGCAAGAAAAAAAGAGGGGCGCGGATGCGCCCCCTTTTTTTTTTTGCCGAAAATCAGGCAGCTCAGCGACCGCCGTAGCGCTCGTGTGGGCTGGGTGGATAAAAATTAAGACTTGCCGTTTTGCTTGTCGCTGCCAGCAGAACTGGCACCGCCGCAGGTTTCATTTTCTGTGGCGAGAATGGCATCGACTGTAGCTTGCGGAAGAAGCTGCGCGGTGTATTTGCCTTGCGTTTTAATCAGTTGCCCGGCAAAGCCGCGTAGGTGGTTGCGCGAGCCACACATCAGCGCTGCGTACACTTGATCGGTGTAAGCCTGCTGGCTGATTTCAATTGAGCGTTGCAGGTCTTCGATATCGACCTCTTCAATCAAACCGCCGACTTTGAGCGCCTCGTTCTGGCTGGTTTTGCCTCGGGTCATGAGCGTGGTGTAAAGCTGAGCGAGTTCTTGGTTGAGAAAGATGCCGCTGGGTTCGTTGGCGCCGACTGGATCGGGTAGGCCGTAGCACTCCAGCACGCCTTTTACGCTGTCCATGTGGCTTTGTTCGGCTTTGACGATATTGCTCATGATGGTGACCACAGGAACCGTACCCGCTTGTGCTTGCCAGTAGGTGGCGAGATCGGCATACACATCGCGCGCGAGCTTTTCTTCTTCACGCATAAACAAGATTTCGTCGACTTCCGCTTGAGTGAGTGGGATGACGGTGCTTGGGCAGCTATTGTTCGCTACGGGAGTGGCAGGCACCGGTGTCGTGGTCGTGTCCGCGGTGGTGGTGCTGTCCGTGCCGCTACCACCACCGCAACCGCCAAGACCGATAAAGCCGAGTGCAAGAACGATGCTGAGGGTTGATTGGGTTGAATGCTTGAACATGCGGTTGACCTTTGGTTGAAGTGATCGTTGAAGAAGCGTTAGTGCCGACCATGCCCACCGCCAGCACTCATGCCCGCGCCTTGACGCATACCAGTCGGTGACATGGTTGAGGCGGAGCCAGCGTGGTCTGCACTTTGACCGTAACGCCGCTCATAACCCTGGCCGTAGCCACGGCCTTGCTCGCCCTGTCCGGCGTGGTCATGCCCCATTGAAGGCACAGCGTCTGGGGAGCTAACCCATTCCGTTGCCGCCGTCGGTGCCGCACCCTGCACCGCAGCCTGTTCGGTGTGTTGTTGCACTTGGGCGTGCAAGCGCGCCGGGTCGATCCGCAGCTCGTCGCTCAATGCGGGAGCAAGCGGGACGATCAAGAGCAGGGCAAGGGTGAATCGGATCATGGTGGGTCGAGCGGTCGCGGGTGTCAGTGGGCGTGGGACGCATCTTCGCGCACGCACCTTGCGCGGGTATTGCGGCTGTGCAACGGTGTGTAACAGTGTGTTACAGCTCGCGTAACGACCAAGGCAGCACTGATATATTCCCTGCATTGATCTCATCCATTCAGGATTCAACGATGTCGAGTATTTGGGTCATTGATGACGATGAAGCGTTGCGTGATTTGCTGTTGCGCTACTTGGGCGAGCAGGGGTTTGCAGTGCGTGGCATGAGCGATGGCTTGGCGCTGGATCAGGCGCTGCTTGAGGGCGCACGTCCGGATGTTTTTCTGCTGGATTTAATGCTGCCGGGTGAGGATGGCTTGTCAATTGCGCGGCGCCTGCGCGCGGGCGGCTCAGCTCCAATTATCATGCTTTCGGCGCGCGGCGAGGATCTGGATCGCATTATTGGCTTGGAAGTTGGTGCGGATGATTATTTGGCCAAGCCATTCAACCCGCGTGAATTGTTGGCGCGTATTCGTGCTGTGTTGCGGCGTGTGGCGCAGTCTGACGCGCCGGTTTTAGTCGAGCCAGCCTCGCCGCCGGGATCCGCCGCGCGGGTACGTCCGGCCAGCATTCTTGAGCAGGCGGGGTTTCGTATGGATTTGGATGTGCATCGCCTGACCTTGAATGGCGAGGAGATTGCGTTGACCGAGGGTGAGTTCCAGCTCTTGCGCGCCTTGATGCAGCAGCCGCGCCGCCTGCTCTCGCGGGAACAATTGCTGGATGATCTGCGCGGTCTCGATCGTTCGCCGTTCGATCGCAGCATGGATGTGCGCGTAACCCGTCTACGGCGCAAAATCGAGCCTGACCCCAGTCAGCCGCGCTATCTTTTGACCATACGCGGTGAGGGCTACGTGTTTATTCCTGAAGGGCGCGCTGCACCATGAGCTCGACCTCATCGTGCCGCTCGCGCCCGCTGTTTCAGCACTTAGCGTGGGGCTTGTTTGGGACGCTTGCTGCGCAAATTTCCTTCGCCTTGGTGCTGGTATTGGCCTTGGTGCTTTGGCCGCTGACCCAGCAATCCGCCCAGGATAAAGCTGGCTTGTTAGTTTTGGCCGTGCAGACGTGGCTGGAGTTGCCGCAAGGCACGCGTGCGGATTTTGCGACCGAGTTGCACACACGGCATGGGATTGATTTGGTGCCGAGTTGTGTGGATTACGCAGATTTGGATGCGCCATGGGCATCCTATCCCGCAGCCTTGCGGCGTGCCTTGGTGCAACGTTTGGCGAGCCAGAATACGTCTCAAGCACGACCGCGAGTGGCCAAGCTTGAGTCCGCGCAAAAACTGGATGTCTGTCTGTGGATGAACGGGCAGGCATTTAGTCTGAGCTTTGCCGCGCCGCGCCTGTTTAATGCGCGACTGTGGGCACTGGGCTTGATTTTGCTGGGTTCATCCTTGCTGGCCGGGCTGTTGGCGTTGCTGCTCACCCGGCGCTTGGTCAAGCCGCTGGAAGGCATAACGCAAGCTGCGCAAGCCTGGAGTCAGGGCGAGGCGACGGCGCTTCCGGTCAAGCCGACCGATGTATTTGAGGTTTGCGCCCTCGCGCGCACGCTGGAGCAGATGATGCACAACATCCAGCAGCACGAGCAGGCGCGCACCACCTTGCTGGTGGGAATCTCGCATGATTTACGCACCCCGCTGGCGCGTATGCGTTTGGCCTTGGAAATGTTGCCCGATGGGGCAGAGCATGACTCAAACCGCCCGAGTTTGCGTGACGGCTTGGTGCGTGATGTCGAGGCCATGGATCAACTGATTGCACAAACCCTGCAACTCGCGCGTGCCCAATGGTCCCTTCTGTCGGCAACGCAGGCCGAGCCACTCGCGCTGCCCACGCAAGTCGTTGATCTCGCTGTCTTGGCATCCTCGCTGGTGGCCGATCAGCAGCGCGGTGGCATAAGGCTGAGTTTAGCGGGCGCAGAAACATGCCGCGCACAGGTCGCTCCCCTGGCTTTGGAGCGTATTCTCGGAAATTTGCTCGACAATGCCTGGCGCTATAGCCATCAGCAGGACATTGAATTGGTGCTGCATTGCGGCACAACAGGATGGCGCTTTGAGGTTTTGGATCGTGGTCCTGGTGTCCCGGCAGGCCAGCGTGAACGTGTGTTTCAGGCCTTTACCCGTCTTGAGCCTTCACGCAATCTCACTACCGGTGGCAGTGGTCTGGGTTTGGCCATCGCCCGTCAATTGGCCGAAGCTCAAGGCTGGCGCATGGGTATCGATGAGCGTGAGGGGGGCGGTAGTTGTGCGTGGGTGAGCCGAACGTACTAGGGGGCGCTTCTATAAATTAGGGCTTACGCAAAAGCGCCCCAGCGGCGTTCAAGCGCCTCGCCGTACTCGGTGACTGTCTTCGGCGCTTTGCCTTGCTGGAACACTTTTGCGTAAGCCCTAGCCATTTTCGTTTTTCCCGCGTAGGCGGGAATCCACTGAAGTCAATGCACTAGATTCCGGGTCAAGCCCGGAGTAACGATTTATAAAAACCCCCTCTTTTTTTGTGCGTGTGGATGGACAGGATCAGCGCCACGTTTTCGGCAGACTGGACACCGAGCGACAGGAGTGTGCGCCCATGCTGGCCGTGTCGCGACGCAGCTTTTGTCTCAGCGTGGTTGAATTTATTTATTCAGCTGTAGTGAAGCCAAAGATTGTCAATGGACACGCAAAGTGTCATGTGCGCGTCAACTTGAGCTGCTCCAATCGCAGGGTTCTTTCATTACATGGATCTATCACGGAGTCACGCATGTCCATATTGTCTTTCGCGGCACGCACGCCGCTTACTCTCGGGCTGATGTTTTCAGCCAGTGTCCTGCTTTACGGTTGTGGCGGTGACGATGTTGCTGTTGCAACTACCCCGACCCCGGTCACTCCTGCCCCTGTTACCCCCGCCCCGGTCTCTCCCGCCGTCGGAACCAAGGTGTCGGTCGCCCTGGCAGAAACCACCGACCTGCATACCAACGTCCTCAGCTACGACTATTTCAAGACCGCCGAAGACAAGACCATCGGTCTGGAGCGTGCGGCAACGGTCATTGCGCAGATTCGCAAGGACAACCCCAATACCCTGCTGCTCGACAACGGCGACACCCTCCAGGGTACTGCGCTGGGCGACTATCAGGCCACGGTCAATCCGGTGAAGTGCGAAGAGACTCACGCCCAGTTCAAGGCGATGAACTACCTGAAGTACGACGTCATGGCCGTGGGCAACCACGAGTTCAACTATGGCCTTGACTATCTCAGCCAGATCACGCACAACGGCAACTGGGATGCCAAATACGCCGCCTGCAAGGGTCCGGACTTCCCACTGGTCAGCGCCAACGTGTACAAAACCGCCGACAAAAAGCCGCTCTACACACCGTATGTGATTCTTGAGCGCACGTTCAGCGGCCAGAAGATCAAGGTTGGTGTGATCGGCTTCACCCCGCCGCCCATCGTGATGTGGGACAAGAAGTGGCTCGACGGCAAGGTCTATGTCGAAGGCGTGAAGGAGTCCGCCGAGAAATACGTGCCGGAAATGCGCGCCAAGGGCGCCGATGTCGTCGTCGCCATGGTGCATGGCGGCATCGACAACCGCGCCTACAGCGCCACGATGGAAAACGCCGCCTACTACGTGGCCGATGTCGCAGGCATCGACGCCATGTTCATGGGTCACTCGCACAGCTATTTCCCCAATGGAACCGCTTACGCCAAGATCGACGGCGTGGATAACGTCAAGGGCACGATCAAGGGCGTGCAAGCGGTCATGGGTGGCTTCTGGGGCAACAACGTCGGCCTGATCAAGCTGGATCTGGAGTGGGACGGCAAGGCGTGGAAGCGCGTGGCCGCAAGCTCGCAGCTCAAGCCCATCACCACCACGGACGCCAGCGGCGCCAAGGTGTACAGCGCGGCTGATCCGGAAATCGCCAAGCTGGTCAAGACTGAGCACGAGGCGACCATCAAGTACGTGCAGACCCCGGTCGGCACCACGGACTACCGCATCGCCAGCCAGTTTACCCAGGTCGGCTCGCCGAGCGTGGTGCAGCTCATCAATGATGCGCAGATTGCCCACGTGACCGATGTGGTGGCCAAGAGCCTGACACAGTATGCCAAGCTGCCGATCATTTCTGCTGCCGCACCGTTCAAAATGAACTTCAACAACACGGGTTACACCGATGTTGCTGCCGGCGGCATTGCGATCAAGAACGTGGCCGATGTCTACCTCTATCCGAACACCTTGCAAGCGGTGAAAATCAAGGGCGCGGATGTCAAGGCTTGGCTGGAAAAGTCAGCGGAGTATTTCAACCAGATTGATCCGAGCAAGGCGGAAGACCAGGAGTTGATTAACTCAAGCTTCGCGTCCTATAACTTCGATGTGATCCAAGGCGCAGGCCTGAGCTACCAGATTGATGTGACTCAGCCGAAAGGTAGTCGTATCGTCAACCTGAATATCAACGGCGTGGCTTTAGGCGCGGCGCAAGAGGTCATCGTGGTCACCAACAACTACCGTGCCAGTGGCGGCGGCAGT
>NCGK01000058.1 GCA_002281735.1 Gammaproteobacteria bacterium 28-57-27
CACTTTTGTGCTGACGCTTTCCTCGGTGTTGAGTCATCTGGCGCAAAACTATCTGCTGGAGCCGTTCGGGCTGGAGTATCTGCGCACCATCGCCTTTATTGTGCTGATTGCGGCGGTGGTGAATTTCACCGAAATGGCGCTGAAAAAAGCCAGTCCGGTGTTGCACAACGTGTTGGGCATTTATCTGCCGCTGATTACTACCAATTGCGCGGTCTTGGGGGTGGCGCTGCTGAATGTGCAGGAAGAGCACAATCTGGCGCAGGCGGCGGTGTATGGCTTTGGTGCAGCAGTGGGCTTTTCGCTGGTGCTGGTGTTGTTTGCCGCGATGCGCGAGCGACTGGCGGCAGCGGATGTGCCCAAGCCGTTTGTGGGCACGCCGATCGGTCTGGTGACTGCGGGCTTGATGGCTTTGGCATTCATGGGCTTCGCCGGGTTGGTCAAAGTCTGATGTTTAGCGCACTCCTGGTCTTTACTCTGCTGGCCTTGGTATTGGGTCTGCTGCTCGGTTACGCCGGGCAGGCATTCAAGGTCGAGGGCGATCCTCTGGCGGACAAGATCGATGCGCTGCTGCCGCCGCCCGTATGCCGAGGCGATTGCGCGTGGTGAAGCCGACATCAACCAATGCCCGCCCGGTGGCGAGGCGACGATCAAGGCCTTGGCCGACTTGCTGGGTGTTGAAGCCAAGCCGCTCAACGCCGAGCATGGGGCGGAAAAAGCGAAAAGCGTGGCCTGGATTGATGAGCAGGTATGCATCGGCTGCACGCTGTGCATTCAGGCCTGCCCGGTGGATGCCATTCTGGGCGCACCAAAATTGATGCACACGGTGATTGTGGATGAATGTACCGGCTGTGAATTATGTGTTGCGCCCTGTCCGGTGGATTGTATTTACATGCTGCCGTTGAAAGCGCAGTTGGAACAATGGCGCTGGCCGAGTCCGGAGGGGAGATTGGATATTGCGGAGGCGTTTGCGGTGCATGAACCCCCTTCCGTGGAGCAGGTTGTAGCGCCCTCGCCCCTTGTGGGCGAGGGCGGGAGAGAGGGCTTGAAGTCGGCGCAGGTCCTGACTGAACGTGAGGACGCAGCATGAGCGAGCGCGTTTTACACCGTTTCCCCGGCGGTTTGCACCCAGAGCAGCACAAGAGCGAGTCCAATGCCACGCCGATTCGCCGTGCTGTTATGCCGCAGCAATTACAGCTTCCACTGAAGCAGCATATCGGCGCGGCGGCAGAGCCTGTGGTCAAGGTCGGCGAGCGCGTGTTACGCAATCAGTGTCTGGCCAAGGCCGATGGCTATGTCAGCGCGCCGGTGCATGCGCCGACGTCCGGGGTGATTACGGCGATTGAAGAGCGCGCCGTGCCGCATCCTTCCGGCCTGTATGCAC